>NZ_JACVOQ010000009.1 GCF_018882325.1 Polynucleobacter sp. 78F-HAINBA | reverse complement strand
AATATATCCACTACTACAACCATGATCGGATCAAACAAAAACTAAAGGGATTGAGCCCAGTGCAATACCGAACTCAATCCCTTCTGGTAACCTAACTAAACTGTCCAACTTTTGTGGGTCAGTTCAAGATAGCTGGGGTTTTTAATTATGAAATTAAATGTTAGTTTATATCTTTCAGAGTGATGATTGAAAATAAGCAGATGAATAACGCAGAAAAAGCCCTGGCAAGAATACTATTTCAGAACATGCTCGCAAAGAGTATGGGCGATGAGTTTGAGGGTATCTTTACAAAGATAATGTCCTATTCATCTGCTGACTTTTATCCTGTAAAGCCGCAGGGCCCTCAGGGAGACTGGAAAAACGATGGGCATGAACCAAATGCGGGGCGTTACTATCAAGTTTATGCACCAGAGTCATTTGATGAGGCTAAGGCTATTAAAAAAATTGAAGATGATTTTTCTGGCCTTATTAAAAAATGGGGCGATGGGAAGGTTTACCCAGTAGGTATTAAGGAATTCTATTTTGTCATAAATGATGCCTATCGAATTAAGCCGGGAGCATATCCTACAACTTATGCAAAGCTTGAGCTGCTACGTCAAAAATATATGTTAGATGTATGCAGGCCATTTCTTGCAAAGGATCTAGAAGATAAGCTAATGAATCTTAGTGCAGATCAGATAATTGCCGTTGTTGGATTCCCTCCAGACCCTGCAGATATTGAGACTATCAGATTTGACTTAATTTCAGAAATCATTGGCCATATTATTGAAAACTTTGCGCCGCAATCTCTTGAGTCTAATTTATCAAACCCCCAATTTGAAAAGAAAATTACTTTTAATAACTTGAAGGTTGCTGCGAAGTTGCTTAGATCTGCCGATTACCGATCGGGAAGTATTGAAGAGTATTTCTCAGCTAATAGCAATTTTGCTAGGCAAGATGTTCGTGACAAACTTCATGCAATGTATTGTGATATTAGGGGAGCGCATCAGTATATAGATGAAGGTGATGCAACTGCGGAAGACCGCATGTTTTTCTGGATTCTTGATCAAATTACCCCGGGGAATAAAAATTTATCCCAGAGACAGCAAAAGGAAATACAGGAGGCGGCGATAGTAATCCTGGCTTATTTTTTTGAGGCATGCGATATCTTCGAGGAGCCAAAATGTTAATGCCAGATAAGCACATTAAGCTCGGAGAGTCGATTCTAGGACTAAGCGCATACGTTGTGGAATTGTTGGAGCGTCCGCAGGTGATAGATCAATTATGGAGCTCATTTAGACAAAATTATAAAAAGGGTGGATATCCAGTGGATCATACGTTTGAGCATCTTGTATTTGCAATCGATGTTTTATACGCGATCAATGCTGTCGAAGTGGATTCCAAAAGTGGGGTTCTTAAAAAATGCGTTTGATTGAATTAACCTCAAATCAACCAGGCTTCAAGTCTGTTAAATTTAATGAGACTGGATTAACGCTCGTGGTTGGGTCCCGCTCTAATAATGGGGCAACTTATAACGGAGTTGGAAAATCATTGATTGTGGAGTTGATCCACTTTTGTCTTGGCGCCAATAAAAATTCGGAATTTGAGTCGAAGATACCAAATTGGGAATTCCAGCTTAAATTTGAGTTATCTGGAAAAGTGCACACTGTTGCCAGAAATACTTCGAAGCAAAATATTGTTTATTTAGATAACGAAGAGAAGAAGCTATCTGATTTTCTTGAATTTATGGGTTCAAATTCATTTTCGCTGCCGTCTGATATTGGTGGATTGAGTTTTAGGGCGTTAATCACTAAATTTCTGCGAAGAGGGCAGGGCGAGTATGTGGACGCCTGCAGGACAAATGAGCATTCTGACTATGATGTTTTGCTGAGAAGCTGTTTTTTGTTGGGCATTGAGACTAGCTTAATTCAGATCAAGTCAAAACTAAAATCAGAAATTAAAAATCTAAAAACATTACAACGCAACTTTAAGGATGATCCTTTAATCAAGGAGTACTTTTCTGGCGGCCGAGATGCGGATATACATGTAAAACAGCTTGAGCAAAAAATTGAGAGACTGAATAAAGCCAGGGAGGAATTTAGAGTAGCAGAAAACTATTATGAGCTACAAACTTCAGCCAAATTAATAGCATCTGAAATTGAGAGCGATAAAAATAAAGTATTCCTTAATAGAAGTGCTATCGCCAATATCGATCTCAGCCTTCGTGAGAGACCGGTTCTTGAGCTCACTAAATTCAAGGCTTTATATTCGGAGATGGAAGCAGTATTCCGGGAAAATATTCTGAAGAGGCTTGATGATGTTAGTGAGTTTCATGAGAAATTATTAACAAATAGAGTTGCACGATTGAGTGGTGAAAAATTAAGGCTGATGCAGACATTAGCTGAGATGGAGTCAAGCCTTAAGGTCAAGCAAAAATCTTTGGATGATCTTCTAAAAATTTTAGGTGAGTCTACGGCGCTTGATCAATACACCGCAGTTGTTAATGAGGTTGCATCTTTAACTGCCGAGTTGAACAAGCTTCGTGACTATAAGCAAATTCAACTTCAGTACAGCAATAAAACAGCTGAATTGGAGGGTCAACTCAGCTCTGAAATTATTAAAACAAATTCATATCTTGAGGACACTAAAACATTTAGGGGTGAAAATTTTTCAGTGTTCACTAATTACGTATCCAAATTCTATCCAAATTCCGCAGCTGGAATATCGTTAAACAACGATTGTGGAAATAATCAAACTAGATTTAAATTAGATGTTCGGGTTGAAAATGATAGCTCCGATGGCATAAATGAAGTGCGTATATTTTGCTACGACCTAACACTTCTAACATTGCGTATGAATCATAAAATTAAATTTATATTTCATGATAGTCGGCTTTACTCAAATATGGACGTGAGACAACGTGCAACTCTTTTCAGAGTTGCCGATGAAGTTTGCAGGGAAAATGGTTTTCAATACATTGCGACTTTGAATCCTGATTCAATTTCTGGTATGGCCGGTGAATTTAGTGTCGAAGAGATGGCCTCAATCATCGATGGCAACATAGTTCTAGAACTAAAAGATAATGCGCCATCAGGAAAGCTTTTAGGTATGCAGGTAGATATGCAGTATGAGCGGCGCAATTAAATTCAGTTTGTTGTCTTAAAACCTGATAAAAATTACTTCTACAAAATCCGTTGACGTAAACGTTATAAAAATTTAAAGTGTTGTGATGCCTGAAAAGCTCGACAGCACTTACGAAATCTACCCACGCGAACTGATTCTATACAAGCGCCCATCAAGTACTGTTTGGCAGTGTCGTTATAAGGTAGATGGCAAATGGCTAATTGCTTCCACCAAATTGCGTGATCAAGCCAAGGCGATTGAAAAAGCAAAAGATCTCAAGCGCATCGCTGAGCTTAAAAAAGAAGCCAATCTTCTGTTGTCACCAAGAAATTTAGAGATATCGCTCGCTTAACTAAGCAGCGCATGGATGACAAAGCTAAAAAGGGTGAGGCTCCCGTTTCCTACAGTGTGTACAAGCGCATCATTGATGATTTCTTAATCCCTTGCTTGGGCAACAAGAACATCGACAAGATTGATTACGCAGCACTCAAGCAATATGAGCTTGATCGTGCTGAGCTAATGGGTAAAGAGCCTGCCTACAGCACAGTACGAAAACATAACGTTACCCTGAACTACATCTTTGAAGAGGCCATTATTCGTGGCTTTATGACCAGAGCCATGAAGCCCGAGCTAGAGACCACAGGGCGCAAGGGTGAAAACTACGCAACCTTTAGCATTAAAGAGGTCAATGCCATCTTGGCCAACTTCCCGGCGTGGATTCTACGGGGCAGATCTGAAGCCAAGCGTGAGCAGCGTGAACTCCTTTATGACTATGTCCGCATCTTGATTGATACAGGGGCTAGGCCAGGTAAAGAGCTGCTGAATTTGCAATGGAAAAACATCAAGTACAAGACCAAGATTGTGGATATGCAGCCCCAAGAGACCAATGCAGAAGGTTTCTTAGCTGAAGATGAATCATCCCAAAAGCCCATTGAAGAATATGACGAAGAGGGCAATCTCATTGAGCAAATTGAGTGGCAGCCTACGGTGACCTTATCGGTATATGGCAAGACCAAGGATCGGGACGCCAATGGCTTTGATGAAACCTTCAAGGTGCTAAAAGAGATCGTGGCTCGTAATTACCCAGATGGTAAAACCACCTTGAAGAAGCTGACTGAGAGCAATGATCCCGGTTATGTCTTTAGAACCCGCAGTGGTGGCAAGCTGGGTACATCGCACCATATGTTTGATCGCTTTTTGGATGAACATAATTTGCTGCGTGATCCCAATAGCGGTAAGAAGAGGGTCTTCTATACCAAGATTTAAACGGTGCGCCACTTTCTAAAGTTATCCCAGCCCTTGTTGAGTTTGAACTCTTTTCTCGTGGTATCAAGGATCGCGTGAAATCTGAAAGTTCCGCTCTAAAAAAGCTTGTTGGTGATATGTCTACGTTATTGGATGAGCATAAGCAGTTAAAGGCCGCCCAAGTTGCTGAATTCACTGCATTAAATTTAGATGTCTCGAATCAAGTTGCGGCACAAGGTGAGAGCTTTGAACAGGCTCAAACTGAACGTGATTCGCAATGGACAACTCAACTAACAGCAACAGCAGAAGAGCTTAAACAACTGAATGCTACATACGATGCGTACATGGCGTTGGCAGCTCCAGTTAGTTATTGGGAGGAGAAGCAAAAGAAACATGGCAATTGGGCTAAGTGGTCATTCATCGCGTTGACACTTTGTATGGTTGCATTTGGAGGTGTACTGTTTTGGGAGTTGCGTGGTGTAGCGCAAATGATTGAAGACACAAGAATTGCTGCTGTTGCTTCAACTACAACCAATGCAAAGCTAGGCAGCGCAGTTGCAACAGCGCCCACTTCTAGTGCGTTGTCGCCATTACTTGATGTCTTGGCAACGTGGAAGATTGGAGCCTACATTCTTCTTGTGACCTTAGCGTTTTGGTTTATTCGCTTGCTTGTCCGAATTTTCCTCAGTCATATTCACCTTGAGAATGATGCGGCAGAACGTGTCACCATGGCTAAAACGTATCTTGCTTTAATACGTGATGGTTCATTTGAGGGTAAAGATAATATTGGGACAATTCTTGCTGCTCTTTTTAGGCCAACGGGTGATGGCATAGTGAAGGACGAGGGCTTGCCTCCTACTGCAATGGAGTGGCTTACAAAGTTAAGCGGCAAATAGTATTTACTATGCTGCTTAATTCGTTTGAAACATGTTTCTATGATTTATGATGCCAATCATGAAAACTTTTATTGCTAGCTTGATTGTTACTATTATTGGGGGAGTAGTTTTAAAAATCATTGAAGTAAATTTCTTTGCCGATACGTCGCCTAAACCACCACAGACTGAAAAATTAATATCTCAAAAAAAAGTTCAGACTCCAGATAAGGTCATCAAGAATAATAGATCATCAATAGAAAGCGAAATAGATAATCAAGAGAGGGAAATTCTTGAATTAATGCAAATAGCTGACAAAGCCTATGGCGTCGATTCTAGAAATAGTGAGTTTCTTAAGGTCGTTAAATATTCTCTTCATGCCGGAAAATTTAATTTAGCTATTAATGCTGCTGACAAGATTTATGGAGTTACAGCTAAAAATGATGCTTTTGATTTAATAATTGACCGGGCTCTTTTGAAGGGTAATTATGATGTGGCTAATAGTGCAGCTAGTTACATTTATGGGGTTACAAGAAAAAATGAAGCACTTAAAAAAATTCTGGACTCAAGAATTTCTTTAAATTCTATAAAAAAATAAGCGAGAATTTATTTGTTCATTTCAGAGCTAATTTAGTCCATTTTTGGAACTAGTCTAGTTCGATTCGTTGTGATTAAAAAGACTTTTTAATTAAATAATGTGTAATATATTACACAATTTATGCTATAATGCACTTATGAACTTACGCGAAATCGGACTCAAAGTTGGGCAGCGCCGTACTGATCTGGGCTTATCCCAGGATCGGTTAGCAAAGCTTTGCGGTCTTTCAAGGTCAACCATTCATCATCTGGAGAAAGGGACTCTGAATGATCTAGGGGCTGCCAAATTGCTATCCTTGCTATCGCTATTGGGCTTGGATGTCATTACGCAAGAGCAGAGTAAAAAGCGTCATGGTTTGGATATGGCCAGTAGAACAGCCAGCGTGAGTTATAAGACAAAGCTACAAAGCAGTGATTTATCTCATTCATTGGTGTGTGGTGAGTTGCCTGAGAGGATTTATCCCCACGTTGCTACTTTATTAGATGAAGCTCCATTAGAAATTATTGTGTCTGCGGTTGAGGAGGCGGCGAAGACTAATCACGTGGCACCGAAAGTCATTTGGAAAAATATTGATCGGTGGGTGCATGAAATGCATTCACCAAGGTCAGCTTGGGCTTAATTTATGAATCACATTATTGAACGTGAGCTACCTGAAGGCGTATGGAGGGATTTGCTACCCCATGCGCTTTCGATCATTGAAGATATTAAGAATCATGGAACAGCTGACCCATTTTGGACTTTTGGTGGCGGCACGGTATTGATGTTTCGCTATCAGCATCGACTTAGTAAAGATATAGACATCTTTGTTCCAGATCCACAGTATTTAGGTTTTGTCACGCCTCGCTTAAGTGACGTCGCGGCAGCCGTTAGTACAGACTACGTTGAAGATCAGAGTTCTTACGTGAAGTTAATGCGCCCAGAAGGGGAAATTGACTTTGTTGCCTCTCCAAATCTAACCGAGGCGCCATTTGAGATATGGAATATTGATGGCCAACATATTAGAGTGGAAACTGCCGCTGAGATTGTGGCGAAAAAATTATGGCATCGTGGAGATCGGGCAACAGCTCGTGATCTATTTGATTTATCTCTGGTAATTGAGAAAGAGCCAGAGGCGCTGATTAAAGCAGCGAAGTTCTTAAAAAAGAATGCCGAGCCATTTATTCATCAAATTGAGAGTAGGGCGACAGTCTTAAAAACTCAGTTCAATGAAATTGATGTTTTAAATTACAAGCCAAACTATGATGAAGCGGTCAAACGAGCTATACAGTTTCTTAAGTCACTGAATTAAAGCTAAAAGCAGATATCGCACGTTGAAAATCGTTTCAAACGTATTGCTGTATATTTTTGATTTAAAGCGCAGACAACGCTAACGAATGCGAATTCGAGCTACAGATTAGTAATAGCTTGAGTCGTCTTTTACATCTTTTTCTATTCCAGCGTATGTTTTTGGGTTTTTATACCAGTGATGGTTGTACGGATCTTCCGGCTCATTCGCTAGCTTTTTAAATAGATTGATTTGTTTAGTAAGTGGATGCGCTTGCTTAGAGAAATATCTAACGATAGTGACCCAATGGGTAGCAACTGCTTTTTCTTTTGGGCTAAGGTGAATTAATTCTGCTTCTACGGTCGATAGATATTGAAAAAAGAATTAAAGATCTTGTTAAAGCGCAAGCCGAAAGCTTTGGGGTAAGTGCTAAGATCGATTGGCGAGCAGGTTATGCAGTCTTAGTAAATTCAGCGGCGGAAACAGAGTTTGCGCGGAATGTGGCGGCTGATCTCTTTGGCGAAGCAGTTATTACGCGCCAAGGACCAGCATTATCAGGCAGCGAAGATTTTGCATTTATGCTCGAGAAAATCCCTGGCTCTTATCTTTTTATTGGTAATGGCGATACACCAGGAACTTGTATGGTGCATAACCCTGCCTACGACTTTAATGATGGAAATATAGCGATTGGCGCAACATTTTGGTGCGAATTGGTTAAGCAATATTTAAAGTTATAGTATTTGAAGGTATAGTATCAAAAGTATTTAATCATTCTCGGGAGAGATTGCTTTTACAGCAACGCCGAAGGAGCAACCGCCCCGGAAACTCTCAGGCAAAAGAACCGAAATGATTTTTTAAACTCTGAAGAGATATTGGGTATTCGTCACCCAATAACACCGAAGGAGCAAGCAAATATCACCTATTTGCGAATCTCTCAGGTCCAGAACAGAGGGGGCCCCTTGAGCATTTGCAATGGGTAACCCTCGACGTTTTTTGGACTTTAAAATGAAATCATTTGTAATTATTGGCGGTGGTATTACTGGCGTTACAACTGCTTACGTCTTAGCTAAGCGTGGCTACGATGTCACGTTGATTGAGCGTCATCGTTACGCTGGGATGGAAACCTCTTTCGCCAATGGTGGCCAGCTCTCTGCATCTAATGCAGAGGTCTGGAACCACTGGTCAACGATCATGAAGGGCATGAAGTGGGTCTTTAAAAAAGATGCCCCACTATTAATTAACTTAAAGCCTGACTGGCACAAGATTTCTTGGTTCGCAGAGTTCATTGCCTCGATTCCAAACTACAAAAGCAATACAGTTCAGACTGCGCATATGGCGATTGAAGCCAGAAAACATCTCTTTGCATGGGCAAAGCAAGAGGGCATCGATTTTGATTTAAAGCGTGAAGGCATCTTGCATATCTATCGTGATCAGGCAGGCTTTGAACATGCAGGCAAAGTCTCTAAGATGCTTGCTGAAGGCGGGTTGGGACGAACTGCCGTTACACCTCAAGAGATGAAGGAAATCGAACCTACCTTGGCTGGTAAGTATTACGGTGGTTATTACACAGAAAGTGATTCCACAGGCGATATCCATAAGTTCACTCATGGATTGTCAGAGGCTGCTGCCAAATTGGGTGTGAAAACCATTTATGAGCATGAAGTGCTTGCTGTTCAGTCCGATGGCAATCGTGTGAACTTAACTCTGAGCAAAGATGGGCAAGCGAGTCAGCTTGTTTTTGATAATGTTGTTGTGTGTGCTGGTGTTGGAAGTCGTGATCTTGCTTCTCAATTAGGTGATCGCGTCAATGTCTATCCGGTTAAAGGTTACTCAATAACGGTTAATTTGACTGATAAAGCCAGCCAAGAGGGCGCCCCTAATGTGAGCCTCTTAGATGATGAAACTAAGCTCGTTACTAGTCGTCTTGGAGTAGATCGCTTTCGCGTTGCTGGTACGGCAGAATTTAACGGCATCAATCGGGATATCCGCGCTGATCGCATTAAGCCTTTGATTGACTGGGTTAATCAGTGCTTCCCTGAAGTCAGCACTCGCTCAGTAGTCCCCTGGGCCGGTTTGCGCCCGATGATGCCAACAATGATGCCAAAAGTAGGTGGGGGTAGTAAACCGAATGTGTATTACAACACTGGACATGGCCATTTAGGTTGGACCTTGTCAGCCTGCACCGCTGAAATGATTGGTGATGTAATTCAGTATGGTGAAACAGCCAAAAAGCTTAGTTCGCCAGCAAGTCTAAAGTTTTCTTAAGTAAGTAATAGATAAGCGTTACTTTAAGTAACGCTTATCAATCTTCAATATTCCTTTGGTTTTTAAAACCAAGGAGTGAAATAGTTCTTATTGTGAGCCTGCTAATCTGGTCACACAAAAGCTCATATATCGATAATCTGGCGCTGTAGCCTCTTGAAATCCTAACGGTATTCTTTGGGTTTCTGCTCTCATCATCCTTTGGCCCCAGGTTCAAGTCCTGGAGGGCCCACCATAAATGAAAATACCAGCCTTTGGGTTGGTATTTTTTTTAAGCTTTGCTTAAGGCCATACCCCTTTCTAGGTGTATTATTTTTTTTGTATTGTGTAAAAAATCGATCTTATGAACAAATTTTTCCGCCTCCTAGTTTCAGCTTCTATCTGCATCGTCTCACCTTCAGTTTTTGCTGATCCACCAATGCCGCCTTTTTACTCTGCTGTGATGAAAATGGCCCCTGATGGTAAGTTGGGGCAAGTAATTAAGAAGGAGAAGATTGATACTTCCGTTAAAGGCGCGCAGGCTTGGAGAATTGCCTACATCTCGTCTGATGTTGGTGAGCGCAAGACAATTGCCACTGGAGTCATCATTACTCCAAATGGAGTCGCTCCCAAAGAGGGTAGGCCTATTATGTCCTGGGCTCATGGCACAACCGGCTCAGCTCAAAATTGCGGACCTTCTCAGGTGATTGATCCAACGGCACCTCTGAATGAATATTTTTTGATGGATGGCAACTCTTGGACGGATTACGGTATTCCCAATGTGGAGCAATTTATTAAAGAGGGTTATGTGATTGTTGCTACTGACTACCAGGGTTTAGGTGGTGGGGGCAAGCATCAATATGCCGTGGCCGGGACAAATGGCAGGGATGTTATTAATGCTGCAAGGGCAGCTAGCTCCATGAAAGAGGTGGCAGCTGGTAAAAAGACAGTTGTGTATGGTTGGTCACAGGGTGGTGGAGCGACTATTGCTGCTGCAAGCTTACTGGGCTATCAGGCTCTTAAAGGTACCGCCGCCGATGATCTGCAGTATCTTGGTTATGTTGCTTTGGCGCCGGATGATGTTGCAGCCATGCTTTCAGTGGTTCCAAGTGATGAAGCCGGGGCGAAGAAGCTCATGAATGAGTTTACGCAAGCCAATGTCCCGAATGTATTTTTATTTGCTCATTATGTAATGGGGCTTTGGGGTGCTCAAGCTGCATATCCCAATCTACAGCTAAGTGATGTGTTGACTGATGAAGGTGCAAAGGTTGTTGACAAGCTATCCAGAAATAAATGTATGCATGTACTAGCTGATACTTTTAGCTATGCTTATGGAGATCAATACAAATCATTATTAAAGACTGAGCCAAGCAACTCTTTGGCATGGGTGAAGGCATTTGTTGATGGTAGTGTCAAGCCAGTAAAACCAACGGCGCCAGTTGTGATTTACTGGGGCACAAAAGATACCGCGGTTCCTCCGGTTATGCATGAGCTCTATCAAAAGCAGATGTGTGCCATGGGGGCAAATATCGGCAGAGTTCAGCTTCCAGGAGAGCAAACGCACTTTTCAACACCTGGTGTTTCAGCACCCATGTATCTAGAGTGGGTCAAAGACCGCATTGCTGGAAAGCCATTGGCGAATGCATGCCCTCAAAATTAAGGAAAGTAATTTTCTTCACCGGGAAAGCCGCCTTCGGGTGGCTTTTCTCTTTTGAGCAGCAATTCTGTTCCATTGTTATTCTTATAGCTAACAGTTAATTAGCGCAAAGATTCTTATGGATATTCATTCTGACTACAGTAAGCGTGTAGTGCTTAATCATCATGATCTGCCGTGGGCCTCAAGCCCCACAATGGGTGTTGAGAGACGCATGCTTGATCGCCAGGGCGATGAGGTGGCAAGAGCTACCTCGATCGTTCGATACGAAGCTGGAGCGAATTTTCCAAGCCATACCCATGAATTTGGAGAAGAGATCTTGGTTTTAGAGGGGGTGTTTAGTGATGAGACTGGTAGCTATCCAGCTGGCACCTACATCATGAATCCCCCGGGATCATCTCATACCCCTTTTAGTGAGGGTGGCTGTACTCTTTTCGTCAAGTTGAGGCATATTGGGGCTGAGCAGACTGAGCGTGAGGTTGTGGATACGCATGTTGCGCCATGGTTTCAGGGGATGGTGCCCGGTTTAACGGTAATGCCGCTCATGAGGCAGGGTACAGGGTCTACATTGGTGAGATGGGCACCTCAAACCTATTTCAATCCACATAAGCATTATGGTGGCGAGGAAATTTTTGTTGTGGAGGGTGTGTTCGAGGATGAGCATGGGCGCTATCCTGCGGGCTCATGGATTAGGAGCCCCCACATGAGCTTGCATCAACCCTTTAGCAAAGAAGGTTGCACAATCTTTGTTAAGACTGGGCACCTTATATAGGTTGAATGCAAGCTGATATCGCTTTATTTAATCCAAGATATAAATTGATCTTTAGCTCTTCGTACCTTTTTGAGCTTGACGAGCCAATCTTCATCGGCATTCCGATATCCCAGGGGAAGTAAGATCACACTGCGTAAACCCTTGGCCGGTAGATCCAGAATGTCATCTACTGCGCTTGGATTAAAGCCTTCCATGGGAGTGCAGTCAACTTGTTCATAGGCGGCAGCAATCAAGGCTGTGCCCAGGCCAATGTAGGCTTGCTTAGCTGCGTGGGTGAAGTTTGTTTCGGCATCTCGAGCCGGATATACTTTGAGAAGCATTTGGCGATATGCAGTGCCAGACTCGCTCGTAAAGTTGCGGATGGACTCAGTCATATCAAATGCAGCGTTGATGCGTTCTGCAGTGTAGTTATCCCACGCTGCAAAAACAAGTAAATGGGAGCAATCAGCTATTTGAGATTGATCATTAGCGGCTGCTCTAATCTTCTGGCGAATGCCTTTATTCGTAATAACAATTACCTCATAAGGCTGAAGTCCACTTGAGCTTGCAGTCAATCTAATGGCTTCAAGGATGAGATCAATTTTATCTTCCGGGACATGTTTTGATGCATCCATTTTTTTAGTAGCATAGCGCCACTGCAGTTTATCTATTAGACTCATTTTTTTCCTTTTACAGTGTATGTGGGCACTGAGCTCAGTGTAGTGTAGGGTCAGATTTTTTGCAGATTGAGTGGGTTATTGGGGTTTGTAATATGCCGTCTAAGGTACAAAGCCCTTTAAAATAGCCATTGTAATTTTTAGCATCTTTTTAATTCAGCTTGATTCATTTGCCCATTATGAAAAATACTCTCATTAAGATTCTTGTAGGGATCTTTGCCTTAGCTTTGCTCGCCACCCATTCGCATGCTGCTGAGGAGTCATCTCCTATCCCAAAGATTTCAACTGAATGGCGCTTTGAAGTAACCCCCTATCTATGGGCTACAGGCATTAAAGGAACTCTTGGTCTTGATAGTGGGCTTGCTAAGTCGGCAGACTTTACGACAAGCAATGTATTGGGTGCCCTTAAGTCGGGCGGCATGATTTCTGCTGAGGCTCATAAGGGGAGCTGGGGTCTCATGGGTGATGTGATCTCCGCTACCCTACAAAAAACTGGAGCCATTCCAGTTGAAGGCGGATCACTTGGCGATAAAGTTACTGTTCAGCAAACAATTCTTACTGGCGTCGCAACCTATACAGTTGCCAACACTAAAGATGTCTATGTAGACGCCTTATTTGGTGCGCGCGCAATTTATGCAACGGCAACATTAAATGTAGGCGGTGTTGGAACTGTATCAAAAACTACCTCCACTGTTGACCCAATCGTTGGCGTAAAAGGTCGCTATCGCATCTCAGATTCCACTTGGTATGTGCCGTTCTATGGCGATATCGGTAGCGGTGGTGGTACCACCAATCTCACATGGCAGGCAATGGCTGGCGTGGGCAAGACGTTTGGTAGCTTGATTGATGCCTCATTAACTTACCGCGCGCTTTACTACGATATGAAAGACGGTGGCGTTTTGCAAAAAACTACTATGTTGGGCCCGCAAGTGGCTGTGACATTTAAGTTTTAAGTAAGTCTCAAATAATCGCTGCTCACATTTAGGAAGTAAATATGAAATTCGCACCCAAGTTATTGACCGCACTGCTGATGACACAATGCGCAGCCACTTTTGCAAAAGGCAATGCTGACACCATCTTTTTTGGCGGCCCGATTGTTACGGTAAATGCCAAAAATGAAGAAGTGCAAGCATTAGCAGTCCAAAACGGCAAGATTGTTGCCGTTGGCACTAAAGATGCGGTCACCAAGGAGTGGCAGGCTAGCGCTACCAAGATAATTGATCTTCAGGGTCAAACACTGATGCCAGGATTTGTAGAGCCACACGTGCACATCATGGTGACTGCAGTCTTTGAAGGCTTAGGATTAAATTTAAGTAACTTTACTTTGCCTTATGACACTAAAGAAACTTTAATTCAGAAAATGAAAGCAGGATTGAAGAATGTGCCTGCTGGTGGTTGGTTATTTGGCTTTGGTGTTGATCCATCACGTACAACCCCATTTATGGCAGAACTCACTGCTGACGATTTAGATAAGGTATCAACCACCGTTCCTATTTTTATCGTGAACCAATCCGGCCATATCGGCTACGTCAATCACAAGGCTTTGGAGATTGCAGGCGTTACCAATAAAACTCCAAATCCTGCTGGCGGCGGCATTTATGTGAAGGATGCAAAGGGTCGGCTCACTGGCAAGCTGGTGGAGCCACCGACTTATTTGCCATTTATGGCCAAAATGCCAAACCCAACGGAAGAGCAATTATTTGCTGCTATTGAGGGCACCATGAAGAAAATGGCATCCACCGGAGTAACAACAGCATCTGATATGAGTGTGGGTGGTAATTTTGGTGTTGATAAAGAGATCGCAATTTATAAGGGTATTTTTGCGAAGAATGCATCACCTATTCGGGTGCGCGGATACTTATTTAGCGAGACTTTACCTGTTGGATATAAAGCTATTAAGCCCAATGATGGCGATGATAAGCTGCGCTTCATTGGCGTTAAATACATTACTGATGGATCTACTCAAGGTTTAACCGCCGCGCTCAATCAGCCATATAGCTATCCCAAAGATAGCAAATGGAGTGGTTCACTCAACTTTAAAGATGCAGATATTTATGCTTCTATGAAGTCGTATTTTGATCAAGGCTGGCAAATTTCTTCACATTCAAATGGTGATAAAGCGATTGATCAAGCTTTAAATAGCTATTCCAAGTTATTGGCGGGTAATCCTAAGCCGCAGGAACGTCGTTTGCGTATTGAGCATTTCACGGTTAATCATCCAGAGCACGTTAAAAAGGCAGTCACATTGGGCGTAATACCAAGCTTTACTATTGGCCACGTTGATTACTGGGGTGCAGCCTTTAGTAACCACATCATTGGGTCTGAGCGTGCCGAACGAATTGATCCAGCCGGAGACTTTAAGCGTGCGGGCGGTAAATTTACGCTGCATAGTGACTCGCCAGTTTCCAATGTCGGGCCTTTGAACTATGTCAGTGAAGAGGTAACACGCCTATGGCAACTGCCTCCACAAAAGGTCCTTGGGCCAACTCAAGCGGTTTCTGTTGATGATGCCATTCGTGCGATTACTATCGACGCTGCGTATCAAATCTTTGCTGACAATATCGTAGGTAGCTTAGAAGTGGGTAAGCAGGCCGACTTGGTTGTGCTTGAAAGGAATCCCCGCAAGACTCCGCCAGCAGAAATTCGCAATATCAAGGTGAGCGGAACTTGGATTGACGGCAAGCAGGTGAGCTTAAAGTAATCCTGGTTCACTACAGTAGGTTTTGTTTAAACACCTGCTGCTGCGGGTGTTTTCCTCACTTTAAATAATGGCGAACTATGTCATCTAAAGTGGGGGAGGGGTTAGGGGCTTTATGATTGGGGATGTCTCTCATCCCATCAGCAGGAATCCAAAGCCTTAAAGAGAGCCTCTCTAAATTAAAAGAAAGGTTTGACGGTACTGACGGCGAGCCCTATATCGTCGAGAGTAAGAAGTTCAAAGCGCTCTATTTTGATAGCGAGTCTACTCAAAGTCTGATGGATATGCAGGCCCCTATTCGCTTGGTGGTAAGTTATACCGAGACCATGATGGGCTTTTTGCTGTTCCATGAAAATCCCAAGAGTATTGCGATGATCGGCTTGGGGGGTGGATCACTCGCCAAATACTGCCATCATTATTTGCCGGGCGCTTCTATCTTAGTTTTGGAAAATAACTCCAAAGTAATTGCTCTCAAAAATAAGTTTCATGTCCCAGTAAATAGCGCTCACTTTAAGGTGTTGGAAGCTGATGGTGCAGCGTATTTGCGGGACACTGAAGAGAAATTTGATGTACTGCTTGTTGATGGTTATACCAAGTTGGGGCAGGCAGTCCAACTATGCAGCGAGGATTTTTATGCTAGTTGCCTAGCATGTTTAAATCCCAACGGTGTCTTGGTAATTAATTTCTCTGGCGCAGCAGGGCTCAATCAGGTGTACCAAGAGCGAATTGATCGGGTTTTTGAGTATCCATCCGTCTTGGTGGTGGAAGATGATCGAATGAATCAAATTCTATTCGTATGTAAAGACTTGAGTCTCAGCACTCCATCAGAGGATCTCCTGAAGCGATCTGCAAGCTTAAGTAAAGCTCACGATATTCATCTCGCCAGAACTGCTCAGAACTTTTTAACCCAACGAAAGCTGGATGCACGCTAGTTAAGGGTGATTAAGTTGATGTGTATCAAGTACACTCTTCCTATTAGGTTCAAAATATTAGAGTTATTTGATTATTTTTAATAAAGTGAGCCCCCATGAAGCTTGAATTTGTTGGTCCTGCAGCCGTTTTAGAAAACGGCGATGTCTCTTATCCAGCAATCCTTGAAGGTAAGCCTCTGAAGTGCAGCTTTAGTTATGAGGCCCTACAAGATTTAGATCCTGATGGTGTTGAGACAAATGCCTTGCAATTGTTTAAGACCCATCAATTAAAGTTGCTCTCCATAGCAGAGCAAAAGATTTTGAATGGTCATGCCATTGATGGCGCTGTTCACTTATTTAGCCATGATCTGATCTTGGATTAATTATTTTTTATTGTTGTAGTACCCCGTTTTTTATTTAGAAAGAGAAAATATGTCATTTAATCACTCAGTTATTTGGATTGATCATCAAGAAGCCCACGTTATTTATTTCAATCCCACCGCAAGTGAGAGTGAAGTTATTAAGACTCGGTCTACCCATAAAAATGTGCATCACAAAAGTGGTTCAGTCAGTGGTGCACGTGCTGAACCCGATCAACATTATTTGCATGAAGTCATTCAAGCGGTTATGGAATCTAAAGAGATTTTGATTGTGGGTCCAGGATCTGCAAAATTGGATTTAATGAAGCATGCTACTAAGCATGATCATGGTATTGCTGAAAAAGTAGTTGGCATTGAGACTGTTGATCATCCAAGTGATGGTCAGTTGCTGGCTTATGCTAAAAAATACTTTGCCAGGGTTGATGCTTTAAAGGGCGACACTATCATTACCGGTTGATTTTTTTATCCCCCTGCAAATGGGGGATAATTTATCTATGTTGCTCATTGTTGCCCTCATCGTCAATGCTTCTCTAGCGCTCCTAGCGATTTTGCTTCATTACGAGGCGCTTTTTCAGCTAGATAGATTGCTACCTAAGTTGGCTCATATTGCACCGCGTTTTAGAGTTCTCGTAGGCGTCGGCTCTATCTTTATTGCCCACGTCCTTGAAATCTGGCTTTTTGCCTTAGGTTATTTCTTTACTTTGCAATTTCCTGTGATGGGAGGTCTTGTTGGCAATCTCTCAGGACATGGCATGTTGCTCGATTGCGCTTATCTATCCTTCGTTACCTTTACCACTTTGGGGTATGGGGAGATCGTGGCGCAGGGCTATTTGAGGTATCTCACTGGGGTGGAGGCGCTGACAGGCTTCATCTTGATTACCTGGTCTGCTTCCTTTTTGTTCATTGAGATGCAGAAATACTGGACCACTTACAAAAATACTCAGACTAAGCAATATAAATAAGCCGGACTTATTTTTTAAAACTCTTTCATGAGTCGAATGGCAAGCAAGCGGTTTTGAACGAAGCCATTTTTAATTTCCGTATCACGTCCGTACTGCAGTGAGAATCTACCGATTGGCGTGTGCGCTTGCCCGCTTAATAAAAATCTTTGTGTGTTTGCAACGTTATTCATATAGTTATTGTTGATTGAAGTCGCACCGCCTGCTACATAAAAGTATGACGCCCCTACGGTGAAAATTTCATTAATACGATAAATGGGGCCAAGCTGTGTAGTGGTTAGAGGCTTTTGGTTTAGCGATACATTGGTTAACGAATTGCAGGTGGCTGCACATTGGCTATTGCCCCCAAACCACATAGTGTCGACTGCAATCATTCCATCTATGCTAGAAGTGATCGGCGTTTGAAAACCCATCTGCAAGTCCGTGCGAAAACGATTCTCACTAACATTAAAAGCGCGCTGACTGGAATAGCTGCCGGTTGGGCTGATTAGATATCCCGCTAAGCCAAGGTAGGTTCTGGTGGCTCTGTTGTGATACGGCCATATGGCCGTTGCAATAGTGAGGTCACCAACCCCGGTAGCGCTTGCTTGGCTTGCTAGTGAGCCCGCAGGTTGGATGGATCCGTAAGGCATTTGAATAAAGCTGACTGCTGGCAGGCTGCCAAGATCGTATGTTCTGGTCCCACGAAAAATTGCACTCTGCGTATCAATGACTGGGTTGCCGGCTTGTGCCGCCCCATTTTTATATAGCGTGGAGTTTCCAGTATTCAGGTAACTGACTGTTACATAATTTTTATTAGGCAGTGGGGCAACAATATCGTTGGGTTGCAAGTCGACTGCCCACGTCATAAATGACGTGAAAAGGGTGCATAAAAGAAGGGTGGCTCGAACGAAATACATAGCGCTCGTATTTTAGCTAGTGCTTGCTATAAAGGCGATGATTTTGGTCGGTATTTACGATCATCGCCTACCAATATTGATTCTCTAAACCATATAAAATATGGTTTTTATGTTTAATTCCATATTCTCTATAAGTTTTGTGGACTTTAATTTTTCTCATTTAAGGCTTTATTTTGCTGCTCTTAAGGTTGTTGGCTGTTCTTTGTGCATTGATTCTGGCGGGCTGTCAGTCAACTGGCAGTGATGGAAAGCCCTTGACCGAGCAAGAAATTCTGCAGAAACGACAGGCTACTCTAGCGATGTCGAAGACGGGCTTAGCTTCTTTAATTGAGGAAAGTCCAGCTATTAAAAAAGAGATCGAAGCTGCTTCTGGATATGCTGTCTTCAATACAACTAATGTGAATGTTGTATTGCTGGTGCTTGCTAGGGGTGAGGGTGTACTCATTGATAAACGTCGTCCTGAGCTGGTCTTTATGGAGACGATGAAAACCGGTGAAGGTATTGGTGCTGGATATCAGCAGCAGTACCAAGTCATCATCTTTAAAAATACGGATGCCATTGATCAGTTCTTATTAACTTCAATTGATGGACAGCGTGGTGGCATAGACGTTGACGCAAATTTCTCTGCGGGTTCTGGCGGCACTATCCGCTCATTTAATTCTTACATCACTATTTATACGGTTGGGCTTAAAGGCTACGATTTGCAGGCTAACTATGGCGGAACGCTGTATCTAGTTGATCAACAACTCAATGATGCCAAGACACTCAATAATTTACTTAAGAAGCGGCAGTAAATTTGAGCGCAGTTTGAATGGTCTGGAGATGAATGTCTACAGTAGTGCAAATCTCTTTTCCATACCCGCCAGCCATTGAGAAGGCAATTGGAATTTGGCGGTCTGCACCATATTGAAAGACGCACTCATCTCTTTGGCGCATGCCATCTTTGCTAATACTGAGTTTGCCTAGGCGGTCTCCTTCATGTGGATCAGCCCCAGCCAGGTAAATAATGAAATCCGGCTTGAATCTATTGAGCGTTTCCAAGCCTTGATTAAGAGCGCTCAGGTAATCGCTATCTTCACATCCATTGGGTAGCCCAATATCTAAATCACTCTGCTCTTTGGTGAATGGGAAATTATTTTCACCATGGATGGAGAGGGTAAATATAGAAGCATCATTTTGCAGAATGGATGCTGTGCCATTACCTTGGTGCACATCTAAATCCACAATGGCTACCTTGAGTTTTGGATGAATTTCTTTTTGCAATACTCTTGCTGCAATTGCGGAATCATTAAACACGCAGAAGCCACTACCCATATTGCGATAGGCGTGGTGTGTACCACCTGCAAGATTTGCTGCTAAGCCTTCATTTAAGGCGGCTTTGGCAGCTACGACAGTAGCGCCAGCTGAGCGCCTAGAGCGCTCCACCATCAATTGACTCCAAGGGAAACCAATTTCCTGCTGCTCTTTTGGACTAAGACCTCCTGAAATGACTTTAATTAGATAGTGAGGGTCATGGGCATAGAGAATCTGTGTATCGGTAGCGGCTGGCGCCTCGACAAGTTCGACCCCCTCTAGATTGGTGACTAGGTCTCGTAGCCGACTGTACTTTTCCATCGGAAAGCGGTGTCCCGGTGGAAGTGGTAAAACATAGTGGTCGGTATAAAAAGCTTTCAAGGGCTATCTCACTTATGCGGTATGCACAAGAGTCTATTCGTTTTTCTATAGGTAAGTATGTCTCGATCTGAAAAAGCAGGTTTTAAGGGGAATAAATCATTTTTGCCTAGCAAGACTTGCCTCGTCTGCGGCAAAGAGATGACCTGGCGTAAGTCTTGGGCTAAAAACTGGGATGAGGTCAAGTATTGCTCTGATGCCTGTCGCTCTAAAAAGTCTAGCAGCAAGACTGAGGCTTAATCTATGCGGACATTGATTTACTGGTTTCGAAATGATTTACGTTTGGCGGATAACCCAGCATTTACGCAGGCCTGTTTAAACGCCGATCATCTTCTGCCAGTGTATGTGCATGACTCAAAGGAGCAAGAAACGGTTTATGGTTTTGAGCGACAAGGGCCACATCGGCAGGCTTTCTTGAGGGAATCCCTGGATGACTTGAGGTCTCAGTTACGTGCACAGGGTTCAGACTTGTTGGAGTTTTCTGGCAAGTCAGCACAGGTGCTACTGCGCTTACTCAAAGATACATCTGCACAAGCAATATATTGCGAACAAATCGAAGCGCCCGAAGAAATTGAGCAAGTGCGAATTTTGCAACAGCAGGGCGCTGATGTAAAAGAGTATTGGCAATCCAGCATGTTAGATCCGCAAAGCCTTCCATTTGAGTTGGAAAAAATGCCTGATGTATTTACTGCATTTCGTCAGGAGGTTGAGAAAGCACAGCTCAAGTTCGCCCAGCCCATCAATGTCCCTAAGAAAATTCCATCGCTACCGGCAGCTTTGCCTCCGGGTTCAACATTGCCTTCAAGAACTCAGGCAGTTTCACATCCCTATTTACTAGGGGGAGCCAGCCATGCGCGCGCTCACTTGAAGCAATACCTAGAGCGGCGTTTGCCTGATAGTTATAAAGAGACTCGTAATCAGCTCATTGGCATGGATTACTCTAGTAAGTTTTCAGCATGGCTTGCCCTAGGCTGCATCACAGCACGCGACATTGCTGCGCAACTGAATGAGTATGAGAATTGTCATGGCGCCAATGATGGTACTTATTGGCTTTGGTTTGAATTACTATGGCGTGACTATTTCCGCTTTATTCACTTTAAGTATGGTCAGAAGTTGTATCGCGCTAGTGGCTTAACCGGTGTGCCGGTAAAACCATCTTACGCACCCAGCTTTGAGCAATGGCGCACCGGCAATACCGGCACTGAACTAGTGGATGCGGGTATGCGGGAATTACACCAAAGCGGTTATCTCTCCAATCGGATGCGTCAGATTGTGGCAAGTTACTGGATATACGATATGAAGGGCGACTGGCGTGCTGGCGCAGCTTGGTTTGAATCCCAGTTAATAGACTATGACGTTTACAGCAATCAGGGTAATTGGCTGTATATCGCTGGACGTGGCACTGACCCTAGGGGAGGTAGACCCTTCAATGTGGCCAAGCAAACTCAAGATCACGATCCTAAAGAAATCTACCGCAAGCTTTGGCTCTCGTCTTAGTAGAGTTTTATAGCTGTTCAACTGCTGCGTATTGTTCAAGCACCTCTAGAGAGACTTTCTCCAAAGCTTTGATGTGAGTGCTTTCCAGCTTAATCATTGGCGCACAGTTAGCTTCTAGAGCCTCGATCCAGCGATTAAGACATAGACACCATTGATCACCTGCAATCAGTCCTGGAAACTGGTACTCGGGCCTTGGGGTAATTAGATCGTTGCCACGCTTCAGGCTAAATTGCAAAAAGTCATTACTGACTATTGCGCATACCAAATGACTCCCCGCATCTTGCTCATTGGTCTTGCAGCAGCCATCCCTAAAAAATCCAGTTAAAGGATCAAAGGAGCAGGGAACTAGTGGTTGCCCTAAAACATTAAGGGTGATGTCATATTGCATAGAAACTTTCTGTATTTACCAAGGGAGTTGTTCGCCGGAATAGCTAATAAACGTCCCTGAATCTTCTTTGTTTAGTGAGAGTAAGACATTAAGCATATCTTGCGCAGCATCCAAAGGAGGTCTGCCAATTTGCTCGCCCTTGAAAGGCTTTGATAGGTGAGAGTTGACTGTCCCTGGATGTACTGCCACCAAAGCAGTGTTGGGTTTGGTTCTTGCAAATTCAATCGATGCTGTCTTGATCAGCATATTTAATGCTGCCTTAGAAGCGCGGTAGCTGTACCACCCGCCGAGACGATTATCTTCAATGCTCCCGACCTTGGCGGAGAGTGTTGCCATGACAGAGTTAGCGGGGTCGAGCAACTTGGAAAAGTGTTTGATAGTCAATCCAGGTCCGATGGCATTAATTTGCATCAACATCTGCAATTGTTCGGCATTGAGATCGTCCAGCCTCTTTTCTGGCATCCAATCTGCAGAGTGCAATATGCCGATGGTATTGATGATGAGCTGAAAGGGCGCTTCATCTGAGAGGGCCTTCGCCGCAGATTCAATGGTGCTCAGATCTTGATAATCAATTGGGCTGGTAGAGTTTCGATGAATTCCCATTACCCCTAAGCATGCCGGATCATTTTCTAGTAATTCCACAAAGGCAGAGCCGATGGTTCCTGAGGAGCCAATCACGAGTGCGCGGAAAGAATTGGGAATTAATGACATGAATGGGACGAATGAATAGGGGTTCAGCCAGTTTATTGAATAAGTCTTAAACTTGCTCGATGACGACACGACTACCCCAAACGCTTTCAGAAGCGGATCTCTCGAGGTTAATTGAGATGGCCTGGGAAGATCGCACGCCTTTCGATGCTATTGAGGCTACTTTTGGGTATTCGGAGCCCCAAGTGATTGCTTTGATGAGAAAACAACTTAAACGTAACTCATTTGAATTGTGGCGTAAGCGGGTAACTGGCAGAGCAACTAAGCATGTGGCTCTTCGCAGTAAATTGATTAACCGCGCTTACTGCGCAACTCAGTACAAGCAAAAATAAGCATCATGAAAAAGCTGACGATGTTCTATGACGGCCTTTGTCCTTTATGTCAGGCAGAGATTCAGTTTCTCTCTGGGCGTAATCAAGCAGGCTTACTCAGCTTTGTCGATATCAATTCGGATCTATATATTCCTGATCGTGTCGGCGCCTCTTGCGACCAAGCTTTGGCTTCGATGTGTGCGCAATATGAGGATGGTGAGCTGATCCAAGGGGTTGAGGTATTTTCAGCAGCCTATAGTCGAGCTAATCTGCCTAAATTGGCATGGATTTTTTCTAGACCAGCACTCAAACCTTTTTGGAATGTCGGCTATCGATTTTTCGCAAAGCATCGCCATGCGATCTCAGCCTTGTTTGGGCCCCTTGCTTTACGGCTAGTAAATAGAAAAGGGTAAAGATATGAAGCTCTCCTGTGCATTGGTAATTACTTTAGCTCTCGGTGTACTTACTCCAAGTAGTTTCGCTAAGGAGCCGCCACATATTAAGAGCATGATGGGTCAAGTCCAATTGCAGGGCTTGGGCAGACTCAACTTTTGGGGCTTTCATGTTTACGATGCCAATCTATATCGTGGTACCGCCAAGGATTCTCAAGAATTCGCTCTCGAGCTGAAATATCAGAGGTCATTCACCGGCGAAGCAATTGCCAACCGTACTTCCGAAGAGATGAAAAATTTAGGCGTCTCCGATTCCCAGGCAACAGCTTGGGGCAAGGAGTTAGCCGGCATTCTTCCTAATGTGGAGCCTGGCCAGACTATTGCAGCTGTCTATATCCCTAAGCAGGGCACCAGCTTCTTTTATGAAGGCAAGAAGATATCGCAAATTCAGGGTGCTGATTTTGCAAAAGCCTTTTTTGGTATTTGGTTAGATTCAAAAACGAGTGCGCCAAAACTCAGGACAGAATTATTAGGGCAAGGTTGCCCACCACCCCTTATTTCGGGAGCATGTTAATGCGCAATATCCATTTCTTTTCAAAGTTGTTGAGCGTTTGCTTGATTGCATTCGCTTTATTTGGCTGCTCCTCACCATCAGTAACGCAGTATGCAAATGAGAAACCCAATTTAGACCTTAGTGAATACTTCAACGGTACGATAGATGCCTATGGAATCTTTACTGACCGTAGTGGTGAGGTTAAGAAACGATTTACCGTTCTCTTGGTTGCCCAGTGGAAAGTCATTGACGGTAAAAAAGTGGGTACTCTCGATGAGAGCTTCGAATACTCCGATGGTGCTAAGCAAAAGCGCATTTGGACTTTGACTGAAACTGCCCCCGGCAAATATATTGGTAGGGCGGATGATGTAGTTGGGGATGCCCTAGGTGAGTCAGCGGGTAATGCGCTCACCTGGGCTTACACCTTGGAATTGCCGGTAGATGGCACTATTTATCACGTGCAATTCAATGATTGGATGTACCTTGTAACGCCTAAGGTGATGCTGAATAAAGCCAAGATGAGTAAATTTGGTATTGATCTTGGCGAGGTTACCCTGAGCTTTTACAAGCGCTAAGTCTGGCAATTAGTGAGGATAAATATTTGAAGAAGCTTGTTCTGGTTCTGGGTGATCAGCTAGATATCAATAGCCCGGTAATAAAAAAACTCAACCCCAAGGCCGATCAGATCATCATGATTGAGTCTGCGGATGAGGCCAAGTATGTTTGGTCTCATAAGGCAAAAATTGCTTTGTTTTTATCCGCAATGCGCCACTTTGCTAAAGAGCTAGAAGAGCTTGGTATACCGCTGCAATATATCAAGCAGTCTCCTAAATCCATTGGCGAAACGCTACGAGCAATTATTAAAAAAGAAAAATGTACTCATTTAGTTTGTCTTGAGCCCGGGGAATATCGACTCAAGTGTGAGATTGAAGCATTGGCTTCTGAATTGAACATTGAATTAGAAATGCAGGAGGATCCACATTTCTATTGCTCCCGTCAGGAATTTTCTAATTGGGTTGCTGGTAAGAAAGAATTGCGTCTGGAGTATTTCTATAGACTGATGCGTAAGACTCACAATATTTTGGTCGATAAAGAAGGGAGCCCTGAAGGTGGCCAGTGGAACTTTGATCGAGACAATCGCAAGCCCTTTCCAAAGAAAGGCCCTGGTTTAATCCCCCCACCTGAATTATTCGAACCAGACACCATCACACAAACTGTTCTGGCTGAGGTGGAGGAGAGCTATCCGGATCACCCTGGCTCACTAGCCCACTTTCAATGGCCGGTGACTCGTCAACAGGCACTTCAAGCTCTTGAGGGGTTTGTTGAGCACCGTTTGGCGACCTTTGGGATTTATGAAGATGCGATGTGGACGGATACGCCTTTTGGTTGGCACTCGCTGCTGTCAAGTTCACTCAATCTGAAATTACTTAATCCCAGAGAAGTCATCGATGCCGTTTTGCTTGCCTGGAAAAAATATGACCTAGAGTTAGCGACCGTAGAGGGATTTATTCGTCAGATCTTGGGGTGGCGAGAATTTGTGCGTGGCATGTACTACCTTGACATGCCGCAAATGGCCGAAGACAATTTTTACGAGCACCAGAACTCTTTGCCGGGCTGGTATTGGACCGGCGATACCAAGATGAAATGTATGCAGGAGTCCATTGGGCAAACTCTGCAGTACGGCTATGCCCATCATATTCAGCGGTTGATGGTTACTGGTAACTTCGCCTTACTCGCAGAAATTTTGCCCAAGGAAGTGTGCGATTGGTATCTGGCTATTTATATCGATGCGATCGAGTGGGTGGAGTTGCCCAATACTGCTGGTATGGCCTTGTTCGCCAGCGGTGGTCGTTTCACGAGCAAACCTTATGTTGCAAGTGGCGCTTACATCAAGAGAATGAGCAACTATTGCGACTCTTGCCAATACAAGCCCGATGTCCGATTTGGGGAGAGCGCTTGCCCAATGACCACCCTTTACTGGAACTTTCTCATTAACCATCGCAAGCAGTTTGAGGCAAGCCCGCGTACCCGTTTGATGACGGCTAATTTATCCCGCATTAGCGATGCAGATCAAGAGTCTATTCAGGGGCATGCTAAGACCATTTTGGGCAATCTGAACGCGCTGTAAGCAGGGGCGGCAAGGTTCTGGGTTTTGTGTCACACTTTGACCAATTAAATCAATAGCTTAAAGACTGCAATGCGAATAGAAGACACCGATCCAGCACGGCATGCTGGCATTGAATATCCCATGGAGGTGGGTGCGCCCGTATTTGCGCCAATCAAAGTCTTGGAAGAGAAAGACAAGGCAGTTAATGTA
Source organism: Polynucleobacter sp. 78F-HAINBA (assembly GCF_018882325.1). Lineage (GTDB taxonomy): Bacteria > Pseudomonadota > Gammaproteobacteria > Burkholderiales > Burkholderiaceae > Polynucleobacter. Next base: position 29,259 of record NZ_JACVOQ010000009.1, on the reverse strand, counting down.
GCGCGCCAAAATGCCAAGCTTGAATATGACCGCATTATGGAGCAGGCTGAAGTACTCATGAAGCAGGCACGCGCTCTTCAAGCAAGATTGGACGCAACAGAAATGGTGCACAGCGCTAAATTTGGTTTTAATCCTCTGCACGGCAAAACTTATCACTTGTATTTCGATAGCCGCATTGGTACAAATGTGTTGATCCAAAATGGCCCCGATCAATGGAGTTGCGGTATTCCTGATTCTTGGACCTATGTCATGGCAGTTAAAAAGCTCGGTGATAGTACCTGGGCTATCGTTGAAGATGAAGAGATCCCATCTTCTGCTGTTACGGTAAGATAATTTTTCTAAATAAAAATAATAAGGTGACTTGTGACAACTGCTCGAATTGTTAGTCTCTCAGAACTCGGTAACGCCGACGTAATTAAATTAATCGATAAAGAACTGCCAGCTCCCGGAAAAGGCGAAGTACAACTTCGTCAAACTGCAATCGGCTTTAACTTTATCGATGTGTATCAGCGCTCGGGTGTATATCCACTTGAATTACCAACGGGCCTTGGTCACGAAGCAGTTGGTGTGGTTGAGGCGCTTGGTGAAGGTGTCACTCGATTTAAGGTGGGCGATCGCGTGATGTACATGAACGCTGGTATCGGTGCTTATGCCAGTGCACGCAATGTTGCGGTGAATAAGCTCGTGTCGGTTCCAGACAATGTGTCTGATGAAGTTGCTGCCGCTGTATTTTTTAAAGCAATGACTGCGCAATACTTAATTCAAAAGACCTATAAAGTTAAAGCTGGTGACGTTGTGCTTGTGCATGCTGCCGCTGGCGGTGTTGGCCAAATCCTAGCAGGCTGGGCAAAATCATTAGGTGCTTTTGTAGTGGGCACCGTAGGGTCTGAAGCCAAGTTTGCCGCAGCGAAAGAAGCGGGATGCGATGCTGTGGTCGATTACTCAAAACCCAATTGGGTTGAGGAAGTCATTAAGGCAACAGGTGGGCGCAAAGCAAATGTGGTTTATGACTCAGTTGCTAAGACCACTTTCTTGGGATCGCTAGATTGTGCTGCACCATTTGGCACGGTGGCTTTGTTTGGTGCCGCCTCTGGCCCGGCACCAGAAATTCATCCAGAGATTCTCAATAAGAAGGGCTGCCTCTTCTTAACAAGACCTTCTGTGTTCCCACATAACGCTACTCCAGAGTTGCTTCAAGAAAATGCTCGCGCAGTATTTGATGCGATTGCGCAAGGCCGTGTAAAGGTACAGATCGGTGCTAAGTTCACTCTTGAGCAATCTGCTGAAGCACATAAGGCAGCTGAGGGTAGAAAAGTTTCAGGTGTGATTGTGATTACACCTTAATTTAGGTAGTTGAATATATAACTAACTAGTATTGTTTGCTTAAAAGCCCCGCTGATGCAGTGGGGCTTTTTGCTTTTTCCTCAAGCTACTAAACTGATTGGCTTAACTGTAGAATGAAGTGGAAGTACTCACGCTAATCAAAAGAGGCTCACATGAACTTCTACATCAAATCCATTCTGTCTGCGGTCTGCATTGTTACTTCTTCGGTGGTGCTTGCTCAAATTCCCGATACGCAATATTCACAAGGAATTTCTTATATCTCTGGCGGGGTAGGCGAAGAAGAGTCGCAATCGATTTTGGCGGAGGCAAAGCAGTGGCCCTTGCTGCTGGAGTTGTCGCAATTAGAAAATGGTCGCGGAGTTTGGATTTTTGGGGCAAAGATCAAAATTGTGAATTCCCAGAATCAAGTGATATTTGATGCGCAAGCAGATGGCCCTTATATTTTGATTAATTTGAATGCTGGTCAATATCAGATTGAGGCTTCTTACCAAGGGGTAATCCAGAAGAGATCTGTCAGCATTCAGGCTTCTGCACCTCAAAAACTGGCTATTTTTTGGAAATAAGACTCTTGTTACAGGTAATCCTGGGTAGTAGAGTCTGCTGAGTTTGCTTGAATAGCCTCTATAATCAGCTAAGCGCTTGAATTCAAAGAAATTTATTCTATAAATGCTGTTTTAGGTCGTTTGACAGCCCTAAGTGGGTCTTGGACAATGCCTGAGGTGGCTTGATTCAGGCCATTTCTTTCGATGACAGCCACTAATTCCTCCTTTCCACCATCAGCAGTCGCGACCCTTGAGGCTCGTGAGATCACCTGCGTGCGGGGTGAGCGAGAGCTATTTTCTGGGCTGAGCCTGCAGGTATTACCTGGCCAATGCCTCCATATCCGTGGTGAGAACGGCGTTGGAAAAACGAGCCTATTGCGCTTGCTCACCGGTCTGACTTTCCCAGAGTCTGGGGAGGTTCTTTGGAGTGGCGACTCCATCAAAAAAGAAGCATCGGATTATCACAGTCAGCTTTTGTTTTTAGGGCATCGCGATGCCTTGAAAGAAGATCTCAGTTCCCTAGAAAATTTGCGCATGTACGCTGCAATTGATGGCATCACTCTCTCCGAGCAGGATGCCTTTACTTCCTTGTGGCGATTTGGTCTCAAAGGGCGCGAAGATCTGCCTGTCAATTGTTTATCTGCTGGCCAGAAAAAACGCGTCTTGATGGCACGGATGGTGACACGACGCGCACAAGTTTGGATTTTGGATGAGCCTTTTAATGCTCTAGATACTCATGCAGTGCTGGAGTTGCAGGGCTTAATAGCAGAGCATCTTGAGAGTGGTGGGCTGGCAGTGCTGACAAGTCATCAGCCCTTAGCCATTCCTGGTCTGCGAGTGCTAGATCTTTGAACGCCTTTATTACCATCGTCCATCGCGATCTATTGTTGGTAATGCGTCGCAAGAGCGAGGTGTTGACCGCATTATTTTTCTTTGTGATTGTGACTAGCCTCTTTCCGCTGGGCATTGGTGCTGATACTGCTTTACTGAGAAAGATTGCGCCTGGCGTGATTTGGGTTGCTGCTTTACTTTCTACATTACTGGGTTTGCAGCGGATGTTTGCAGCTGATTATGCGGATGGCACCTTGGAACAATTGGTTCTTTCCCCGAATTCGTTTACGGCATTAGTGTTTGGTAAGGTGGTTGCCCATTGGCTGGTATGCGGACTGCCTCTAGTCTTGCTGGCGCCGGTAATTGGTATTCAGTTTGATTTGGATGCTCAGTCTTTAAAGGTATTGATGGCAGCCTTATTGTTAGGAACGCCTGTTTTATCTCTACTGGGTTCTATTGGTGCAGCCCTAACTCTAGGGGTGAGGGGCGGCAGTGTATTGATGAGTCTTCTGATCTTGCCGCTCTATATCCCCGTATTAATTTTTGGCGCTGGTGCCGTCTACGCTAGCAGTGTAGGGCTTGATATCACAGGACATTTTTCACTATTAGGCGCTTTATTCATTTTGGCATTAGCATTTGTGCCTTGGGTTAGTGCTAATGCAGTCAAGATTGCTATCGAATGAGTAATGTAAATAATTTATCTTCTAGTCGCGTGATGAACTGGTTTAAGTTCTCGAGCCCGAGCACTTTTTATCCGCTGGCTGGGAAAATGATTCCCTGGTTCTGGGCACTCACTGTTATTTTTGGAGTTGCCGGCTTGTGGGTGAGTTTCTTTGTGGCCCCAGTAGATGCAGTCCAGGGTCAGGGTTACCGTATTATTTTTATCCATGTTCCTGCTTCTTGGATGTCCATGTTCATCTATTTAGTCATGGCCGCTTGGGCGGGCTTGGGCTTGGTATTTAATACCCGTCTATCCGCCATGATGGCGCAGGCCTTGGCTCCGATTGGGGCTTGGATGGCATTCCTATCTCTTTGGACTGGTGCCTTCTGGGGTAAGCCGATGTGGGGTGCCTGGTGGGTATGGGATGCGCGTTTAACTTCTGAATTAATTCTGCTCTTTTTGTATCTTGGATTTATCGCCTTGCAAGCTTCTATAGATAACGCTCGCCGTGCAGATAAAGCTGGTGCCATCTTGGCTTTGGTTGGCGTGGTGAACGTACCTATCATTTATTTTTCAGTGAAATGGTGGAATACCTTGCATCAAGGCGCCTCCGTTTCATTAACAAAGGCCCCGGCTATGGCTCAGACCATGCTTTGGGGAATGCTCTTGATGGCTTTATGCTTCTGGATGTACTCAATCGCAGTAGGGTTAATGCGTGTCCGCGCCATCATTTTGGAGCGCGAGGCCCATACTGACTGGGTTAAGCAATTAAACGAGGTGAAGCCTTAATGTGGAATAGTCCAGCTGAATTCTTTGCGATGGGTGGTTACGCACTATATGTATGGTGCAGCTTTGGCGTTTGCGCCTTAGTGCTCTTTTTAGAGCCTCTAGCTGTCCGCGCACGCCATAAAGCGATCGTTCGTAGACTTCAGCGTGAAGTAATGGCGGAGCAGTTTGATCAAAAGGGTAGCAAGTGAAGCCAAGACATAAACGGGCAGCCATTATTGTTGGCGCACTCATTGCTATCGGCATTGCAGCAGTTCTTATTTTGAATGCCCTTAATAGCAATATCGCTTTGTATGTCACTCCAAGTGAGGTGGCTGCGGGCAAATCACCTGCTGGTCAAGTTTTCCGAATTGGTGGCATGGTCAAAGATGGATCCGTTAAGCGAGATGGTTTAACGGTGCACTTTGTCATTACCGATATGGTGAAGGATATTCCTGTGGCCTACACCGGCATCCTTCCGGATTTATTTAAAGAGGGTAAGGGCGCGGTCATTCAAGGTCGCCTTAATCCAGATGGACAATTTGTTGCTAGCGAAGTATTGGCTAAGCATGACGAGAACTATATGCCTCCAGAGGCTAAGCATGCTTTAGAGCAAGCTCAAAAAAACGGAAATAAATAATGATTCCTGAGTTTGGGCATTACGCATTAATCCTCGCTTTATGCATCGCCATTATTCAAGGAATACTTCCATTGGTTGGTGCACATCAGGGTCGTCGCGAATGGATTTTGTTGGCTAGGCCAGCTGCGCAAACAGTTTTCCTTTTGCTCGCCATTGCATTTGTGATTTTGGCCTGGAGTTTTTACTCAAATGATTTTTCTGTCCTCTATGTAGCAGAACATTCAAACTCGCAGATGCCTGTCATCTATCGCCTAGGCGCGGTATGGGGTGGTCATGAAGGTTCTTTATTGCTTTGGATCTTCCTGTTATCTACTTGGACATTCTTAGTTGCTCAACTTTCTAAATCGCTCGATGAGTTTATGGTTGCTCGCGTGATTGGTGTTTTGGGTTTGGTAACCACAGGCCTACTCTTATTTGTGCTCACCACATCCAATCCTTTTGAAAGACTCTTGCCAGCTGCGCAAGATGGTCGCTCGTTAAATCCGCTTCTGCAGGATCCGGGCTTGGTGTTTCATCCGCCAATGCTCTACATGGGCTATGTTGGTTTCTCAGTAGCATTCGCCTTTGCCATCGCTTCTTTGCTGTCTGGTCGCCTTGATGCTGCCTGGGCCCGCTGGTCACGTCCTTGGACAACAGCTGCCTGGGTATTTCTGACGCTCGGTATTGCACTAGGTTCCTGGTGGGCTTATTACGAATTGGGTTGGGGTGGTTGGTGGTTCTGGGATCCCGTTGAGAATGCCTCATTCATCCCATGGCTCGTAGGTACCGCATTACTTCATTCATTGGCTGTAACTGAGAAGCGCGGCGGATTCAAGAGTTGGACAGTGTTGCTAGCTATTACTGCTTTCTCACTGTCACTTCTGGGGACCTTCTTGGTTCGCTCGGGAGTTCTGACTTCAGTTCATGCATTTGCGACTGATCCAAGGCGCGGTATCTTTATTTTGATTTTCTTGGTCTTGGTAGTTGGCTCTTCATTAACGCTCTATGCTTGGCGCGCTCCCAAAAGCACGCTTGGCGGTAAGTTCAGCTTAACTTCGCGCGAAACCTTTATCTTGCTTGGTAATGTTTTCTTGGTGGTGTCTGCGGCATCCGTGCTGTTGGGTACGCTCTATCCCTTGCTGATTGACGCCTTGCATCTGGGAAAGATCTCAGTAGGGCCCCCATACTTCAATAGCGTCTTTGTGCCCATCATGATTCCATTGTTGGTGCTGATGGGTATTGGACCCTGGACTAGTTGGAAAAACTCCAATCTATTGGATGTGATCAAGCGCTTATGGATTGCAGTATTGGTGGCGGTGATTGCCGCAGCTTTGATTCCATTCGTGATGGGCGAATTTACCTGGCTTAGCAGTCTTGGTTTCTTATTGGCCTTCTGGGTGATTGCTTCAGGCGTTCTGCAGATTATTCGCCAGGCAAAAGCGGGTAAACCAACGCGTTCATTTATTGGAATGCAAGTAGCGCACCTAGGTATAGCTGTGTTCGTGATTGGCGTCACGATGGTGGGTGCTTACCAAGAAGAAAAAGATGTACGTATGCTTGCAGGTGAAAGCGTCAGTGTTGGTGGTTATGACATTCAGCTCAAGAGTGTCAGCGCTGTTCCTGGTCCAAACTACAAAGCAATGCAAGGCACTTTCTTGTTAACCCGTAATGGAAAACTCGAAGCCACAATGTACCCAGAAAAGCGCAGCTACTTCTCTTCAACTATGCCAATGACTGAGGCGGCAATTGATGCGGGTCTCACTAGAGACATCTACGTTTCATTAGGGGAAGAGTTGGAAGACAAGGCATGGGCTGTTCGTGTCTATTACAAGCCTTTTGTTGATTGGATTTGGGGTGGTTGTTTGTTGATGGCATTGGGTGGCGTATTGGCAATGTCGGATAAGCGCTATCGCATGAAGTTGAAGAAAGTCGCAGCATGAAGGCTAAGTTTTTAATTCCACTCCTCTTGTTTGTGATCTTGGTTGGATTTCTAGCGGTAGGCTTAAATCGTGATCCCCATGAAGTGCCTTCGCCCTTGATTGGTAAGCAAGCTCCTGCTTTTGAATTGCCTCAATTGGCAGATCCTCAAAAAACCTTTTCGCCCGAAAGCATGAAAGGCAAGCCCTGGATTTTGAATGTATGGGCCTCATGGTGCGTTGCTTGCCGTGAAGAGCATCCCGTTTTAGTTGAGCTAGGTAAGTTACAGGTTGCACCGATTATTGGCTTGGATTACAAAGATAAGCGTGATGATGCGATGGCTATGCTCGCTCGCCAAGGCAACCCTTACGTTTTATCGGCATTTGATGCCAATGGTCGAGTAGGTATTGATTACGGCGTATATGGCGTTCCAGAGACCTATGTGATTGATAAGGCTGGTGTGATCCGGTTCAAGCATATCGGCCCAATCACGATGGACTTATTGAATAAGAAGATTATTCCGCTGATGGGTGAGCTCAAGTGATTTTGAAAAAGTTTCTCCCCCTCATTCTGTCAGCGATTGTGCTTGCTTGCGCAGCGAATATTGCCTCTGCTAAAGATGCAGCTCCGCTTGCGGATGATCCGGTCACCGAGCAGCGTCTCATTGCTATTTCAGAAGAAATGCGTTGTCTGGTTTGCCAGAATGAATCTCTTGCAGGTTCACGCTCTGATTTGGCGAATGATTTGCGCCGAGAAATTCGCGTCCTGATTGTTGAGGGTAAGAGCGATGAGCAAATTCGGAATTTTATGGTGGAGCGTTACGGTGACTTCGTCCTATACCGTCCGCCTGTCAAGCCGATTACTTGGCTCCTATGGATAGGCCCCTTTGTTATTTTGCTTGCCGGCATTATTGGTCTAATGATTTATCTACGCCGCAGAAATCAAAGTGTGCCGAGTACTACGCTATCCGCTGAGGATAACCGTCGTATTGATGCGCTACTTCAGGATGCAAAATCCAGCTCAACAGAAAATGCACATGACTAGTTTTTTAATACCAGCTCTCCTTTTGTTGATCTTGGTTCTGATCCTATTGCTACGACCATTATTTTTTCCAGCAAAAGACTCTGCAACTTCACGTCGTCAGATGAATGCCGCCATTTACAAGGAAGAGCTCGACAAGCTTGAGGCTGATCGTACGGCTGGAACTGTTGATGCGGATAGTTATGAGCAGGCTCACGCAGAAATGCGTCAGCGTCTTTTTCAGGATACGGATGAGGCGGATGATCTCGCTGTCCTGGGTTCACCAAAGAAAACTATCATTGGGATCTGTCTCTTTGTAGTTTTGCTTTCAGCAGGTTTTTATTTCTACCTTGGTGATGCTTCTCGAATTGCCGAAAAGAACTCTGAAAAGCCCATGACCCAAGAGTCAGTTGAAAAGATGGTTGCAGAGTTTGCTGCGAAGATGGAAAAAGAGCCCGACAATTTGAAGGGCTGGGCTATGCTGGCGCGCTCCTATCGAATTTTGGGCCGAAATGCTGAGGCTGCCAATGCCTACGCTCGCGCCGGATCGTTTGTCGATTCTGACCCGCAATTATTAGCAGACTATGCCGATGTATTGGCAGCAAATGCAGATGGCAATTTTGCGGGCAAGCCTCAACAATTGATTAACAAGGCATTAGCTCTAGATCCGAATAATTTACTGGCACTGTGGCTTTCTGGCACTGCAGCCTTTAATGCACAAAACTATAAGGCAGCGGTACAGTCTTGGGAGAAGTTGGCAAAACAGCTCCCACCCGATACAGATGAGACTCGCGCAATTACTGCTTCAATTGCCGAAGCTCGTAGCAAGGGTGGGCTGCCGCCAGCTAGCGCTCCGGTGATTAGCAACCAAGGGGTGAGCGGACAGATTGGCATCTCTTCCGAACTGCAATCTAAAGTTAAAGCGGGCGATACTTTGATGGTGATTGCTCGTAAGCCAGGTGAGCGTATGCCAGTAGCGGTGCTCAAAACTGCGGTTGCTGCATTCCCGATGAACTTTGTTTTGAATGATGCTCTGGCGATGAGTCCCAACGCCTTAATCTCTCAATTACCTGAAGTATTGGTTGAGGTGCGCATCTCCAAAACAGGAATGGCCATGCCAGAATCAGGCGACTTGATATCTGCACCCCAAACAGTCAAGGTGGGCACGACCAATGCTCGCCTCATGATCAACCAAGTCAGACCTTAATTAGCCTCTACCTACAAATGGCATATTGGTTGCCATGATGGTCATCGAGAGGATATTGCTTTCTAGAGGCAGCTGAGCCATGTGTAGGACAGCTTGCCCAACATGATCTACATCCATGAGTGGCTCCACCTTTTTTGAGCCATCGGGTTGCAGAATTCCGGCTGCCATCGGGATAGTCATTTCAGTGCCCGCATTACCAATATCAATTTGACCGCAAGCAATATTGAATGGGCGTCCGTCCAAGGCAATAGATTTGGTTAATCCGGTAATTGCATGCTTGGTAGTTGTATATGGCGCTGACATAGGGCGGGGCGCATGCGCTGAAATGGAGCCGTTGTTGATAATGCGGCCACCTTGAGGTGATTGCGCCTTCATCATGCGGATGGCTTCTTGTGAGCACAGGAATGCGCCACAGAGGTTGGCATTAACGACATTTATCCACTGCTCGTAACTTAGCTCCTCCATAGGTATAGCTGGAGCGCCTATGCCGGCATTGTTAAAAAGTACATCAATACGACCAAATTCTTTTTGGATTGTTGAAAACAAGCGCTTTACTTCCTCTGGCTTGCCTACATCGCAAGCAACTGCCAGGCTATTTTGCTTGCTTCCACCAATGCCTTGAATGGCTTTATTGAGCTTTTCAATATTTCTACCAGTTAGAACGACGCGAAATCCACCATGCAAAAGTGCTTTTGCCGCAGCCTTGCCGATACCCGTCCCAGCTCCTGTGACTAGAGCTACCTTGTTGGGGCTTGAGTTCATTGTGATCCTCATGGTTCTTTGAAAGCCCTAATCTTATCCCGAATTTATTCAAATTCATTCGAATGAATTCATTCCGCTCTCGATCACTAGGCTCGGGGCATAATGGCAAAAACGAGAAGAATTCTTATGGACTTCATACGCAAAAATATCTATAACCCCCTGGTGGTTGGCATTGCCTTTTTAATTCTGGTCACCATCCTTTTTGCTACCTTGTGGGTTTTGGTACCACCACCACCGAGATCAATTGAGTTGGCTACTGGCTTTCCTACGGGCCTCTATCAGCAGTTTGGAGAAAAACTTCAAGCTGAAATGGCTCAGGAGGGTGTGTCGCTGAAGTTGCGAACCACGGGAGGCACTAGTGATAACTTGGCTTTATTAAGTAACCCCGAGTCTGGCGTTGATTTTGCAATGGTTCAGGGTGGTGTTGCCGATTTATCCAAGCACCCTAATTTTGTTTCAATTGCTGGCGTATTTTATGAGCCGGTATGGGTTTGGTATCGAGAGTCTAGCTTTCAGAATGAGTCTGGGCGATTGGGCTTGTTGAGTCAACTAAAAGGTAAGCGTGTATCCATCGGCAATGAAGGGAGTGGCACATTAACCTTGACTTCGCAACTGCTCGAAGCAAGTGGAATCAGTTTGAATGATTTACGTGCGCAAAAGTTAAAGCCACTCGACGCATTAGAGAAGTTCAAAAAAGGTGAGTTAGATGCTGTGTTCTTAGTCAGCGCTGCGGAGGCTCCTTTGGTTAGAAGCTTCTATGAAACCCCTGGCATTCGCTTGATGAATTTCGAGCAGGCCGATGCTTATGTCCATTTATTTCCTTTTCTCTCAAAGGTCACAGTCCCTCGTGGAGTAGTGAGTATTGCGTACGATCTTCCGCGTCAGGATATACAGGTATTGGCCGCTACGGCAACCTTGGTGGGAAAGGATGATGTGAGTCCTGCTTTAGTAACTTTATTACTTAGCGAGACATACGACATTTTAAAAACCTATTCTTATTTGCAAAAGCCGGGGGAGTTCCCATCTGGCACAGGGCTTGATTTTCCTTTGCACGTAGATGCTGAAATCTACTTAAAAGATGGACCTTCTTTCTTGCATCGTCACCTACCGTTCTGGACTGCGGTCTGGATTGGCCGCTTCGCCAAAATTGTGATTCCATTATTGGTAATCTTGATCCCCTTATTTACCTATATTCCGGCAGCTAAGAATTTACTATTGCGCCTTAAATTGTCTCAGGTATATGAAGAGCTGAAAGTGATTGAAAGAAATGCAGCTAACCCAGCATTAAAAGAAACAAACTTTAAGGATTTGGCTGACATTGAGAGAAGGGTGGGGAACATCAAAGTCTCCATGCTCGATGCTAAAGAGCTCTATGACTTGAAGGGCCACGTAGGGGAAGTGCGCGGCCGCTTGAATTTGCACCCCTGATTTTTGGTAAACGCCTAAAATAAGCTCATGACCCTCTCAAGCCTGTCGCCGCCGCTTACACCCCTAAAGGAATTAGCAAATTCTCTTCGGGGCGATGGTTTTGCGATCGTCTCTGCGAGGGATGTTGCGCAAATAGCGCATGTCGATCTCGATAAATTACAAGATCTCACCCAGTTTTGGGAAGAGTTGCCGCGTGACCCTTATCTCAGGGATGGTGGGCGTTACCGTTTTCGCCGCCATTCTAGTTTTGAGATCAAAGGTGAGTCTTTGACCATGGTGCCTCATCGTGCCCATTGGCAGTCTGTGAACTACAACGCATTACATGGTGGCATAGAGCGCTGGTTTGAGCCTTCCCAGGCTCAACTCACCGCCAGTCCTGCCTGGCAATCGCTTTTACTGGGGTTGGCCCACGTTCTCAATGGTGTCAAGCAAGTCAATACCTGGTTTGTTGAGGCGCACCAATTTAGGATTGATACAACCGATGGAATTGGGCGACCAACTCCTGAGGGAGCGCATCGCGATGGCGTAGATTTTGTAGCTGTATTTTTACTTAATCGAGTCGGCATCAAAGGTGGGGAAACTCGTATTTTTGATGCGGGTGGGTCGGCTGGTTTGCGGTTTACGCTCACTGAGCCTTGGTCTTTATTGCTCATGAATGATGAAAGAATGATTCATGAATCCACCCCCATTCAGCCTTTAGGGCCTCACGGTTTTAGGGATACTCTGGTGCTGACTTTCCGCTCAAATGGATTTCAGGATTCACCTAATCGTAGTCAGCAGTAAATCCTTATGCGTTTTAAACCTACCGGCTACACACCTTTTATGCTCATGGCGCAAACTTGTGCGCTGCTAGGTTTTGCTTGTTACGCTGTAGTTCTGACAACCCTGCAGGAAGAGTGGCATCTCAGTAACTTGCAATCAGGCTTAATTGCCAGCGCCTTCTTCTTTGGTTATATGCTGATGGTCCCATTAGCAACGGCACTCACAGATCGCGTTGATGCAAAAAAAGTTTATCTTATAGGTGGCCTTTCCGCGACTTGTGGCTTACTAGGTATGGGTCTTTTTGCCTATAACTTCTGGACCGCCTTGATCTTTATGGCTCTAAATGGCGCTGGTTTGGCTGGCACTTATATGCCCGGCTTAAAAATTCTATCGGATCGCATTAAGACAGGTGAATTGAGTCGCCACATTGCCTTCTATACGGCTTTTTTTGGTATTGGTACCGGCTTCTCTTACCTCTGCTCAGGTTGGATCTTGGATGGTTTAGGTTGGCGCTATGTTTTCGGAATCATTGCCTTAGGACCATTCACTGCTTTGATGATTGTGCTTCTATTTATTCCCGCGCTCACTCATGAAAAATGGCATGGCCCAATTCGGATTCGATTGCACGATATTTTTCCAGTTGATAAGTGGCGCTTAGTCTTGCAAGATAAAACAGCTTCAGGTTTTATTTTTGGTTACACCGTGCACTCAATAGAGTTGTTTGCTTCTCGTAGTTGGATAGTAGCTTTTTTTGGTTTCTGTGCAATCGTGACGGGCGACCCTTTTCTGTTGACTGCCACCACCCTTGCTGGCGTGATTAATTTTTTTGGCGTTCCGGCATCCATCATTGGAAATGAGATTGCTTTAAGAATAGGGCGTCAAAAATGGATTTTCTTTGTCATGCTATCTAGCGCAGCATGTGGAGTGGCGCTGGCTTCTTCAACCGGACAATCTTGGTGGTTGATTGTTGCTTTGGCAGTAGGGCACACTATTTTTATCATGGCTGATTCTGCTACTCTGACAGCTGGTTTGGTGGTGAGCGCCCAAGAAAACATTAAAGGTGCTGCAATGGGTCTTCACTCCTTAATGGGTTTTGGAGGCGGCTTACTGGGCCCAGCTATTTTTGGTTTTGTTCTCGATTTAACTGGGTCACGCGCCTCGCAAATATCTTGGGTTTGTGCTTATGCCGCTGTTGTAGTCTGGGGCGTACTGTTTGTTCTTTACGAGCGACGTAATGGTTGGGTCAGCAAGTCTCTAACCCGTAATTAATGATTTATTCATGAACTCTAGTTTGCCAAGCAATAGCTGTTATCACTGTGGGAGTTTCATTCTTCCGGGTGACTCATATGAGCTTGAGCTGAGTGGTATTAATAGAAAATTCTGTTGTGCTGGTTGTATGGCTATTGCACAAACCATTCACGGCGAAGGGCTTGAGGTCTTTTATGCACGCCGTGCCCAGTCAAGTGATAAGCCTGCAGCTTACCTTGCCTCAAATGAAATTCCCGATAGCCTTGCTCCCTATGATGACCCCTCTTTGCTTGGTCGCTACACCCGATCCAGTGGTGAGGAGGGGAATCTAGAGACAACCTTAAGACTCGAGAAGATTCGATGTGCTGCTTGTGTCTGGTTGTGTGAGCAGCATTTGCGACGCATCCCGGGCGTGAAGGATGTGCAGATTAATTATGTGAGCCAAAAAGTAAAGGCAGAATTTTCACCTGAGCAAACTAGCTTAGCCCGTTTGCTATTTGAGGTGGAGCGCATTGGTTATGAGGCTTGGCCTTTTGAGCCTTCCCTTTCAATTGAAAAGTCCAAAAAAGAACGCCGTCAATTGCTCACGCGGCTTGGAGTTGCACTGCTAGGCATGATGCAAGTCATGATGTATGCATGGCCAACTTACGTCGGCGATAGTGACATCACTGCCGAATATGATCTTTTATTAGGCTGGACCAGTTGGGCCCTCACTGTTCCGGTGATGGTCTATTCGGCTGCTCCTATTTTTCAGGCCGCCTGGCGCAGCATTGCATCATTTCGTCAGACGCATATGTTGGGCATGGACGTTCCGATTGCCTTGGCTTTAGCTCTAGCATTCTCTGCTGGTACGGTGAATCTCGCGACTGGTTCAGGGCAGGGATACTTTGATTCAATCACAATGTTTGTTGCCTTTATTTTGGCTGCTCGCTATGTAGAGTTATTGGCGCGTCAAGATGCGCAGGGTGGAGCAGAGGCTTTGGCAAAACAGTTGCCAGCCACTTGTGAGAGGGTGCCAAACTATCCCGCATCTCAGCAGGTGGAAATTGTTCCTGTAATTAATTGCAACCCTGGCGAGGTTCTACGTATTTCACCAGGAGATGTTGTTCCGGCTGATGGCATTTTGATCGAGTATGAGAGCGCTCTAGATGAGTCGCTGCTGACAGGTGAATCCAAGCCGATTGATAAGAGGATTGGTGATCGCGTTTATGCGGGCACTCATAATATTTTGAATCCCCTGCTCATGAGAATCGATGCAGTAGGGCAATCCACCCGCATTGCAGGTATTGCCTCGCTATTGGATCAGGCATTGCAGGCCAAGCCTTTGATGGTAAGTCTCGCAGAAAAGTGGGCTGGATATTTTGTCGGCTTTTTATTGATCGCTGCTTTTCTGTCTTCGGCGATTTGGTGGTACGTCGACCCTAGCAGAGCTTGGACAGTATTAGTTTCTGTACTAGTGGCTAGTTGTCCCTGTGCTTTATCTCTTGCAGTACCAACGGCGATGGCTGCAGCCCAAGGCGCTGTCACAAAACTGGGCTTGTTAATTGTGCGTGGTCACGTACTCGAAGGTTTGGTCAAATCTACTGACTTGGTGCTCGATAAAACTGGCACGCTCACTATGGGTCAACCAGAATTAAAAGAAATTCTGATTGCTCGTCCAGAGTTTTCGAGAACAGATGTTCTCAGCTTAGCTGCGTCAATGGAGGGAGGTCAAAAACATCCTCTTGCACTTTCTTTATTGCGCGCTGCAGATGCTGAAAATTGCCCCTTGTTCAGCTTGCCCGAACCAATCATCAATCAGTTGGGTAAAGGGCTTAGCTCGGGGGTCTATCGATTGGGAAGCGCCGCTTGGGTGGGCGCTCAACAGATTGCGCAAGAAGGGCAGTATGGTCAAGTCCACTTGGCGGATGACACAGGATTAATTGCGAGCTTTCTATTTCTCGATACGCCAAGGCCGGGTCTTGAAAAACTATTAGCTGCTGCAAAATCTCGCAAGATTACTGTGCATTTAGTTTCTGGGGATGACCCAGCTACAGTGGCGTGGTGGGCACATCAAGTTGGCATTGATAATTTCAAAGGGGCTTGTTCTCCAGAGGAAAAATATCATTACATTGAGGGCCTGCAAAATGAAGGCCGTTTTGTTTGGGCAATTGGTGACGGCATTAACGATGCTCCTTTGTTGGCTAGGGCTGATGTCTCTATTGCTGTTGGTGCGGGTGCGCCACTTGCTACAGCAGGCGCAGATGCGATTTTGACGGCAAGCTCTTTGGCCCCCTTGGCCAAATCTTTGTTGCTGGCTGATAAAACCCAGCTGATTATTAAAGAAAACTTGATCTGGGCCTTGGTTTACAACTTGCTGGCGATTCCAGCCGCCATGATGGGCTGGGTCAACCCCTGGGTTGCAGGTATCGGCATGTCACTTTCCTCCTTGGCGGTTACATTGAATGCCTGGCGTCTCAGAAAGGCCTAGACTAGAGGTATGGAAAGCCTTTTTCTCTTAATCCCCATTTCTTTGCTATTAATTGGACTTTTGGCCTGGATTTTCTATTGGTCAGTGAAGGCGGGGCAGTTTGACGATTTAGAGGGTCCTGGTGAGGCCATTTTGATGGATGATGATACACCTCAGTCTAAAGATGTTAGTGAACACTATCAAAAATAGCTATATTTTTTAAATAGTTAGCTAATACACTCAAAAAAGCAGAGTTGTAATAAGCATAAATGCACGCATCCTTTTTGACATAGATCAAAACACCTTCTTAGGCTTACTTTGATAATAGTCCCAGTCTATTTGGATTATGTCGCTGTTTGGTCACAAAAAAAGGAGAAACCATGGGACTTACCGTGGGGAACAATCAAGATACCTTCAATTACAAGGTTGTCAGCCAATTTGCCATCGTTACGGTACTTTGGGGAATTGTGGGCATGCTCGTGGGGGTTATCCTCGCTGCGCAGCTCATTTGGCCTGATATCACTTTTAATATTCCATGGTTGAGTTACGGTCGCTTACGTCCCTTGCATACCAATGCAGTGATTTTTGCCTTCGGTGGATCGGCATTGTTTGCGACTTCTTATTATGTTGTACAGCGCACGAGTCAGGCTCGACTCTTTTGTGACAAGCTAGCTGCATTTACCTTTTGGGGTTGGCAATTAGTAATCGTATTAGCTGCTGTTACTTTGCCTCTCGGCTTTTCAACTTCAAAAGAGTACGCAGAACTTGAGTGGCCAATTGATATCCTCATTACTTTGGTTTGGGTTGCCTATGCAGTAGTATTTTTTGGCACCATCATGAAACGCAAAACGAAGCATATTTATGTTTCTAACTGGTTCTTTGGCGCGTACATTCTTACCATTGCCATTCTGCATATCTTTAATAATTTAGAGATGCCGGCAACGATGTGGAAGTCTTATTCTGCTTATGCAGGCGTACAAGATGCGATGGTTCAGTGGTGGTATGGTCACAATGCGGTTGGCTTCTTCTTGACTACCAGCTTCTTGGGCATGATGTACTACTTCATTCCAAAGCAGGCTGATCGCCCGATTTATTCATATCGTCTGTCGATTGTTCACTTCTGGGCCTTGAACTTTACCTATATGTGGGCAGGTCCTCACCACTTGCAACATACTTCATTGCCTGACTGGACTCAGTCACTAGGCACTGTTTTCTCATTGATTTTGTTGGCTCCATCATGGGGTGGCATGATCAACGGTATCATGACTTTATCTGGCGCTTGGTACAAATTACGCCAAGATCCAATTCTCAAATTCTTAGTGGTGGCATTGTCTTTCTACGGTATGTCTACGTTTGAAGGCTCAATGATGTCTATTAAGACTGTAAATAGCTTGTCACACTATACAGACTGGACTATTGGTCACGTTCACTCAGGCGCTCTTGGTTGGGTTGCCATGATTACGATTGGTTCACTCTATTACCTGATCCCACGTTTAGTGGGTCAGAAAGAAATGTATAGCGTCCGTTGGATTGAGTTGCATTTTTGGATTGCAACAATTGGCGTTGTTCTTTATATCGCTGCAATGTGGATTGCTGGAGTAATGCAAGGTTTAATGTGGAGGGCATTTGAGCCGGATGGAACCCTCACTTACAGCTTCGTTGAATCTGTAAAGGCAACATTCCCGTTCTATGTAATCCGTTTATTGGGTGGCCTCTGCTACCTCAGTGGCATGTTCTTGATGGCGTACAACGTCTTCAAGACTGTTCAAGGTAAAACTTTCGTTAACGCGCCAATTCCATTGGCCGTGGCTGAACACTAAGAGGAGAAGAAAAATGTCAAATGAAAATAAATTCTTTTCCCATGGAACACTTGAGAAGAACGTTGGTTGGTTAATTATTGCCACCATCGTGGTGGTCTCCATTGCTGGTTTGGTGCAAATTGTTCCGCTGTTCTTTCAGCACACAACAACAGAGCCTAGTCCTGGTGTGGCGCCTTATACAGCGTTGCGATTGGTTGGGCGCGACGTATATCAACGTGAAGGTTGCGTTGGTTGCCACTCACAACAGATTCGCACATTACGCTCAGAAGTAGAGCGTTATGGCCCCTACTCTTTGGCTGGCGAGTCTGTATATGATCATCCATTTTTGTGGGGTAGTAAACGCACTGGCCCTGATTTAGCTCGTGTTGGTGCTCGCTATTCTGATGATTGGCATCGCATCCACCTCCGCAATCCGCGTGATGTGGTTCCTGAGTCCAATATGCCTGGATATCCTTGGTTGCAAAAGAATGCTGCCGATGCTTCCTCGATTCAGTCTCATATGGTTGCGATGCGTCGTTTAGGTATCCCTTATACCGACGAAATGATTGCAGAGGCGCCTAAAGAGTTGGAAGGTAAGACCGAAGAGGATGCGCTAATTGCCTATCTTCAAGGTTTGGGTGTCAATCGTCGCTACATCATTGTTGATGAAGTTGTAGCGAAATAAGCACCAGGGTTATTAATTTAAAAGACTACATAAATCAAATGGAACAGATCACAGCCTATCTCTCCGCCTTTTCAACAGTAATCGGACTTGTCGTTTTTGTTGGGATTGTTTGGTGGGCGTGGTCTCCAGGTAGGAGGGAAGCAAATGAAGAATCTGCTGAACTACCATTTGATCTACCGGATGAATTTAGTAAGGACAAATCATGAGTGACTTTTTTAATGGTGGTTGGAGTATTTATGTCGCTTTAGTGGCATTGGTCGGAATCTTTTGGTGCGTCTGGTTGCTGGCTTCTCAGCGCAAAGCTAAAGTAATTCATACGCCTGATGGTGCGGTTGCTGATACGGGTCACGTATGGGATGGAAACTTACGAGAGCTAAATAATCCATTGCCACGTTGGTGGGCTTGGATGTACCTGATATTTTGTGTATTTGCATTGGTGTATTTAGTTTTGTTCCCGGGTTTAGGATCATTTCCTGGTGTGATGGGTTACACCACTGATGGTGCATTGATGAGCTCCATGACTGAAGCGAATGATGAGTTAAAGCCTGTGTACGCTAAGTACGTAAAGATGGATATTGAGCAGGTTGCTGCAGATCCAAAAGCGCGTGAAATGGGTCAACGTTTGTTCTTGAACTCTTGCGCTCAGTGCCATGGTTCAGATGCGGGCGGCTCTAAAGGCTTTCCAAATTTAACTGATGGTGACTGGCTCTATGGTGGTTCTCCAGAAAACATCAAGACAACATTGATTAATGGGCGTGCTGGTGTGATGCCTCCGTTCCCACAGCTTGATAGCAAGCAAATTATTGATGTTGCTAACTATGTACGCAGCCTCTCTGGCTTACCGGCGGATGATTTGAAGGCAGCGCGCGGCGCAGAAGTATTTAAATCCAATTGCGCAGCATGTCATGGCGCGGATGGCAAAGGTAATATTGCTCTAGGCGCACCTAACTTGACAGATAAGACTTGGTTGTATGGTGGTTCAGAGGCAACTATTATTGAAACTGTCACTAAAGGCCGCATGGCGATGATGCCATCTCAAGATAAGGTATTGAGTCCTGAGAAGATTCATCTCTTGACGGCTTATGTTTGGGGTTTATCAAACAATAAACCAGCGCAGGCTAAGTAATAGTGTCAGATAAATCTTCTGTAGGTAAGGTTATTCCGATAGAGGTAATCGACGAATCTCTCTATGAGATTCGTCGTAAGATTTACCCGCGTTCAGTAAGCGGCATTTTTGCTCGCTGGCGCATCATTTTGGTTATCGCCACTCAATTATTATTTTACGGCCTGCCATGGGTTAGTTGGAATGGCCGACAAGCGGTTCTCTTTGACTTAATACAGCGTAAGTTTTATATCTTTGGCGTAGTGTTATGGCCACAGGATGTGATTTATCTCACGCTCCTGTTAATCCTTTCCGCACTTGCGTTGTTCCTCTTTACGGCTATTGCTGGCCGATTATTTTGTGGTTATGCCTGTCCTCAAACTGTCTACACCGAAATCTTTATGTGGATTGAGCGTAAGGTCGAGGGTGACCGATTCGCGCGTATTCGTTTGGACGGGGAAGAGTGGCCTTGGAGTGTTCGTAAGTGGCGCCTCAAAATCACCAAGCATTTCCTTTGGCTCTTAATTGCCTTCTGGACTGGCTTTACTTTCATTGGTTATTTCACGCCAATTGAAACTCTAAGTGCAGCTATTCTGCATTTATCACTCGGCCCATGGCAAACCTTCTGGTTGTGTTTCTATAGCTTCGCAACCTGGGGTAATGCAGGATTTATGCGTGAGCAGGTTTGCAAATACATGTGTCCATACGCTCGCTTCCAGAGCGTGATGGTCGATAAAGATACTTTCCTGGTTACCTACGATAAGGTCCGTGGCGAGCCACGTGGTAGCCGTAGCAAGTCGGCTGATCATGCCACGTTAGGTTTAGGCGATTGCGTGGATTGCAGTATTTGCGTGCAAGTTTGCCCAACTGGTATTGATATTCGTGATGGCCTCCAATACATGTGTATTGGTTGCGGAGCGTGTATTGACGCTTGTGATCAGGTTATGGAGAAGGTGGATTATCCAAAAGGATTGATTCGGTATACGACTGAGCGAGCCATTGAGGATAAAGAAACCAATCAAAGCGCGATTCGCCATATCTTGCGACCTCGTGTTTTGATTTACATGGCTTTCATTACGGTTCTCACAAGTGCCTTCCTGATTTCTTTGGTAACCAGAAATCCATTGCGGGTCGATGTGATGCGAGATCGTGGCGCATTGGCTCGTGAGGTAGATGGTGTGCGTATCGAGAACATCTATCGTATTCAGATCATGAATGCTTCTGAAAATAATATGAATGTTCAAGTAAAAGCAACGGGCTTAGACGACCTAAAAATCCTAAATTCACAAGGACAGGTTGTTACAGAGATTGAAGTAGGTCCAGCCAGTAATCTATTGATTCCGGTTAAAGTAAGCACTACCGTAGGCGCGCATGAACCTGGTAATTACCCGATTCATTTTGATGTGATTGGCCATGAGATATCTGGTAATGAATTGATCACCAGAACCCGCGATGAAAAATCAAGCTTTATTGTTCCCCGCTAAGCTGTGTAGCGAAAGATGGAGAGGATGAATATGTCACAACACGAAACAAATAAGCCCTGGTTTAAGCAGCTTTGGCCATGGCTATTAATTAGTGGCCCAGCAGTTGCTGCCATTGGTTGTGTAATTACTATTTATTTGGCCGTTAATCTATATTCGGATAAGCCGGTTCGCGATGGCGTCGTGAAGCGTGGACTTAAAGTTGAGCAGCTCAAGGTAGAGCAGGATCGCAAATGAAGTACCGCTTATTCATTTGGATTATGTGGCCATCGTTTTTGGTGTCTATTCTGGCTGAAGGCTTGCTCTTTAGCATCGTGCATCCTGCTGAGCTATTGTTTTTTGGCTATCATCCAAATATTTCCGATGAAGGCATCTACACCATTGGATTTTTTGTCATTTGGATTTTTTGCTCGTTCTCGAGTGCTTTGACTGCCTACATTCTGCCGGGTATTGATGCGGACGGTGACAAAGCCCCTGATCGCGGCTTGATTTAAAGCAGTCTTGCTTAAGCGTTGATTGGTTTGATTTGAACGGCGCGGTCTGGGTTAGGGATGCTGGCTAATTCATAAAGTCCGTCCATGTCAATTAGCTTGATATGACGCTGTTTAATCTGAATTAGTCCTGATTCAGCAAAGCGGGACAGCATGCGGCTCACAGTTTCAATCTGAATGCCTAAGTAACTACCAATTTCCACGCGACTCATGCGTAAATCAAATTCATTGTTTTGATAACCACGCGCAGCTAGGCGTTGGGATAGATTCAGCAGGAAGGCCGCTAAACGCTCTTCTGCGCGCAAGCTACCCAATGAGAGCAGGTGACGTTGGTCTTGTGTGAGTTCTCTGCTCAGAATGCGGTGGAACTGCTTTTGTAGAACTGGAATTTGGCGCGCCAAATCCTCAAATGCTTCGTAGCGAATAATGCAGACTTCACTCTCTTCAAGGGCAATTGCCTCGGATTGGTAGCTGCCTTCACCGATGCCATCAAGACCTAAGATTTCCCCTGGAAGATGAAAGCCAATCACTTGTTGACGTCCGTCCTCGAGGCCGTACTCGGTCTTTAGGGTGCCAAAGCGTACGCTGTACACCGCAGAAAGTGGGTCGCCATGACGGTAGAGGCTTTCACCTTTTTGTAAGTGGACCCGCTCTTTTACGAGGGTATCAATCTTGGCAATATCACTTGAGCTGATCCCTACTGGCAAGCAGAATTGACCCAGTACGCATACTGAGCATTTGCTACTTGGGGCATCAGAGCTGGTGTAATTCATATTGGATCAAGATGTCAGATGAGTTTATTCTACTCGGATAATGCGCAATTTTAATATTTCCCCGCAGGGCTGGATGCTTAAATGCTGACTACCAGTCTTTTGTTAGCCGTATTCTTGGGCGCTCTAGTTAGTGGGTGGCACTGCGCCCTAATGTGTGGCGGTATTGCGGCGGCAATTGAACGTCAGGGCAGTGCCCCGTCGGCTTCTTACGCCCCCTTGCAGACTAAGTCTGAGTTGTTTTATCTTCAACTAATTATGCACTTAGGACGCTTGACGACCTATGTTCTCCTAGGTGCTCTCGCTGCTTGGGCTGGAGCTATTCTTTGGCAGCAAAACGTAGTGCCGATTCAGCGCCCCCTATTTGCTTTTACGTCTTTAGTTTTATTGCTGATGGGAGTACGTCTTTTGCGCCAGAGGTCCAATAATCCCTTATTGGTCGGAAAGTGGCTGGGTGCGCGGATGGCGAGTTATTGGGCCAAATACTTAGGAAGCTTTACGGGTCGTTCATCCCGTTGGTTCAGTGGAATGGTGTGGGGCTTGGTTCCCTGTGGTTTGGTTTATAGCGTTTTACCCCTCGCATTTTTATCGGGGGATGTATTCACCGGAGCAGCGATGATGCTGGCATTTGGCTTGGGCACTTTACCTAACCTCTTGCTGATCTCTAAATTTTCAGCAGCCTTGACGCAGTTCGGTCAATATATTTGGGTGAGGTATATCGCTGCTGGCCTTTTGATATCTGCAGGAATATTTGGCCTTTATCGGGCTTGGTATTTGCCGGAAGCTTTGCTAAAAGGTGGTTTCTGTATCAGTTAATGTGACTGACTAATTGCCGCGGCAATGCCATGTTGTAAGTCTGGGTAGATGCCGTCATCAGACAGTCGCTCAAAGAGACCTCCGCGCACTGCCATTTCATATGGCTGATGTACCAGCCCGCAAATTAGGAGTCTGACACCCCGATTTTTGCAAACCTCTTCAAGCTCAAGCAGGGCATCCATTCCAGAAACATCGATGTAGATGACGTTCTTCAAATCAAGTACCAATACTTTTGAAGGCAATTCATTTTCAATGTTCTCCAGAATTTTTACAGCACCAAAAAAGATGGCGCCATAGATTCTGAAGACGGAAATACTTCCTTGGAACTGCTGCAGTTCTGGAAAATCAACTGCACTTGCCGATTCATATCGAGATAAGCTAGAGATGCGATAGATGAAGGTAATAAATGCTAGCAGCAGGCCTACTTGGATTGCAACGGTGAGATCCAAAATGATCGTCAGAAAAAAGACGCTCAACATGGTCAAGCGATACGGTAGACGAAATTGTTTTAGGTCAGCAAATTTTCTCCACTCACCCATATTCCAAGCAACAAACATTAGGATGGCAGCTAAGCTGGCCAAAGGGATATCTTTAGCGAGTGGAGCACCAAACAAAATAATCACGAGTAATGTGATTGAGTGAACGATCCCAGCAATCGGAGTGCTTGCACCACTTTGTATATTGGTGACTGTTCTTGCAATGGTTCCTGTTGCTGGCATGCCGCCAAAAAATGGACTAACTACATTGGCGATACCTTGAGCCATGAGCTCTTGATTCGACTCATGGCGATCGTGGATGAGTCCATCGGCAATCCGTGCGCATAGTAGCGATTCAATCGCACCAAGCAGGGCGAGAGTAATTGCTGGTGCAATCACAAACTGTGCAGTGCTCCAGCTAATGGGAATCCATTCAAAGCTGGGTAGTCCGGAGGGAATGCCTCCAAAGCGACTACCTATCGTATCCACGGGAAGATTAAATATGCCGGTAACTATGGTAGCTACAGCCATTGCAATGACTGTTCCTGGAATATGGCTTAGGTAGCCGAGATGCTTTTGAAATGCCCGCCAAGAAATTAACAGCGCCAGACTACCCATCGATAGCATGAGGGCAATTGGATTCACTGTATCGGCTGCTGCATATAAAGTCTGAATTGCCTGAAAAAATTCAGCAGGCATCTTCGTAATTTGCAAGCCAAAAAATTCTTTCACTTGCGATAGGCCAATTAATACGGCGATTCCATTGGTAAATCCAATAATGACGGCAACTGGAATAAAGCGAATTAAAGTGCCCAGCCGAAAGAGCCCCATCAGAAATAAAAATACTCCAGACATCGCGGTCGCTAAGAGTAAATTGGCAACGCCATAGTGCTCAACAATGCCGTACACAATCACAATGAAGGCGCCAGCTGGCCCGCCAATTTGAACGCGACTACCGCCTAGTATTGAAATCAGACCACCAGCAATGATGGCTGTAAAGAGGCCCGCTTCAGGCTTAAGTCCGCTGGCAATCGCAAATGCCATTGCCAATGGCAGTGCAACTACGCCAACCGTAATACCCGCCAAAATATCTTTGCTGAGCAGGGCTCCGTTATAGCCTTTAAAAGAATCGAGTAGTTTCGGGTGAAAGAGATTCATTAGTAAAAAGGCTTCAGGCTATGCGACTACCAACCCAGTAGGCAATAGTTGTGGAAAGTGCTGTTACTGCAGATCCCCAAGCGATATCGATAAATGCCAATCGAATGGGAAAGTCACGAATTACTGCTAAGTTAGTGAGGTCGTAAGTCATGTAACAAAAGAAGCCAAATAGGGCGCCATATTGCACTGCATATATCCAGGACTGCCTAGAGATGGCTGGGAGTATGACAAAAATGGATGCACCAAGCGCATATAGAAGATAAAAACCGAGGCCAGCCAGCAATTTGGGTTCGCTGGCCATGAGCGAGCCCATGTCGTCGCGGTAGAGATTCTTGGCGATGCCGAGCAGCCAAATCAAATCAATGACGACTAATGACAGTAAAAATGAAAAATAGACCGCTAAATACTTGAGCAATTCAGTGCCCCTTTCATGCTTTTACAGATGAATAATAAGGATTATGATGGAATGAAAGTCATTAGGGTTTAATTTAACAGGAGTCGATATGTTCAAGCACTTATTAGTACCGGTTGATGGTTCAGATGTAAGTAAAAAGTCCTTAAAAAAGGTTGCCGCGCTTGCTAAAGCTGATAAAGCCGCTGTGACATTGGTTTATGTTTCCGATCCAATGCCGCCGATGGTCTATTCCGATAGCACGATGGGCTATGGCATTTCTCAAAAAGATCATAAGAAGGTATGCGAGGCATTCGCTATGGATATCTTTAAAAAAGCAACTGTTGCATTAGGTACTGGCATTAAGGTCAATGCCTTGCATATCGCAGATAGCAATTTATCTGAGGGTATTTTGGAAGGCGCCAAGAAAGCCAAGGCGGATGTGATCGTGATGGCTTCACATAAGCGCACTGGCATTAAGAGTGTTTTATTGGGCAGCGAAACGCATGAAGTGATTGTGCATGCTAAGTTGCCAGTATTAGTTCTTGGTTGATACACGACGCCGTAAACATTAAAGGGGCCTAATTGAACTGCCCAACTTTTGTGGGTCAGCTCAATTAGGCCCCTTTAATATTGCTGCAGTGATTAAGCGCTTCTTAATTCTTGGGGGGCGTGCCCAGTAAGAGAATTTCTCTGGTGAGTAAGCCGCTATCGCTATCGCGCATATTCCATAAATCTAACTCTGTTTTAGCGCCATATGGATCAACGTAGATACCATCTTTCCTTAATTCAAAGTGAAGGTGAGGGCCGGTAGAGCGTCCGGTTGACCCAACATAGCCGATCTCCAAACCACGTCGCACTTCATTCCCAACTTCTAGCTCGGTGTTGTAGTTGCTTAAATGAGCATAGTAGGTGCGATAGTTTCCGGGGTGCTCAAGGATAATGAGATTGCCAAAGGCGCCGCTATAGCCCAAATGCACTACCTTGCCGGTTGCTACGCTAAAGATTGGCGTCCCAATCGGTGCTGAGTAATCAATCCCCATGTGGGTTCGATATCGTTGCTTTGGTGCTGCCGCTGTCGCATTGGCATTCTTAGATGGGGCAACTTTTTTACTAGATGCTCTCACGCTTCCAACGCCCCTCGAGATGCGTCGATAACTTAAGGGATTGGTCCAGAAGGTGCGCTCGATGGACTCGCCACTAGCAGCATAAAAGGCGCCTGGAATATCACTTCTTTCCACCCAAAATGCGCTAGAAAATACTTCGCCTGAAACTGGATCAATAATTTCAGCTGCCCATATTTGCGCCCAACGCTCTTTATCACCAAAGTCCACAATCAAGCGAACAATGCTGTTGGTATTTTCTAATGCGCTGCTATCTTCGGGATAGATCTGTTTAATGACAGAGTTCAAATCCCAAATGAGCTCCACTGGCAATTTATCGCCTACTTTTTTGGGGTCGTATAAAACGTCACGTAATGGTAGTTGAATTTCAGTAAAACGCTTCGACTCGTCTTTTAGGTAGTCCTGTTGAATTAAGAAGCTGCCTGCTGCTGAAGGGGTAAAGGTCCAAATTTCCGTCTTGGCGTCTTGTATGGGGCCGTTCATGATGCTGAGTGAGTCAAAACGGTTTCGACTTCCAAGAGCTAATGCATAAGGGATGCAATTACCACGCATTCGGTCAAAAAAGCCTTTGGTTTGGGATCGGAAGAAATCATTGAAGTTGTTATCGCTGAGACCTAAGTTGGCCGGGAGATTGTCCTCATTAAAGCTGCGACGTAGGCAGCCACGTTGGACGCGGTAATCTAAATTCGAGCCAACATCATTGCTGTACTGGCCCTCAATCCGTTTAAATAATTCTGGATTTAAGCTCATGCTTTTAGAGGATTGATCTAGCGAGCCTGATTTGACTTTAAGTCCAGCTTGCTTGTTGCTTTGTACGACGATCTTTTGTTTAACTTGCGGAGCCTTGCTGACCTTGCTAGTTTGGTTTGTAGTTTGCGCTAATGCGCTGGAGACGAGCTCTATCCCTGGTAGTGGAATGAGGCCAGCTAGGGCGAATCCAATTACGTTAATTGCCCCTTTTAACAAGAGGGGGCGCGCACAGACATTTTTCTTCACCCGGCAATTATCCAATATTGTTACGAAAGATCCGGGTAATTTGGGCTGTGCTGTGTTGCAACAATATCGATTTAATTTACTTCAGGTGCTATTTTTAGTACTTCGAAGGCCGCCTTGAGTCGTTCTTCATATATCTGCTTCATTTGAGCTCCCTCCTCTGGAGACCACTCTCTAAAACCTGCGCCTTTAGCCATACCTGTTTTTCCAGACTTGACCAGATTCATAACGCAAGCGGGGGGTGCTTGGATATTCGAGAGGGAGGGGTAGATGACCTCCGCAGCTAGTGCCATACCTTCCCAGCCAGAGATTTCTTTTTGAGTCATGGGGCCAACTGCAGCATAACGAAAGCCAAAGCTATAGCGCACTGCAGTATCAACATCATCTGGTGAAGCGATTCCTTCTTGCACCAAAGAAAGCGCTTCACGCATTAGGGCATGCTGAATTCGGTTGGCTAAAAACCCTGGAATATCTCGCTTGACCAAGACTGGTTTTTTGCCATGGCTACGATAGAGATTACAAATCTCTTCAGCCATCTGTGGATCAGATTTTTCACCCAACACTACCTCTACCAAAGGAACGATATGGGCGGGCATAAAGTAATGGGTATTAAACATGCGATGGCTTGTTGCTAGGCCTTGCGTAATATCGCTAATAGGAAAGCCCGAGCTGTTGCTGCCAATTGGAATGCTGGGTGGCACGCGCTGATCAAGCTCTCTAAAAAGAGCCTTTTTGAGATCAAGACGCTCAGAAATGGTTTCAATAAGGAGATCGGTATTTTGCCAATCAGACCAATCTGCGATTCTGCCTGCAATGAGTTGGGCGCCAGTATCTCGCCATGAGGGATTGATGGTGTCAGCGCAGAGCTCTACCTTAGAAAGGTTGAGCTCTGCCTTATTGCAGTCCCTGCCTAGCAAAATTGTTTCGGCGCCATAGGCCAGAAAGCTAGCTGCGATGCCTACTCCCATAGTCCCAGTACCCATGACAACAACTTTGCTCATAATGCCTCCAAATAATCGTAGATGAAGCTACTTCCTAAGCGACCCATTATTCCCTATTTGGAAGTCGTCATACATTCTTAATTGTGGCTACAATAATTTTTTGAATATAGGAGCTCCCATGCCCATCATTGAGTCAGTATCAGTTGCTGCTGTAGCGGTGCCTCTAGATAAGGTCACCTCCTTTTCCACTCGAACGGTTTCAGAGCGCCACTATTGTCTAGTCAAGGTGCGCGGTAAGGATGGTAATGAGGGCATTGGCTTTTGCTATGTCGGCAGTGCAGGCGGTGATATTGCCAAGATTGCAGTAGAGCAACTACTGGCCCCAAAACTGATTGGTCAAAATAGCCATCGCAGTGAAGGTCTGTGGATGGATATGTATAACGAGTCCATTTTGCAAGGGCGCGCCGGTGCAGTGATGCGCGGTATCTCGATTTTGGACACGGCGCTCTGGGATTTAAATGCCCGTGCCGCAAAATTGCCCCTTCACCATTATTTAGGATCAGTCGTAGACGACCGCGTCCCGGCTTATGCCAGTGGTGGCTACTATCTAGATGGTAAAACTCCTGCCAAGTTGGGCAAGGAGATGGAGTCCTACGTTAAACAGGGCTTTAAGGCCGTCAAAATGAAAGTAGGTCGCCTTTCCCCAAGAGAGGAGGAGGCACGCGTTAAGGCTGCCCGTAAGGCCGTTGGTGACGATGTTTTACTGACCTTGGATGCTAATAACGCTTGGCGTGATCTGCCGACCGCCCTGGAGTACATTCGTCGTTTTGAGGCTTACAACCCTTATTGGATTGAAGAGCCATTTTCGCCTGATGCCATTGATCTGCATGCGGCGCTGGCACGTCAAACCAAGATTAATGTGGCTACCGGAGAGATGGAAGCGGGGCGCTGGCGTTTCCGGGAGCTCATCGATGCTGGTGGGGCAGCGATTTTGCAGTCTGATGCAGCTGTGTGTGGTGGTATCACTGAGTGGCGTCGTATTTCTGCTTACGCCGATTTAAAGGGCGTGATTGTTTGCCCACACTGGATGCATGATTTGCATGCGCCCTTGGTGGCAGCAACGCCAAATGCTCGCTTCGTAGAATTTTTCTTGGATGATCAGGTCTTGAATTTCCGCAGATTAATTAACAAGCAACTTACTTTTAAGAATGGCGACTTGATTCTGCACAAAACTCCAGGACTAGGTTTTGAGTTTGATGAGGCGGCGATTAAAAAGTATGCCGGCAAGACTGCTTGGACAAAGATTGTGTAATGTATTCAAATTCCTGGCAATAAAAAATCCCGCACATGTGAACTGACCCCCAAAAGTTGGACGCTATGTCCAACCAAGGGGGTTTTGTTTTATGAGCAAGTACAACAAGCAGTTCAAACTAAAGGTAGTTAAGGAGTTTTTAAAGTCAGGCGGTCAAAAACGGGT
>NZ_JACVOQ010000008.1 GCF_018882325.1 Polynucleobacter sp. 78F-HAINBA | reverse complement strand
CTTAGCTCAGAGCAAAGCTGTAAAAGAGAACAAGCCCAAGTAATTACTGAGCTAAGGCCGCATTACCGTTTATTAGACTTACTGCTGATCGCCAAGATGGCTAAAAGCGTGTATTACTACTGGCGAGCAGCCAGTAGTCATCATGAGCTCGATCCCTATCTGGATGCTAAGACTCAAATTAGCGCAATCTACCATCGCCACAAGGGTCGTTATGGCTACCGGCGAGTACTACTAGAGCTACGCAATCAACATCAATACTTAAACCACAAGACTGTACAAAAGCTCATGGGACAACTTGGGCTCAAATCCACCGTGCGCCCTAAGCGATACCAGTCTTATAAGGGATCTGTCGGTAAGGTAGCGCCCAACCTACTGGAGCGCCACTTTGTAGCTAGCAAACCCAACCAAAAGTGGGTGACCGATGTGACCGAGTTCAATATCAAAGGCGAGAAGGTTTATCTCTCGCCCATCTTAGATTTATACAACCAAGAGATCGTCTCCTATGAGATTGCGGATCGCCCGCAGATTAGCTCGGTGATGCAGATGCTCAAGAGTGCCTTCAAACGACTCAAGTATGAAGACAGGCCCGTATTGCACTCTGACCAAGGCTGGCAATACCAGATGGGGATTTATCAACAGGCCCTACACCAGCAGGGTATTACTCAAAGTATGTCTAGAAAAGGCAATTGCCTAGATAACGCCGTGATGGAGAACTGGTTTGGAGTGATGAAGACCGAGTTCTTCTACCAACAGAAGTTTGATGATGTCGAATCATTTAAAGCAGAACTAAAGGAATACATCCATTACTACAACCATGATCGGATCAAACAAAAACTAAAGGGATTAAGTCCGGTGCAATACCGAACTCAATCCCTCGTGCTAACCTAATTAAATTGTCCAACTACTAGGGGTCAGTTCAGAAGGTGGTTTTTTTATTTCCTATTAAATCTCCTCAACAGGAGCTACATCAGCTTTTGGTCTCTTACCCGGAATCACTGGGGCATCAAACTGAAGTTGAACTTTGCCATCAGCATCAATGTCAACGTCAACATGACCGCCCTGCGCCAATTTTCCGAAAAGTAGCTCATCAGCCAAAGCTTTACGCACCGTATCTTGAATAATGCGTTGCATTGGTCTTGCACCCATGAGTGGATCAAAGCCATGTTTAGCTAAATGCGCACGTAATGCAGGGCTAAATGTGGCATCCACCTTCTTCTCATGAAGTTGCTCTTCTAGCTGCATTAAGAACTTATCCACTACACGCATGATGATGGTCTCATCAAGTGCCTTGAAGGAAACAATCGCATCTAAACGGTTGCGGAACTCTGGCGTAAAGAACTTCTTAATATCGGCCATTTCATCACCGGACTCGCGCGCATTGGTAAAGCCAATCGTAGACTTCTGCATCGCTTCAGCACCAGCATTGGTAGTCATAATGATGATGACATTACGGAAGTCAGTCTTGCGGCCATTATTATCCGTAAGAGTGCCGTGGTCCATTACCTGCAAGAGAATATTGAAAATATCTGGATGAGCCTTTTCAATCTCGTCTAGCAAGAGAACGCAATGCGGTTTCTTATTGACAGCCTCAGTCAATAAGCCGCCCTGATCAAAGCCTACATATCCTGGAGGCGCACCGATCAAACGACTAACTGCATGACGCTCCATGTACTCGGACATATCAAAACGCAGAAGCTCAATACCCAAGATATAAGCAAGCTGCTTAGCAACTTCAGTCTTACCCACGCCAGTTGGGCCAGAGAACAAGAATGATCCAATTGGTCTATCGATCTTGCCAAGACCAGCGCGAGTCATCTTAATAGCGCTCGCTAATGCCTCAATAGCAGGATCTTGACCAAACACCACACTCTTAATATCGCGATCTAGTGTTTGTAGTTTGCTGCGATCATCCACAGTTACAGACTGTGGCGGTATGCGAGCAATCTTCGCAACGATCTCTTCAATCTCTGGACGGCCAATGGTTTTCTTCTGCTTAGACTTCGGCAGAATGCGCTGCGCGGCACCAGCCTCATCAATCACATCAATCGCCTTATCAGGCAAATGGCGATCATTGATGTAACGCGAAGACAGTTCAGCCGCAGCTACCAAAGCGGCGGAGGCGTATTTAACACCGTGATGCTCTTCGAAGCGTGATTTCAAACCACGCAAGATTTGCACTGTCTGATCTACAGTTGGCTCAACCACATCCACCTTCTGGAATCGACGCGACAAGGCGGCATCTTTTTCGAAAATGCCACGGTACTCAGTGAAGGTGGTTGCGCCGATACATTTGAGCTGACCATTCGATAGTGCGGGCTTTAATAAATTGCTCGCATCCAAGGTGCCGCCTGATGCAGCACCCGCACCAATTAAGGTATGAATCTCATCAATAAATAAAACGCCATGTTCGCTGTCTTTTAAAGACTTCAAAACACTCTTTAAGCGTTGCTCAAAATCTCCGCGGTACTTAGTACCCGCCAATAGCGCACCCATATCTAATGAATAGACTGTGGCATCAGCCAAGATCTCAGGCACATCACCCTTCACAATTCTCCAGGCTAAACCTTCAGCAATCGCGGTCTTGCCCACGCCAGCCTCACCCACCAATAGCGGATTATTTTTGCGGCGACGGCAAAGCACCTGAATCACGCGCTCAACTTCGCTATCACGCCCAATCAGTGGATCAATCTTGCCTTGCTTAGCTAGAACATTGAGGTTCTGGGTGTATTGCTCTAAAGGACTCTCTTTGCCACCGGACGATGCATCTTCCGTCTCTTGAGCAGCCTCAGCAGGCTTCACACTCTCGGCTTGATCTTTGCGTACACCGTGGCTAATAAAGTTCACTACGTCGAGACGAGTCACACCTTGTTGCTGCAAAAAATAGACCGCATGCGAATCTTTTTCACCAAAGATAGCTACGAGCACGTTGGCGCCAGTAACCTCCTTCTTGCCATTTGAGGTGGATTGCACATGCATGATGGCGCGCTGAATCACGCGCTGAAAACCCAAGGTTGGCTGCGTATCGACTTCATCGTTACCAGGGACAACGGGTGTGTTGTCATTAATAAAGTTCTTGAGTTGCGCACGCAGCTCAGCAATATTGACAGCGCAGGCTTTTAAAACCTCGACTGCGGTTGCGTTATCTAACAAGGCGGCGAGTAAATGCTCCACCGTAATGAATTCATGTCTTGAAGCTCGTGCGTCAACAAACGCCATGTGCAAACTGACTTCTAGTTCCTGGGCAATCATGCTTCCTCCATAGTGCACTGTAGTGGGTGACCCGCTTCGCGGGAGAGCTCGATAACTTGATGCACTTTTGTTGCCGCAACATCACGTGTAAATACACCGCAAATGCCTTTGCCAACTAAATGAACCTGCAACATGATCCGTGTAGCTGTCTCATGATCTTTATTAAAATACTCCTGAATAACCATCACCACAAATTCCATTGGCGTGTAATCGTCATTCAATAGTAAAACTTTATACATCGAAGGAGCTTTTAGTTTCTCGGCCTGCTTTTCGAGAAGAATGGTGTCTTCGATGTGAGGGTTGTTTGGATTGCCAACCGTGGGATTTTTCGTTGTACGACTCATGAGAAACATTCTAAACACAGATATAAAAATTTGGATTTGAGGGCTTTGTTGCAAAAAACCATCAAGAAAGGGCTCTTAACCCCATATTGGGGCATTTTTCGATAAAAAAAGGGGGCTTTAACAGTAACTATCTTTGCCCAACCCCTTGACACCCCACCATAAAGGGCAAACAATCAGGGGGTAGGCTTTATTTGAAGTCCTATTTAGGCGTGTTGTAGAGCGAGACTGATTAAAAAGTATTCACCCTCATCACGGTTGTTTTAAGTTTATGTAATGGAGTTCGCATGGCGACCGGAATTGTTAAGTGGTTCAATGATGCAAAAGGTTTTGGCTTTATCAAACCTGATGATGGTGAAGAAGAGTTGTTTGCGCATTTCAGCGCAATCACAATGCCTGGGTTCAAAACCCTCAAGGAAAACCAAAAGGTAACGTTTGACATTACCCAAGGTCCTAAAGGCAAACAAGCTACTAATATCCAAGCAGCTTAATCTGCTTTAGATCATTACTAAAACCCAGGACTTGTTCCTGGGTTTTTTTCGCCTGTATTTTCTTGCCATACCGGCCCTGCCTTAGAATTACCCTCACTTACACCAATCACTTAAAACATCATGCGTTTACCGAACATCAAACAATTCATATTTACATTGGCGGCGATTGTCGGCAGCTTTTCAAGCGCGACATTTGCACAGCAAAATGTTGGCCTACCGACGATTGAACTTAAAGCTGGCATCTACCGCATTCAGGCAGAGCTAGCAGATACCCCCAAGGCCCGTGAAGTTGGACTCATGAATCGGACCAGCATGCCCACCAACTCCGGCATGCTTTTTATCTTTGAGCAAAAGGCGGGGCATTGCTTTTGGATGAACAACACCAAGATTCCACTATCCATCGCCTTCATTGCGGATGATGGCAAGATCGTGAATATCGAAGAGATGCAGGCCGAGACTACCAACAACCACTGCCCTAAGGCAGCAGTCCGATACGCGCTAGAGATGAACAAACAGTGGTTCTCCGAGAGAGTCATTGTCCCTGGCACAGTAATTCAGGGCCTGCCTAAGAAGTAAAAGCTTATTGGCACCCATAGAAACAAAAACGCAGACCTCGGTCTGCGTTTTCTTTTAGATACAAGAAGAGTGCTTCTCTTGCTTGCTCGCCTACTTATTCAAAGTGGCAAACATAGTGCACTGGAGACTCGGCACGAATGATGAAGTAACCACCCTTCTCCACTTCCCAGCTTTGACCAGCCTTGAACTCGACTTCTGGAGCACCGTTGATGCTAACAAACGCATTACCATCAACCACTTCCATCACTTCTTTAGTACTGAGGTCAAAACGTAAAGTACTTGGCAGCACAACACCAACTGACTTGCGAATGCCGTTTGGCAAGGTCACAGTGTGAGATACACACTTACCATCGAAAAATACATTGGCTTTTTTACCTACAGAGACTTGATCAAATTGCATCTTTATTCTTTCTAATCTGAATTACTGCTTAGTTATTTATCTAAATTATTTAGCACGCTTACGTCTTGCAGTTTCAGCAATCCGCATACGCAAAGCATTGAGCTTAATGAATCCACCAGCATCAGCCTGGTTGTAGGCACCGCCGTCATCATCAAAGGTAGCAATCGTTTGATCAAACAAAGTATTTGCTGAGTCACGTGAGATCACAGAGACAGATCCTTTGTAGAGTTTCAGGCGCACAACACCATTGACCATCTGTTGCGTGTGATCAATCAAGGTTTGTAAAGCTAGACGCTCTGGCGCCCACCATAAACCGTTGTAGATCAAGCTAGCGTAACGTGGCATCAAGTCATCTTTGAGGTGAGCTACCTCACGATCCAAGGTAATACTCTCAATACCGCGGTGCGCTTTTAACAAGATAGTGCCGCCAGGAGTTTCATAGCAGCCACGACTCTTCATACCAACAAAGCGGTTCTCAACTAAGTCGAGTCGACCAATGCCATGCATACCACCGATGCGATTGAGCTCAGCCAACAAATCGTGTGGCTTATAAGCTTTTCCATTAATCGCCACTGGATCACCAGCACGGAATTCAATTTCAATGATTTCTGGGGCGTCTGGAGCTTTCTCGGGAGAGACCGTCCAACGCCACATGGATTCTTCAGCTTCAGCATTTGGATTCTCGAGATGACGACCCTCGTAACTGATGTGCAACAAGTTGGCATCCATGGAATATGGTGAGCCGCCTTGCTTATGTTTCATCTCAACTGGGATGCCATGCTTTTCTGCATAGGCCATCAATTTTTCACGAGAGAGCAAATCCCATTCACGCCATGGAGCAATAACTTTGATTCCTGGCTCAAGTGCGTAGTAACCCAACTCAAAACGTACCTGGTCATTACCTTTGCCGGTAGCACCGTGTGAAACAGAGTCCGCACCAGTCTGACGAGCAATCTCAATTTGACGTTTAGCGATCAATGGGCGTGCGATGGAAGTACCTAAAAGATACTCACCTTCGTAAATGGTATTGGCGCGGAACATGGGGAATACAAAGTCACGCACAAACTCTTCACGCAAGTCATCAATAAAAATATTTTCTGGCTTGATGCCAAACTGCAGCGCTTTAGCACGTGCTGGCTCAAGCTCTTCGCCCTGACCTAAATCGGCGGTAAAAGTAACGATCTCACATTGATATGTATCTTGAAGCCATTTCAAGATCACGCTAGTGTCAAGACCACCGGAATACGCTAAAACTACTTTTTTAATATCAGACATGATTTCTATTCAATCAAAAATTAATCAATAACCAACAAAGACAAATTACTTAAATTAGTCCAAACGACCACAGAGTAGATACTCCATCAAAGCCTTTTGAACATGCAAACGATTTTCAGCCTCTTCCCAAACAATACTTTGAGGACCATCAATCACTTCCGCAGAAACCTCTTCACCACGATGTGCGGGTAAGCAATGCATGAACAAAGCATCTGGCTTGGCTAATGACATCAACTCTTCATCCACCATCCAGTCTTTAAAGGCAGCCATACGAGAAGTATTTTCATCCTCATAGCCCATGCTGGTCCATACATCAGTAGTAACTAAGTCTGCGCCTTTGCAAGCCTCTTTTGGATCGCTACAAACGGTGAGATGCTTTAATGCTTTAGCAGTCAATCTGGAATCATCCAGCTGGTAGCCACCAGGAGCAGAGAAGCGAATTTGGAAATCCAAACACTCTGCTGCCTGAATCCAGGTGTAAGCCATATTGTTGGCATCACCCACCCAAGCAACTGTTTTTCCCTGAATCGGGCCGCGCGCCTCTACAAAGGTAAAAATATCAGCCAATACTTGGCAAGGATGATATTCATTGGTTAGACCATTGATCACTGGCACACGAGAATTGGCAGCAAAGCGCTCAATAATCTCTTGGCCAAAAGTGCGGATCATGATGATGTCAGTCATCCTAGAAATTACCTGCGCAGCGTCTTCTACGGGCTCGCCACGACCCAACTGGGTATCACGGGTGTTCAGGTATACGGCATGACCTCCAAGCTGGTGTATGCCCGCCTCAAAAGAAAGGCGAGTGCGGGTTGAATGCTTCTCAAAAATCATCGCTAGAGTGCGATCATGCAAAGGATGCCAAGTCTCGTAACTTTTGAACTTGGTCTTGAGCCAAGCAGAGCGCTTGAGGAGATAGTCGTACTCTTCGCGCGTCAGGTCAGCAAACTGCAAGTAATGCTTAACCTGGCCAGGCACTTGAGGCTTTGCCAAAGATGTCATTGTTGAGCTTTCTACTAGAGTTTTAGCTTGCATTTTTTGTTTGGAGCATCGAACTGCACGAAAATAGTTCCTAAAGTCATCTTAAGGCCTTCGCAGACTGTTAAGCTAGAGGGCTGAGCAACACTGATTCCTTACAACGATTTCTACGCCAACTTGAACCACAAAAAGCTTTTCATTCAAGGCATTACAACTTCTGGCAAACCTTTTCGTCCCAGTGACTGGGCCGAACGTCTTTGCGGGGTGATGGCCACTTTTCGCCCGCCAGGCGATGCTGGCGACCCCCGCTTCACTTACTCGCCTTATGTCAGGCCAGTGGTTATTGCAAAAGTGAAATGCGTTGTTATTGATACCAGACTAAGAGATCTTGATCCGAGAGCGCTCGACTTTGTCATGAACTTTGCCAAAGACAACAGCCTACCAATCGAAGAAGCCTGTGAATTCGAACCGAATTCACAATCCCAGCCCTAAAAACAAAAACCCGCTCTGATAAGGAGCGGGCTTAGACTCTGATTTCTCTAGAGTCTGCCTAAAACTATAAAAGTCTTACGCTGCCATTGCCTTGATAGCTGCAGACAAACGTGACTTCTGACGTGACGCAGTATTTTTGTGAGCAATCTTTTTATCAGCAATCTTGTCGATTGTTGATTGAGTTGCTGCGAACACTTTAGCTGCAGCAGCCTTGTCGCCAGTTTCAATTGCTTTACGAACTGCCTTGATGGAAGTGCGAAGCTTTGAACGCAAACTGGAGTTGTGTTCATTCTGTTTTACTGCCTGCCGTGCGCGTTTACGCGCTTGTGCGGTATTGGCCATCTTTAAACCTTGCTATATAAAAATTACAAAATACGATTAACTGAAAATCTGCGTGGGTTCGCCAAATTTGCAAGCTGACTCACCAAAACCCAAGATTTTACATTAAAGGACTAAAAAAGCCCAGTCGCTTGATAAATAGGGGAAAATTAGCCCATGAATCTGCTTTCTGCTGCCGCTAAGGTCAGTTCCCTCACGATGCTCTCCAGGATCACCGGACTACTCCGGGAGACCCTGATTGCCCGTAGTTTTGGGGCTTCAGAGTGGACGGATGCCTTTAATGTGGCCTTCAGACTACCCAATCTGCTACGTCGACTCTTTGCCGAGGGGGCCTTTTCTCAGGCATTTGTCCCTATTTTGGGAGAAATTTCGAGTCAAGGGGATGTAAAACAGTCCCAAATCCTCGTAAATGCCGTTGCTACGCTCTTATTTTGGGCTTTGCTGCTCACGGTACTCCTGGGGGTTATTGGCGCCCCTCTGTTGATTCTGGCCATAGCTACAGGCTTTGAAGGTGGCCCTGCCTACGAGGCAAGCGTGGTCATGACCCGAATCATGTTCCCCTATATTGGCCTTATTTCCATGGTTTCCCTGTCAGCCGGGATCCTCAATACCTTTGGCCGCTTTGCAATTCCGGCATTTACCCCGGTTTTACTCAATTTAGCCCTTATTGGTAGCGCCATCTTTCTGGCGCCCCATCTGGATCAACCGATTTACGCCCTCAGCATCGGCGTGCTCTTGGGCGGTTTTTTGCAGCTCGCGATTCAGGTTCCAGCGCTCTCCCGACTAGGCTTATTACCTAGGGTAGGTCTTTTGCCAGGCGCCATCAAAGCAGCAGTTAAAAATCCGGACGCAAGGCGCGTCATGAAATTAATGGGCCCCGCGGTCTTTGCAGTTTCTGTTGCTCAGATTTCCCTCATCATCAATACCAATATTGCTTCTCGCTTACAAGCGGGTAGCGTGTCCTGGCTCTCTTATGCAGATCGCCTGATGGAGTTTCCGACGGCCCTCTTAGGTGTAGCTCTGGGAACGGTTTTGCTGCCAAGCCTGAGCAAAGCAAATGCAAAAAATGATTTAGTACATGCTGGTGAACTTCTCATTTGGGGATTGCAACTCACCTTTTTGCTAGCTGCTCCTTGCGCAATTGCTCTCTTTATTTTTGGTGAGCCACTAGCAGCAGTTCTGTATCACTACGGCAAGTTCAACGCCTTGGATGTCTTGATGACACAGCGTGCTTTAGCAGCTTATGGCGTTGGACTGATTGGCCTCATTTTGGTGAAGATCTTAGCTCCCGGTTTTTACTCACGGCAAGATATCCGCACGCCAGTAAAGATTGGCCTACTAGTCTTGGTGGCAACCCAATTAGCCAATTTAGTTTTTGTTCCTTGGTTGGGGCATGCCGGTCTTGCACTCTCTGTTGGTACTGGCGCCTGCCTGAATGCCACGCTCCTTTGGGTAGGCCTGCATCGACGTGGCGCCCTACCCAGTGCTGCCTGGCTTAAGTATCTAGGGCAGTTATTGCTGGCTTTAATTCCTTTTGCATTCCTACTGTATTACGCAGCCACCGCGCATGATTGGATAGCACTTCAATCTACCCCCTGGACTCGAGTAGGTTTAGTGGCCGCTTGGCTAGCTGCCGCTGCAGTGGTTTATTTTGCAGCTTTAGGCCTTGTCGGTATTCGCTGGCAAAAATTCCTACGTCATGCAAAATAGCTCGTATGCCAACACAACAACTCGACTATTTCACATCCCTCGTTGCTGAAGACGAACACTTCCCCTTAACCGAGGCGACGGTAGCAGTTGCACAACATGCCTACCCTGACCTCGATGTCCAAGGAGTGCTTGATCAGATCGATCAGTGGGGCAATAAACTAAAGCAACGCATTACTCCGGATACGCCACCGATTCAGCGCCTGCAGTTACTCAAGCATTTCTTTTACAACGAGTTGGGCTTTGGTCCCAATCCGAATGACTTCTACGCGCCCGAGAATTCTTATCTGCATCAGATCATTGAGAATCGTCGCGGCATTCCGATTTCTCTAGCCATCTTGATGATGGAGCTCGGACAGCAAATTGGTTTGAATATTCGTGGCGTATCTTTCCCAAATCACTTCATGATGCGCATCTCCTTGCAACAAGGCGAAATCATCATGGATCCCTTGAATGGTGATTCCCTCTCAAAAAATCAATTGCAAGAGATGCTCGATCCATACCTCGATGCCAAAGGCTATCGCGGCGATCTCAGCCTGCCATTGAATATTTTCTTGAGAGCCTCTAGCTCTCGCGAAATCCTCTCGCGCTTCATGAGAAATCTCAAAATGATTTATTCGGAAGATGAGCGCTGGGAGCGGCTACTGGGCATTCAAGAGCGTCTAGTGATCTTGCTGCCAGATTCAACTGAAGAGGTTCGTGATCGTGGTTTGATCTTTGCGCAACTAGAGTATGTTCGTCCTGCGATAGCGGATCTGCATCGCTACTTAAGCGAAATGCCTGGCGCAGAAGATGCAGCAGACATTCGTGAGCATATCGCTACGCTAGAGAGTCAGACTAAGCTGCACTAAGCAGCCCAATTCAACGATCTTATTTCTAATCTTTATTTCTTTTTGCGCTGAAATATTTTGTATAGCGCAGCCAGCACAATTGGTATAGCTGCAGCACCAATACCAATCAACACGATCACATTCAGGTTTTGACGAATGATGGGAATGTTGCCAAAGAAGTAGCCGGCAACAACTAAACCAAAAACCCACAAGAGTGCGCCAGTAACATTAAATAACTGGAAGCGAGAGAAGTTCATTGCTGAAACGCCAGCAACAAATGGCGCGAAGGTACGAATGATCGGCAAAAAGCGGGCTACGATAATCGTCTTACCACCATGCTTCTCATAGAAAGAATGTGTCTTACGTAAAGCCGCTTGATCAATCCAGCGAGACTGGCTACTAAAAATTCTTTCGCCAATCCAGCGACCAACGAAGTAGTTCACAGTATTGCCAGCAATAGCCGCGATTAACAATCCAATACAAAGGGTCCACAGATTGAAATGCTCAGTAGCGCAATAGGCTCCGGCAATAAACAATAATGAATCACCTGGCAAAAATGGGGCAACTACCAAACCGGTCTCGGCAAAAACAATAGCGAAGAGCAAGCCATACGCCCAATAGCCATATTGCTGAATCACTACGTCTAAATGACGATCAATGTGCAACAGCAAATCGCCTAACTGCAATAAGGTATCGATCAAATCGCGCTCCATGTATTAGTTGCAAGGATATTAACAGGCTAGTAATACCGATTGCGGCATTTCATTCCTATAATGCGGTATGCAAACTGAACTTCACATTCAGCCTACGCATCCATCTGATCAGCCACCCATACTGTGTATTGTTGGCCCCACAGGCGCAGGCAAAACCCATCTCGCCATGGCATTAGCGGAGCATGCCAAATCCATAGGTCAAACCGTTGAATTAATCAGCATGGACTCCGCCTTGGTATATCGCGGATTAGATATTGGTAGCGCCAAACCAACTAAAGCAGAACAAGCTGCGGTTCAGCACCACTTAATCGATATCCTGGATCCCACTGAATCCTATTCAGCCGCGCGCTTCGCAAATGATGCCAAGCGGCTGTGCCAGGAAATCCGGAAGCGCGGAAATATTCCGGTTGTGGTGGGTGGCACGATGTTGTATTGGCGCGCATGGGCATATGGCCTATCTTCCCTCCCACCTGCAGATCCAGAGATCCGCGCCCGTCTCGATGAACAAGGCAAAGCGATTGGCTGGCCTGCGATGCATTCTGAGCTAGCCAAAGTAGATCCCGTTACCGCCGCACGTTTACAGCCCAATGACTCTCAACGAGTACAACGTGCTTTAGAGGTTTATGAAATTACTGGCAAACCCATGTCGGGGCTCTTGGCAGATTCGCCAAGCGAAGATGGCAGAGAAGGATCATCCATCCCAGATTGGATTGATCTGATCTCACTAGAACCAAGTGATCGTTTGCGCCTGCATCAGAACTTAGAAAAAAGATTTGATGAAATGCTGGTCGGTGGATTGCTAGAGGAAGTTGAGTTACTCAGAAAAAATCCTGACCTGCATTGTGATCTACCTGCCATTCGCTCTGTTGGCTATCGACAAGTCTGGGAATATCTATCTGGTGAAGTTGATCAAGCTGAAATGCGCTACAAAGCACTGGCCGCGACTAGACAGCTTGGTAAGCGACAGTTAACTTGGTTGCGCGCGATTGCCGGAAGAAAAACATTTGACCCTTTCAACCCAGATGAGTTGAAAGCGGCCATAGAGTACTGCAAACAAAGCCTAAGCAAATAGGCTTTGACCGAGTATTAAATAACGATAGTTTGCGGCGCACCAGCTGGACGCTCTACAACCTCGCCAACAGTCCAAGCATGCAAACCTTCAGCTTTGAGCGATTGGATTGCAGCATCCGCTTGATCGGCAGTGACGATCACCACCATACCGATACCGCAGTTAAATACACGCACCATTTCTGCATCCGCTACGCCACCCTTCATTTGTAACCAGCGGAAGAGCTCTGGCATTTGCCAGCTATCGCGATGCAATACAGCTTGCGTATTTTCTGGGAGCACGCGTGGCACGTTGTCCACCAAGCCACCACCAGTGATGTGCGCCATGCCCTTCACATTGACCTCTCCGATCAACTTCAGCAACTGCTTCACATAAATTTGCGTAGGAGCCATCACCACATCACCCAAAGAGCGGCCACCCAAATCATCGGTTGGCTTGGCGCCCGCGCGCTCAATAATTTTGCGAACCAATGAGTAACCATTGGAATGTGCGCCACTCGAAGCAATTGCCAAAACGACATCGCCAGGAGTAATGGTTGCACCAGTAATAATTTTGGATTTTTCAACTGCGCCAACAGCAAAGCCAGCTAAGTCATATTCACCTGGAGGGTACATGCCAGGCATCTCAGCAGTTTCACCACCAATGAGTGCGCAACCAGACAGCTCGCAACCTTTGGCAATGCCGCCAACTACAGTGGCCGCAGTATCTACAGTGAGCTTGCCGCAGGCAAAGTAATCCAAGAAAAAGAGGGGCTCAGCACCCTGAACCAAAATATCGTTCACACTCATCGCCACCAAATCCTGGCCAATCGTGTCGTGACGATTCCACTCAAAAGCTAATCTCAATTTTGTGCCAACGCCGTCAGTGCCAGATACCAATACCGGCTCTTTATAGCGTTTTGGCACCTCAAACAGGGCGCCAAAGCCGCCAATCCCAGCCAATACGCCTTCGCGCATGGTTTTCTTAGCCAAAGGCTTGATGCGATCCACCAAATCATCCCCAGCGTCAATATCGACGCCAGCGTCACGGTAGGAAAGGCCTTTTGAGGAAGAATTAGTAGATGAGTTCATGGCAGAGATAGAAGATTAGTAAAAAACACTACTTGGTCGGTAGAATCATTGAATTCTAGAGGATTCGAGCACGATGGCTGAAATTTTTACCCCTTTTCTGACCGCATTTATTCTGGCTTATGCCCTACGCCCAGTTTGCT
This sequence comes from Polynucleobacter sp. 78F-HAINBA, assembly GCF_018882325.1. Lineage (GTDB taxonomy): Bacteria > Pseudomonadota > Gammaproteobacteria > Burkholderiales > Burkholderiaceae > Polynucleobacter. The sequence goes on along the minus strand of NZ_JACVOQ010000008.1, from coordinate 49,685 downwards.
TGTGGCTTGAGAGGCGTCGCCTACCCCGCGCAGCTGCTGCCGGGATTGCCATGATTATTGGTCTTGGAGTGTGTTTTTTGATTTTGAGCCTGTTTATTACCCTCCTCAAAACTGAAATCCCCCTCATTAAAGCCCAATTTCCGGATTGGATCCAAAACACCCAATCTTGGCTTGGGCCTAAGTTAAGTGAATTTCACATCAATGTGGATTGGGGCACCCTCAAATCTAGCGCCACCCAAAAGATTACTGACCACTTCAACGACAATTCCGACGCCCTCATGTCCTCCACTGTTGAGACAGTGCTGACTTCGGGCAGCTCTGTGATTGCCGGCTTTGTGAATGCAGTTCTGATCCTATTTGTCATGTTTTATCTTCTGATTGATTGGGATCACTTCTTTAAACTCATTAGAAAAATCGTTCCGCTACGTGCGCAAGAAACAGTACACCACTTAGCCATGCATGCGGATGGACTGCTATCGCAATATCTTCGAGGTATGCTGATCGTTATTTCCATCATGTCTGTTTTTTATAGCGTTGGCTTAAGCGTAATCGGCATTAAAGGTGCGGCAGCATTAGGCGTATTCACCGCTCTGATGATTGTGATTCCCTACATCGGCATTACCCTAGGCTTTACCTTAGCTATCCTTGCGGCCCTTTTACAATTTGGGCCTGGGGGTGCAATCATTGGCGTCCTAGTGCTATATGGACTAGGACAATTTATTGAAGGCTTCTTCCTCACACCACGCCTAGTTGGCGAACGAATTGGCTTACATCCGGTCGCAGTGCTTTTTGCTTTGCTGTTATTTGGGAAATTATTTGGCTTCTTTGGTGTGTTACTGGCATTACCTACTAGTGCAGTTGGTTTGGTGCTCTTACAGTATGGCTGGTCACGCTACACCCAAAGCTCTTGGTATCAAAAATAAGTTTCTGCAGCAATGAATAACTCCTCACTACCAAAACAGTTTGCGCTTGATATTAGTCACACACCTAAACCCAGCTTAAGTAATTTTCTAGCTGGAGAAAACTTGGCGCTGCACTCGGCCTTGTTGGCTTTAGTCAAAGTTTGGGAAATAAACGCCCCAAGAGAGGCTAGTGAAGATCCGCTGAACCAACGCTGGATCTATTGGTGGGGACCAGAAGGCTCTGGTCGCACCCATTTGCTAAGCGCTATTGGCGATGCCGCCCAGGAATTGGGTTTGGAGTATTTCCCCCTCACCCCCAATGAACCGATTTCTTGGGTACGCCTAGAAGAAAGCCTGCTCACCCTCTGTGCAAGCGATAAACCCTCTGTAATCACTGTGGATGACGTGGATCGACTTGATGAGCGCTTGGTAGCCTCTTTATTTCGTATTCTGAATGCCATTCAGGGCAGCAAAGCCATTCACATCTTCATGGCAGGCAATGCCGCCCCTGGCGCTTTAAGCCTTAGAGAAGACCTTCGCACCCGTCTAGGATGGGGTTTGATCTTTCAAACTCATCTTTTGGGCGATGATGAGAAAATAGAGGCCTTACAGCAAGCAGCGCAAGCGCGCGGCTTGGTTTTATCCCCAGATGTATTGCCTTGGTTGTTAAATCGCTTTTATCGCGATATGCCAAACCTCATGGCCTTGATTGATGCTTTGGATGCTTATTCACTAGAAACAAAACGTGCTGTTACCTTGCCTCTTGTTAGAGAGCTTTTACAGCCCAAATAAATTAATGACCCGATTAGCACTGTTCGACTTAGATCACACTCTTCTCCCCTGCGATAGCGATTACGAATGGGGTCAGTTCTTGGCGCGTATTGGCGTAGTAGATAGCAAATACTATGCACAGCAAAATGAACGCTTCTATCAAGATTACAAAGATGGCAAGCTCAATATTCAGGAGTTCTTGCGCTTTGCTTTGAAGCCACTCTCGGAGCATTCTCGTGCACAGCTCAAAGAATGGCATGACGCATTTATGCAAGAAGTGATTACTGGCCAGATACGTCAACAAGCGCTTGATTTAGTAAAGCGCCACCAAGATGCTGGCGACCTTTGCTGCGTTGTGACTGCAACCAACAGCTTTGTTACTCGCCCCATCGTAGAAAGTTTTGGCATTGAACATCTCGTAGCTACTGAACCTGCCACTGCGGGAGATAGCCCTCTCGCCGCTTTCACCGGCGAAGTTAAAGGCATCCCGAGTTTTCGAGAAGGCAAGATTCAACGAGTACATGATTGGCTTGCCACACAAGATCTCGCATTAGACCAATTGCCACAAAGTTATTTTTATTCAGACTCTATGAATGATTTACCTCTCCTGGAAAAAGTTAGTAACCCTATTGCTACTAATCCAGATGCTCGCCTACGTGATGAAGCCGCAAAACGTCACTGGCCCATACTTGAACTGTTTGCATGATTACCAAATTTATTAAACGTATTTTGCGTCGCGACCCAATGGTCCGACATACTGCGGCCCATACCTCTGGCGCACCGAAACGAATCCCTAAAAAATCTCACCGCATTGACCCACATTTGCTATCTAAAAATGCCGTGAAGGTGACCCAAACATTGCAGCAAGCTGGCTATGATGCTTTTATTGTCGGTGGCGCAGTGCGAGACTTAGCTTTAGGTATTGGTCCAAAGGATTTTGATGTGGCAACCAATGCCACGCCCGAGCAAGTACAAAAGTTGTTCCGCAAAGCGCGCCTGATTGGCCGCCGCTTTCAGATTGTGCACGTGACTTTCTTTGGCAAAGGCCAACCTGAAATCATTGAGGTATCCACCTTCAGAGCCTTACTAGAAAACGCTGGCGAGCACGTAGCAGAAAATGGCCGCATCCTACGCGATAACGTCTGGGGCAGCCAACATGAGGATGCTGCTCGCAGGGATTTCAGCATTAATGCGATGTACTACGATCCCGCTACCGAGACCGTGCTCGACTATCACGGTGGCATGGCCGACATGCAGAAGAAAACTCTGCGCATGATTGGTGATCCAGCTAAGCGCTATCGCGAAGATCCAATTCGCATGTTGAGGGCAGTTCGTTTTGCCGCGAAGACAGGTTTTACTTTAGATGCAGCAACACGCGCTCCTATCGCCAAATTAGGCAAGTTGATTCATGATGTTCCATCCGCTCGTCTCTTCGATGAAATCCTTAAGCTACTCATGTCAGGTTACTCATGGGCTGCGATTCAAGGCCTGAAGGATGCGGGACTACATCACGGCCTCCTACCTTTACTGGATCACATATTAGATAAAAGTGCAAATTCAAAAGAAGCAAATGATTTTGTACGCATTGCCCTTGCGAATACCGACCAACGTATTCAATCCGGGAAAAGTGTTTCCGCAGGATTCTTGTTTGCGACTTTACTCTGGCCTGATCTACTGAGTAATTGGAAAAAGAATATCGCTAAAGGGATTTCTAATATTCCAGCACTGCATGATGCGATGGATGAGACTATTGCCAGCCAAAGTAGCGGCATGGTCATTCAGCGTCGCTTCGAAAGCGATATGCGAGAAATCTGGTCCATGCAGCCCCGTTTTGAAAAGCGAGTTGGACGCTACCCTTATCGCCTGATTGAATCACCACGCTTTAGAGCGGGTTATGACTTTATGTTGCTGCGCTGCGCCACTGGGGAGAAAAATCCCTCTCTAGGGCAATGGTGGACTGACTTCATTGCTACCGATCCAGAAGGCCAGGAAGCCTTGATGGCTAGCGTCAAAAATGAGGTTGGAAATAGCGCCTCCCCTACAAAAAGACGTCGCCGTAGAAAAGCCAAAGTAGCTACGCCCACTGAAGGTGCAGCAGACTAAGCAGACTTGAGAAAAATTCAGTAAAGTAGATTCGGTAGTTTCGTGTAGTTTTCTCTCGTTTGGAATGAGCATGGCTCGAGCTTTTATTGGATTTGGCGGCAATATCGGTGACACGCGTCAGCTTATTACTGACGCGATTGTGTGCCTTGCGCAGCGCTGCGAACTCCAAATCCTAACCAAAAGCTGCTTCTACCAAAGTGCGCCCTTCCAAGCTACTGGTGGCGACTACATCAATGCAGTGATTGAAATTGAAACGCAATTAAGTCCTTATGGCTTATTGCACGTTTGCCAAGCGGTTGAACAAGAATTTGGCCGTGAGCGCCCTTACGCCAATGCACCCCGCACGATTGATCTGGATATTCTGGCATTCGAGGGCGTATCCCAAACAGATACCGAACTCACGATTCCCCACCCTAGAATCACTGAACGCTCCTTTGTCCTCCTGCCTTTACTGGAAATTGCCCCTGATTTCTTTTTGCCGAACTGGGGCGAACTCAAGGCCTACTTACCCAATGTAGCAGAGCAGCGCATCGAAAAACTACGTTGCCGCAACTGTAATTGCGGTGAAAAAGACGTTTATAGCCAATCAGCGCATTAATTCATTAAACTCACGCCATGGGTTACTTACAAGGCGAAAAGCCAATTACGATTTCTAAGCTCCTCGCCATGCGTGCCGAGGATGAAAAAATTACTATGCTGACGGCATACGATTCAACGATGTCAGCCCTATTAAATCGCTGCGGGGTCGAAACCATCCTGATTGGGGATTCTCTGGGTAATGTGATTCAAGGTCACTCGAGCACCACCCCGGTAACCGTTGAGCAAGTGGCGTATCACACAGAATGCGTGGCCCGCGCCAACTCTCACGCCTTCATCATTGCCGATCTTCCTTTTGCCAGCTATGGCGATCCAGTCCAAGCCCTGGATTCAGCAGCAGAACTCATGCGCGCAGGTGCGGATATGGTCAAGCTTGAAGGTGGTGATTGGCAAATCGACATCATTCAGTATTTAGTAGAGCGCAGCGTTCCTGTTTGCGCGCACCTGGGCTTGCTACCCCAATCTGTCCATATCCTCGGCGGCTATAAAGTTCAAGGTAAATCTAAAGACGCTGCAAGCTTGATGCTCGAACAAGCGATTGCTTGCGAGCAAGCTGGTGCGCAAATGATTGTGCTCGAAGCAATTCCGTCTTCATTGGGTAAGCTGATTACCGAGTCGCTCTCCATTCCTACGATTGGAATCGGCGCGGGAGCAGATTGCTCCGGCCAAGTATTGGTTCTGCAAGATATGCTGGGCATCAGCCCTGGAAAGCCACCAAAGTTTGTTAAAAACTTTCTAGATGGTCACGCCTCGATTGAGGCAGCCGTCAAAGCCTATGTTCGAGAAGTGAAATCCGGAAAATTCCCCGGACCCGAACACGGCTTTGCTGGATAAGCTTGAGCTACTAGTTAACTAAAGAAACTCTTCACACCATCAAACCAACCCTTTTGATGAGGGTTGTGTTTGTCGCCACCAGACTTCAAGCTGTCATCAAATTTTTGCAGTAATTTCTTTTGCTCATCAGTCAGCTTTACTGGGGTCTCAACAGCAACGTGAACGAAGAGATCACCAACCATAGTTGAGCGTAGACCTTTAATTCCCTTGTTGCGCAAACGGAATGTTTTACCAGTCTGCGTACCCTCAGGAATCGGAAACTCGACGCGCCCTGACAACGTTGGAACTTCAATATCGCCACCAATCGTTGCAGTTGCAAAAGAGATCGGCATTTGCACATGCAGATCGCTGCCATCGCGCTCAAATACCTTGTGGGGCTTAACTCTCACTTCTACATAAAGATCACCAGATGGTCCGCCATTCACGCCAGGTTCGCCGTTACCAACTGAGCGAACGCGCATGCCATCATCAATACCCGCAGGGATTTTGATTTCGAGTGTTTTTTGTTCTTTATGTTTACCGCTGCCATGGCAAGTCTTGCATGGCTTCGGAATGTACTCACCAGTGCCGCGACACTTGGGGCAAGTTTGCTGCATTGAGAAGAAGCCCTGTTGGACACGAACTTGACCATGACCATCACAAGTAGTACATCTCTCAGCTTTGCTGCCAGGCTCTGCGCCGGTTCCGTGACATGGCTTGCAATCACTCCAGCTTGGTACTCGAATTTGCGTGGTGTAACCCTCGGCAGCTTGCTCGAGAGTGATCTCCATGTTGTAACGTAAATCAGCACCCTTATAAACCTGTGGTCCCGACTGACGTCCACCACCTTGGCCAAAAATATCACCGAAGATATCGCCGAAGGCATCTGCAAAACCACCACCGCCAAAGCCGCCGCCGCCAAACCCACTAGACTGATCCACGCCCGCATGACCATATTGATCATAAGCAGCGCGCTTGTTTGGATCTGTAAGGGTTTCGTAAGCCTCTTTAACTTCTTTGAATTGGGCTTCCGCTGTTTTGCTATCGGGGTTGCGATCGGGGTGATGCTTCATCGCCATTTTCCGATAAGCCTTTTTTAGCTCCTCATCGCTGGCACCTTTCGCAACACCAAGCACTTCGTAATAATCGCGTTTACTTTTAGGCACAAAATTCCTCTCAACAACCTGAATGACACAAGTCGGCACGAGGCCGACTTGTTATTTAAGTACTTCTAAACTACGTTAAATAGCTTTCAATATAAGGGATTACTTCTTATCGTCCACTTCTTTGAAATCCGCATCCACTACGTCAGCATCCGGAGCGGCAGCTTGCGCGCCACCAGGAGCTGCGCCAGGAGCGGCACCACCAGCTTTAGCCTGTTCAGCAGCCATGGCTTTTTCGCCTAACTTCTGACTAGCTTTACCCAAAGCCTCAGTCTTAGCTTCAATAGCAGCTTTATCACTACCCTTGATTGCCTCATCCAATTCTTTCAGGGCAGCTTCGATTGCTTCTTTCTCGGAAGCCTCTAATGCGGAGCCATGCTCTTCCAAGGCTTTCTTGGTTGAGTGAGCCAAAGCATCGGCAGTGTTGCGCGCTGTTACTAGTTCCAATGCTTTTTTATCTTCATCGGCATTTGCTTCAGCATCTTTCACCATGCGTTGAATTTCTTCTTCAGTCAAACCAGAGTTTGCCTTAATGGTGATCTTGTTCTCTTTGCCAGTCGTCTTGTCTTTTGCAGTTACATGCAAAATACCGTTGGCATCAATATCAAAGGTCACTTCAATTTGTGGCATACCGCGTTGTGCTGGAGCAATACCTTCCAAATTAAACTCACCGAGCAATTTGTTGGCAGCAGCCATCTCACGCTCACCTTGGAAACACTTAATGGTTACCGCAGGCTGGTTATCTTCCGCTGTGGAGTAAACCTGTGAATGCTTAGTAGGGATAGTTGTGTTCTTCGGAATCATCTTGGTCATTACGCCGCCCAAGGTTTCGATACCCAATGACAATGGAGTTACGTCCAAGAGCAATACGTCCTTACGATCACCAGACAATACAGAGCCCTGAATCGCAGCACCAACAGCAACTGCTTCGTCTGGGTTCACGTCCTTACGTGGCTCTTTGCCAAAAATCTCTTTTACCTTGTCCTGAACTGCAGGCATGCGGGTTTGACCACCAACCAAAATCACGTCATCGATGTCAGCCACATTGACGCCAGCGTCTTTAATTGCAGTTAAGCAAGGACCAGCTGTACGGTTGATCAGCTCTTCTACCAAAGACTCCAACTTAGCGCGAGTGAGCTTCAAGTTCAAATGCTTAGGACCGCCTGCATCAGCAGTTACGTATGGCAAATTGATTTCAGTTTGCTGTGCAGATGACAATTCAATCTTGGCTTTTTCAGCAGCGTCTTTTAAACGTTGCAAGGCCAATACGTCTTTACTCAAATCTACGCCTTGCTCTTTCTTGAACTCAGCAATGATCCAATCAATGATGCGTTGGTCAAAGTCTTCGCCACCCAAGAAGGTATCACCGTTAGTAGAGAGCACTTCGAACTGCTTCTCACCGTCAACGTTAGCAATTTCAATGATGGATACGTCGAATGTACCGCCACCCAAGTCATACACAGCGATCTTACGATCCACTTTGTCTTGCTTGTCTAAGCCGAATGCCAATGCAGCAGCAGTTGGCTCATTGATGATGCGCTTGACGTCCAAGCCAGCAATACGACCAGCATCTTTAGTTGCTTGACGTTGGCTGTCGTTGAAGTAAGCAGGAACAGTAATCACTGCCTCAGTTACTTCTTCACCGAGATAGTCTTCGGCTGTCTTTTTCATTTTGCGCAGAATTTCTGCTGACACTTGTTGTGGTGCCATTTTTTTGTCACGCGCTTCAACCCAAGCATCACCGTTGTCCGCTTGAACAATTTTGTAAGGCATCAAACCGATGTCTTTTTGCACTTCAGCATCAGTAAATTTGCGACCCATCAAACGCTTCACTGCGTAGATAGTGTTTTTAGGATTGGTGACTGATTGGCGTTTTGCAGGTGCGCCAACTAATACTTCGCCATCTTCAACGTAAGCGATGATGGAAGGAGTTGTGCGGCCGCCCTCTGCGTTCTCGACAACTTTAGGTGCATTGTTTTCAACAACGGATACACACGAGTTCGTGGTTCCTAAGTCAATTCCGATAATCTTTCCCATAATGGCTCCAAAAAATTAAGTTATGTGTAATTTCGTAAAACTGCGAATAAATCGATATTCAATAAATGGGGTCAAAAAGAAGGAATTCAAGGGCTAAAAATGCAAAAAAGGCAGATTTCTGCCTTTTTATCCCGCTTTTTGGTGAAAAACCCCTAATTTAGGGGTTTAAATGACTTATTTCGGTGCGCTCACGGTTACCAAGGCTGGGCGCAAAATGCGATCAGCGATGGAATAACCCCTCTGAAGCACTGAAACCACGGTATTGGCCTCTTGTTCCGACGGTACGGAAGCAATCGCCTGGTGGTGGTGAGGATCAAACTTGTCGCCTACAGCTGGATTAATCTCGGTCATGCGGCCTTTTTCAAAGGCGGAGAGCAACTGCTTTAAGGTGATTTCCAGACCCTCTTTAAAGGCTTTGGCATCAACCGCCTCTGCATTTAAGGCTGCGTACAAGCTATCCGTTACCGGCACGAGATGCTCGGCAAAACTCTCAATCGCAAACTTATGCGCCTTAGAAACATCCTCGGCAGCACGACGACGAATATTCTCACCCTCGGCTTTTGCGCGGAGGTAGTTGTCTTGCATCTCCGTTAGCTTTTGATTTAACTCGGCAATCTCTTGCTCAGGCGTCTTTGCTTCAGCTTCTGCAGGAGCAGCATTGGCACCAGCCTCGGCCTGAGGATCAACGGCAATGTTTTCCTGCTCAGGGGATGGATTTTGATTTTCTTGGGTCATAGGTGCAAATTCACTTTTCTATCAGAATGGCTACTTCTCAACAATATGGGGCCGATTAAAGCAATTTCAAGTGCAACTGAGTTTAAGCAATTTTGGCTTTAGCCAACTCAGCTAGACGATCACGTTCTTGCAATACCGCATCAGACTCCACACCTAAGCTCCAACCTGACATATGTTGTTGGGCGATGTCGTACATCGCATCGATCCATTTTGGATTGCTATTGAGGCAAGGAATATAACGGTAATCTTTACCGCCATGCTCCAAAAAGATCTCGCGCGCTTCCATAGCAATCTCTTCTAAAGTCTCCAAGCAATCCGCCGGAAAACCTGGGCAAAAAATATCCACTCGCTTGCAACCTTCTTTGCCTAGCTTTTCAATCGTTGGGGCTGTATAGGGTTTGAGCCACTCCGCTTTACCAAAGCGAGATTGGAAGGTAACTAAATATTGTCCAAGCTCTAAGCCCAAAGACTCGCCAAGCAGGCGACCGGTTTTTAAGCACTCGCAATGATAGGGGTCACCCTTCATTAAATTGCGCTTAGGCAAGCCATGGAAAGACATCACAAGACGATCGCCAGCAGCGAAATCTGGACGGCCATCTTTATCCCATGCGCCGAGCACTTGATCACGTAACGCAGTGATGTAAGCAGGGTTGTCGTGATAGTGCTTTACCAAGCGCAGCTCAGGCTGATTACGCCATGTTCCCAGGACACGAAACACTTCATCAAAACTGGAAGCAGTCGTTGTTGCTGAATACTGCGGGTATAGCGGTAACAACAAAAGACGTTCCATACCCTGTGCCTGCAAGGCTTCCAGGGCTTGCTGGGTTGAAGGCTCACCATAGCGCATGGCTAGATCCACCAGCACTACTTCACCGTGATTAGCAAATTTCTCACCCAACTCTTTTGCTTGAAGGCGTGAATAATGCATTAATGGCGAACCTAGTTTTGGCAACCAAATAGAAGCGTATTTCTTTGCAGAAGCGCCACTACGAATCGGCAAAATAATGCCGTTCAAAATGCACCACCAAATAATGCGCGGGATTTCTACAACGCGTGGATCTGATAGAAATTCTTTGAGATAAGCTCTCACTGCCTTAGCAGTTGGCGCAGAAGGAGTTCCCAAGTTCAGCAATAACACTGCTGTCTTAGAAGGGCGTAAGTGAGGGTTCTGATTCAAGGAGGATCCGTCTTAATTAAAGAAAATTAAAAATGAGATTGCTATCAAGATCCCACTGGGGAACTCAATGCGCCTGATAACAATTTAGAAGTAATGTCGACAATCGGAATTACCCGATCGTATGCCATGCGAGTAGGGCCAATCACGCCGAGCGTTCCAACAATCTGACCATCCACGCTATAAGGCGCACTAATGACGGCGAGATCTTCATAAGGCAGCAAATCACTTTCACCACCAATAAAGATCTGAATGCCGTCTGCATGACTAGATACATCCAACAACTGCATGAGTACCGACTTCTGCTCCAGCATGTCAAACATCTTGCGGAGCTTATCTAAATTAGTACTGAGGTCACCGACATTGAGCAAACGACGCTCGCCCGATAGCAGCATGTCTCCTTGGCCCATGCCGTAATCGCTAACGCCACTGTGAAGCGCCAAAGCCATCAAGCCAGAAATATCACTGCGTAAGTTATCAAGATCTGAAGCTAGATGTGCTCGCACTTCAGCAAAGCTCTTACCAGCGAACTGCATATTGATGTAATTACCAGCCTCTACCAACTGGCTTGGCGTGTAGTCTTGTGTGGTGGGGAGGATGCGGTTTTGAACATCACCCTCAGGAGTCACCATGATGAGCAGTATCTTGCCTTCGCCAAGCCGCAAGAACTCGATGTGTTTGAACACTTGTGCCCGCTTAGGTGTCATCACCACCCCAGCGAAATGAGTCAAATTGGACAGAATTTGCGCAGCTGAGTTCATGACCCTTTGCGGGGAATCTGGCAAAAGGCCTTTTTCCATCTCACGGGTAGCAATTTCTTCCAAGGGGCGGACGGTCACCATCGTATCCACAAAGAGACGGTAGCCCCTTGGCGTCGGAATACGGCCGGCAGAAGTATGGGGGCTAGTGACCAAGCCCATTTCCTCTAAATCCGCCATGACATTGCGAATCGTGGCCGCAGAAAGATCCAATCCCGAGAATCGAGATAGGGTGCGTGAGCCAATAGGCTGCCCCTCTTCGATATAGCGCTCGATGAGGGTTTTCAGTAAGGCGCGGGAACGATCATCCATAGTGGAAGGGATTTTATGCGTATGGTTTAATCGTTATATGTTAAGCCCATCCCCAAATTCCAGCAAAAAGGCATTTAGCCGGGTTGCACTCGTTGGCAAATATCAGGCTGACGGCATGCAAGAGCGCCTCAAGGACCTCGCAACCCTATTAACTGAGCAAGACTGTGAAGTCTTTGTCGAAAGCGCTACCGCAAGCCATTTGGGACTAACCGCCTATCCGATTAAAAAAGTCGAAGAATTTGCGGGTGCCATCGATCTAGCAGTCGTTTTAGGTGGTGATGGCACGATGCTTGGTATTGGACGTCAATTGGCTGGCAGCAATGTACCTCTGGTGGGTATCAATATGGGTCGCTTGGGCTACATGACCGACATCCCCATTCAGAATGTTCAAACTGTTTTGCCGCAAATTATTGCTGGTGAATACGAAGCGGACACCAGAACACTGCTTGATGCAGTGGTGATGCGCAATGGCAAAGAGATTAATCAAGCCCTCGCTCTCAATGATGTCGTAGTTAATCGCTCTGGAATTTCCGGAATGGTCGAGCTTGCAGTGCGCGTTAACGGTTCATTTATGTATAACCAACGTTCCGATGGTTTGATTGTGTCAACACCTACCGGCTCAACTGCTTATGCCTTGTCTGCCGGCGGCCCCATCTTGCATCCCCGGGTAGCAGGAATTCTATTGGCACCTATTGCCCCACATTCTTTATCCAATCGCCCTATCGTATTACCGCAAGATATTGTGGTGAGCATCGAGGTGGTTGATGGCAGAGAAGTGATTGTGAACTTTGATATGCAATCCCAAACCGACTTGCAATCGGGTGACACTATTGAAGTCAGTCAATCTAAAAAAACAATCACCCTACTTCACCCTCGCAGCCATAGTGACTACAAAACCTTGCGAGAAAAGTTACATTGGAATGAGTATCCATCGACATTCTGATGTCGAATTTTTCGGTACGCTAAGGCATGCTTCAAACCCTATCGCTTCGTGACTTTGTCATCGTTGACCAGCTAGAGCTAGATCTTTCCTCGGGCTTCACGGTCCTCACCGGTGAAACAGGTGCCGGCAAATCCATTCTCTTAGATGCACTTAGCCTCGTGTTGGGTGAGCGTGCAGATAGCAGTCAAATTCGTGAAGGCTGTAACCGCGCAGAAATTAGCGCCCTCTTTCGAATTGATCCACAGCAAATTGATCACTTCAATCAATGGCTTGATGAACAAGGCTTTCCACTTGAAGATGAAGGGCAAAGCCTGCTCCTCAAAAGAACTGTAGAAGTAAATGGTCGCAGCCGAGCTTTCATTAACGGTAGCGTAGCAACCTTGGCGCAGCTCCGTGAAGCAGGCGATCAATTAGTAGATATTCATGGGCAACACGCGCATCAACTATTACTCAAAGGTGGTGCGCAACGTGAACTATTGGATCGCCATGCGAATCATATGGATCTGGCCGCCGAGGTCTCTCAATTATTTAAAACCCTCAATGAATCACGTCGCAAACTAGAGCAAGCAGAAAATGCTGGCCAAGATATTGAGCGCGAGCGCGAACGTTTGGAATGGCAATTGGAGGAACTCACTGAACTTTCTCCGCAAGAAGGTGAATGGACAACCATTCAAAGTGAGCATGCTCGTCTAGCTAATGGCGCAAAAATTATTAGTGGCTGCCAAGAAGCGATCGATGTCCTGAGTGAGGCAGATAACTCAGTTGAGTCAACCCTCTCTAAAGTCAGCAGCAACATGAGTGGATTAGCAGAGCACGACTCCGCACTCAGCGATATTAGCCAAGCTTTAGAGTCAGCACAAATTCAGATAGATGAAGCGGTGCATAGTCTCAATCGTTATTTGCAAAAACTCGATTTAGATCCTGCGCGTCTCAGCGAAGTAGAGGAGCGCATGCAAGCCCTCCATAGCGCAGCTAGAAAATATCGCACCGAAGCAGATGATTTGCCAAAACTCCTTATCGAGACCACCGAACGTTTAGAGGCATTAACCGCTTCTCAAAATATTGAAGCTTTACGTGAAAAAGTGAAGCAAGAAGAGCTTGCGTATCTTAAGCAAGCAAAGCAACTCTCGCAAAAACGCAATAAAGCTGCGCTAGATTTAGGAAAACAAGTTACCACTGCCATGCAAGACCTATCCATGGCAGGCGGGCAACTGGAAATTGCTTTGCTACCTCTTGCCGAAGGTGGTGCTCATGGTCTAGAGCAAATTGAATTTCTGGTTGCAGGTCATGCTGGCAGCACCCCACGTGCATTAGCTAAAGTAGCCTCCGGCGGTGAATTGGCTCGTATTAGCTTAGCCATTAGCGTGATCACCAGCAAAGCATCATTCACACCCACACTTATATTTGATGAGGTTGACGCCGGCATCGGTGGAGCTGTTGCGGAGACGGTTGGAAAATTATTGCGGCAGCTTGGCCAATCACATCAAATTCTCTGTGTGACCCACTTGCCACAAGTAGCTGCACAAGGCAATCATCATTTGAAGGTAAGTAAATCTCAGGCGGACGATAAAACCCTTTCCCAAGTCATGCCGCTTGGAAGGCCTGAGCGAGTGGAAGAAGTTGCCCGCATGTTGGGCGGAGCAACGATTACCGACACTACACGTCGACACGCTCGAGAACTGTTAGAGAAAAACTAGGTTTTTCAAGCGTCCGAAGGGGCAAGAAATATTTCTTGCCATAAAGCCAGCACCACTTCTCTTGCTTGAACCAGTTGAGGCTCAAGCCCCAAATCTACCCGCGTCTTTTCAGCACCATCTAAACGTAAGCGATGTTGACGCGCTCGGAGCAGACGATAAGCATCGGCAACCTCTTGAGCCATTGAGACCTGAATTAAACCCACCTCTCCAGCTATTCGTAGTAAGGCGATATTCCCCAGGTTGCCAATAAGCTGTGGGTGGGTATTTGAAAATGCCAAGACTAAAAATTGCACGATGAATTCAATATCGACCATGCCTCCGGCATCATGCTTTAAATCAAAATCGGGGGTAGGGTTTGGATGCCCGGCATGAACCTTGCGGCGCATTTCCAAAATCTCATGACGCAACTGATCAACATCGCGCTTCTGACTTAAAACCTCAGAACGAACATCGTCAAAGAACCCTCCAACAACCTTACTTCCCGCGGAGAACCTTGCGCGCGTTAGGGCTTGATGCTCCCAAACCCATGCAGCGTTATCGCCCTCGCGTAACTGGTATTTCTTAAACGCATCGGCATTCGTTACTAAAAATCCTGCGGAGCCATTTGGGCGCAAACGTGTATCGATTTCAAATAGGCTGCCAGCCGATGTATAGGCGGTTAACCAGTTGATCATCCGCTTAGCGAGTAAGGCATAAATTTCTTGAGCGGCAAAATCTGTTTCCTCGGCTTGATACAAGAAAACCAAGTCCAAGTCCGAGGCATATCCCAACTCTTTACCACCTAACTTTCCATAGGAGATCACTGCAAATGGCACAGTTGCATCAAGCGGTAATTCAAACTTATTAGCTACGCTTGACCACACACGTTCAAAAGTGGTCTGTAATATTAAGTCGGCTAAAGCAGATAAATGATCGCTGACCTTCTCCACAGAAAGCTCATGATCGACACCAATTCCCAAATCTGCCAGCAAGGTAATGAAGGTTTCGGTATGGTGGGTAATGCGCAAAATATCCATCGCCTGCTCTGAGCCATCACCATCAGACATCACGTCATCTAGGCGCATTTTCAAAGTAGCTGTAACTTCTAGCCAGTACTGCTCGGGGTTCTCAATCAACGCCTTTTCAGTACGCGAGTTGAGCAAGTAATCCAAGAGATGGGGATGTCTAGTTAAATACTCTGCACCCCATTGAGAGGCTTTGAGTAAAGCCAATACATTCGATAGCGCCTGTGGATACTCAGCAAGAATCGACAAATACGCACTGCGACGGGCAACTGCTTCCAACAAATCAAAAAAACGAAGTAAGGTA
This sequence comes from Polynucleobacter sp. 78F-HAINBA, assembly GCF_018882325.1. Classification (GTDB taxonomy): domain Bacteria; phylum Pseudomonadota; class Gammaproteobacteria; order Burkholderiales; family Burkholderiaceae; genus Polynucleobacter. The sequence continues at coordinate 34,372 of NZ_JACVOQ010000008.1, read as the reverse complement.
TGGTCCGCACTAATCCCAATCGGCTGATCCGCTTGTAGGCTATCTGCAGCCTTGCGAATGAGGTTGTTAAAGATGATTCTGCTTTTTTCTGGCAACTGTCTCTGCTTAGAGCTATCAGCCCATACCAACCACCGCGCCACAGCCTCTGGAAACAGAGTGCTATCAGGCGCCCATCCTGCAGGCAATGATGCACTGTCGAGACGCGCAGCATCATCCAGTACAAACGCTTTTTCAAAGTACTGGGCTACTGCTGCTTGGTGTTGGTCAAGCTTCGAAAGGAATGCGGACTGCTCTTGAATTTGATTGGGGCCAGTCATACTCGCCGCCAAGCGAGTACGAGTGCTCTCATCTTCAGGTAAATAATGCGTCTGTTGATCCTCCCAAACCTGAATCCGATGCTCTAAGCGACGCAGGTAAACGTAAGCCGCCTTAAGATCATCCACCTCATCAACCGGCAAAATGCCTTGCTGCTTTATCAAATCCAACACTTCTAAAGTAGGTCGAATGCGAAAGCGAGGATCTGTACCTCCACGCATCAACTGAAACATTTGCGCCAAGAACTCAATTTCACGGATGCCACCACGACCCAACTTAATATCCCTGGATCGACCATGATGATTGGATGAACGCTTCTCAGCTTCATGCTGAATCTGCGCATGCAATTCACGGATGGAGGCAATCACGCCGTAATCTAAATGACGGCGATAAACAAAGGGGCGAATCAATTGATCGAGCTCACGCTCACAATAAGCAAAGGCGGGTGAGTCGGGCAATGGTGAAATTAACCTACCCTTAATCCAAGCGTAGCGCTCCCACTCTCTACCCTGTACCAGCAAGTATTCCTCAAGCATGTCGAGACTACAAACTAAAGGGCCTGAATCTCCATTTGGCCTCAGGCGCATATCCACCCGAAATACAAAGCCATTTGCATCATGCTCTGCCATGAGCTTAATCAAACGTTTACCCATGCGAGTAAACCACTCGTGATAGGACAAGCTTTTGGGGCCGCCCTGAGTATCGCCCTCATGCTCGTACAAAAAAATGAGGTCAATATCAGAGGAGAGATTAAGCTCTAGACCGCCTAACTTACCCATACCCACCACCATCAAGGGCATCTCCGAGTCCGTGACTGAGCTCCAAGGAATGCCAAAACGACGCTGTAGATCCTCGCGTATATAGGCAATCGAAAGAGCCAGCGCCTCCTCAGCGAAATGACTCAGTGCATGAGTCACCTCATTGAGATCGGCCATACCATTGAGATCTCGGCAGGCAACCCAGAGCATAAGACGCTGCCTCGCCAGCCTCAGATCCGCCATAAATTGAGCCTCATCCTGCTCCGGAAGTGCTAAAGCATCCTGACAAGGGCTCAGTAAACCCCGAATACCCGAGACATCGACCTTAAAGGCGGCTTGAGACTGGAGCCAATCCTCCCATTCAGGGTGAGAATTAAGCCAGCGTTGAGCGTAGCTGGAGTGCTGCTTTAAAAATTCAATTTGGGCGGCAAATTCGGTCATTTCTCCATATTAATCCGACTTTAGACACAAACCTCAGAAGCTTGGAGATCGCCCAATGGCTGACGGATAATAGAGTCCATGCTTCGAAATATTATCCGGACTCGCCTGCAGAGCGTGCTTCAAAAACGTCCTCCAGGTTCTGGCAGTCGTTGGCGTAAGCGTGCCCTCATCCTTGCCGGCATCACGGTGGTGTTTTTTGTACTTGGCCATCTTGGGGTACGTTTTGTTTTATGGCCTCAGATTGAGAAATCGAAGCCCACCCTAGAGCGCCTCATGAGTTCGCGCTTAGGCGCCAATGTCACGATGGATGCCGTGCAGGTCTCTTGGACTGGAATTCGCCCGAGCTTTGCAATTCAGGGATTGCGCTTTAACAATCCAAATTCGTCTACTCCATCATTATTCATTCAAGATATCAGCGGACAACTCAGCTGGTTGTCTTTTTATCACCTAGCCCCCTATTTTCATGAAATCACCCTTGATCAGGTTCAACTGTACGCACAACGAGATGTCAAAGGCGAAGTTTCTATTGGCGGAATTCCCATTCATAGCAGCGCTGATAATTTTGCAACTGAGAATTGGTTATTTGCTCAAAATGATATCCAAATTAGCAATGTCAAAATTTTTTGGGAAGATCAACAAAGTCGCAAGCTAAAAACCTCTATTGATATTCAACGTGCTCATCTCACTAATGGCATTCGCAGTCATGATGCTGAGCTAATCACGCAAACGCCTTGGAGCCCCAACCCAATCAAACTCCAGGCTGAATTTGTTCACCATCTTGCTGGACAAGCGGGCGATTGGCGGGACTGGGTCGGAAGTTTTACATGGGAACTTTCTGAACTGAACCTGGGTCGAATTTCCAAAGATCTCAGCCTTCCGCTATATGACTTGGCCGGGAAACTCAACTCCAAAGGCAATCTGGGGCTTGATGGCGGGAAGGTCAATGGCGGACAAATATCCTTAATAGCCGATCAACTTATAGTGCAATTAAATAAAGGTGAAGATCCGGTTGAATTTGGCAGGCTAGAAACTGATCTAGTGCAAGACACGGATGGCGGCCTCAATTCCATCACAACAAAAACTTTGTCATGGCGCAATATCGACAGCCCCGCCACTGCCCCCTTAGATAAATTAAGTCCGATTACTTTCCGCTGGCGCTCACCAAAAGATGGTGGCGAGATCAAAGAGTTCGGCCTCTCTTCACCCAAAATACAAATGGAAGATATTGCACTCTTTGCACTCAATCTTCCACTCCCAAAAAAGATTCATCAGTGGATAAAAACTTCTGAGGCGGATGGCGAGCTTCAGAATTTGGATATGAATTGGTCTGAGAGTCAATCCGCCCTTGCGGCCTTACCCATACCAGGAAATTGGTTTTCTTCCAACAAGCTCGATTTCACTATCAGCGCAAAGCTCAATGACATTAGCTTCACAGGGGTAAATAAATCAATGCCCTCAGCTTCACATTTATCTGGCAACTTAGTCAGCAATCAGAAGCAAGGCAACTTTACGCTTGACTCCAGCAATCTTGAGTTGGTGATGAATGATTTTCTATCTGACTCTGAGATTCAATTAGATCGCGCAAAAGGGAATATCAATTGGTCCAAACAAAAAGGGGGCTGGTTAATCAATGCTAAAAAAATGCAGCTCAGCAACTCCGAAATCACCACCAATTTTGATCTTAACTACCTGATCGGCGCTACCAAGCAGCCCGATCAAATGACGCTAGATATGGAATTCGTTAAGGCGAAATTAGCGACAGCACATCGCTATCTACCTGTTGGGATGGATAAAGATAGCCGGCTATACCTAAGCAAAGCTTTTGATTCTGGAGAGATTCAAAATGGCTCTTTACACATCAAGGGCGACCCGAATCAAGCACCTTACCCAAGCGGAACTGCTGGGGAACTCAGCTTGCACCTACCTTTCTCCAAAGCAAGCTTCAAGCCGGCACCCTTACTTCCGAGAAGCCAAGGAGTTTGGCAAGCATTTAGTAATGTCAGCGGCAACATCGACATTAGGCAGGCAGTTCTTAATATTGACATCGATAAAGCAAGTTATAAAAAAGTAGCGCTTACCGCCGTCAAATCTCAAATCCCGAATCTCAGCGCTAAAAATCTCACCTTATTCATCAATGGATCGATCGAAGGGGATGGCTCTGAAATTCTTGAGTACGTATTCGCATCACCTGTGGGCGTTCAACAAGCGAACCTGGCAAAGAATCTCATCCTCAAAGGCCCAGTGAATTTGGGTCTTGATTTAAAAATCCCATTGTCTGGAAGTGACGATGTTAACTTTGATGTAAAAATTAATCTCCCCGGAAATCAAGCTCAATGGGGACAAGCTCCCCCATTAGAGAACCTAAAGGGTAAGTTGCGAATTACCGAGGTCAATCCAGAGTTCGAAAATGTCACTGCAAACTTTTTAGGTGGAGCCCTGAAGATTTCTAGCGCACCATCTGCAGTAGGCAACACTAGCTTCAGCATTGGTGGTGACATCAACGCCAGCTTTATAAAAGACTATATTTCGGGAAATTTAAAGTCTCGAACTCATCCCGCACTTTTGACTGCAATGAGTGGATCAGCTAAATATGAAGGCTTGATCAACTTTAATAAGGCTGGCAGCCAAACCAATTTGAAGTTTGATTTACGTAATTGGGCAAGCTCTGCCCCAGCACCCGCCAAGAAATTAGCTGGCGCTCCTATGTTGGGCGAATTGAGCTTAAAAACTTATCCAGCAAGTAAGAGCAATCCAGTGCGCGCAGATTGGTCTGGAAAACTGGGAGACCAATATTTCCTCCAGGGAAACCTTAATTCAGCCAATGACGTAAAAAATGCATTGGGAGTAGGAACCCCAACGCCACTTCCGCAACAAGGTACTTCTTTCCACCTGGCCAGCAATGAACTCAATCTCGATCAATGGATAGAGTTTTTTGGAGCGGATAAATCAACGAATAAAGCGAGTGATTTTAAGCAATCCGACGCGCCTGAGGACGGTATCCAAGTATCCGCTCAAGTGAAAAAATTAATTGCCCTGGACCGCGAATGGACTGACGTCAGTATGCAGTCTCAGAAGAAAAATACAGTCTGGCAACTGCGCTTGAATGCCCCACAAATTGCTGGTCAAGTGCAATGGCAATCCAGTAGCATCGATCATCCGAGCGGATTTATTACTGGGAGACTCACGCGCCTGAAGATGCCAGATCAACGCGCAGCTCCAGACTTACCAAATAAGGAAGATGCGCCACAAAAATCATCCTCCCTGAAGACGCCCGTCAGCCCCAACGCGATTCCCAGCTTAGATTTATCAATCGATGACTTGAGCTGGACAAAAGCAAAGCTAGGCGCAGTGAAGATCAAATCTAGAACTAGTCAGGATCTCATGAAGGTCGAGTCCATTCAGATTAATAATCCACAAGGCAACTCGATAATCAAGGGTCAATGGCTTGCCCGTACTCCAAAAAATAATGAATTGAGCTCATTCACTGCAGATGTGAATATCAAAGATGCAGGACAAATCATTTCCCATTGGAGTAACTCTAAGTCGGTAGAAGGTGGTGAAGGAAAACTCAATGCTGTACTCTCGTGGTCTGGGTCTCCCTTTTCACCAAACTATGATTCTCTTGCGGGTGACATTAGCCTTGACCTTGCTAAGGGTCGCCTACTCGAAGTCAATACCGATGGAGCAAAATTACTGGACATTCTAAGTCTGCAAAGTTTATTTAGATTTGCCACTTTTGACTTAAAGGGCAGTCTAGGCAACCTGGCAACCAAAGGCACTCCCTTTAACACAATAAATAGCAACTTTGAGATCGCACAGGGAATTGCACAAACCAAGCAATTCACCATGATCCTAGATCAAGCTCGTGTAGCGATGACCGGACAAATTAATTTCCCCAATGAGTCGCAAGATCTTCGCGTCACTATTTTCCCCACAATTGATGCTACCGCTGGATCACTAGCGGCATTCGTGATCAACCCTATTATCGGTCTAGGAGCGGTAGTGGGTCAGTACCTCATTACCAATCAAATTAATCGCACTTTACAAACGGATTATTTGATTCAGGGCTCTTGGGAGAATCCGGAAGTGATTCCGCTTGATCAGAAGGGCCAACCACTTGATGCGAAAACGCTAGAGACAATTCGCACTAAGAATCTCCTGAAAGAGCAAACTAAACCTAGCTCGCCTAATTCCGCGCCCGTAATCCCACCTAATAATCAAACTCCTTCTACCCAAATGCCAGGCTAAGCAGATGAATATGCCAAGAAATACTTCTGAACTCAACGTAGCATCGATACAAATGGTATCGACCCCTAGTCTTAATGAGAACCTCGAAGTTGCAGCATATTTGGCTAAAGCTGCTGCGGAGAGCGGGGCTCAGCTTGCCGTTCTTCCAGAATATTTTTGCTTGATGGGTTTAAAAGATACTGATAAGGTAAATGTGAGAGAAGTTGCAGGCTCGGGCCTAATTCAAGAACGCCTTGCAGCTGTGGCACAAGAAAACAATATCTTTCTGGTTGCTGGCACCATACCTCTAGAGGCTAAAGAGTCGAACAAAGTTCTCAACACTTCCCTGGTGTTTGATCCTTTAGGCAAGCAAATCGCCCGCTACGACAAAATTCATTTATTTGGCTTTCAGACTGATACAGAGCGCTACGAGGAATCTGAAACTATTGCTGCAGGTAGCCAACCCGGTCAATTTACAATCAGGCTCAATGAAGTTGACTGGCGTTTTGGCTTAAGCATCTGTTACGACCTACGTTTTCCAGAGTTATATCGCTCGCTTGGGCAAGTTGATTGCCACATCATTCCAGCTGCATTTACTTACACTACCGGCAAAGACCATTGGGAAATTCTGCTGCGCGCCCGCGCTATTGAAAACCAATGCTATGTTTTAGCCTCAGCCCAAGGCGGCGTTCATCTTAATCAGCGCCGCACCTGGGGTGAAAGCATGCTAATTGATCCTTGGGGGGAGATATTGAGCAAGCTTCCTGAAGGTCAAGGTTTTATTCAGGGCACACTCAGCAAAGATAAATTAAAAGAGGTACGCTCTAAGCTACCCGCACTAAAACACCGCAAGCTTTAATACAGAAAGTTCAGCTAAATCAAGATGAGAGCACCAGAAGCATTATTTCCGAGTGATTGGACTAAACCCAAGAAGCAGGCTGACCTTCTTAAGCTGGCTAAATCTATTCTGCTTGAACCAACTGGCCTTTCTGAGCAAGATTTGCATCATACCTTCGGCAACATGTTTACGCATCAGCTCGACGATGCCGACCTTTACTTCCAACATACCCGCAGCGAGAGCTGGAGTCTAGAAGAGGGCATTGTCAAATCCGGTAGCTTTAGCATTGATCAAGGTGTTGGAGTGCGCGCGATCTATGGCGATAAAACTGCCTTTGCTTATTCTGATGAAATTAATTTAGAAGCTCTCAACAAGGCGGCTAAATCCACCCGTGTAATTGGCCCTCAAGGCGGTACACGAGCTGTTGCGAGCAAAATATTTACACCCGCATCCAACGAACTCTACTCAGACTTAAATCCCTTAGATTCACTGGCACCACAAGAAAAGATTGCCTTACTTGAAGGTATTGAGCGTCGCGCAAAAGCCCGTGATCCCCGCATCATTCAAGTGATGGCTAGCTTGGCTGGTGAGTTTGATGTGGTGCTTGTAGTTCGAGCTGATGGCTTACTAGCTGCCGACGTACGCCCTCTAGTACGAGTATCAGTACATGTGATCGCCGAACAAAATGGCCGTCGCGAGTCTGGATCCTCAGGCGGCGGCGCTCGTCATGATTACCATTACTTCAATACTGAGCTCATTAATCAATATGTTGATGAAGCTGTGGATGGCGCATTGATTAACTTAGACTCTCGCCCCGCTCCTGCCGGACCAATGACCGTAGTCATGGGTCCAGGATGGCCTGGAGTGCTATTGCATGAAGCAGTAGGTCACGGCCTTGAAGGCGACTTTAATCGCAAGGGTTCATCTGCTTTTGCCGGCTGTATTGGACAGCGCGTTGCCGCTAAGGGTGTCACCGTCGTAGATGATGGAACCCTCTCTGGTCGTCGCGGCTCACTCAATATTGATGATGAAGGTACACCTACCCAGTGCACTACCCTGATTGAAGACGGCATTTTGAAAGGCTATATTCAAGACAGCCTGAATGCTCGTCTGATGAATATGCCTCTGACTGGAAACGGTCGACGCGAGAGTTTTGCCTCCCTACCAATGCCCCGCATGACCAATACTTACATGTTGGCTGGCAAAGATGACCCCCAAGAAATCGTAGCCAGCATCAAACGCGGCCTCTACGCAGTAAACTTTGGAGGGGGTCAAGTCGATATTACTAGCGGTAAATTCGTGTTTTCAGCCTCAGAAGCCTATTGGGTAGAAAACGGCAAAATTCAATACCCAGTAAAAGGTGCCACCATTATTGGTAGCGGTCCGGAGTCCCTAAAACAGGTCTCCATGATCGGAAATGACCTGAAATTAGACGGTGGCATTGGGGTTTGCGGCAAAGAAGGTCAGAGCGTCCCCGTGGGCGTTGGGCAGCCAACTTTACGCATCGACAGCCTGACTGTCGGGGGAACCGCTTAATACGGCTTAAAATAGCCGTATGAGCCAACAAAATACTAATCCCGCAAACTGGTACGCTGCCGTCGATAAAACGTCAGACACGGATGATCAACGCATTCACAACATTACCGTTCTGCCACCCCCAGAGCATTTAATTCGCTTCTTCCCAATCTCGGGAACACCGACTGAAGCCCTCATTAGCAAAACGCGTAAAAAGATTCGCGACATCATTCATGGAAAAGATGATCGTCTTCTTGTCATCATCGGGCCTTGCTCGATTCATGATCCCCGTGCAGCGTTAGAGTATTGCCAACGACTACTTGCTGAACGTGATCGTTTTTCTGGTGAGCTCGAAATTGTGATGCGCGTCTATTTTGAAAAACCACGCACGACTGTTGGCTGGAAGGGCTTGATTAATGACCCGTACTTAGATGAGAGCTATCGCATTGAAGAAGGTTTGCGAATCGCTCGTCAAGTATTGATGGAAATTAATCGCCTTGGTATGCCTGCTGGTAGCGAATTCTTGGATGTTATTTCTCCGCAATATATTGCTGACCTCATTTCTTGGGGCGCTATCGGAGCACGCACAACTGAAAGCCAAGTTCACCGTGAGCTTGCTTCAGGTTTGTCTGCACCAATCGGATTTAAGAATGGCACTGATGGCAATATTAAGATCGCTACCGATGCAATTCAAGCGGCTAGCCGCCCACACCATTTCTTATCAGTACATAAAAATGGTCAGGTTTCTATTGTTGAAACCAAAGGTAACAAGGACTGTCACGTTATTTTGCGCGGCGGTAAAGAGCCTAACTATGAAGCGCAGTATGTGCAAGCAGCCTGCTCTGAGCTAGAAGCAGCAAAGCTTCCAGCCAGTTTGATGGTTGACTTGTCGCATGCAAACTCCAGCAAAAAACATGAGCTTCAAATTGTGGTGGCAGAAAATATTGCCGAACAAATTGAATCTGGCTCACACCAAATTTTTGGTGTGATGATCGAGAGCCACCTGAATGATGGTGCCCAGAAATTCTCGCCTGGAAAAGATGATCCGAGTAAATTGGAGTACGGTAAGAGCATTACTGATGCCTGCATTAACTGGGAAGACTCAGTTAATGTATTACAACGCTTAGCTTTGGCTGTAAAGAACCGCAGAAAAGCAAAGAAATAAGAAACTGTGAAATAAAGTGATGCAGCTTTATTGAATTAAAAAGATACTAATTTATTTAGTCTCTTTTTTTTCGTGCTTCCAAAGAACGTCTTGACCACCCGCCGCACGATTGAGTACGCGTGCTAATACAAACAAGAGATCGGACAAGCGATTGACGTATTGACGTGGAGCATCGTACAGAGGCTCCTCCCAACCTAAACGCACAATCGAACGTTCGGCACGCCTACAAACTGTTCGGCATACGTGTGCCTGAGCAGCTGCACGTGTTCCACCCGGGAGAATAAATTCAGTTAAAGGAGGCAAAGTGGCATTGTATTTTTCAAGCCAAATATCTAACTGAGCAACATGCTCTGGTTTGAGCAAGGTGTAATTGGGAATACAAAGCTCGCCACCCAAATCAAATAAATCATGCTGCACTTGCAAAAATAAAGTTTTTAACTCTTCAGCAAGACTCTCGGGGATCGATTCAGTCATCAAAACACCGATTTCGGAGTTCAATTCATCCACATCACCCATAGCGCAGATGCGCAGATGATCCTTTTCCACTCGGCTACCATCGCCAAGCCCGGTCATGCCTGCATCACCAGTTCTGGTGGCTATTTTTGAAAGTCGATTTCCCATAAAACTAATTATAGGTAAATGGCTAAAATGATTCCTATGAATATGGTGACCCCACCCCCCGAGCTCGCGGCTATTACAGCCCTTCAATCTAAATTGGTATCGGCCCTGCGCCCCATCCTCCCGGAGCATGCATTGCTGTGGGAGCCTGAGGACACGATTCCCTACGAATGTGACGGTTTAGCAGCCTATCGACGCATGCCACTGGCAGTTGCCCTTCCAGAGACCGAGGAGCAAGTTGCTCAGATTCTGAAGATTTGCTTTGAGATGCAAGTGCCCATCGTTCCACGCGGATCTGGCACAGGCCTATCTGGTGGTGCCATGCCCATTTCCCAGGGTTTAGTGCTCTCGCTAGCTAAGCTCAAAAAGATTGTCAGCATTGATCCCTTCACCAGAACTGCGGTGGTGCAACCAGGTGTACGGAATTTGGCCATCTCCGAAGCAGTTGCCCATCTTGGCCTCTATTACGCGCCAGATCCATCATCACAGATTGCCTGCTCTATTGGCGGTAATGTGAATGAAAACTCTGGTGGTGTGCACTGTCTTAAATATGGACTCACGCTTCACAACGTTTTAAAAGTCCGCGGCATTTTGATGAACGGCGAGATTGTGGAATTTGGCAGTCTTGCTCCAGACTCCCCAGGACTTGATTTATTAGCAATCGTGATGGGTAGCGAAGGCATGCTTGCGGTTGTCACTGAAGTTACTGTGAAGTTAATTGCTAAGCCAAAATTGGCGCGCGTCATCATGGCGAGCTTTGACGATATTGAAAAAGGGGCGGATGCAGTTGCTGCCATTATTGCTGCTGGCATTATTCCTGCCGGCTTAGAGATGATGGATAAAGCTACCACTCGTGCCGTAGAAGAATTTGTTCATGCAGGCTATGACCTCGAGGCCGAGACCATTCTTCTGTGCGAGTCAGACGGTACGCCCGAAGAGGTTGCTGAAGAAATTGAGCGCATGACTAAAGTGCTCGAACAAGCAGGCGCTAGCGGTATTCAGATTTCTCAGAATGAAGCCGAGCGCCTCAAGTTTTGGAGTGGTCGTAAGAATGCATTCCCTGCAGCTGGACGCTTAGCGCCTGACTACTACTGCATGGACGGCACGATCCCACGCAGAAATATTGGCACCCTACTAAGACGCATTCAGGGAATGGAAAAGAAATATGGCCTTGCTTGCTTGAACGTATTTCATGCGGGCGATGGCAATATGCATCCTCTCATTTTATTTAACGGCGCCGATCAAGAAGAGTGGCATCGCGCTGAAGAATTCGGAACTGAGATTTTAGAAGCCTGTGTTGAGCTTGATGGCACGATTACCGGTGAGCATGGTGTTGGCATTGAAAAGATCAATTCCATGTGCGTTCAATTTGGTGAAGGTGAGCGCGAATCTTTCTGGGGGGTTAAAGCAGCATTTGACCCTGAACGATTATTAAATCCTGATAAGGCTATCCCTACATTAAATCGCTGCGCTGAATATGGTCGTATGCGCATTAGTGGCGGCAATCTTCCGCATCCTGAGTTGGAGCGCTTCTAATGTCTCAGTCCAATAATATGAATATTGATTTATTTCGTGAGCAAATTTTGGCGGCAGCCAAAAACAAAACACCGCTATCCATTGAAGGTGGTGGCACAAAGTCTTGGTATGGCAACGCTAACTCCTATGCCAAGTTAGATACCCGCCCTTACTCTGGCATCTTGGAGTACCAGCCTGAAGAGTTAGTGATTACGGCTTGTGCTGGTACGCCATTAAAGGAAATTGAAGCAGCTCTAGCTGAAAAGAATCAAGTGCTAGCTTTTGAACCACCCCATTTTGGTGATACCGCAACTTTTGGTGGCGCCATTGCCGCAGGCTTAGCAGGGCCTGGACGAATTAGCGTTGGTAACTTGCGTGACTTTGTTCTTGGCACGCGCATCCTGGATGGTAAAGGTCAAGATTTATCCTTTGGCGGCAAGGTGATGAAGAACGTAGCTGGATATGACGTTTCACGCTTGCTACCTGGATCCATGGGAACCTTGTCACTATTGCTCGAGGCCTCCGTAAAGGTGCTGCCAAAGCCAGCGGCGACGGCCACTTTACGCTGCCAGATCTCTCAAGAAAAAGCCTTACGAGTTTTAAATGAATGGGCTGGGCAACCACTGCCACTATCGGCCAGCTGTTGGATCGGTGAACCAAGGCAAGATGGTGAGCTGACTATTCGTTTGGCCGGTGCGCTTGCAGCCGTTAAAGCTGCCATTCCCCTGATGAATGCTGCTATCGATGCTATTGAAATTGATCCAGCAGTTGCGCAGATATTTTGGGCCGACTTACGTGAACAGCGCTTAGCTGTTTTCACATGCCTAAATAGCACTGACACACTCTATCGCTTAGCCCTACCAGCCGCATGTGGCCCACTAGCAATTGAAAGCACCGTTGGCGACATTGCTTTGGAATGGCATGGTCAGCAGCGCTGGATTAAAGCACCTGGTGATGATGCTACTTTTGCATGCTTCAAAGCCTTAGCCCATACCCATGGTGGACATGCTACTCGGTTTAAGCAAGCGAGCGGTGTGGATTCAAGCAAGCAACGCTTTACCCTCCTGAGTGAGCAAGCGCACTCAACTGCTTTAGAGGCAGTACAAGCACGCCTAAGAGCCGCCTTTGATCCAGCAGGCGTATTTGCTACTTCACGCCTACCTTAAGTACTTTTAGTCTTCCTATGCAAACTCAACTCGCCCCCCAATTCGCCAATACTCCTGAAGGTATAGAGGCCGCCAGAATTCTAGGAAAGTGCGTTCACTGTGGCTTCTGTACTGCTACTTGCCCTACCTATCAAATTCTAGGCGATGAACTCGATGGACCACGTGGTCGCATCTATCTCATCAAGCAAATAGCTGAAGGGCAAGCTCCAACCGAAAAAACACGCATGCATTTAGACCGCTGCCTAACTTGCCGCAATTGTGAAAGCACTTGCCCAAGCGGCGTGCAATACGGCAATCTAGTGGATATCGGTCGCAAGTGGGCGGAAGAAAATACGCCTGAACGCCCTATTGGTCAGCGACTCACCCGCTGGGCACTCAAAGAAGGTTTAACCAGTCCTAAGTTATTTAATTCAGCAATGGCAATTGGTCGTTTGGTGCGCCCACTCATGCCTGCTGGCATCCAGCGCAAGATTCCGGAAGCAAAAAATAAAGCATTGGCCAGCAACACTGATCCCTATGCTAGGCCGCAAGCAAGTCACTCTCGTAAGATGCTCTTGCTCGAGGGTTGCGTACAGCCAGGTATGTTGCCAAATATCAACTCAGCAACGGCACGTGTTTTAGATGCACTCAAGATTGAATTGATTAGCGCACCGAATGCCACTTGCTGTGGCGCATTACGCTATCACCTCAATGATCAAGCCGGCGGTCTAGATAACGCCAAACAGAATATCGATGCTTGGTGGCCACAGGTCGAGCAAGGTGTAGAAGCCATCGTCATGACTGCCTCTGGTTGCGGCGTCATGGTCAAAGACTATGGACATCTATTTGCAAATGATCCGCAATATGCAAGTAAAGCAAAAAAGATCTCTTATCTCACTAAAGATATTTCAGAAATCTTGCCAGCACTTGAAGGTGAGTTGATTTCTCTTGTAGGAGCAGACCCTAAGCCTGGCGTGGTGTACCACCCGCCCTGCACACTGCAACATGGTCAACAAATTCGAGGCAAGGTTGAAGGTCTTCTCTCCGGCATTGGTATTGGAGTTCGCCTCTGTGCTGATAGCCATCTGTGCTGTGGCTCAGCGGGAACCTATTCGGTTACACAACCAGAGCTATCGGAACAATTACGCAAGAACAAACTTGCACATCTCAATGCTGCTTGTGAAGAATCGGGTGCCGAGGTAATTGTTTCTGGAAACATTGGTTGCATCACCCATCTTCAACAGAAAGACACTCCGGTCTTGCATTGGATCGAGATCGTTGATCAGCTCGTCAGCCAAGCGGGCCGAGCTAAATAATGAGTCAAGTTACCGCCAACCTAATGTTGGTAAAACAGCGCCTTGAATTAGCAGCACTGGCAGCTAAGCGCGAACCCGAAGATATTGGGCTACTTGCGGTAAGTAAAACCTTTCCTGCTCTGGCAGTTGAGGAGGCGATGCATGCCGGACAGACTGCCTTTGGTGAGAACTATGTTCAAGAAGGTGTTGAGAAAATTCAGCAACTGGCTAAATTACGCCCTTGGCTCGAGTGGCACTTCATTGGTCCACTACAAAGCAATAAGACGCGCGATGTCGCAGAACACTTTGATTGGGCTCACAGTATCGATAGACTCAAAATTGCTGAACGACTATCTAGCCAGCGCGGAGAGTTTCCAGATTTGGGCGACTTGCAAGTGTGCGTTCAAATCAATGTGAGTGCAGAAGAATCCAAAAGCGGTTTAGCTCTTGAGGAAGTAGAGGCGCTTTGCAATGCAGTCGCCAAACTCCCTAATCTCGTTCTTCGCGGACTCATGGCCATTCCCGCGCCCAGCGAAGATGTGGAGCAACAACGCCAAGCCTTTGCGGCAGTCAGGGAGTGTTTTACCGGGATTAAAGTAAAGCACAGCCATGATATTGGGTATGATTTCTTTGACACCCTCTCCATGGGAATGTCGGATGATATGGAGGCTGCAATTGCGGAAGGCAGCACCATGGTACGTATAGGAAGCGCCATTTTTGGGAAGCGCGATAAGATAAAAGCATGAGCACACAACAAACAAACCAGAATGCCCACATCACCTTTATTGGTGGTGGCAATATGGGTCGCGCCTTAATTAGCGGATTACTCGCTAATGGTTTTGAAGCTAACCAACTCTCGGTGGTTGAAGCCAATGCCAGCACTGGGCTGCAATTACATCAAGATTTTGGCGTCCAGATTATTGGCGCACTAGATCAGATCGCCTTTGATTTCTCTAAGAACAATGTCGTAGTCATGGCCATCAAGCCTCAGGATTTCAATGTAGTTGCCAAATCTTTGAGCGCAAAGCTCAAGCATGCAACAGCACCGGGCCCATTGATCCTCAGTATTGCCGCAGGCATCCGCCTCAAAGATATGAGTCGCTGGCTTGACCACGAGCGCTGCGTTCGCGCCATGCCGAATACCCCCGCCCTCATTGGTAAAGGCATTACCGGTTTATTTGCAGATTCTGCAGTCAACGCATCCGATCGCGCCCTAGCCGAAACTATTTGCAATGCAGTTGGGCAGGCAGTCTGGGTTAATGAAGAAAAGTTGATGGATGCCGTTACCGCTGTTTCTGGAAGTGGTCCCGCCTATGTTTTTGCTTTCTTGGAAGCCATGCAATCAAGCGGTGAAAAACTTGGGCTTGATGCGGCTACCGCTCGTAAATTAGCTTATGCGACTTTAGAAGGCGCTACACAGCTTGCCCATAACTCTGATGAGCATGCAGGTGTATTGCGCGAGCGAGTTACCTCAAAGGGCGGCACAACAGCTGCAGCACTCGATATGCTTAAGCAACTTGATTGGCATGGCGCACTGGAAAAAGCGATTGATGCTGCAAGTCAACGTGGCAAAGCCATGGGTGACGAACTAGGCAAGAACTAAAAGCGAGCCAGGCCCAATAGGATTCCTAGAAATAGGAATCCACCCAACCAATTATTGTGGCGAAATGCTTTAAAGCATTCTTCGCGCTTGCGCGTAGAAACCAATTTGAGGTGATAAACGGCGCAAGCTAAAGCCAAGCACCACCCCACCCAAAAGTAATTACTGAGGTTTGCCAACTGCGCAACCCAAATCTGACTCAGAAATAGCACGCTGTAACTCAGGGCAATTGCGATCACATCAAAGCGGCCAAATGTAATGGCTGAGGTTCTCAAGCCTAAACGCAAATCATCATCACGATCGACCATGGCATAAGCCGTGTCATAGGCGATAGCCCAGAAAATATTACCGATAAACAAAACCCATGCCTCTAGCGGAATAAAGTCCAATACCGCCGCATAGGCCATCGGAATCCCAAAGCCAAAGGCAATACCAAGGATAGCCTGCGGAATAGCAAAAAAGCGCTTGGTAAAGGGGTAGAGAATCGCAACTGCCAAAGCAAAGAAAGAAAGTTCTTTGGTGAGTGCATTCAGGGGTTGAATCAGTAGGAAAGCTACTAGAGCAAGAGCTCCAGCCACCATCAACGCCTCTTTTCCAGTAATCTTACCGCTAGTAATGGGACGATCTTTAGTTCTCAAGACATGGCGATCAAAATCTTGATCAGCATAATCATTGATAGCGCAGCCCGCACTACGCATTAAAAAAGTTCCCAAAGTGAAAATAATCAGAAGATGCCATTCGGGAAAGCCACCACTCGCTAACCAAAGCGCCCACAACGTTGGCCATAATAGAAGCAAGGTTCCGATCGGCTTATCCAAACGGATCAAATAGGCATAAGCAACAATACGATCGCGCATCAGTGAAAAGCTCTTTCCATATTCATAGCTAAATTATCAAGCCTTTAAGAATTCTGTGCGAGATCCAAGCCAGCGCTCAAGATGTCTTTCTACTAAATCACCATGCTCAGCCAGCAAGCGCTCTGCTGCAGTCTGCGCCAACTCAATTAACCAAGCATCACGCTGAAGATCCACAAACCGGAGCATCGCATCACCCGACTGCTTTGCCCCCAATAATTCACCAGGGCCGCGCAACGATAAGTCGCGCTCTGCAATCACAAATCCGTCTGATGTCTCTCGCAAGGTTTGCAAGCGCTCTTTAGCCGCCAAAGATAGAGGCTCTGCATACATCAAGATGCAGACTGAATCTGCCGAACCGCGTCCTACGCGCCCTCGCAACTGATGAATCTGTGCATAACCAAAACGTTCCGCATGCTCGATCACCATCAACGCTGCATTGGGCACATCAACACCGACCTCAATCACTGTAGTGGCAACTAAGAGCTGGATTTCATTGGCTTTGAAGGCTGCCATCACCGCAGCTTTTTCTTCACTCTTCAAGCGACCATGCACTAATCCCACTTTGAAATTTGGCAACGCTTGTGTGAGCTGCTCAAAACTTTCAACGGCTGTTTGTAGTTGCAGTACTTCAGACTCTTCAATTAAAGGGCAAACCCAATAGGCTTGCAATCCCTTGGCTAGCCAATCGTGCAGCCCGCTGATCACCTCATCTCTGCGCGCCGCCTTTACTACTTTAGTGGCAATTGGTTTGCGACCTGGGGGCAATTCATCAATAACAGAAACATCTAGGTCAGCGTAGTAGGTCATCGCCAAGGTTCGCGGAATTGGAGTGGCCGACATCATCAATTGGTGACAATAAAATAATTCAGAGCCAACCCGTTGCTGAATTTCTAAACGCTGTCTTACGCCAAAACGATGTTGCTCGTCAATCACGGCCAAACCTAACTTAGCAAAACTTACCTTATCCTGAATAAGGGCATGAGTACCAATAATGAGTTGAGCTTCACCACTCTCAATCATTTCCTGTGCAAGTCTTTTTTCCTTAGCCTTCAAGCTACCCGAGAGCCATGCAATCTTTACGCCCAATGGCTCAAACCACTCCTGCATTTTGAGATAGTGCTGCTCAGCCAGAATTTCTGTGGGCGCCATGATGGCAGCCTGGTAGCCATGATCCATCGCACGCGCAGCAGCCAATGCCGCAATCACTGTTTTTCCGCTACCCACATCACCTTGCAATAAACGGTTCATTGGAAAGGTGTTTGATAGATCAAGCCCAATCTCAGACCAGACACGAGCTTGGGCACTAGTCAGCTCGAACGGCAATACTTTCTGTAAGCCGTCTTCAATACTGGCATTTGTTTTTTTTGCCTTACTTGCTTGCCGATCCTTCTCAAAACTGGGGGCACGTCTCTCCCTCCGAATAGCATGGGCACGCTTCAAAGAAATCTGCTGTGCGAGCAACTCTTCAAACTGCACCCGGCGCCATGCGGGATGAGTCCGCTCCAGGAGTGATTGGGTATTTGCATCAGCGGGTGGCTGGTGCAAATAGCTTATTGCATCTTGTAGTGGCGGCCAATCATTGGATGGCAAAATTTCCGCCATGAGTTTGGTAGGCAAAAATTCCGCCAAACTTTCTTTGAGACTAGCGTCCTGCAGAGCCTTTAATACTGCCTTACGAATAATGGTTTGTGAAAGACCCGCGCTAGCTGGGTATACCGGCGTCAAACTTGCAGGCAGTGGCGAGTCTGGAGTGACTGCGCGTACCGTTGGGTGAACCATCTCTGCGCCTTGATAACCCTCCCGAACCTCACCTCGGACCCGCACATTGGCGCCTACCGCCATTTGCTTTTGCTGGCTCGGGTAGAAATTCAGGAATCGGAGCTGCAGCGAAGCAGTGTCATCCTCAATCGTGACTAAGAGCTGCCTTCTCGGCCGAAACGTGACTTGATTGCGAATCACGACACCCTGAGTCTGAATCGAATGAAATCTTCCAAGCCCCAAAGCCTCCTCGATAGTGAAGAGCTCAGTCTCGTCCTCATAACGGGATGGCAGGTGCAAAGCAAGTGCCATAGGGCTGTTTAAACCCATCTTTTCGAGTGCAGTTGGCGGTCGCTTTGTCGTCATCGTTAAAATCCAATACCTGATGGTAATGCTATGCAACTTTCCGACTTCAATTACGACCTCCCGCCCGAACTAATTGCCCAGCATCCCCTGGCCAATAGAACGGATAGTCGCCTCCTGGAGCTGAGGGCGAATGGGGATAATGTCGCCCAATTGATCGATCGGCAGTTCCCCGACATTCTTAACCTTATCAAGCCTGGGGATTTACTCGTCTTTAATGACACCAAGGTCATTCCTGCTCGCCTGCATGGCAAAAAAGAGACTGGGGGCAACGTTGAGCTCCTAATCGAACGCATTAGCGGTGATAAGCAGGCCTGGGTACAAATTAGAGCCTCGAAGGTTCCTAAGACCGGCAGCATTGTTCACATACACAATAAGGCTGGGGAAACCTTCCCAGTAGAAATGATTGGCTATGACGGCCGATTCTATGAAGTGCGCTTCCCTGAGAATGTATTTGAGTTGCTTGAGCGCTTCGGTGAATTGCCACTACCGCCGTACATTGAGCATCAGCCAGATCAAGAAGACGCCAATCGCTATCAAACCGTCGTTGCCAAGAATCCCGGCGCTGTGGCAGCCCCTACGGCAGGCTTGCACTTTGACGAAGCTATTCTCAAAAAGCTCAATGAACTCGGAGTTCAGCAGGCTACCGTTACCCTGCATGTGGGCGCAGGCACTTTTACGCCGGTTCGCGAAGAAGATCTCAGTAAACACAAAATGCATTACGAGTGGTTTTCAGTTCCGACGGAAACCATTGAGGCAATTCAAACTACTCACAAAGCAGGTGGCAGAGTCATTGCCGTCGGGACAACCAGCCTGCGTGCCCTAGAGAGCCAAGCTCAAAACCAACAAGCCAGCGGCGAAACCAATTTATTTATTACACCTGGCTACACATTTAAAACCGTGGATTGCTTGCTTACAAACTTTCATCTGCCAAAATCAACCCTATTAATGTTGGTGAGCGCTTTTGCTGGCGTAGACAATATCCGCAATGCTTATCAACATGCCATTCAAAATGAATATCGCTTTTTTAGCTACGGCGATGCGATGTTCTTAACTAGACAAGCTCATGACTAAACCCGTTCACTTCAATATCTTGGCACGCGACTCAGCGAGCCCTGCACGCCTTGGCCAGCTTGACCTTCCTCACGGTAGCGTACAAACACCGATCTTTATGCCAGTGGGAACTTATGGCACCGTGAAGGCAATGACTCCGCGGGATTTAAATGAGGCCAAAGCACAAATTATTTTGGGTAACACCTTTCATCTATGGCTAAGACCGGGTTTGGATGTGATTAAGAAGCATGGCGGCCTACACCGCTTCATGGGCTGGGACAAACCCATCCTCACTGACTCAGGTGGCTTTCAGGTCTTTAGCTTGGGAGCGCTGAGAAAAATTTCCGAAGAAGGTGTGACCTTTGCCTCCCCTATCAATGGCGATAAATTATTCATGTCGCCAGAAGTGTCCATGGAAATTCAGGCGGTACTCAATAGTGACATTGCCATGCAGTTTGATGAGTGCACACCTTACGAAGTTAAAGGACAGGCAACTTCAGAAAAAACTGCGCGTGCTTCACTAGAAATGTCCCTACGCTGGGGCGATCGCTCCTTAAAACGCTTTCGCGAGCTCGAGACAGGCAATGGCCTTTTTGGCATCGTTCAAGGCGGCATGTTTGAGAATTTGCGGGAATTCTCCTTGGATGCTGTCAGCCAACAAGGCTTTGATGGCATTGCTATTGGCGGACTATCTGTGGGCGAACCAAAACCAGAATTTGAGCGCATCCTCAATTTCACAGCACCTAAACTGCCAGAGCATATGCCCCATTACTTGATGGGGGTTGGGACACCTGAGGATCTGATGCTGGGCGTCAGCCTGGGTATCGACATGTTTGACTGCGTGATGCCGACTCGCAATGCCCGCAATGGTTGGCTATTTACCCGCTTCGGCGACCTGAAGCTGCGTAATTCAGGATACAAGGACGATGATCGCCCTGTTGACCCTACCTGCGCCTGCTATACCTGCCAAAACTTCACTAGATCCTACTTAAATCACCTCCAAAAGGCGAATGAGATCCTTGGATCACAGCTCAATACCATCCACAATCTTTCCTACTACCTCCAGTTGATGGAGGAGGTCAGAGACTCCCTGGCTAAAGACCGTTTTAGCGCCTATCGTGAGGAATTTCATCGGAATCGCCAACGAGGCGTGGAGCCCGGGCAGGATTAATACCCCTAGGGCAGTAAATCAGCCCTCAAAGCCCCATACAGTTTAGAATTGCGGGTTTACGGCTACGCTTTAAAAGCCTAAAACTGAAGCAGTTTCCAATTGGTAATTAATGGAGGTTTTGTATGTGGATTAGTAACGCTTTTGCCCAGGCTCCAGCCGCGGGTGCAGATTCTGGTGGCTTGATGAGCTTCCTTCCCCTTATTTTGATGTTTGCAGTTCTGTACTTCATCATGATTCGCCCGCAAATGAAGCGCCAAAAAGAAACTAAAGCAATGCTTGAGTCTTTATCTGTTGGCGACGAAGTAGTGACTGTTGGCGGCATCATCGGCAAAGTAACTGCATTGAAAGATCAAGTTGTTACTGTTGAAATTTCTGCTGGCACTGAAGTGCAGATGCAAAAAGGCGCCATCACAACAGTATTGCCAAAAGGCTCACTGAAGTCTGCTTAATACGTTTGTTTAAAAGTATCTCAATATGAATCGCTACCCTCTCTGGAAATACATAGTCATCCTATTTGCTTTATTAATTGGAGGACTATATTCATTACCCAATTTCTACGGTGAGGCGCCAGCGGTTCAAGTCTCGTCCGCCAAACCAACCATCAAGGTTGATTTGGCGACACAGTCTCGAGTCGAAAAGATTCTGACTGATGACAACATCAGCAATACCGGCATCTTCTTTGAGTCCGCAGGCAATGTAGGTTCAATCAAAATTCGTTTTAACAATACCGACATTCAATTGCGCGCCCGCGATTTGCTGCAACAAAAATTGAATATCGATCAAAACGAACCTAATTTCACAGTTGCATTAAACCTACTCTCCAATACTCCGAGCTGGTTGAATACGCTTAATGCATTACCAATGCCACTCGGCCTTGATTTACGTGGCGGCGTTTACTTCTTGCTGCAAGTAGATATGAAGGGCGCAGTTCAAAAGAAGGTAACTTCTTTGGCAACCGATATTCGCAGCCAGTTACGCGACAAATCGATTCGCCAGCAAGGTATTGAGCGTGGATCAGACTCCATCACTTTGACTTTCGGCAGTATTGAGGACGCAGAGAAGGCGCGTTCTGTATTGATGACCAGCCAGCCTGAGCTCATTTGGCAAATTAAGCCTACCGGCCTGTCTCCTAAGTTAGTTGGTGAATTTAAACCTACTGCCTTGAAAGAAATTCAAGATAACGCAGTCAAGCAAAATATCGTCACTCTCAATAAGCGCGTGAATGAATTGGCAGTTAAAGAACCAGTGATTCAACAGCAAGGCGCTGAACGTATTGTTGTTCAGTTACCAGGCGTACAAGATACTGCACGCGCCAAAGACATTATTGGTCGTACCGCAACTCTTGAATCCAGACTAGCTGACCCCATTGTTTCTACGATTGCTATTGGTGAGACTCCACCGCCAGGCATGGATGTATTCCGCTTTGGCGAAACTCGCCAAGGTGTATTCAAAAAATCCGTCATTTTCAGTGGTGATCGCATTACCGATGCAAGCGCCGGCTTTGATCAAAACCAACGTCCTGCTGTCAACATCTCCTTGGATGCCGCTGGTGGTCGCGTGATGCAAGAAGTAACTCGTGAAAACATTGGCAAGCCAATGGGCATGATCTTGTTTGAAAAAGGCAAAGGTGAGGTTCTCACGATTGCTACGATTCAAGGTGAGTTCGGCTCTAAATTCCAGATCACTGGTCAACCAACTACCGAGAGTGCAAATGACTTAGCCCTCTTGTTGCGCGCAGGCTCACTGGCGGCTCCAATGGAAATCATTGAAGAGCGCACAATTGGACCAAGCCTTGGCGCAGAAAATATTGAGAAAGGTTTTAAATCCCTCATTATTGGTTTTGCAGCCATCTCCGTCTTCATGATTGCCTACTACCTATTGTTTGGCACCTTCTCAGTGGTAGCTCTGGCAGTGAACTTGCTACTATTGATTTCTGTGTTGTCGATGCTGCAAGCCACCTTAACCCTGCCAGGTATTGCTGCGATGGCCCTGGCACTGGGTATGGCGATTGACTCCAACGTCTTGATTAACGAACGTATTCGTGAGGAGTTGCGCAATGGCGCGGCTCCACAAACGGCGATCGCTGTTGGCTTTGATAAAGCCTGGGCAACCATCTTGGATTCAAACGTCACCACCTTAATTGCTGGTCTTGCATTGCTCGCATTCGGCTCCGGCCCAATCAAAGGCTTCGCGGTAGTGCATTGCCTTGGTATTTTGACTTCAATGTTTTCAGCAGTCTTTTTCTCACGTGGCCTGGTTAACCTCTGGTACGGCAGAGGTAAAAAAGTTCAGAAACTCGCTATCGGCCAAGTTTGGCGCCCACAGGAGAAATAAGTCATGGAATTTTTCCGGATCAAAAAAGATATTCCCTTTATGCGCCATGCATTGGCGCTCAACGCGGTTTCTCTAATCACCTTCTTAGCTGCTGTTTTCTTCCTCTGGCATAACGGACTGCATCTATCGATCGAATTCACAGGTGGTACGGTGATGGAGGTTTCTTACCCCCAGACAGCCCCTTTAGATTCCATTAGGTCAAATGTAGAAAAATTAGGTTACGCCGATACCCAAATTCAGAACTTTGGTAGCTCACGCGATGTAATGATTCGCCTGCCGCTACAAAAAGATGCTGAAGGAAAAATGATTTCCTCTGCAGATCAAAGTGCAGCAGTGATGAAGGCGCTTGAACCAGCAACTTCCGGCGTGAAGTTGCAACGTGTTGAGTTCGTAGGCCCACAGGTTGGGCGTGAGCTGGCAATAGACGGATTGATGGCTCTGCTATTTGTGATCATCGGCATTGTTGTTTACCTCTCTTTCCGCTTTGAGTGGAAATTTGCTGTCGCCGGCATCATTGCGAACTTGCATGACATTGTGATCATTCTTGGCTTCTTTGCCTTCTTCCAGTGGGAGTTCTCACTCTCCGTATTGGCGGCTGTACTAGCCGTATTAGGCTACTCAGTAAACGAGTCCGTGGTGATCTTTGACCGTATTCGCGAGAACTTCCGCAAATACCGCAAGATGAATACCCGCGAGATTATTGACAATGCGATTACCAGCACAATCAGCCGTACCGTGATTACTCACGGTAGTACTGAGATGATGGTTTTGGCTATGTTGATTTTTGGTGGCCCTACCCTCTTCTACTTTGCCCTGGCACTCACCATTGGTATCTTGTTCGGTATTTACTCTTCAGTGTTCGTGGCAGCGGCTCTAGCGATGTGGCTTGGAGTGACCCGCGAGGATTTGGTTAAAGGTGAACGCAAGCCTGAAGACACAGGCCGCAATGATGACCCAAACTTTGGGGCACAGGTTTAAGCTTTAATTACTTAGTTAAGTGTGAAATTCTGATGCTCAAGGGCGGCTAATATTTTTTTAGTCGCACCTTGATGCTTAATCGAGTAGGCCGTTGCAGCACTCGACATCTTTTCCAGCTCGGCAGCATTCAATAGCAATTCTTTTAAAGCTTCCATAAGAGCAATTGGCTCGCTCAATAGCAGTTCGCCCTGGATACGCTTTGCAGCACCCATCTCTATTGCATCTAATGCAGCCTGCTGGAAGTTATAAGTATGCTCACCGAGCAATACGGGGCAACCAGCAGCGCAAGCTTCAATCAGATTCTGGCCGCCAAAGGGAAGTAGGCTGCCACCCATAACTACCAAGTCAGCAGCGCTGTAATACATGGGCATCTCGCCCATCGAGTCACCGAGAATCACATCTATCCCTATATCACTCTTTGGCGTTTCCATCCATTCTGTGCGGCGTCGAAACTTCAAACCAGCATCATGAATTTGATTGGCTACTTCTGAGAAGCGTTCAGGGTGACGGGGAACCAGGCAAAGCAATGGAGCCACATCAAAAGCATTGCTCAGGAGCAAATCCTTCCAAGCCTTCAGAATGATTTCCTCTTCACCATCCCGAGTGCTAGCAGCGCAGACCATCAGGCGCTGTTCAGTATGTAACTCTTGCTTCCAAGATTTACCTTGTTGAACTAGGCTTGGATCCAGCGGCACATCAAACTTGAGGTTACCAACGATGTCCACTTTTTTGACATCAAGACTGCGATAGCGATCAGCATCGAATTGCGTTTGCGCCATGATCCCTGCAAACGCCTGAAATAAAGATCTGCCGGCCTTGCCAAATCGATTCACTCGACGAGCACTACGCTCAGATAAGCGTGCATTAACCAAAAACAAGGGCAGGCCGATTTCCGCGCAATAGAACACTATGGTTGGCCAGGCTTCAGTCTCCATAAACAAACCGAATTTGGGCTTGAATGCACGAATGAAATTAGCTACAGACCAACAAAGGTCATAGGGCAAATAAACTTGGCGTAGCTGACCTGCAGCAATTGCATTTGCAAATAAGGTGGCGCCGGTGCGACGGCCATTGAGAGTCATGTGGGTTAGCAGAACTGTTTCACCACGCTCCAGATAAGCCTCTACCAGAGGCTGAGCAGCTCTAGTCTCACCAACGGATACCGCATGAATCCATACTGAGCGCTGAGTAATATTTTTCCCATAAGCAAAGCCTAGGCGCTCAGCGAAATGACTTAAGTATTCAGATGAGTGGCGTGTACGCCAAGCCAGACGAATAAATGCGAATGGCAAGAGTAGATGCCAAAGCAATTGATAAACAGCAAACCAGAACTTGGGGCGGGCACCGTATTGCGAATCCTGCGGTGCGCGTCCAAGGTTTGGAGTCAAACTCACTTTTTCAGACGTTCGGTCAATTCGACCGCCTTGCCTAAATAAGAAGATGGAGTCATCTCAAGTAATAAGGCTTTTGCATCATCCGGGATCTGCAATCCACGAATAAAGGCTTGTAAATCAGCTTGGTTGATACCCTTGCCACGAGTTAACTCTTTGAGTTGCTCATACGGGTTCTCGATGCCATAACGGCGCATCACGGTTTGTACTGGCTCTGCCAATACTTCCCAGCACTCATCTAAGTCAGCGGCAATAGCAGCATGGTTCACTTCCAGCTTACCTAATCCACGCAAGGCGCTGTCATAAGCTAAAACGCTGTGGCCAAAAGCTGGTCCGAGATTGCGCAATACAGTTGAATCCGTGAGGTCACGCTGCCAGCGAGAAATCGGCAGCTTCTCAGCGAGGTGACGCAACAAGGCATTGGCTACACCCAAGTTACCCTCAGAATTTTCAAAGTCAATTGGGTTCACTTTATGCGGCATGGTTGAAGATCCAATCTCACCCGCTTTAGTGCGTTGCTTAAAGTAGCCAATTGAAATATAAGCCCAGAAGTCACGGTCCATATCTAATAAGATTGTGTTGGCACGAGCAATCGCATCAAACAACTCGGCCATACCATCGTGTGGCTCAATCTGAATCGTATAGGGATTGAATGTAAGGCCTAAACGTTTTTCAACTACGTTCTTAGAAAAGTTTTCCCAATCAAAATTTGGATAAGCAGATAAATGCGCGTTGTAATTACCAACTGCACCATTCATTTTTCCTAAGAGTGGAACTGCGGCAATGGTTGCAATCGCACGCTCTAAACGTTTGGCAATATTTGCCAACTCTTTACCTAATGTACTTGGGGAGGCAGGCTGGCCATGAGTGCGTGACAACAAAGGCACCTTAGCATTCTCAATCGCCAAATCCGTTAATACAGAAAGTACTTTTCTGAGTTGCGGTAACAAGACTTCGTCACGCGCCCCACGCAACATCAAACCATGCGAGGTATTGTTGATATCTTCAGAGGTGCAAGCGAAGTGAATAAATTCACTGGCCTTCAATAAGTCTGGACGGCCGGCGACTTTTTCTTTTAAGAAATATTCGACCGCTTTGACATCATGGTTAGTAACCGCTTCGATATCCTTAATGCGTTGAGCATCCGCATCTGAGAAATTTTCTGGCAAGGACAATAAAAACGCTTCATCGGCCGCATTAATTTTTGGAACATCTGGCAAACCTGCGGAGGCCAAAGCTAGGAGCCAATGGATCTCCACAAACACCCGTTGACGCATAAATGCAGCCTCGGATAACCAAGGGCGCAAGGCGTCTAGTTTTCCAGCATAACGGCCATCTAAAGGGGAAAGTGCGTTGAGGGTAGAAATCGGCTGACTCACGAATATTGCCTTTACATTGAATGTGTCAATAAACCCTGATTTTAATCGTTCTTGAAAGCAACCCAATTTGGCTGGGATGGCTATACTGAGCCACATGAAACTCATCGGATCCCTCACTAGCCCCTACGTACGCAAGGTACGCATTGTTTTCTTGGAAAAGAAGGTTGATGTAGACCTAGAACTCGAGAATGTCTGGGCCGCAGACACCAAAATTGCCCATAACAATCCTTTGGGTAAGATTCCTTGCTTGATTTTGGATGATGGTGAGGCTATTTATGACTCTCGGGTGATTGCTGAGTATGCAGACACCCTCAGCCCTGTCAGCAAGCTTATTCCAGTAGGTAGTCGCGAACGCGCTACGGTTAAAACCTGGGAAGCACTGGCTGATGGGGTGGAAGATGCCGGTATTTTGGCCCGCTTAGAAGTGACCTTACGCCCTCCAGAGCAGCAAAGTCCGGACTGGCTTACACGTCAAATGGGCAAAATTGACTCCGCTTTAGCCCAAATGTCCCGTGAATTAGGTGAAAACGCCTGGTGCCACGGCAACCAGATGACTTTGGCTGATATTGCCGTGGGTTGTGCGCTAGGTTATATGCTATTCCGCTTCCCGGATGTCGCTTGGCAGGCTCAATACCCCAATCTGGATGCCTTGTATCAAAAGTTAATGCAAAGACCTTCCTTTGCCCAAACAGCGCCCCCAGCAGCCTAAATCCTTAGGTGGAAATAATTCCGCCGCCTAAGCAAATATCACCGTCGTACAAAACGGCAGACTGACCCGGGGTGACTGCCCACTGGGCCTCCGGGAAAGCCAGCTCAAAACTGAGAGGCCCTTCCAATCCTGCCGCAAGTGAGCACGCAGAGTCTGATTGGCGATAACGGGTTTTTGCTGAATATTGTCCTGGGGTGGGTGCGGAGCCTGCGACCCAACTGGCATCAATTGCAGAAAGCTGATTAGCCAGTAACCATGGGTGCTCGTGACCTTGAGCAACATACAAAGTGTTGTTCGCTACGTCTTTACGGGCCACATACCAAGCATCACCATTGCCATCTTGACTACCGCCTAGGCCAATGCCTTTACGCTGCCCCAGGGTAAAGAAAGCAAGCCCCATATGCTCTCCAACCGTTTTACCTTCAGGCGTTTTGATAGGGCCTGGAGTACGTGGCAGGTAGCGGTTTAGGAATTCTCGGAAAGGGCGTTCACCAATAAAGCAAATACCGGTGGAATCTTTTTTACGCGCATTGTGCAGGCCAATTTGCTCAGCAATCTTGCGCACTTCTGTTTTTGGAATCTCTCCCAAAGGAAAAAGTACATTTGCTAATTGGCTTTGGCTTAAGCGGTGCAAGAAATAACTTTGATCTTTACTGGCGTCCACTGCCTTTAATAATTGCACTTGACCGCCTTCATGCCGAACCCGCGCATAGTGGCCGGTGGCGATGGCATCTGCGCCCAAACTCATGGCGTGATCTAAAAAGGCTTTGAACTTAATTTCTGCATTGCACAAAACATCGGGATTTGGCGTCCTGCCAGCAGCATATTCTCGCAAGAACTCAGCAAAAACACGCTCGCGATACTCAGCAGCGAAATTGACCGCTTCAACATCAATGCCAATCATGTCCGCTACAGACACAACATCCAACCAATCCTGGCGTGCGGAGCAATACTCATCGCTATCGTCATCTTCCCAATTTTTCATGAAAAGGCCAATTACTTCATAGCCTTGCTGCTTGAGCATCCAGGCTGCTACCGACGAATCCACCCCTCCAGACATGCCAACGACGACTTTGGATGGTTTTGAGGCTGGTATTGCGGAAGAATTGAGCGGGATCATCAAAAAATGCGAGAATTCAATATAAACTAAAAACCCCATTGTAGAAGCCTTAACTCAAGTTAGCCTCAATAGCTGAAATGAGGCGGGATAAAACATAAGGGTATGCATATATATGTGTATTCGCGTATATATACCTAAAATAGATTTTTTGAAACATTAGCATTTGGAGACATGCCATGCGCATAGGCGTACCGCTGGAAATCAGACCCGGGGAAACTCGTGTTGCCGCGACACCAGAAACCGTAAAGAAACTGATTGGCCAAGGCCACACAGTCGTTATTCAAAAAGATGCGGGCGTTAAAGCCAGCCAACCTGATTCTGCTTATGAAGCAGTTGGTGCAACGATTGGTAGCGCAGTTGATGCCTTTGGGGCGGAGATCGTTCTCAAGGTACGCGCGCCTGAAGCTGCAGAGCTCAAGCAAATTAAATCCGGCAGCGTGCTCCTTGGCATGCTCGATCCATTTGATAACGACAATATTGCTGCTATGGCTGCACAAGGTGTGACTGCATTCTCATTAGAGGCTGCCCCTCGCACTACTCGCGCACAAAGCATGGACGTCTTGTCTTCACAAGCCAACATCGCTGGCTACAAAGCGGTGATGGTTGGTGCAAATGAATACCAACGCTTTATGCCCATGCTCATGACTGCAGCAGGAACCGTTAAAGCAGCGCGTGTACTGATCTTGGGTGCTGGTGTTGCCGGCCTGCAAGCTATTGCAACTGCGAAGCGTTTAGGCGCCGTCATCGAAGCGTCTGATGTGCGCCCTGCTGCCAAAGAGCAAATTGAATCCCTCGGCGCCAAGTTTGTTGACGTGCCTTATGAAACAGATGAAGAGCGTGAAATCGCTCAAGGTGTTGGCGGCTACGCCCGTCCAATGCCAGAAGCTTGGATGAAACGTCAAGCAGCCTTAGTTGCAGAGCGTGTTCAACAAGCTGACATCGTGATTACTACCGCCTTGATTCCAGGTCGCAAGCCGCCAGTCTTATTGCACAGCGACACCGTTGCCAACATGAAACCGGGCTCCATCGTGATCGACTTAGCAGCTGGTCGTGGCGATAACGGTTCAGGTAACTGTCCTTTGACAGAGGCAGACAAGATTGTTGAAAAGAATGGTGTGAAGATCATTGGTTACACCAACCTTGCAAGCATGGTGGCTGCAGATGCCTCCGCCCTCTACGCACGCAACTTGCTCGACTTCATGAAACTCATCGTTGATGCAGAAGCGAAGCTAGTTATCCCAGCTGATGATGACATCGTAAGTGCATGCCTCATGTGTCGTGATGGCCAAGCCGTCCGTAAAAACTAATAAAGAATTTTCAAAGGAAACATCATGGATCTCGCTGCGTTTCAAAGCATCCTCACAGTCCAAAACATCACCGTGTTTGTATTGGCCATTTTTGTTGGCTACCACGTAGTTTGGAATGTGACACCTGCACTGCATACTCCACTCATGGCGGTTACTAATGCTATTTCTGGAATCATTATTGTTGGCGCCCTACTTCAAACTGAAGTAATTGGTGGCGATGAGATCACCCTCACCAGCATCATTGGAGCAGTGGCAGTTTTCTTAGCATCAATCAATATTTTTGGTGGCTTTATGGTCACCCGTCGCATGCTTGAGATGTTCAAGAAAAAAGCCCCAAAGGCTGATGCGGCTGGAACTAAATAAAACTAGAACAAGATCTTATAGAGACCACAATAATGTCAAACATAACCGCGATTTCCTATCTCATTTCATCGGTGCTATTCATCCTCGCCTTGCGTGGATTGTCATCACCAACAACCTCACGTCAAGGCAACACCTTTGGCATGATCGGCATGTTGCTTGCCGTGATCACCACCTTCATGATTCCTGACTTTAAGCCAGTTTTCTCATTGATCATTGGTGCAATTGTTGGCGGCGCCATCATTGGAACACTCGCAGCTAAGCGTGTACAGATGACCAAGATGCCTGAGCTCGTAGCGCTCATGCACTCCTTTGTTGGTTTGTCAGCAGTATTGATTGCGATTGCAGCTGTTTACAATCCAGCGCATGACCATACTGGCGCGCAAAAGATTGAGCTCTTTATTGGCGCATTTATTGGTGCAATTACCTTTACTGCCTCCGTTATTGCATTCGGAAAACTATCCGGCAAGGTTAGCGGTAAGCCAGTGACATTTGCTGGCCAACATTTACTCAACCTCGTTCTTGCTATTGGTATGGTTTCTGGTGGCGTCATGTACTTCATGACAGGAAGCCACGAAGCATTCTTAGTAATGTGTGCGATCGCCTTGGTATTGGGTGTGACTTTGATCATCCCAATCGGTGGCGCAGATATGCCAGTCGTTGTATCCATGCTCAATAGCTACTCTGGTTGGGCGGCTGCAGGTATTGGCTTCACATTGAACAACCCAGTATTGATTATTGCTGGTGCTTGCGTAGGCTCTTCTGGTGCAATTCTGTCTTACATTATGTGTAAAGCGATGAACCGTTCCATCTTGGCGGTATTGCTAGGTGGCTTTGGTGCTGAAGCTTCTGCTGGTGGCGCTGATGACGGCGGTCCAAAGAACTACAAAACTGGCTCCCCAGAAGACGCAGCTTTCCTCATGGAGAATGCGGACACCGTTGTGATTGTTCCTGGCTACGGCTTGGCAGTTGCCCGTGCTCAACACGCTCTGAAAGAATTAACAGAGAAGCTCACCCACCATGGCGTAACCGTGAAGTATGCGATTCACCCAGTGGCAGGTCGTATGCCTGGACACATGAACGTTCTCTTGGCTGAAGCTGAAGTTCCATACGATCAGGTATTTGAGATGGAAGACATCAATAGTGATTTTGGTCAGGCTGACGTAGTGCTTGTGCTGGGTGCGAACGACGTGGTGAACCCTGCTGCACGTACACCGGGTAGCCCAATCTTCGGCATGCCAATTCTAGAAGCATTCAAAGCTAAGACAATCATCGTGAACAAGCGTTCGATGGCAGCTGGTTATGCCGGCCTAGATAACGAACTCTTCTACATGGACAAAACCATGATGGTCTTCGGTGATGCGAAGAAAGTGGTTGAAGACATGGTGAAATCAGTTTCTTAAAGATCGATCTAACCAGCTACAAATAAATAACCGCCTTCGGGCGGTTTTTTAATGTCTAAAGTTTGTGGTCTATATATCAATAAAAAAACGCCTAGTCTTTTGAACTAGGCGTTTTAGTTTCTACAGCTTGATAGCTGAGGAAATTTACGGCCATTACATCATGCCGCCCATTCCACCCATACCACCCATGCCGCCCATATCAGGCATGCCACCACCAGCGGAATCATCCTTTGGGGCTTCGCAGATTGCGCAATCGGTTGTCAACAATAAGGCTGCAACAGAAGCGGCATTAACCAATGCAGTTTTTGTTACCTTAGTTGGGTCGATCACACCTTGAGCTACGAGGTCGCCGTATTCACCAGTTGCTGCGTTGTAACCGTTGTTGCCCTTGCTGGCCAACACTGCATTAACAACTACGCTAGCTTCATCGCCTGCGTTAGAAACGATGATACGAATTGGCTCTTCCATTGCGCGCAATACGATGTTGATACCTGCGTCTTGGTCAGCGTTATCGCCTTTCAAGCCTTTGATACCTTGCATCGCGCGTAACAATGCTACGCCACCGCCAGGAACAATACCCTCTTCAACCGCTGCACGAGTTGCGTGCAATGCATCATCAACGCGGTCTTTCTTTTCTTTCATTTCAACTTCAGTAGCAGCACCAACACGAATCACTGCAACACCGCCTGCCAACTTGGCAACGCGCTCTTGCAACTTCTCTTTGTCGTAGTCGCTAGTCGCTTCTTCGATCTGAACACGGATGTTCTTCACGCGCGCTTCGATTGCTTTAGCATCGCCAGCACCGTCAATGATGATGGTGTTTTCTTTGCCAACTTCGATACGCTTCGCTTGACCTAAATGCTCAAGAGTTGTTTTCTCGAGTGTGAGTCCGATTTCTTCAGCGATTACTGTACCGCCAGTCAAAATCGCGATGTCTTCCAACATGGCTTTACGACGATCGCCAAAGCCTGGGGCCTTAACAGCACAAGTCTTGATGATGCCGCGAATGTTGTTCACAACCAAAGTTGCCAAGGCTTCGCCTTCAACATCTTCTGCAATGATCAACAATGGGCGACCAGACTTTGCTACTTGCTCGAGTACTGGGAGCAAATCACGAATATTGCTTACTTTCTTATCAAACAAGAGAACGTATGGAGTTTCCAATACGGCAACTTGCTTTTCAGGTTGGTTGATGAAGTATGGGGAGAGGTAACCGCGGTCAAACTGCATACCCTCTACAACTTCAAGCTCATCTTCCAATGACTTGCC
Organism: Polynucleobacter sp. 78F-HAINBA; assembly: GCF_018882325.1. Classification (GTDB taxonomy): domain Bacteria; phylum Pseudomonadota; class Gammaproteobacteria; order Burkholderiales; family Burkholderiaceae; genus Polynucleobacter. Next base: position 1,488 of record NZ_JACVOQ010000008.1, on the reverse strand, counting down.
ATCTTCAACAGTGATAACACCTTCTTTACCTACTTTTTCCATTGCTTCAGCAATACGCTGACCAATGCTGTGGTCGCTGTTAGCTGAGATTGAACCAACTTGAGCGATTTCTTTAGTAGTTGTGCAAGGCTTGCTGATTTTCTTGAGTTCTTCGATTGCAGCTGCTACAGCTTTGTCGATACCGCGCTTCAAGTCCATTGGGTTGTGGCCAGAAACTACGTATTTCATGCCTTCGCGAACGATAGACTGAGCCAATACAGTAGCGGTAGTTGTACCGTCACCAGCGATGTCATTAGTTTTGGAAGCAACTTCCTTCACCATCTGAGCACCCATGTTCTGGAGCTTGTCTTTGAGTTCGATTTCTTTTGCTACGGATACGCCATCCTTAGTGATGGTTGGGCCGCCAAATGAACGCTCGATAACGACGTTGCGACCTTTTGGTCCCAAAGTTGTTTTTACTGCGTTCGCAAGAATGTTTACGCCTTCTACCATCTTGGTACGGGCGTTATCTCCAAATACGACGTCTTTTGCTGCCATGATTGAGTTCCTTTCTTAGGTACCGATTACTTCTGTACAACAGCCATGATGTCTTCTTCGCGCATTACGAGAAGTTCGTCGCTGCCGACCTTAACTGTTTGACCTGCATATTTGCCAAATAACACGCGATCGCCAACTTTGACGTCTGGTGCATTCAACTTACCGCTGTCATCACGTTTGCCTGGGCCAACTGCCAATACTTCGCCTTGGTCCGGCTTTTCAGCAGCAGCATCCGGAATGATGATTCCAGAGGCAGTTTTTGATTCTTGATCTAAACGTTTAATGATTACGCGATCATGTAAAGGACGCAGATTCATTCCTTCTCCTATGTTAGTAAGTGTTAACTAATTAAAAAACTAATATAAATCAATGTGTTGCAATCTCTTAACACGAAGGCAACAAGCTTTTCAGCTGAATAAGCCTGTTTTAGCACTCGCGTGTAGGGAGTGCTGATTATATAGGTCTGATTCCAGGGATTTCAAGGGCAAATGTTGGAGTTTCTTAAGGATTGAACTCTGGATACCCGTGATTGAACTGAGAAATCCATAAAAATCATAGAGATATGATTTTTCTACAAATTTTGACATTAAATATAGGCGAATATTTATTGAGGGAAGTTATCTAATTTTTCTGTAAATAATGCCGTCAGTAACCAAAGTCATGACAACGGTTAATTAGGTACAGGCCGTTTTTCGTTCAATTGCAGTTATTCAAAATGGGATATTCGGGGTTCCTATGGGGCAGAAATCGGCCAGAACTAGTCACTGCAATTCTAGTAACTGAACTCATTTAATTACAATTTCAGAATTAAAGAAGATAGAGATTTGAATCGCTACCAATATCCTAGACACTTCCCAACCTCGCTTGGTACTGCTGTTCAAATCTTACCGGAGAAAGCCCATTGTTGTAGCTATGGCGTCTAACCGGGTTGTAAAACATTTCGATGTAATC
>NZ_JACVOQ010000007.1 GCF_018882325.1 Polynucleobacter sp. 78F-HAINBA | reverse complement strand
ACCCGCTTAAGACCGCCAAACTCTAGAAACTCTTTAACTACCTTTAGCTTGAACTGCTTGCTGTACTTGCTCATAAAACAAAACCCCCTTGGTTGGACAAAGCGTCCAACTTTTGGGGGTCAGTTCACATGGGGTGGCTTTTTTAATGCCGGATCGCATGATCAAGCATTCTATAAAAAATGCATTATTTTCCGCAAGGAAATACACCTTCTAAAAACTTCAACATAGTTTCTGCTGCTGGTTTTGGTCCATTAGATGGGTTTGCATTGGCCCAAGCAATGTATTCGTCTACTACTTGGATACGAGATGGTGCAGGTTGCTTGACGCAAATCTTGCTAGGAGCAGTTTTTGGGTTACGTGTTGCAAGGTAGGTGTCATAAACCGCTTGGCCATAAATTTGGCAGGTCACGTTTGTGCTTCCTTCGCCTTTGCAATATTGCAATAGCTCATCAGTAGTAGTTGCGTTGGCTGCTTGCATGCTAGCGGCCATTCCGAAGGCTAGGGTAGCGGCAATTAAAAATTTCTTCATGTTTATTCCTTTAATCAATTTTATATATGTCAATGTAGATGAGTGCGAGTAATTAGCGACGACCACGACCGCCACCGCCACCAAAGCCGCCACCGCGGTTACCGCCACCAAAGTGCTCACCACCGCCATCAAAGCGCGCACTGCGAGTATCACCAAAGCCGCCACCACCGCCAAATCGATCGCCACCACCGGAAGATCTTTCTGGAGCGCGATCACCACCAAAATTCCCACCGCGGTCAGCGCTACTTCTGTCGCCTGTTCGATCAGCGCCTGCACGATCCGCGCGATCACCACTCATATTGCCAGCGCGATCCCCGGAGCGGTTATTGCCTAAGTCGCCACGCTGTAAGTTCTGGCGTAATTGATCGCGTTCAGCATCACGACTCGCATTAGCCCCTGCACCGCCACCAAGATTGGCATTGCGGCGTTGTTGATCGGGCTTCCAGTCACTGGAGCCACCATTGCGATTGCCATTCCAGTTGTTGTTAGTGTTCTTATTGAAGTTGTTGAAGTTATTGTTATTTACGGTCAATGATCCACCACCGTAACCGCCGCCCCAGTGACAACCACCCCAAAGAGCTGCGCCAACCGCCATACCGACGCCAAATGAAAGAAGTGCTGTGCCGGCTACATATCCAGGTGGATAGTATGCGTATGGAGGGTAGGCTGGGTAGGCCCAAGCGCCGTAAACAACGGTTGGGTTGTAAGTAGGAACATAGACAACTTGAGGATTCGCAGGTTCAATGATGATGGTCTGACTGCTACCGCTGCCTTGTGTTGTCACCGTCTGTTGTGAATTTGATTGCAGGGATCCAGCTTGTTTAGCTTTTGCACGCAATGCTTGAATCGCGCTCATGGTTTCTGATTGCTGTGCCAAGACAGCGTTACCAAGTTGTTGTGTCCAGCTCAGCTGGGCTCCCATCATTTCCAGTACCGGTGGAAATGACACGAGGGACTTCACGCTCGCATCCCAGGTCTGCTGCTGAAGTGCTTTATTAAGGGCATCACCCTTGAGCTTGCTATTAGTTTTGGCCCAGTTGGATGCTTCTCCAACCTCTAATGGATAAGTGGCAGCCATCAATACTTGCGAGACAAGTGCATCCGGATAAAGTGCAATCGGTGCTACTAGAGCCTCTAATTGCGCTTGAGACAGCTTGACTGCTTGTTGTTGGCTAGAGTTCTGGGCATATGCCACAGGAGCTGCCGCAGGAATGATGAGTGCAGCCGTAAGCAGGCTTGCTATTAAACGAGATGGAGTGCCCATCTTCTTTGTCGCCAACATTGGCACTCCTTTATCAAGGTTGAATATGCTTAGATTCTACAGAATGGGGCTAATATTAGATATGCACCAAATTGAAGCATAACGCACTTAAAGTAGGCGAGCCAATAATTGGAATGAAGATCAGGGGAATACTATGAATATGTTGTTCATTCTTTAGTATTACCTCCATAGATTTTCTTTCAAACCACCCTAAGGGGTGGTTTTTCTTTTTGCGGTTACCTCATCTAGGAAGTACTTCTTAATTTCTTGCGTAATATTTTCACGTGAGTGTTTGCGCTTTTCCAGTAAGCCAACTTTCCGGTAAATCGTTTTTCCAGGTAGCGTGGATATTTTTAGTTGGCGGTCGTTATCCCATGAAACATTAGCAAGTTTGGGGACAATCGAGTATCCAAGCCCCTGTCTTACAAGCTCAATAATTGCCTCAACTGAATTAAGCTCCATACCTTCTTTAATATTGAGTTTATTTACTCGAATAGTTTGATCTACTAGGTGGCCGGTCCAAGTATTTCTTTCGAAGCGCATAAATGGGAGTTCATTTGCCAGTTCCTTAGGTGAAGAAACCTTTTTGTTTTTACTTGCCGGAGAAATCAATACCATTGGCTCTGTATATAATTCTGTCCACCGAATATGTTGAGGTAATGCATAAGGGGATTCGGTCACAATCGCCGCATCTAGAGTTCCTTCAATTACCTGATCTAGAAAGTTATTCGAAAGACCTGCAATGAGCTTGATTTCGAGTTCTGGGTAATTCTGTTTGAGCTCATTCAATGTGTTTCCAAATGCGCCCATTAAGGTTGAAACGAGTGCGCCTAAAACAATAGTGCCGCTGAGATCAGATTTGAAGCCAGAACCTAAAGCTTCATAGCGTGCAATGATTTCTTGGATTGGCTCAACCAATGATCTGCCATGATGATTTAGAGTCATGGAGCGTTTAGTTCTATCAAAAAGCTCAATACCAATATCAGCCTCTAGTTGCTGCAATTGTTGTCCCGCAGCAGCAGCGGTCAGGCCTATTTCACGTGCAGCGGCCGCCACGCTCTTGTGTCTTGAGATGGCTAGAAAGTTCTTGAGTACTCGAATGCTCGACATAGACTTAAATATAAAGTATTTTTTTATCTCGAAGAAAATTATATTCGATTTATTTTTTACTATCTATCGATATAATCAGCTCATGTCCAATACAGATCTCAAAGTAAAAGTCTGGCGCGGTGCTCAAGAAGGTGAGTTTGTTGAGTATTTGGTGCCGCGAAACCCCAATCAAACGGTGCTGGATGTTGTTACCTATATTCAGCGCAAGCTGGATCCGACCCTAAGCTATCGCTTCGCTTGTCGAGTTGGTATGTGTGGTTCTTGCGCCATGACAGTGAATGGCGTTGCTCGCTGGACATGTCGCACTCACGTTTCTCAGATCGTTGAGGGTGACTCACTAGAGATCGCACCCTTACATAATCTTCCCGTCATTAAAGATCTTGCAACAGATATGCGAGAGTTCTTTAACAAGTGGAAAGGTGCTGTCGGTTTCTTCAAGGGCGATAAAACGCGTCATGATGATTTTGTGAATGTAGAGCCAGAATCGGTTGAGCGTCAGTTGGCTAATGCTGGCATCGAATGTATTGGTTGCGGAGTTTGCTATTCCTCCTGTGAAGTTGTTGAAAAACGTGCTAACTATCTTGGTCCTGCCGCTCTGAATCGCGCTTGGACGCTGACAAACGATGTGCGTGATGTTCAGCAATTTGATCGCCTGCGTGCGGTTGCTGGTGATGAAGGTTGTCATGCATGTCATACGCAGGGATCCTGTACTGAGCGCTGCCCTAAGAAGCTGGAGCCTACGGCTAGTATTGCTGGCCTTAAGAAATTAGTAGCCAGGGCTGCCGTGCGTGGCAGCAAATGGGGTAAGTTATGAGCCAGGGAATATTGCAGGCCAAGCTTTGGTATGCCCAAAGAATTAGCGCCATGATTTTGGGGCTCTGTGTCAGCATCCACCTCATCATTATTTTTTACGCAATACGCGGCGGCCTAACTGCTGAAGAGATTCTTGGGCGTACGCAGGGCAATATTGCATTTGCTATTTTTTATGAGATTTTTGTTTTGGCCTGCTTCGTGCACGCGCCTATTGGCTTGGCTAATATTCTCGAAGAAACATTTTGCAAGGGATTTATTTCCAAGACCCTATCTTGGATTTTGGCAGCCCTCATCATCACCCTGGGAACTACAGCGGTGATCGGTGTCTATACCGGAGGTGCTTTATGAGATCTAGACCAAAGCTCGATTTACGCGCAAAGTCTCATCTCTCTTACTTTGCATATGCATGCCATCGTTTCTCTGGATTATTGTTGGCTTGCTTTATTCCTTTGCATTTCTTAATGCTTTCTCAGTCTCTTCGTGGAGCCAGTGGGTTTGAGCGCTATTTGGGATTAACCGATTTTTGGGTATTCAAATTTGGTGAGTGGGCGCTTGTTATTTTGTTGGCGATTCATTTGGTGGGTGGGATTCGGCTCATCATGATTGAGTTTGGTCCGTGGCGCGGACTGCGTAAGGCTTGGACCCAGGTGGCTATTTTGTTTGGCATTGCTTGTGGCCTTCTATTTTTGTATTTAGCAAATTGATTGGGTAATTTATGCAGTTGCAAATGAAAGCAGTTGAAGACGCATGTAAAGAGCTTTATATCCGCGCCTTAAAAGTACTCCCAGATGATGTTAAAGCAGGTATTGAGCGCTTAAACCAAGGTGAGTCGGATGCTCGCGCGCAGGTGGTGCTGAAAACCATGATCACCAATATTGCCGTTGCAGAGCGTGAGGACAACTTACTTTGCCAGGACACAGGCCTACCGATCTACAAGGTCAAGATTGGCCGCAATGTTCAGCTTGATGGCATGGAACTCAAGGCAGCTATTCGCAAAGGGTGTGAGCGTGCAACAACTGAATATCCATTGCGCTCATCAGTAGTTCATCCAATCACCAGAAAAAATAATCACACCTCCTGCGGTATTGATATGCCTGCAATCAGCATTGATTTTTGTGATGATGATGAGACTCTTGAGATTGAGATGGTTCCAAAGGGAAGTGGTTCAGAAAACAATTCCTTTTTGAAAATGGCCATTCCTGCTGATGGGATTAATGGCGTTAAAGCTTTTGTCATTGAGAGTGTTGTATCTGCTGGAGGTAAGACATGTCCCCCAACGATTGTTGGCGTTGGCGTTGGTGGCACCTCCGAGCAATGTGTTGCGATGGCCAAGCGTGCAGCTACCAGAGAATTGGGGAGTGTATGTAGTGACGAAGAAGGTGCTAAGTTAGAGCAAGAGTTAACTGCTGCTGTGAATAAATTGGGTATTGGTCCTCAAGGTTTAGGTGGCGATGGAACAGCATTTGCTGTGCATGTAGAGCTTGCCCACACGCATATCACCCTTAATCCAGTAGCAGTCAATATGCAGTGCCATTCTGCGCGCAGAGCGCGAGCAACTTTCACACCCGCTGGTGTGACTTACGGATTCTAGGAATAACGATGGCCCATTACTACCTTCCAACTCCTGTTAGCGAAGCGGATATTCGTAAGCTACGCATTAATGACACAGTCACACTGCAAAATACTTTGTTTGGTATTCGAGATGCTACGCAGATTCACCTATTTGATAAGGGTCGCAAAACTCGCTTTGATCTCAATGGGCATGCTGTGATTCATACGGCGCCGAATGTGCGTAAGGTCCCTATTAGCGAAGAATTCCCAGCTGGCTACCAGCCAATCTGCATTGGGACTACTACTTCAGATCGTATGGAGCGCTTTACTCGCCCTTTGATGACTGAAAATGGTGTGCGAATGATTGTAGGCAAGGGTGGTATGCGTGAAGGATCTGCGGCAGCCTTCCAGGAGATTGGTGGTGTGTATCTTGCAATTATTGGCGGTACGGCAGCGCTAGAGACAACTTGGATTGAGCAGATTGAAGATGTTGATATGGATGACCTCAATCCTGAATCTCTCTGGCGTTTCAAGATTAAGGACTTTGGCCCCTTGCTGGTAGCAATGGATAGCCATGGTGGCAGCATTTATCAAGAAGTGAAGAGCGATGTTGCGCGCAATAAAGAAGCTGTTTTAAAGAGCCTGGGAATTGCATCATGAATATCGCCACCATTGAAACCGATATCCTGATTCTGGGTTCTGGTGGTGCAGGACTATTTGCAGCTCTGCACGCACATCAAGCTAATCCAGATCTTCATATCACTATTGCCGTAAAGGGACTGCTGGGTAAATGTGGTTGTACTCGGATGGTACAAGGTGGTTATAACGTTGCGCTAGCGGAAGGTGATTCTGTTGAACGTCACTTTATGGATACGATTGAGGGTGGTAAATGGCTGTCCGATCAAGAGTTGGCGTGGACCTTAGTTAATAAGGCTGTCGAACGTATTCATGAGCTTGAGAATGAGCTTGGCTGTTTTTTTGATCGCAATCCAGATGGAACAGTCCATCAAAAGGCGTTTGCTGGGCAAACCTTTGACCGCACAGTCCACAAGGGAGACCTGACTGGCATTGAAATTATCAGCCGATTGGCTGAGCAAGTCTGGGCTAGAGGAATTCATCGTCTTGAGGAATATCGAGCGCTTGAGCTAATTCATAGTGCTGATGGAAAGTCTCTCGCTGGAGTACTGATGCTTAATATGCAGACTGGTGAATTCACGCTGGTACGAGCTAAGGCAGTTCTCTTGGCTACAGGTGGCGGCCCCACAATGTATAAGTACCACACACCTTCGGGCGATAAGAGTTGTGATGGCTTAGCTATGGCACTGCGTGCTGGCCTCACATTGCGCGATATGGAAATGGTGCAGTTTCATCCAACTGGTTTGTTAGCCGGCCCTGGGACTAGGATGACTGGAACTGTTCTTGAGGAAGGCTTGCGTGGGGCAGGTGGATATTTGCTTAATGGCAATCAAGAGCGCTTTATGGGTAACTACGATCCCCGCAATGAACGCGCAACTCGAGATATTGTTTCTCGCTCTATTAATTCTGAAATTAGAGCGGGTAGAGCCACCCCTAATGGCGGTGTCTATATTCAGATGAGTCACCTTGGTCCTGATAACGTCCGCAAGCAATTTAAAGGCATGGTTGAGCGATGTGCCGATAGTGGCTTTGACTTGGCTGGAGATCTTGTAGAGGTTGTTCCAACCGCGCATTACATGATGGGCGGATTAATTTTCAAAGCGGACTGCAGCACCGAGTTGCCAGGTTTATTTGCAGCAGGTGAAGACACTGGAGGGGTGCACGGTGCAAACCGCTTGGGTGGTAATGGCGTTGCTAACTCCACTGTATTTGGCGGCATTGCTGGAGAAGAAATGGCGAAGTGGGTTGTGTCCCAGAATTTGCAAGAGTGCAATATGGATGAGGTGCACGCCAGCATCAAGGCCCATGAGGCACCATTAGAGAGGCCTGCAGGCGATATTGAGTTAATTCGTGATGCTCTTGCAGAGTGTATGTGGGATGACGTAGGCATCTCAAGAACAAAAGAAAGTTTGCTCCGAGCTCGCATCAAGCTTGATCAGTTGGGTGAACAGTTGCATCAAATTGGCGTAGGCGATATTCAAAGGGAATACAGCATTACATGGCAGGATTGGATGAATTTAAATAATCTGATCTTAGTTAGCAAGTCTGTAACCGAAGCCGCGCTTTCTCGTGAAAACTCTCGAGGAGCTCACTATCGCGATGATTTTCCTCAACCCGGCTCTTTAGAAGAATCTTATTTCACAGCAGTTCAATTGGGTAAAGATGGGTTAGATATTAAAAATAGACCAGTTCAATTTACGATGATTAAACCTGGCGAGACTATTTTGGTAGAGGTCTAATCATTTTTGAATTGATTGAGCCTGCCTCATTTGCACTAGCAACTCTAATCGTTCTGTGCGCATTCTTCATCTTTGGAGTTTCAGGGTTTGGCTCATCAATAGTATCTGTGCCTTTGTTGGTTCAGATGTATCCACTAAAGGTAGTGGTGCCAATGATGGTGCTTATTGATATCTGTGCCTCACTATATGTAGGCAGGAAGTCGTCTGGTGATGCCAACATTCAAGAGTTGAAATGGTTATTTCCCTTTAGTTTGGTAGGGATGGTACTGGGGATCCTTCTATTGGTGAAGGCGCCAAGCGAACCTTTGTTATTGATTCTTGGAATCTTTGCGGCCATTAATGGCGTGCGTGTTTTAGTTCAGAGAAACGTCGAATTTCGAGATCCCATCAATAAATGGTGGGCGGCGCCGTTTGGATTTTTTGGGGGTGCATTTACAGCTCTTTTTGCTACGGGTGGGCCGATTTATGTCTCCTATCTTGGATTAAGAATCAGCAGCCCTAAAGTGCTCCGAGCAACAATGGCCTTCGCTATTTTTATGCTTACTTTTCTCCGGCTTACCCTGATGCTTGTTACTGGGTTAATCCTCAGTTGGGAGGTTATAGGTCTCGCTATTTGCCTAATGCCAATCGCATTCTTGGGTATATGGACTGGTTCGCATGTTCACACTAAGCTTAGTAACGCTTCTATGCGTATAGCCTATGGTTCTATCTTGGTGTTTGCTGGTGCAATGTTATTGCTTAGACAGCTTGCATAAAATGATCAGCTAGTCGGAAATAAAAAAGCGAGGACGAATCCTCGCTTTTTTATGCTGCTGGTAATTGTTACTGAGTACTAATGTTGCGACCCTTAATTACCTTCTCCCATGAGGCTGACTCTGACTTCACTTGGGCCTCAAAGTCTTTCTGATTATTTACAACTGCTGTTAAACCGTTGAGGTCTAAGCTCTTTTTCATGGCTTCGGAACTAACCGCTTTTACAGTGGCGTCATAGATTTTCTCGGTAATTGCTTTTGGAGTATTTGCTGGTGCCACTAAACCAAACCAACCGGTACTCTCAAATCCAGGTATGCCAGCCTCTGCAACGGTTGGAACATCTGGTAGCTGTTTGACGCGTTTAGCGCTAGTCACAGCCAGAGGTTTAATTTGACCGTTCTTAGCAAAGCCAGTTGCCGCAGTCAAGTTGCCCACCATGAAGTCAATTTGACCGGACACTAAATCATTGATTGCAGCTGACTCACCTTTATATGGAACATGCGTTGCTGGGATATTGGCGGCATAAGTTAGATTCTCTCCTGCCATGTGAACCTGGCTGCCAATTCCTGCTGAGCCAAAGTTGAGGTCCTTAGTTTTTGCGTAGACAATAAATTCACCGAAATTTTTAACGGGTAATTTTGTGCTTACTGATAACAGCATTGGTCCGCTCGCAACGTTGGTAATGTACACAAAGTCTTTTGCATAATTGACGGGCAATTTTTTATACAAATTAGGGTTCACAGTCAGCATGCTACCTGATGCAAGCATGATGGTGTAACCGTCAGCAGGGGATTGCGCTACAAATTCAGCTGCGATATTACCGCCTGCACCACCTTTGTTTTCAACAATAACGTTCTGTCCTAAGTCTTTTGTTAATTGCTGAGCCAAGAGTCTGCCAAGAATATCGGTAGTTCCTCCAGCTGCAAATGGGATTACTAATTTAATTGGCTTAGTAGGCCAGGATTGCGCGATTGCTAGTTGGGGTAGAGCGAGCGATAGCGCGCCAGCAAGCAAAATAAATCGTCTACTCAATTTGAAATTTTCAATCTTAAACATCGGTGACCTCCAGTGGTAATTTGATCTTTGTATCTTAGCTACTTACACATCAAAAAATACGCTTTATTGCTATTTATTAGTTATATGCTTATACGTCACTACTGTCTCCTCCACCCACTATATTGCGCCACTTTATATTCGTTGCGCCGCACAATGAATTGATTCTTGCAAGATATCTAAATCATCTATATGATTCAGATATGTCAGTTATTTTGTTCCCTAAAGTCAAGTCTAGTCAAGCCCTAAAAACCCTGCGTTTTGATGGATTGATTCTGACTGCCCTTTTTCACAGGGAGCATGCATGAATCTCAGTTATCAGGAATTGCTGACCTTAGCGGATTCAGGTCTTAGGGCCGCAGGGGTTGGCGCAAAGGCCGCTTATGAAACGGCGCAATTTTTGGCTTTAGCTGAGTTAGATGGTCTTGCATCACATGGCCTTGCGCGGGTGGCTCAATACGCTGGCCATGCAAAAAATGGCCGTATTGAGCTGGATCCCAAATTGAAGGTTCGACCATTCAAGACGGCAGCAGCATTGGTTGATGCGCGTGATGGCCTCGCTTTTCCTGCACTTCGTTTTGCTACTGACCTCTCCGTGAATCTGGCCTCTAAAAGTGGCCTTGGTTTAGTCGCGGTTACCAATAGCCATCATTTTGGCGTTGCGGGTCATTATGTTGAAGCTGCCGCAAGAGCCGGCTATATCTCCTTATTATTTGGAAATACTCCAGCGGCAATGCCAATGGTTGGTGGTGCAAAAGCTATTTTTGGGACTAACCCTTTAGCGGCGGCATTTCCAGTTGCCGGTAAAGACCCTCTAGTAATTGATATGTCACTTTCTGCTGTTGCCCGCGGAAAATTATTGATCGCAGCAAAAAATGGCCAGCAGATTCCAGAAGGTTGGGCATTGACTGCTGACGGGAAACCAACCACTGATCCACAAGAGGGCTTGAAGGGTCTGATGGTTCCTCTGGGCGGTGATAAAGGGGCTTTGCTTGCCCTCATCGTTGAGTTGCTAGTAGTTGGGCTATCGGGCAGTAGATTTTCCTATGAGGCAGATTCTTTTTTTGATCCGAAGGGCAACCGCCCCCGGATTGGTCAGTTGATATTGACTATTGATCCAGGCTTAGCAGGCTCATCTGTTTTTGCTAGTCGAATCCAAGATTTTTTACAAGTTTTAAGTGCTGATGCCGGGACTCGTCTTCCTGGTCAGCGTCGTTTTAAGCAGCGTGCCATAGGTCTAAAACGTGGCGTCACAGTTTCAGATGTAGTTGTAGAAGAAATTCAGACTGGTATCCGCCAGTCATGGACTGAGTAGTTTTTATAAACGAGATTATTGAGGAGATAGTAATGATCCACTTTGTCGTGCATGAGCCAGCAGATGGCGTAGGTGTAGTGGTAGTTGAGGGTGTTAAGGCCGGAACTGACTTGATTGGTTGGGTGATGGATGGTGATCTAACTTTAAATATCAAGTCTGAAAGCGATATTCCAATTGGTCACAAGATTTCATTGAACGATTTCAAGCCAGGTGACACGGTAATGAAATACGGCGTTGATATTGGAAAAGTAGTAGCCCCAATTAAAAAAGGCGAGCACCTCCACGTCCAAAACGTAAAAACTAAGCGCTGGTAATCCAGCCTCCTTACCTACCTATTCATTGAGAGAGATATAAAAATGACTAATTTGAAAGACGCAACCTTTTTAGGTTATCGCCGTGAAAACGGACGCATGGGTATTCGCAATCATGTATTGATTTTGCCTTTAGATGACTTATCTAACGCAGCATGTGAAGCAGTGGCAAACAACATCAAGGGAACAATGGCGATTCCCCATTCCTACGGTCGCTTGCAATTCGGGGCTGACTTGGATTTGCATTTCCGCACTTTAATTGGAACTGGTTCAAATCCAAACGTAGCAGCAGTAGTGGTGATTGGTATTGAGCCGCAGTGGACAAAAATTATTGTCGATGGCATCAAGGCATCAGGCAAGCCAGTTGAGGGATTCTGGATCGAAGGTAACGGCGATACAGCAACGATTGCCTCTGCCAGCAAGGCTGCTTACAGCATGATGAAGCATGCATCTAAGCAAAAACGCGTTTCCGCTCCTCTTTCAGAGTTGTGGGTTTCTACAAAATGCGGTGAATCTGACACGACTTCTGGTTGCGGTGCAAACCCAACTGTTGGTGATGCTTTCGACAAGCTCTATGGAATTGGTTCTACCTTAGTATTCGGCGAGACTACCGAGTTGACTGGTGGCGAGCATTTGGTTGAGGCACGTTGCCGTACACCTGAGGTGAAGAAGAAGTTCCGTGAGATGTTTGATCGTTACCAAGATGTTATTGAGCGTCATAAGACGAGCGATCTATCTGACTCCCAGCCAACCAAAGGCAATATTGCAGGTGGTTTAACAACCATCGAAGAGAAGGCTTTGGGTAATATCCAAAAAATTGGTAAGAAATGTATTGTGGATAGCGTGCTTGATAAGGGTGAAGAGCCAACAATTCCTGGACTTCATTTCATGGACTCATCATCAGCTGCCGCTGAAATGGTCACCTTGTGTGCAGCCGCAGGTTTTACAGCTCACTTCTTCCCAACAGGGCAGGGTAACGTAATTGGTAATGCAATTCTTCCGGTAATTAAGATTTGCGCTAATCCAAAGACTGTTCGCACTATGGGTGAACACATTGACGTTGATGTGTCAGGCTTATTGCGTCGTGAAGAGAATATGGATGATGCAGGAAACAAGTTGTTAGATTGCTTGAAGCGTACCGCTGATGGTGAGTTAACTGCTTCTGAGATTCTCGGTCACCGTGAGTTTGTATTGACTCGTTTATACGAATCAGCATAAGACTGCAGCATGAGAAACCTGACCGCTTACCAAGAAGTTAAGCAAAAGATCACCGAGGATCTGGTCAGGGGTCGATATCCTATGGGGCAGGCATTGCCTGCCGAAAAGGATTTATCAAAAGAGTTAGATGTATCTATAGGAACCCTGCGCAAGGCGGTGGACGAGTTGGTCGCGGAAGGTATCGTGGTTCGACGCCAAGGCAGGGGCACCTATGTTGTTGAGCATGATCTCAAACGACTTTTATATTATTTTTTTCATATCGTTAAACACGATGCTGAAAAAAAGGTGTATCCCAAAGTTGAGCTGGTTTCCTTAAATAGTGCTGCTGCCAATAAAGAAGAGGCGAGTAAGTTGGAAATTAAAGAGGGATCACCTGTTTGGAGAATTACCAATCGCCTTTCATTGGAAGGGCAATGTGTGATGATCGATCAGATCACGCTAGAGAAAAAGCGGTTTAAGGATTTAACCCGTGCGGACTTTATTGATCGCAAAGGTAGCATTTACCAAATGTATCAAATGGAGTATGGCCAGACTGTAGTGCGAAGCAGTGAACGCTTACGCGCTGGATTGGCAGGTAAACAGCATGGTGACTGGCTTGGATTAAAGTCAGACTCCCCAGTGCTTATCATTCGAAGGGTAGCGCTCGGTATTCAGGATGAACCTTTGGAGTGGCGCATCTCCACCTTAAATACTACTCAACACGAGTATTTCAGTGAGTTAGTAGCTTAGATTTATGCTAACCACCAGTCGGAAAAATATTCCAGGACTTTTAGTCTGCCTGGTCATTGCTATGTCAACTAGTTTTCTGTCTGAGAACTATGGTGGCCCACAGTTGTTGTATGCCTTACTGATTGGCTTATCCCTACATTTTTTATACCTGAATGAAACAGTAAAGCCAGGAATTGATTTTTGCGCTAAAACGGTTTTGCGTTTGGGCGTTGCTTTCCTAGGTATCCGTATTACATTTGCTGATATTGGTGCAATCGGTTGGAATACTGGGCTGATGGTGATGTTTGCAGTGGGTGCTACGGTATGCCTTGGCTTCTTCCTTGCCAAACTGCTGAAGTTATCTCCTGACTTTGGCTTGATCGCAGGTGGATCTGTTGGTATTTGTGGTGCATCTGCAGCTTTGGCCGTTGCCTCTGTATTGCCAAAAACAAAAGAGAATGAGCGCTTTACTTTGCTGGTGGTGGTTGGAGTAACCGTTCTATCCACAGTCGCAATGGTCGTCTATCCATTTACTCTGCAACTACTTGATATTACGGATTTGCCTGCAGGTATCTTTTTAGGGACAACCGTTCATGATGTGGCTCAGGTAGTTGCCGCGGGCATGTTGTTTGGTCCTGAGGCAGGGGACGTAGCTACCGTCGTTAAGTTGTTCCGAGTCGCACTGTTATTGCCAGTGGTTCTATTTATTTCCATTTTCTTTGGCGCTGAAAAATCATCTCAACGTTTAGGTTGGGGTAGCTTACGCCTAATACCAACATTCCTACTGGGATTTGTCGCTTTATCAGTTGTTTCATCCATGCAGATTTTGCCAAGCTCCGTAACCCATTCCATTGGCGGTATATCTCGCTGGATGCTGGTGATTGCTATAGCCGCCGCTGGACTAAAAACAAATTTTCAGGACTTAGCCAAGTTGGGTTGGCAGCCGGTTGTGATGTTGGTTGTTGAGACCCTATTCATCGCTGCTATTGGGCTATTCTTTATTCTCAAAATGACCTAGCTTGAACTAGGCGATGGCCTCTCGAATCATTCCGGCCGCAACGGTATGGTTTGTGGCTTCATCAATGAGGATAAATGCACCAGTGCGTTGAGATTGATTAAACAAGTCAGTAACAATGGGTTTTTGCAAAACAAAGGATACGCGACCGATTTCATTTGCTTTAAGTGGATGGGTTTCTAGTGCATGAGAAAGTGTTTGTACATCTAGCACTTGCTCAATTACTTTTACCTTGGCGCCAATCATATTGGTAGTGTGACGCAAAGCATACTTCCGACTTAGGGAGAGTGGTTCGGTATCAAGCCAGCAAAGATCAGCAGAGACCTGCTTGCTGAGTTTTGGTGGATTGCTATCTTCAGCGCTGATAAATAAGCAGCCTCTAGAAACATCGATATCTTCAGTCAAGCTAATCGCTGCGGATTCACCTGTTTGAGCGGACTCCACCTCATTACTAGTGTGTTCATGATTTGAGCGATTGCCTAAGTAGATCTTCGCAACAGTTGCTTCGCGATTCTCTGGCAGCACTTTAATTTTTTGACCCACTCGAATACTGCCAGACTCAATTTGACCTAGGTAGCCGCGGAAGTCATCCGAAGCGCTGCCATCCTGACGAGCAACATACTGAACTGGAAAGCGTAAGCCCGTTTTTTCTGATTGAGGGCTGGTATCTAAACTCTCAAGCCACTGAAGTAATGTGGGACCCTTATACCAAGGCGTATCTTTGCTGTGCGTGACAACGTTGGCGCCGAGTAGAGCAGACATTGGAATCAAAGTGGGTTCAGATAAGCCAATTTTGCTGCACAAGTCTTGAATTGCTATTTTGATGGTATTGAAAACAGCCTCATCAAAATTGAGCAAGTCCATTTTGTTCACAGCAAAAACAACATGGCGCAGACCTAGTAAATGCACAATTGCGGCATGTCGTTTAGTTTGAGCCAATAAAGTAGCAGGAGTGGTATTGAGATCTACTCGAGTAGCATCCACCAAAATCACCGCAACATCGGATTGAGATGCGCCCGTAACTAGATTGCGCGTGTATTGCTCATGACCTGGAGCATCAGCCACAATAAACTTCCGCTTAGGCGTAGAAAAATAGCGATAAGCCACATCGATAGTGATGCCTTGTTCACGTTCCGCCTCTAGTCCATCAGTCAGTAGCGCCAAGTCAACGCCTGCATCAGAGGATGTAACGCGTGCATGTTTTG
Source organism: Polynucleobacter sp. 78F-HAINBA (assembly GCF_018882325.1). GTDB lineage: Bacteria > Pseudomonadota > Gammaproteobacteria > Burkholderiales > Burkholderiaceae > Polynucleobacter. Next base: position 56,533 of record NZ_JACVOQ010000007.1, on the reverse strand, counting down.
TTTTGGATAAAGACTCAAGCTGATCAACCAAGATGGACTTAGTGTCATATAGCAATCGACCAATTAGTGTGCTCTTGCCATCATCTACGCTGCCAGCAGTGATGAAGCGGACCACATTTTGGTTTTGATGTTGATTAGTAGTCATTAGAAGTAGCCTTCTTTCTTACGGCGCTCCATAGAGGCCTCATTAGTTTGATCGTCCATCCGTGTAGCGCCACGTTCGGTAATTTCTGTAATCGCGGTTTCAGCGATGATGTCGATGGGATTGGCGGCCGCACTGAGGACTGGGCAAGTACAGCTGATGTCACCTACAGTACGAAAACGCACATTCAGAATCTCACTGATATCTCCTGGTGCCTTAGGCGTGATATTGGTAACGGGGACTAAGAGACTATTCTTACGAACCACTTCGCGCTCATGGGTGTAGTAAATACTTGGTAACTCTAAATTCTCGCGAGCGATGTATTGCCAAATATCGAGCTCTGTCCAATTGGAGATTGGGAACACACGCATATTTTCTCCTTGAGATATGCGTGCGTTGTATAGGTTCCAAAGTTCTGGGCGCTGCGCTTTAGGATCCCATTGGCCAAATTCATCGCGGAAGGAAAAGATGCGTTCTTTAGCGCGAGCTTTCTCTTCATCACGACGTGCCCCACCCATGAGGGCGTCAAACTCGTGCTCAGCAATCGCTTCAAGCAAAGTTACCGCCTGAGCAGCATTACGAGAATCGGTCTCTTTGCGTAAACGAACCGTACCTTTTTTGATGGAGTCCTCAACGTGACCCACAATCAGTTTGACACCGGTTTTTTCGACTACAGAATCTCGATAGGCGATGACTTCTGGGTAGTTATGCCCGGTATCAATATGCAGAATGGGGAAGGGAAGTTTTACTGGACGATCGCCAAACTGAAAGGCTTTACGAGCTAAGTGAAACATCACAATCGAATCTTTACCACCAGAGAACAGCATGGCAGGGTTTGCGCACTGCGCTACCACTTCGCGAATGATGTAGATCGACTCAGCTTCTAGCCAATCTAAATGGTCATCTAGTAATTTTTGTTCTTGCATTCTGTGATTCGTTCTTTGCTAAGTTTTGCTACTAAAGTAATTCAATGATTATTTATTTACGTGAAGACCACATTCTTTGCTATCACTTTGTAACCACCACCAGCGACCTGCGCGAATGTCTTCGCCTTGTTTCACTTGGCGCGTGCAAGGCTCGCAACCAATGCTGGGGTAGCCTTTTAAGTGCAGTGGATGAACAGGCACACCCTCTTGTTTGATGTAGGCCCAAATATCGGCCTCAGTCCAATCAAATAATGGATTGAATTTAGCAATGCCACGGGCATCATCAAGTTCTTCCAAGTTCAACTCAACACGGGTAGTGGATTGTTCGCGTCGTTGACCTGTCAACCAGGCATCAGCACCAAGTAAGGCGGCATTCAAAGGCTTAATTTTGCGAGCACCACAACACGCTTTCTTAGCCACTTCACCATCATAAAAACCATTCATGCCGTATTGATCAATGAATGCTTGAACATCACTTTCTTCTGGATAGACTTGGGCAATGGAAATCCCATAGTGCTTTTCTGTGGTTTTAGTCATATCCACGGTTTCTTGATGCAGGCGACCGGTCGCTAAAGTAAATAGCTTGATATTGGCTTTGGATTGGACAATCGCATCCGTGATCACCATGTCCTCCGCAGCCAAGCTCGTAGCAAAGCGAACATCAGAAAAGCGTGAATCGATATCCAGTAGGCGTTGTTTGAGGGTGGCCGTCTTTCTGGCTAATTCAGACTCGGAGGGTGCATCTGTGGGAATAGACCAAAATTCTGGAGCAATCATGAAGACACCAGCTTAATTCCAACCAAAAATAATGTTCCCGCAAGCGTTGTTCTGGTGGCTCGCTCAGACAGTACGCTGGAAAGTTTTGCACCTAACCAAATGGCGGGCACAGACCCAATGAGTAATCCAAACAGCAAATCAAAGTGCACGTTGCCCAGCCACCAATGCCCTAGTCCAGCCAGTGCAGTCAATGGCACAGCATAGGCAATATCGGTGCCTGCAACTTCAGATGCTTTTAAATGCGGATAGAGTAACAAGATGAGCGTTGCTCCAATTGCGCCGGCGCCAATTGAAGAGACCGTCACCAGAATTCCGATTACAGCGCCAACGCTTATGGTTGCAGTCTTAAGGGCGTTGCCAGTAGGAAGGTAGCGTGGATTCTCTTGCACCCACTTTAAGATCTTGGATCTAAAGAGTAGAGATGCTGCCGTTAATAAAACAGATATTCCAATGGAAATGCTAATGACATGATTCCAGTCTTTTGAGACTGGGCCGACGTACTTTGAAACGAGGATGGAAAGTATTGCAGTGCTAATACTGCCTATGCAGAGAAGGCGAACAATATCCCAGCGTACGTTTCCGTGAAGGCGATGTGCGGCAGTGCCAAACCCTTTGGTAATTGCTGCGAATGCTAGGTCCGTACCAACGGCGGCTGTGGGAGCAATCTCAAATATCAGCGTTAGCAATGGTGTCATCAGTGATCCGCCACCGACGCCTGTCATGCCAACCAGTAGTCCAACTAGTGCGCCGGAAATAATGAAATGTGAAGAATCAGTTAAGAAGTGAATCATCAGTGCACCCAGTCAATTAAGCAAAGGTCTGCTCAAACTCGTCGAGCTTGATGGCATTCATGAGAAACAGAATTTGACGCTGGAAGCTTTTGCGTTCTGCCACATTCTCATGTGGCAAGCGATCATGTTCGCGTAATAGCTTGGTAATGATCGGGTTGTAGTGCTCGCGTACGGGGGACATCTGAATTCCTTGGTAAATATCTTGTTAAGAAGAATTTACCAAGGGGTCTATATATCCACAAGGAATATATAGCGATATCTAAATTACTTTTAGGTATATAAGATAAATTACTTTTCTACGAATGCGCGTTCGAATACATAGTCACCTAGCTGACCCAAGCTGGGGGATACCTTGAAGCCTTTGGCATCCAGCATCTCGGCAGTTTCTTTGAGCATAGACGGGCTACCGCAGATCATCGCGCGATCGACTGTTGGATCTAATGGGGGTAGGCCAATATCTTTAAAGAGTTGACCGGATTCAATCGCAGTAGTTAAACGACCAGTGTGCTTGAAGGCCTCACGTGTCACGGTTGGGTAATAAATTAATTTCTCGCGAATGATTTCACCAATGTATTCATCTTGAGTGAGCTCATTCTTAATGTAATCGGCGTAGGCCAATTCGCTTACCAGGCGCACGCCATGAATCAAAACTACTTTTTCAAACTTCTCATAGGTATCTGGATCGCGAATGATGCTCATGAACGGCGCTAATCCTGTGCCGGTACTGAAAAGGTAAAGATGCTTGCCTGGATTTAAGTCATCAATGACCAAGGTGCCAACGGATTTCTCGCTTACTAGTATTGGGTCGCCAACCTGAATCTTCTGAAGGCGTGAGGTGAGGGGGCCATCTTGAACCTTGATGCTCAAGAACTCTAAGTGCTCTTCATAATTCGGGCTCGCCACACTGTAGGCGCGAACCAATGGCTTACCTTCGACTTCTAGGCCAATCATCAAAAAGTGGCCACTACGGAAACGCAGGCCCTTATTTCTGGTGGTGGTGAAACTAAATAGGGTGTCATTCCAGTGATGAACTGTAAGGACGGTTTCGGTGTTGTAGGCTGCCATAAACGCTTAATAATGAGGTGTAAACCTCAATTATCCCCATTCTTGGGGTGGTTCTATAGATAAAAAAGTATTTAGCTTATAAAAAGGGAGTCTTTTACTTATATCTACAAGCTCCCTATGATTCTTCCATAGCCAATTGAAAGAATCTGATGTCCACAAAGCCTACAGTCCAAAAACCCTTATTTCTGACAATCATCCAGATATTTTTGGGTTTGGCCCTGTTAAGTTTATCGACTCATCTGGCCTTGGAAAGCACTCTTTACCTAGAGGTACTGAATCAGAATGGTTTAAATCAGTATCACGCCTTTGGACTGCTGGTTTGTCTTAGCTTCATTTCAGGGGTCTTTCTTATTGCACAGCATGTGCTCACGCAAGACCAGGCGAGCATTGATGATCACTTTAGTCGGGCCGTGAACTATTAAAGCAAGATAGACTGTGACCTTATCTCCATAAGGTCACAACATGAATTCATCACCCCATAAATCCATCTTCGAAAAAGGTGCGTGGTATGTGGTGGTTCAAGGTGTCTTGATTGGCCTCATCTTATTTGGACCTCAAGGATCTCATCTAGTTAGCTCAGAGCCACTGGCTACCACTCTTCAATCCTGTGGCATTGCCATTGGTTTGCTAGCCTGTTTAATTATGGCGATTGCAGTAATTAATCTAGGAAAAAATCTCACTCCCTTGCCTTGCCCCAAAGACGATGCCGTACTTATTCAGACTGGCTTATACCGATATGTTCGCCACCCGATTTATTTCGGGGTGCTGCTGGCAGCTCTGGCCTGGCTTCTCATCTTCCCCGGGGTTTATATATTGGCATACTCGATCTGCTTATTTTTGTTATTTGACATCAAGGCTAGGCGTGAAGAAGTTTGGCTGGTTGAGCGCTTCCCAGACTACCGAAGCTATCAGGGTAGGGTTAAAAAGTTGATTCCAGGCTGCTATTAGTATATATTTATATATAATGTATTTAAATATAAAAGAAAGTAAAAAGATGAAAACAGCCCATGATTTAGTTACCCTTGCCAAGTCCTGTATTAAGGAAGTCCGTCTGGCAGACGCTGCGCAGGCGATTCAGAATGCGGATATCTTATTGGACGTTCGTGAGGCCGATGAGTATGCAAGTGGCCATATCCCTGGCGCTATTCATATGTCTAGAGGAATGCTTGAATTTAAATTAAGTAGCAATCCGGAATTGACTGCTCGTGACTTAAAGATTGTGTTGTATTGCAAGACAAGCGGTAGGGCAGCTCTGGCGTCAAAGGCATTGCAAGAGATGGGGTATCAACATGTTCAGTCAATTAGCGGTGGATTTGATGCTTGGGTCGAAGCAGGTAATCCAGTGGCTAAGCCCGAGGCTGTAGAGTTTGAATAATCCCTGGCGATATTAAGACTATTTAATTTAGGAGTTCCTATGAGTGAATCCCCATCAGTTCGGCTAGTGCAGCAGTCTGACTATCAATTTGCTATTTACTATAGTGAAGAGCGTGATCCAATTTACGGCGATGAACCACCGCCATTGGGAAGATCTCAAGGTGCAACCCCATCTCAGTTTTTACTAGCAGGTGTTGCTAACTGCTTGTCTGATTCATTGCTATTCGCTTTAAGAAAGTTTAAGCAGAATCCAGAGCCAATCGAAACTAAAGCCAGTTGCGAAATTGGTAGAAACGCAGAAAACCGTTTGCGGATCTTGGCTATTCAGGTGGAGATTCGAATTGGTGTACCAGGCGGGAGTCTTGAAAACTTGGAACGTGTTTTAGCTCAATTTCAGGATTTCTGTACCGTGTCTTCTAGTGTTAGCGCTGGAATTCCAGTAAATGTCACGGTGATCGACTCGAATAATCAGCAGTTATATCCAGCGATATAAGTCTTTCCTTTGATTTGGGTCAAAACAGCCTCCTTTTGAAAAGCCTAAAGTGGTATTGGGAAATTCAAAAGGAGATAGAGATGGTGTTGTTTAAAGAATTATTTGGCACTTTTGCTGGCCAACTCAGCTTGGCGGTAATACTGTTCATTATTGGCATGGCGATATTTTTTGTTCGCATGTTCTTAAAGAAAATTGCTGCAGGCGAGTAAACAAAAAAGCCAGGCAAGCAAGAAAAAAGCCGCAGAGCTTAAATTCTGCGGCTTTTGTATTTCTAAAAAGTAGCGATTGGATCGATTACTCTTCTTCGCGACGCAGATGCGGGAACAAAATCACATCACGAATATTGGGCGCATCGGTCAATAGCATGACTAAGCGGTCAATACCGATACCGCAACCACCAGTTGGAGGCATGCCGTACTCAAGCGCACGAATGAAGTCGTGGTCAAAGTACATTGCTTCTTCGTCACCAGCCTCTTTTTGTTCTACTTGCTTACGGAAGCGGTTGGCTTGATCTTCTGCATCATTTAACTCTGAGAAGCCGTTGGCGATCTCGCGACCGGTAATGAATAATTCAAAACGCTCCGTAATACCAGGGCGTGTGTCAGATTCGCGGGCAAGAGGGCTTACTTCGATTGGGTAATCGATGATGTAAGTTGGCTCCCAGAGGTGTGACTCGGCAACCAATTCAAATAAGGCTAATTGAAGGGCGCCAATGCCAGCGTTCTTTAGGGTAGGGGAATCTGGATTCTCACCACCTTTTTTCAGCTCAGCGCGAATAAATGCCGCATCTTCTAATTGGGCTGGCTCATAGCTCTTATTGGACTGGCCGCAATACTTCAGAATTGCTTCGGTGATAGTGAGGCGCTGGAATGGTTTGCTCAAATCCAGTTCGCGACCTTGGTGCGTCAGAACAGCAGTGCCTTGGGCATCAATCGCTGCAGCACGAATCAAGCTCTCGGTGAAATCCATCAACCAACGATAGTCGGTGTAGGCCGCATAGAACTCCATCATCGTGAATTCTGGGTTGTGACGCGGGCTAACGCCTTCGTTACGGAAGTTACGGTTAATTTCAAAGACGCGTTCAAAGCCACCAACTACCAAGCGCTTCAGATATAACTCTGGTGCAATACGCAAGAACATCTGCATATCTAAAGCGTTGTGGTGTGTAATAAATGGCTTTGCTGTAGCGCCACCAGGAATCGGGTGGAGCATTGGTGTTTCGACTTCCATGAAGTCTGCATCCAACATATGGCGACGCAAGGAAGCGATCGTATTGCTACGTGCTCTGAAAGTATTGCGACTCTCTGGATTCACAATCAAATCAACGTAGCGTTGACGGTACTTGGTCTCTAAATCTGAGAGACCATGGAATTTATCTGGAAGAGGGCGCAGAGATTTGCTTAGGAGACGTAGATTGCTACATTCAACTGAGAGCTCACCCTTGTTGGTTTTGAATAGATTGCCTTCAGCAGAGATAAAGTCGCCCATATCCCAGTGCTTAAATGCACCATGGGTATCTGCACCGCTGATTTCATCGTTGATATAGAACTGAATCTGACCGCTGCGATCTTGAATGGTCGCAAAGCTGGCCTTACCCATCACACGCTTGAGTACCATGCGGCCGGCAACTTTGACATGCACTTTTTTAGCGGCCAACTCTTCTTTGGTGAGGCTGTCGTAGTGAGTGTGGAGATCCGCTGCTAAGTGGGTTGGCACGAAGTCATTTGGAAACGCTACTCCGCCTTCGCGTAACTTGGCTAATTTTTCGCGACGCTCAGCAATGATGTGATTTTCATCAACAGCTTCAGTGACAGGGGTTTGCTTGGAATTCACTTGATCGTTCATATGGAATATTAATAACTGGAATAGGGGAGGTAAATCAAACGCCTTGTTTGAGGCTGGCTTCAATAAAGGCGTCAAGATCACCATCTAATACTTTTTGTGTATTGGAGATCTCAACGTTAGTACGCAAGTCTTTAATGCGGCTTTGATCCAGTACGTAGGATCGGATCTGATGACCCCAGCCCACATCGGTTTTGCTGGCTTCAAGCTTGTCCTGCTCAGCGCGACGCTTTTGCATCTCGTGCTCATATAGACGTGACTTCAACATCGTCATCGCTTCTGCTCTGTTGCGGTGTTGGCTTCGGTCGTTCTGACACTGAACCACGATGCCGGTTGGAAGGTGGGTCAAGCGAACTGCAGAGTCGGTCTTGTTAATGTGCTGACCACCTGCACCAGAGGCGCGATAGGTATCCGTACGGATATCGGCTGGATTAACGTCAATCTCAATCGAGTCATCAATCTCTGGATATACATAGATGCTGGCAAAAGAGGTGTGTCGACCATTAGATGAGTCAAATGGTGACTTGCGTACTAAGCGGTGTACGCCAGTCTCTGAGCGGAGATGTCCATAAGCGTACTCACCATCTACCTTGATGGTGGCACTCTTAATACCAGCAACGTCGCCATCAGATTCTTCTAAGATTTCTGTTTTGTAGCCTTTGCGTTCGCAATACTTGAGGTATTGGCGCAGGAGAATACTGGCCCAGTCACAAGCCTCTGTTCCGCCAGCGCCTGCTTGAACATCTATAAAGCAACTGCATGAATCCATCTCGTTATGGAACATGCGGCGGAACTCAAGATCGTGAATGATTTTGCTATAGCTTTCAACGTCTTGTTCGATAGCGCCAATCGTTTCAAAATCACTTTCTTCTTTAGCCATGTCGAATAATTCGAGGGCGCCAGTGATGTTGCTATTTAAATCAGTGAGGGTGGCAACAACACCATCGAGCAATTTCTTTTCTTTGCCGAGGGCTTGTGCTTTCTTTTGATCATCCCAGATGGTGGGATCTTCAAGGATTGAGTTAACTTCAGTAAGGCGTCGTGACTTTACTTCGAAGTCAAAGATACCCCCGAAGTGCTTGCTCACGAGTGAGCAGATCTGACAGGGTATTTGAAATAATATTGAGTTGTTCGGCTTCCATCCCCTAATTATAAGGGGGTTGTTGCGACTCAGCCCTCGTCGTGGGCCTCAATCATGAGTTGCACGCGTGCCTGCCCTTGGAAGCGGTCTGTCACTAGGCGATAGGCCAGTTTGGCCTTGGCTGGCAATGGCTGGGTCCGATTGAACCAAACCCCTGTAAATGGTTTGCTAGCCAGTTGACCATCGCCAATAGGGCGAAGCTGCAAACGTAGATGTTTTTCTTTCATGAGGCTTTGCTGTCCAACTTCGAATTCCCCATAAAAAATCGGCTGAGGGAAGCCTTGGCCCCAGATTTCTTCAGCAAGGAGATCGCCCGTCTCTGGTGTGAATTCAGAAAGATCGAGAGAGCCATCATGAATGTGGCGACGCTCTAATAATTCATCGTTCAGTAATTCATTGGCTACCTGCTGAAACACCACATCAAACTTTTCAAAATCGGCTTTTCTGATGCTCAGGCCTGCTGCCATGGCATGACCACCAAATTTGAGAATCAGGCCTGGCTCGCGTTTGGAAACAATGTCTAAGGCGTCACGTAGATGAAAGCCCGTCAATGATCTGCCGGAGCCTCGCAACTCTTCTCCGCTTGCGCCATCCGCAGGCGCAAACACAATCGCAGGGCGATTAAAGCGCTCTTTCAGACGCGAGGCCACAATGCCAACTACGCCTTGATGCCATTCTGGATTCCAAAGACAAATGCTCGAGCGATCGGCCATGGTGCCCGCTAATTGATCTTCTGCGAGGTGGGCGAGAGCAGCTTCCTGCATTCCACCCTCAATCACCCGTCGCTCGCGATTAATGCGATCAAGCTCGTAGGCGAGCTCGGTAGCTTCCTCTGTCTTATCGCTCAACAAGAGACGAATGCCTAGCGTCATATCCGCTAGGCGCCCAGCAGCATTCAGACGAGGACCAATAGCAAAACCTAAATCAAAGGTATTGGCTTTACGAGGATCTCGAACAGCCGCTTGAAATAGTGCTTGAATGCCTGCTTGTGAAACCCCCGCGCGAATGCGCTTCAAGCCATTGGAAACCAAGACGCGGTTATTGCGATCAAGCTGTGCAACGTCTGCTACGGTCCCTAAGGCTACAAGGTCTAACAGGTTCTCAATTTTGGGTTGAGTCTCGGCGGTAAATTTGCCACGCTTACGAAGCTCGGCACGCAGAGCAACTAATAAATAGAACATCACTCCTACACCTGCAAGTGCTTTGCTTGGAAAGGTGCATCCAGGCTGATTGGGGTTCACGATTGCAGTTGCTTTGGGAAGTCGATCACCTGGCAGGTGATGGTCAGTCACAATCACTTCCATTCCCAATTCGCGAGCCCGGTCTACACCAGCTTCACTAGCAATGCCGTTATCCACTGTGATGAGATATTTCGGTTTGGGGTTTTGTTGAGCTGCTAGATCCACCACCTCTGGAGTTAATCCATAGCCCATCGTAAAACGGTTTGGTACTAAGAACTGAATAGGGGTATCTACTCCACCTAACATCTTCAGACCACGGAGTGCAACGGCGCAAGCGGTAGCGCCATCGCAGTCATAGTCGGCCACTACCAGCATAGGTTCTTTACGCTCCAGAATATCGGCTAGCAGGGTAGCAGTGCTGATGCAGTTCTTCAGCTCAACTGGTGAGAGTAATTGCTTTAGATCTAAAGAGAGTTCATCTGGTTTATCAATGCCACGGGCCGCATACAACCTAGCTAGCAATGGATGCAGGCCACTTTGCTGCAACCAGCTAGCTGTCCGCTCAGAGAAGGGGCGCCTGGAAAATACGCTCATGCTGAAATGATTTCCGACCAAGCTAAAGGTTCTGATTTTTTCCAGAATGCCCAGGACTTTTTATTCAAGTCTTTAGCTGTGAAGATTCTGTGACGAGCTTGACCATTAGGAAAGTCAATGATTTCAATTTCATCTAACTCATTACTCAAAAGAGTTCTTCTTAAGTCATCCCAAATACTTTCGGGTCGATCAATCCACGCAAAGGCATTTTGCAGTCTTGAGAAATCAATATCACTTTGCTGAGGAATTCCAAGATATTTAGCCAGCCCGGCTAAAAGAGGATGCCCTCCATATACCTGGCTTGCATTTTGAAGTGGTTGGGGAATCCGAATATCCGCCAGCTTACCGATACCGCTAATCCAAAGGGAGTTAATGCTTGGCAGTCTGTGCTGCTCGCGTTCTTCATTCACGGTATCAATGTGCCAAAGCATTTGAACTTCATTTTGAAGTTTGCGCCAAAGCTTAGCGATGCCAACCTCGCTGGTATCGCGTGGCATCCACCAATCAATGTTGCGACCATGAGCTTGATCAATAGAGTGAGTTGCCAGGCTAGCAAATGGCCCTGCTGGAATAAACCAATCACCTTGCCCCTGAAATAAAATCTTGCTGCCAAAATCCTCTTCAATAAAAGGAAGGGCAGTCTGTAGCAATTTAGAGGATTCATTTGCGGTCAGATCAATCTGACTTTGGGCCATCAGGATCAAATGATCTCGGGTAGCGTGGAAATGGACTGGCTGGAGACAGGCAATAGTTTCATTTGGGTTAACAGCCAAATCACTCTGACTCAATAGTAAGACTGGGGCTATTGGCAGCCGATCGCCCAATAGAAAGCGCTCTTGCGGTAATCCGCTGGGCGGAGCATTCCGCTCAAGTCCAGCGTCAACAGCATCTTCCCCTGACGCCATCAGGGTAAAGCGCCGCATATTGCTGGCTTGGGTGGTCAAATTGGCAGTCATTCCCCTGATTTTAGGTGGCATTTACAGAATCCATCGGTTTACTCGTTTAATTCACTAAACTGTAGCTATGTTGAGACTTCCTATTGAGCTAGAAATTGGCCTGCGCTATACCCGATCCAAGCGTCGTAAGACAGTGGGTAAGCGTGATGGCTTTCTCTCTTTTATTTCCGGAATCTCTACTGCAGGCATCGCTTTAGGCGTTGCAGCTTTGATTGTGGTTCTCTCAGTCATGAATGGCTTTCAGAAGGAAGTGCGCGACCGTATGCTGTCCGTACTCTCCCATATTGAAATTACCGCCCCAGATGGTTTGGCCAACTGGCAGCCGATTGCGCTGAAGGTGGCTGCTCAGCCCCACGTAGTTGGTGTTGCCCCAATGGTGAGTTCACAAGGTTTATTGAGCCGCGAGAATGTTATGCGTGGCGTGGCTATTCGTGGAGTATTACCAAGTGAAGAGGGTAAGGTTTCTGATTTACCCAAGCAGTTCGTTGCTGGCAGTATCGAGGATCTCAAGCCGGGCGCTTTCGGGGTTGCCTTGGGTGCTCAGCTTGCCAATATTGTTGGTGCGCGTGTGGGTGATCGTATTAATTTAATAGTGCCAGAAAGTGATCTGACGCCTGCAGGTGCCATGCCCAGAATGCGAACACTCCAGGTAGTTGGTATTGTAGATAGCGGTCATTATGAATACGACAGTTCTTTGGCGATCATGCATTGGAAAGATGCGGCCGCCTTGTTGCGCTTACAAGACCCATCAGGGTTACGTGTGAAGGTGGATGATATGCAGCGTGCCCCAGAAATTGCCGCTGAATTAGCTCAGGTTGTTCCACAGGCTTTATGGGTAAGCGATTGGTCACGCTCTAACCGAAATTGGTTTGCTGCTGTTCAAACCGAAAGAAAGATGATGTTCATCATCCTCACATTGATCATTGCTGTAGCTGCTTTCAATCTGGTATCTACCTTGGTGATGACTGTCAATGAGAAGCAGGCCGACATTGCGATTTTAAGAACCATGGGTGCAAGCCCAGGGCTCATTCAGCGGATCTTCTTGGTACAAGGCTTAGCGATTGGCTTACTGGGTTCTCTAGCGGGCGTTGGCTTGGGTCTTCTAATTGCATTAAATATCGATGTGATCGTTCCGGCCATTGAAGCGATCTTCCGTGTGCGCTTCTTGCCACGCGATGTGTACTTTATTAGTGAGTTGCCTTCAGATGTTCGTTTATCTGATGTTGTTACGGTTGGCTTGATGGCTTTCGGCCTTTCAGTGTTAGCCACTTTGTATCCAAGTCGCCGCGCGGCCCAAGTTCAGCCTGCGGAGGCATTGCGTTATGAGTAATTCCAATTCAATCATTTTGAGCGCTTCGGGCCTAGCAAAGACCTATGGCAAAGGATCAACTGCAGTTGATGTCCTTAAGGAAATTGATTTGCAGGTAAGCGCTTCTGAGAAGGTGGCTATCGTTGGATCCTCTGGTTCAGGTAAGAGCACCTTGCTGCATCTCTTGGGTGGTTTGGATACGCCGAGCGCGGGCACGGTGATATTGGCTGGAGAGAATCTCCATAAGTTACCTGTTAGAAAATTGGATCAACTGCGTAACCAGAGTCTGGGATTTATTTATCAGTTCCATCACCTCTTAGATGAATTTAGCGCCGTTGAGAATGTGGCTTTGCCTTTACGTATTCGCGGCTTAAGTAACGAAGAGTCTATGGAGCGAGCAAATACGATGTTGCACGCAGTTGGCCTTGCAAAGCGAGTTCAGCACACCCCAGGTGAGCTGTCTGGTGGCGAGCGTCAACGTGTTGCAGTCGCCCGCGCACTAGTGGGTAGCCCCTCTTGCGTCTTGGCGGATGAGCCAACAGGCAATCTCGATACTGAAACTGCTGATGGCGTATTTGACTTGATGTTGGATATTGCTCGTGAGCAGGGCACTGCTTTTGTGATCGTGACCCATGATCCTATTCGCGCCAAGCGTTGTGACCGTATTTTGCATTTAGAGCGCGGAGTATTAAAGACGTTCGCACAATGAGCGATGCCAGCACAGAGCTCGCTTGGGTTGATACCCACTGCCATCTAGATGCGCCAGAGTTTGATGGCACACTTCCGGAAATTGTTTCAAGTGCAGTGAATAAGGGTGTTAAAGCCATTTTGCTGCCGACGGTTCAAGCCTCTGATTGGGAGCAGGCTAAAAATTTAGCAAACCAATACGGCAATCCAATTCCAGGTTTGGTCTATACGCTTGGTATACATCCTCTGTATATCAATCAAGCTCAAGAGAGCGATATCGAGGTTCTTAAAAATCAAATTGAGCAATCATTGGATGATCCGCGTTTCGTAGGTATTGGTGAGATTGGCTTAGATTATTTTGTTGAGGGCCTGGACCCTCAGCGCCAAGAATATTTCTTTCATAAACAGCTCGATTTGGCCCAGCAATTTCAGTTGCCGGTGATTTTGCATGTGCGCCGTTCACAAGATGCCATTCTTAAAGCTCTGCGCAAAAGAACGGTTCCCAGTGGCATAGCGCATGCTTTTAATGGCAGTCATCAACAAGCCGAGCAATTTATTGAACTAGGCTTCAAGCTTGGCTTTGGGGGTGCTGCAACCTATGATCGGGCATTGCAGATTCGTCGCTTATTACAAGAACTTCCGCTGGAGAATATTGTTACCGAAACTGATGCACCTGATATTCCGCCGGCATGGCTTAAGGAGGGGGGCGGTCAATTTAATGAGCCTGCCTTGCTCCCCAGAATTGCTCAGCAATTGGCTGGCATTCGAGGCATTAGTGAAGAAGTATTTGCAAAGGCAGTTTGGCAAAATGCCATGCAGGCATTGCCCCGTTGGTCATCTCTAATGACTAACAACTTAAACCCACAATCCGCTTCTTAAGAACTTGCGCATCAATATTGCGGCGTTCATCGCCGGGGGATCGCTTCTTCTATTTTTGTCTGCCGTGCCAGAGAATTGGGCTTGGATCTGTACAGCGACCATTGTCATTTCCCTATTTGGCGTTTACATCAATTACGCCTCAATCCAAAATCGCTATGGGAGCAGTGCATTTCTAGCAGTTTGTTGTTTCGCCTTAGGATTTGCTTGGAATGCACATTACGCACAAGGTCGATTGGCCAATGTCCTTTCGATAGAGTATGAAAGCAAAGATCTCATTCTCGAGGGGAGGGTTAATGCTTTGCCACAGAGCTCTCCTAGTGGAGCAAAGTTTTCATTTGAGGTGGATCAGGCCTTTTTGGGTAAGGAGTTGATTGAATCATTTCCACCCCAGGTGTATTTGAGTTGGCAGCCAGCATGGCGTAATCCTCAAGATGTACCCGAGGTCATTCCAGGTCAGCGTTGGGAATTCAAGGTCAAGATCAAAAGGCCTTATGGATCTCTTAATCCCTATACCTTTGATTTTGAGCGCTGGTCATTTCATCAAGACTTTGGTGCCAGTGGTTCCGTGCGATCTGGGAAATTGATTGCCGACAAAGATATTCATTTTTCCGAATTCGCTTTAGCCATGGAGTATCAGCGCAGGAAATTACGGCAAAAGATTCAACGCTTACTGCCAAAAGATGCGCGTTATGGTGGTGTGATTACGGCACTTGTGATGGGCGATCAAAACGCAATTGATCAAGATGATTGGCGCGTATTTAATGCCACTGGCATTGGGCATCTCATATCTATCTCAGGACTCCATGTAACGATGTTGGCAGGATTTGGCGCCATGCTCGCTACATTTTTATGGCGTCGTAATACTCTGCCGCTATTGATACCTGTTAGCAAAGTTGCTGCGGCTGCGGGATTTCTGACGGCATTTGTATATGCCTGGCTGGCCGGGTTTCAGATTCCGGCTCAGCGAACTATGTATATGGTGGGTGTGGTTGCCTTTGCGCTTTGGTCTGGCAGAAATCCAAGATCATTTGATATTTGGTGGTGGGCCCTAACCTTTGTGCTACTGATCGATCCAATGGCGCCTTATACGCCAGGGTTCTGGCTTTCATTTGGGGCGGTGGCAGCTATTTTGTATGCGATGCAGGATTCTGATGGCTTATTGGGGTTGCCTACTGGCAGGGAGCTAGAGCTTGATTGGAGATATAGAGTCACTCAAGCACTGCGTGAAGCTTGCCGAGTGCAGGCTGTGGTTACTATTGCGCTTCTTCCATTGACCCTGTATTGGTTTTATCAAGTCTCAATAGTTTCCCCATTGGCAAATGCTGTTGCCATTCCCGTGGTCAGCTATATCGTGACGCCCCTGGCCATAGCTGGCGCTTTATTACCTGACTTCATTGGGAAATGGTTGCTGATACCAGCGCACGCCACGATGGACTACTTAGCCATCATGCTAGCTTGGATGGCGAGCTGGAGGTGGGCCATTGCCTGGTCAAGTCAGCCTACTTGGTGGGCAGTAGGGCTATCCACAATCGGTATTGTCATAGCGATTCGTCCTGGATCCATTCGAGAGGGCTGGCCATCCAGAGCCATTGGGCTCGTATTGTGCGCAACTTTATTTATTCAACCACTAAGTAATATCAATTTGGCAAACGGCGAGTTTAGGGCAACGGTACTCGATATCGGCCAAGGCACAGCAGTCCTGATAGAAACTAAATCAAAAAGATTGCTGTATGACACGGGACCTATTCAGGGGAAAGATAATGCTGGCCAAAGAATTATCCTGCCCTATCTGAGGGGACGGGGAATCAATCATATTGATCGCATGGTAATTAGTCACAGTGATAGCGATCACATTGGAGGCGCTGCAAGCTTACTCAAAGAAATTAGCTTTGAGTTGATGATGGGGTCCTTGCCGAGCACCAATCCTTTGCTTGCAAATTTAGAGGATAGAAAGATCCCCGCTATCCCTTGTCGCTTCAGTCAGAAATGGGTGTGGGATGAGGTGGAGTTTCATATTTGGCATCCCAATGAGTTCACGGTTTTTGAGGATCAGCATCCCAGAAAGCCCAATGAGGTGAGTTGTGTGCTGGAAGTTCGTAATAAAACAACTTCGTTTTGGTTAACGGGTGATGTAGAAAAGCAGGGTGAAGCTGAGATCGTTGAGCGACTAACTCAAGATGCCCTTAATGATTTAAAAGATAGAACGTTGATATTTATGGCGCCACATCACGGCAGCAAAACATCCTCATCTCAAGAGCTTTTAACAGCATTGAGTCCCGACGAAGCATTTGCACAAAATGGGTATCGCAATCGATATGGGCATCCACATCCAACGGTCACCGCCCGATACCAAAGTATGGTTATTCCGTTTTATCAAACGCCAAATACTGGTGCACAAGTTTGGGAATTTCCAGTCAGATCAGACTCAAAGAAAACGGAACCTCATTTTTGGCGGCAGGATAGCAACCGCTTGTGGCATAGGGAGGCAAGGTAGGGTTATTAATGTGTGTATGGTGTGTATAATATAAAAAGGAGATAGATGCATAGTAAAAAACTAATGGAGCTACTGAGGGCGGATGGATGGGAGCTCAGCAGGATAAAGGGGTCGCATCACATCTTTGTTCACAGCACAAAGAGTGGACATATATGCATTCCACATCCCAAAAAAGATTTAGGCATTGGTTTAGTGGAAAAAATATTGAAACAGGCTGATTTAAAGAGGAGTCTCACATGAAATATCCAATTGCAATTGAGCCGGGATCCGCAAAGGAGGCCTGGGGTGTTGTGGTGCCAGATTTGGCCGGATGTTATTCAGCAGGGGATAACGGTATTGATGAAGCGATTGAAAATGCTAAAGAAGCGATAGAGCTATGGATTGAAGTTGCTTTAGATCGCAATCAAGAAATACCAAAGCCAAGCTCTTTAAGGGAGCTGCAAAAGCGGAAAGAATTTAAAGGTTGGACTTGGGCAATCGTTGAGATTGATCCAGCGTTGCTCTCAGATGAAATAGAGCGAATCAATATCACCCTTCCAAAGAGGGTATTGGCAAGATTAGATGCAAAAGCAAAAAAGGCCGGAGAAAACAGGTCCGCGTTTATTGCGTATCTAGCATTAACCGCCTGAGATGCTAAATTTAACCTTGCGCCTTCCTCATCTTGATATTCAGCGTAAACTAAAGGTGTGAAAAAATTCATCACGCTTCTCTTTATCAGCCTCTTCGTCAGTCAAATTAATGCTGCGATGATGCCTGTTGATTTGAATGTAGCAAGTGGTGAGGTAGCCATCTCCAGCTATGACCATTGCCAAGAGACTGCATCAATTGGCCATATTGAAGAGGGCAAGTCGAGTGCTAATGCCGGCGCTTCCCATTATTGCTGTGCAGTAGTGGCAATTCTGATTACTCCGCCTGATTTTTTTGCACCCAAGCAGCCTGAGACGTATACGCATATCAATACCGAATTACTTGCATCTAATATTACCGAGTCCATTTACAAGCCTCCCAGAACTTATCTGTAATCACTTTTGATTGTGGCATCTAGATGCCTTTAGATAATTTCCGTTTTGGAGAATAGCAATGAATATGACTCACTATATGCAGTTATTGGCTGATAACCAGCCTTGGAATCTGTTGATCTTTATGGCCATACCAGTTGTGCTGGCCGAGACTTTAGCAATCACCGAGCTTTACATTCTGTTTACGCGAAAGTTCGATGGCTTTGTTTATCACCTGAATCGTTTTTCAGGAACAACAGTAGGCTTATATTTTATTGGTGTCATCGCTTATTTAATGACTACTGCGGTACTGCCCATCACAAAAAATAATGAATGGCGTACTGCCATTGATGTGATAGCAGTAGGCAGTTATTTGATTGGCGGTTTACCTTTAATCTGGATTGCTTTGCAGGAATTTGGTTTTGTAAATAAAGCCTTAGATCAAATGGGCAAACTCAAAATTCATGCAATTTGTGTTGCATTATTTTTGGTGTTTGGGCACATCGCCATGATTGCTGGCATGCTAGATCCATCTCTCCTGGGTTACAAAGGTAACAGTGCTCACCAAATGGGTGCCGCTAGCAGTGATGCTGACCATGAGTTCTGTCATCCAGAGATGCACGAAGGAATGAAGGCAATGCATCAGCAGATGATGAGTGGCGGCAATATGCCAAACAGTAATCCCAATAAAATGCCAATGAATTCACAAGGCCATTCTCACTAAGTAGGAAGTGACGAGTGCAGAAAAACCGCCCTCGGGCGGTTTTTCATTAGACGACTCAGAAATTACTCTAACTCTAATTTCTGCTTGGTAACCACATCTTTATATGTTGCATATTCAGCAGCTATTTCTTTGGAGAATGCCTCTGGACCATTAACGTTAATGATGGATCCAGTGTCTTCAATGCGCTTTTTAACTGCGGGATCTTGTACAGCCTTTTGAGCGGCTGCATAAATCTTATCTACAACATCCTTAGGTAGACCTGCTGGACCCAATAGGCCGTAGTAGGCCATTCTGTTTGCTGGTGCTAAACCTACTTCAGCAAATGTTGGAACGTTCGGCAGGATCGCTAGACGTTTTGGTGCGGCAATCACAATTGGAATTAGCCTGCCATCTTTGATGAAGGGGAGGGCAGAAGGTAAGTTGTCGAACATGATGGGTACTTGACCGGCTACCACATCGATAAGGCCAGGGCCTGCGCCACGGTAAGGGATGTGAACGATAAATGTTCCAGTCAAACTCTTAAACAATTCTGTTTGCATGTGACCGATACCGCCGGTACCTGAACTTGCATAAGAATATTTACCGGGATTCTTTTTGATAACTTCAATAAACGTTTTGTAATCTCGTGCTGGGAATGATGGGTTCACCACGATGACATTTGGTGTCGCAGCAATATTCGTAATTGCCGTGAAATCCTTCAGTGGGTCATATCCAATCTTGCCATTAATCGCTGGATTAGATGCTGTAGTCGAGATTGTTGCAATTCCTAGTGTGTAGCCATCCTTTGGGGCACGCACCACTTCTAGGGCGCCAACAGAGCCACCACCACCTGCTTTGTTTTCTACGATGACAGATTGACCTAGTTGTTTGCTTAAAGGGTCGGCCATGCTGCGTGCAATGATGTCAGTGCTACCGCCAGGGGCAAACGGAACAATGATCTTGATGGGTTTGCTGGGATAGTTTTGGGCTATTGCGCCAAAGCTAATCAATGAGCCGCAGGCTATCGCAATCAATTTGCTTACTAATGTCATTACTTAATCTCCAAAAAAGGCAATTCATGGGAATTGTTAATTTATGCCCTGTATTAAGAATAGTAGACGACTGAGGATGTGAAGAGTGCTCTTTTCCCTCATTTGGGGCAGGGCTTTTATGCTTCAAGGCTGCAGAAAAGCAAAAAGGCTTCTGAGTCAATTGACCTAGAAGCCTTCTACTTATTTGGTTGCGGGGGCAGGATTTGAACCTACGACCTTCGGGTTATGAGCCCGTATATATTGGTATTTCTGAGTATTCCTAAGTATTACCAAAATGGCTTAACATCTTAATATATATAGTTTTTAACGACTTTAGCAATACTCTAAGTATTGCCAAATATTCCCTTATATTGCTATTATTGGGTTACATAGCGGTTACATGAACCTTTTTCGGGGTATAAACGGGATGGCAAAGAACCAAAACTTTACTGCTGGCAGGGTTGAGGCTTACAAGTGCGAAGCTGGAAAAGAGCAATCCATCCTTTGGGATGGCAAGTCTGCCGGATTGGGTCTAAGGGCTACTGCCGCAGGCGCTAAGTCCTATATTTTCCAAACTAAGCTACATAGCAAGACCCTTAGACTCACTATTGGTGATGTTCGCACCTACACCATTAGCAAGGCCCAAGCAGAAGCAAACCGACTTAAAGCATTAACCGACCAAGGTATTGACCCTAGAGAGTTGGCTAAAGCCCAAAAAGAAGAAACCGACGCTAAAGCCGCCGATGAAAAAAGCAAAGAGCTTTTGGTGGGTCAAGTGTGGAATGAGTATCTTGATTACCAAAAAGACAAAATGACTAGACCTCATATTGAGAGAGGCAAGAAATGGGGCGCGAGGCACTTAAAAGACCATGAGAACTTATCTCAGGCAGGCGGCGAGGAAAGAAAACGCAGTAAAGAGAAAACCAAGGCGGGTGTTTTATATCCTCTCATGTCTATGCGGATGGTCGACATTTCAGCCGATGTATTGGCCGACTGGCAAAAGGTCGAAGCTTCAACAAGAGCCAATAATGCCCGTCAAGGGTTTGAAATGTTTAGAGCGTTTTGGCGTTGGTGCTCAATCAGGCCTGAGTATTTAAAAATTATTGATGTGAACGCAGTAGAGAGCAAGGAATTGCGCGATGAAGTGCCCAGTCGTAAGAGTAAGCGTTTTGATGTATTGCAACGCGCTCAGCTAAAGCCGTGGTTTAAGGCGGTTAATTCCCTAAATAGCAAAGTTGCTAAAGTCTACCTACAAGCGGTAATCCTAACGGGCGCGCGGAGGGAAGAAATGGCAAATCTGAAATGGGTTGATGTTGATTTTCAATGGAATGCCGTGTGGCTCAAAGACAAGGTGGAAGAGCAGGGCAGGAAAATACCGCTCACCCCTTATTTAAAAGGCTTGATTGAGAATTTACCAAGGCGCAATGAATGGGTGTTTAGTAGTCCCTTATCTAAGGATGGAAGATATACCGACCCAAGCGTTTCTCATCATCGCGCTTTAGACCTTGCTCAGTTGCCGCCCGTAACCATTCATGGATTGCGCCGAACTTTTGCTTCATTGGCTGAATGGGTGGAAATGCCCGTGGGGATTGTTGCTGAAATTAAGGGGCATAAGCCAAGCGCAACGGCTGAAAAGCACTATATATCGCGCCCTATTGAATTGTTGGCTATTTGGCATACCAAATATGAGGCTTGGATTTTGGAGCAGGCAGGTATTGAATTTAAGCCTCAGGATGGCGCGCAATTGCTTAAAGTGGTTGGCGGTACTTCTGCCCAGGCATAAATATTCGATAAATTACTTGTTAACTGTTAACTTACACGCTACACTATAACCAATGATTAAATCATTCAAGCACAAGGGCTTAGAAATCTTCTTTCTCACGGGAAGTAAGGAAGGGATTCAAGCCCACCATGCAAAGAAGTTGCAAATACTGTTAACGGCTTTAAACAATGCTAAGGATGAAAACGATATGAGGACTCCTGCTTGGAATCTTCATCTACTATCCGGTAACTTGGATAAGCATTGGTCGGTATCAGTGAATGGCAATTGGCGAATGACATTCAGATTTGAGGGCGATGATGCCGTTTTGGTCAATTATCAGGATTACCACTAAGAGGAATGAATATGGGGGATATGCACAATCCGGCGCATCCTAGCGAAGTGTTACGGGAATGGATGCCCGAAAATTTAACGGTTACGGATGCCGCCGAGCAATTGAAAGTCTCGCGCCCTACATTTTCCAAAATATTGAATGGAAAAGCGGGAATCTCTGCGGACATGGCGCTAAGGCTATCTGCATGGCTTGGTACTTCGCCAGACTTGTGGCTTGGTATGCAGTTGCAATGGGACTTATGGCAAGCCAAGAAAGCCCGCATACCCAAGATTAAGCGTTTAGTCGTGAACGGCAAAGAGGCTTAGCCATGGGTGGGCGCGATAAAAGCCATGGATATTCTTTCCTTTCTTCATTGGCTAATCCAACAGAGGCGGCGGCCTATTTGGATGCTGTCATGGAGTTGAATGATAAAGAGGTTCTATTGGTTTCGTTGCGCCATGTAGCCCAGGCAAACGGGATTATAGAAATTGATTCTCTGGATGAGAGTAGTAATCCAACGCTAGATACCATGAATAGAATCTTGCATTCTGTTGGGTTAAGGTTGAGTGTGACTGAGCTTCATGCGTAAGCCATCTCAGCCTAGCAATAAAAATAGTGTTGCATTAAACGCATCACTGATTCGGGGCAAGCTAGATGACGCGCTGACTGAGGCAATAAAGCTATATGAAAGTTCTGCTGAAAGGCTTGGAGTAAGCATTGATGTAGAGGGCTGCAAGTCAAGCCTAAGAGATTCAGATAATTTGGCTGCTTTGAAAAAAGCCTACGAATCTCCTGAAAAACGACAGTTACTTGGGGCTTATGTATCTGCGCGAGAGGCTCTGCATTCTCTGCATTGTAGGGTCGAGAAAGCTAAGATTCTGGATGGCGATATGAATCAGGTTGATATATCCCATCTGCTTGACTCATTTCGATTGCTTGGTGTGGCTAGTTACTGCATTTTTGATAAGCATCTTCAGGAGGATTTTGCAGAGGCAATGGATGCAAATTTGAGACATGCAAGAGAAGTGCGCCAGGATCCGACAAGAAAAATGCGTAACGAAGCCAATAGGCTGTACGACCCCACTATTTTTAAGAGCAAAAACAAAGCCAAGTACGCTTTAAAAGGGGCATTGATAGATTTTGCAAGCAGGGAAGATATTAGATTCGAATTTAAAGGCGACAATATTGAAGAGACCATTTACGGATGGCTTCTTTACCCAGAAGGTAGGCCGGAGAGAAAAACAGCTAAATAATGTTGTTTTAAAATCACAGCGTCTCTGCAGAGACCATCTATTCGTAATGCCTCGTATTGCATAAATTAACTATGTACCGAAATTTATCGGGATACATAGGAATCAATAATCATGCAATTACCTGAGTTGACTACAACTGAAGCATTTGCGCAGTCGGCTAAATGCTCAACAAAAACCATTAGAAAAAATTACTGCCTAACCGGGCATTGCTATG
Source organism: Polynucleobacter sp. 78F-HAINBA (assembly GCF_018882325.1). Taxonomy (GTDB): domain Bacteria; phylum Pseudomonadota; class Gammaproteobacteria; order Burkholderiales; family Burkholderiaceae; genus Polynucleobacter. Next base: position 33,590 of record NZ_JACVOQ010000007.1, on the reverse strand, counting down.
GCATCAAACCTGTAAAAGTAGGTGGGCGCCTGTTGTGGCCGATCTCCGAGATTGTCAAACTTTTGAATGGCGAATCCTTGGGGGTGGAATCACGCAACTACATTAGTGAAGAGGTTTCGGAATATCAAGCCAGTCGGTATATGGAGGTATCCCATGGCTGAGGATAGATTGCGTAGAGGTGCAATTCAATCAGCACCCAAGAAGCAGGTTGAACCATTCATACAAATACCCTCAGAGGTCCTCAATAGTTCGGCGTACATAGACTTGAGCTATGCAGCTAGAGCTGCACTTATTGAAATCCTTCATTTTTATAGGGGCAACAATAACGGCTCAATATGGATCTCATCCGAAACGGTTGCTAAAAGAGGCTTCTCAAAAAACACCATGACCAGAGCGGTCAAGGAGCTCATCGCGCATGGGATGATTTATCAAACTCGTCGCGGAGGAAATCTGAGTGGGGTATGTAACTTATACGCCATCACCTGGAAGCGTATCAATAAGGCGGAGGGGCAATTTTTAAATCAGTTTGTGAGCTATGCCTATCAGAACTGGAAGTCTTCTGTGGAAAAAAATGAGGGGTCAAAAATTGGGAGGGGGCATCCCAAGAATTGGGAATGCAGGCCGAAAAAGCTTAAGTTTAAGAAACCTATGGGAACGAGTGGGGGTCTAGTTAACGCAGAAACAATGATCCTCTCGTTCCCAAATATTGGGAGCTACTTAGATATGCCATATATACAGCAAGGAAAGCCAATGAAGATTGTGCAACCTAAGTTATTAAACATAAAACTTTATGACCAAAAGGAATTGGAAAAATCGTTCTTAGTAACTTATGGAACTTTTGCTCCAAATAAATTTAACCAGGATAAAAAATGACTCAACAATTAACGAAGATTTATGACTTAGCCTACTGTATTGAACGAGGCCTAAATGAGGTGCATCTTGAGCAATCATGTGGCGTTAGTGAGCAAGCACAGACAATCAAACTCAACAAACTTCATGTCAAGTTATTGGCAGAGCAAATGAAGCTCATTGAAGTTAACTACACAGCCCAGATCCGTCTAGTGGTGCGTACCAAATTAGATGAACTTTTGGATGCCATAAGTGAGCATTGGGGAGATCTTTCTAATGATAAGCATGTGGACGTATGTCATTTAACCAGTGCCAAGACACTCTATGAAAAGGCGCAAACGGTTTGCTCCATTGCTGGATGTGATGATGACTCGAGCCTGGGAGAAGAGGGCGATGCGTTAGATGCTTCAGGCAGCCAACTTACATTGCCTGCAACCCAGTCATGAGACAAGACGAGTTAACACCTTTGGGGGCTGGCAATATGGAGCCTCACCCTAGTGTAGGAGCTGGGTCAGAAGATGGCTCTCAAACCCAGCACGATCAAGGCGAAGTTCTGAACCCTACCCCCTTAAATAGCATGCACAAGATCAGGCTCAATGATGCCGAAACGATCCGGATGGAGATGGCAAGGCTATACAGGGATATGAGGATGGGGCGCATTGATACGCAAGATGGCACGCGTTTGGCCTATGTCTTAGACATGGTGCGCAAAGCCCATGAGACTTGTGAGTTACAGCGTCGGGTAGAAATTATTGATCAGGCAAACAAAATCAGGAAACACACAAAATGAACCAAAAACCATTAAGTGCTGCTTATGAGCACATGACTAACCATCAGCTGGCTGCTGCAGCGTATGCCCATCTTGGCGATGAGCTAGAGTCGCTTCGAATCCAATCCGTGGTTCCCCGCAAAACCTACACCATGTTAGATACCCAGTTTGTAGAAAAATTAGAGCGTATCCATTACGCAATCTATGCCTGGGCTGTTGACTATTGGCGACTTGAATCCTTTTATGCAGCTGCTATTTTGAAGATGGCGTACGCCCATATCAAGGATGAGATGATTAATCCAAATCAGCATTTAGAGGCATTGGCGCGCGGAAAGCAGTTGATTACCGCCCATCTTGAGGCGCTAAAGGAAGTATGCCAGGCGCATGGAATTGACTATAAGACAATATTGAAGAGAAATCATATTACTGCCGATATTGACATCACCATGGGCGTTGATCTGGAGCATAAGGCTGCTGTAATTAAAGCGCTAGAGACATTGCTTTCAATAGAGTGAGGATGCAAAGCAGTATGTGACCACTTAACGCGATGGCAATAGACTGGATCTGTCATGGAAAGCAATAATCCTCCCCCGGGGAGGGATTATGCCGACACAGACATATGTAGAAAGAGTTGCAACGATATGTGGTTAAACTGTAATTAATTCTATTAATTACAGTGAATTGCATATGTCAAAACCATTAGCACCCTCAAAGCAGCTAGCAGCCAAAGTCTCATATGCGGCTTTAAAAATACTTAAGGCAAAGGGTGGTGAGGCCCCCGGGAAAGATGTTGTTGATGAGGTTGGTAAAACTGTTGAGCTCGATGATTGGGCTAAGTCAACTTATGAAAAAACTGGAAAGATTCGGTGGGAATCAATTCTTCACTTTTATAGTATTGATTTAATTAAAGCCGGTTTTTTGGTTAAGAAAAAAGGAGTTTGGTATTTGACTCCTGAGGGTGATGCTGCACTTGCACTAGGTGAGGTTGAGTTACTCGCTACTGCTAGTCAGGCATATAGAAGTTGGAGAGAGGCAAATCCTAAAAAAGAAAAAGAAGACATCAAGTCCGATGTGATTGATGAGGACTCTGATAGAAAGAGTGTCACAGAACAAGCTCAAGAAGCAACCCTCCAAGAAATGGAAGAGCTTGCTAATGAAGGTTTAAGAAATCAAATTAATAGCCTTAACCCTTACGAGTTCCAAGATCTCGTTGGCGCGCTCTTACGAGCTATGGGTTATCACACCCCATTTATTGCGCCTAAAGGCAAGGATGGTGGGGTAGACATCATCGCCTACCAGGATCCTTTGGGTGTAGTAGCTCCAAGGATCAAGGTTCAAATTAAGCATAGAGAATCCTCTGCTAGCGTTGATGAGGTGCGCCAGTTGATGGGCTTATTGCAAAGAGATGGTGATGTTGGGATCTTCGTATCTTCGGGTGGATTTACTTATGACACGAAAATGACCGCTAGAGCTTCGCACATTCACGTGGAGCTCATTGACTTAGATAGATTGATTGAGCTGTGGCAGGAGTTCTACTCGAAGCTTGAGGATGAAGATAAGAATAGATTACGCTTAAAGCCCATATATTTTTACGAGCCGATTAATTAGATTCTTAGAGTTGGTGTCTGAGCCAAAGAAGCCAAAGACAAAACCAATTTTAAGTATCTGGCACTCTGAAATTTCTTACCTGTAAACCTGCTAGATTAATAGTTAAATGAGCCACACCTCTTGTATGTTGGAAACTAATGTTTTTAATGCGCTAAGAGATAAGTATCTAGATGATAAATTATTGCCTAGCCGAGTTTGCGCGAGCTGCTGAGTTTGATTCAAAAAAATAAAAAGAGAAAACTTGATGAGTGCTAAAGACTTAATGGGTAATTGGGAAATTATTTTCATAATTTTCTTATCAAATTTGCCGCTTATTTTATTGGCATATTTTCGTACATGGGTATTTAACAAGCTTAATGCATCCATAAAGCATGAATATGATGCAAAGTTAGAGGCAATGAAGTCGCAACTCCAAGAAAAATCTAATGAAACTAAAACTTTACTTGATGTTTCCTTGTCTGGAATTCCACAACGCAATGCCATAAACCACAAACGCCAATTAGAGGCGATTGATCAGTTAACCGAGGCTTTTTATAAAGCGTACAAAATGCAATCTTTGGTTCAGACTACATCGACGCTTAATATGCCCGAAATGTCTAAAAGAGCTGGCGATGAAAAAATTCAAGTTTTGTCTAAATCACTTTTGGCTGGCATTGAGGATAGCTACGTAAAGGAAGATCCAGCGTGGACTGCCCGCCCTTTTGTAAGCATCATTTCATGGCAATATTATCAGGCATATAGAAATATTGTGACTTATTCCTACCTTAAATTAAAGATCATCTCTCTGGGGGTTAAAGAAAATGATTTGGTCTACAGTCGCATCAAGGAGTTGTCAAAGTTGGCATTGCCAGATAGGTCGGTAGAAATAGATGCATTGCCAGAGTTTGGTTTGGGCTGGCTGGATATTCTATCTAACCTTGAGACAAATCTAATAGAGGAGTTTGGGTTAATGATTGCCGGTCACTCGGCAGATACTCAAAATATAGAGAGAGTCAAAGCGATTAAGGAGCAAATTAAGCTTGCCGATCAATTTAACCGGGCAAACACAGTAGTTACTCTATCAACGGTGAGTTCGGTCATAAAGTCCGACCCTGATTTGCGGTTAAACCCACCCTAATCCCCTCCGAATTACGACATAGTTGCGATTTTTGATTTTTTCTAAGTAAAAAGATTTTCAAATTTGTGACCTAGAGGCCTTTTATTTATTTGGTTGCAGGGAGTGATTTATTTATTATTTTAAGTTCTGCATAAGCCCAGCCGTCCAAAAGTAGGCGTTACAGGTATCTAGTGGTTATTTAAAAACCAAATCAATCCGCTTGATATTAATTTCATGTTGATGAACCTCCAGTTCCTCATATTCATCCGTCTCTGCAAACTTTGGATCAGATAAATCAAAGAAACTATCACTGCATAGAAGCTCAATAGAGGCGGTGACGAAGTTTGCACTACGAACGTCGTTCAGAATCCTGCTTAGGGTCAATGGGTCATCTATTGACCAAATAATTCCGGTTTCAAATTGCTTCCCGGCATGATCAAAGCGAAATATTTTAGAGTCTTCATCCTCTAATTCAAGTATCGGATTTGATGATCCATAAATACGAAGATTGGTGATATGGTTTGCAAATAATTCATTGATGATGGGTCGACGCCTAAGTAGATACTGGTCGCGCACTGTAGGCTTGAACAGTAGCCCCTCAATTGAGAGTGCGCTTGTGATTTCAGGCCAGGGTTCATCATCAATGATGGCGGCGTCAGATCGGTAAGAGGTGCAAACTCCTCCTTTAAGGCTTCTCCAAAAGGAAAGCCATACTGAGTTTTTTGTTTCTGGATTCACAGTAGTAATCTTCTAAAAGCAATAACTCGTGCCACCGTAGTAATTGCAGATGCGGGGTGGTGGGGTGATCGATTGGCCAAATGAGTTAGTAAAAGCCCTACCAATACCATTGAGCATGGTCGCTATGGCGGCAGTATTTGCTGGATTAGTGTATTCCTGCTGCATAAGCATTTCGCCAGTGTATTGACCTCTTTGTGGGCGGTCATTCTCTAGCGCCGCCTGAAACTGCGCTTTCGCGGACTCAATTGTTCTGGCAGATATGGCGGATTTGTAATCGGCAAGGCTAGCTTGACCAAGAGAATCAAATTCTTTTTGTGTGATGAGTTTTTTCTCTAACCGTTCACTGTGGAGTAATAACGACTGGTAAAACGATTGGATTAGCTTATCGTTTGGAAAGTATGATTTTGACAAAGAAAAAATTTCCTTCGCACCCTCAGATTGACTCTTTTCCCCTGCCTCTACTTTGTCTGCAATTATTTCAACTTCTTTAAAAAATGCAGCCTGATTGTTTTGAGCAATAACTGGCATAGATAAGAGTGCTGTAAATGCTAAAACAATGCTTATGATTATTTTCATTGTTGAACCCTTTGGATTTCTGATAACTGATAAAAAGCTGGAGTCGAGATAAGTCCCAATATCAGGAAAAATAGCCATTCATTGAATTTCATGATGGTTCCTTATTCTGCCAATTTGCGTAACCAGTTGATGGGGCTCCATGCACTTTTAGCTTTTATCGGTAAAGTAGTCTCAAATAAAGTGCCTAGGCAAAGATTAACAATAGTGAGTGAAGTCTTAAGCTGGCCCATAGGTAATTCATTTGCCATGGCTTCAATTGTCAGCCTCGTTTTTGGCTTCCATTTTCCTTTGGTGCGCGAGTCAATCAGCAGCCAAGACAGAATGACGGTCCAAGCATCTTTATCAGATAACAGTGGTGAAAGTTGATTTAATAAGGATGTTAGATTTGCGTCTATCAATTGCGTATCGATTAACCTTATGAATTTCTCAATATCCGCGGGATTTTGAATCCACTTATTAGCAATGCTGATGATTTCATCAAGCGTGAGTGTTCTTTGAGTCTTTTGATGGCCCACTTTTATTGGCGGCGCAAAGTCATTCAATAGGTCGCATGCCTCTCCAGCATCTTTGAGACTAATCTTTGAGCTAGTTACGCTTCTGAAGACTCTGGGTGAACTCTGTAATGCATTGGTTGTTGATTGCCTACTTCTAGAAAATAACACTGCAGGTCTATCAATTCCCTTGCTAGCTCCAGTGCCACCCCAGCCTGCAGCTAGCATCTGAGTGACTCTTTGTAGTTCTGGTAATTCGCTTACTTTTTCATCTTCTGGGCGAATGTGCGTAAGCAGGTAATTTGTATTTCGGGTGACGAGTTGGTAACTGAGGGCTAAGGCTGTTTGATTCTCTTCGGACATGTTTCTGAGCCTTTGCGCTGCCCCTAATCGTGAAATGATGTTTGAGTCTGACTGGATTAGAGTGCTTGCCTGCACCGAATATCTTTTAGGATTACTTCCAAGCTGAAAGGATAGGGTAGCGGGGTGCTGGGGTGGAGTTTTAAAACCTGCAAATATATGACTAGTGTTGAGATTAAAAATAGCGGTACTGATGCCGCTGACCCACTCAGGCTTTTCTTCATGACCCCAATCGATTTGAATATCACGCGCTCTGGGTTGACGCAATCGATGAAACATGCGGGTAATTGCCATTTGAATATCACCATTTGGCGGTACTAGTTCACAAGCGCCTCCAGTAGCTTCAGCTAGTTCTTGCAGGAGTGTTTCGGCAGGGGCATTGCCAACGCCAATGGCGAAGATACGTTGCCCAGATTGCTTAGCAGCTTTAATGATGTTGGCGGTATCCCAAACTTCACCGTCGGTAATAAGAAGAACATCTGCCTGAGCATCGTTCTCTTTGAGTCTAAAGGTGGAAAGCAGGGCATGTTCAATCTGTGTGCCGCCCATATTAGTCTGCGTATTACTAACAAAAATTGATGCTGCGGCAACATTAAATGGGGTGGCTGGTTGAAGTCCCTCAAAGGCATGCTCTACCATATCCCCAAACTTGGAGTAGCTAAGCTGGTCATCGGGATTAAGGCTTATTAAAACCTGATGCAATGCTTCCTTGGCTGATTCAATGCTATCGCCATTCATCGACCCTGAGCAATCGACCAATATCTTGAGGGCAACTGGTTGTGCAAACTTATCGTTATCGATATTGGGATTAAAGCTAGTTAATACAGTGCAAGCTTCCGAGCCCATATGTTTATCGGGTGCAACCATGTAAAAAGATTGGTTTTTGAGTCCGCTCAAATTCAGAATAAAGTCGCGATCTAAAAATCCATCACGAGTAAGCTCTACAATTGTTCCGGAGGTGTTTTGCGTTACGTCAATGTGATGGCTGGGCGACTCAATCGTGCATTTTTCTGTACCGCCACTAAGCAGCAATGAAAGAGTAAGGGGGTATTGCACCAACATATCAGCTTGGGTGCTTTGATACTCTTGAATCCCGCCAAAGTGCTCTTTTCCGTACCGTGGCGCAATGGTAGTGGGTAGGCAAATTCTGGCACACCCTTCTTCAACTTGCAGTAATTGCGCATAGCGATACTCAATAGTTGCCACTTCACCGGGTTTTAGATTACCCAGACTGGCGGTATAGATGCCTTCGGAGTTTTTCTCGAGCATGATGGGGGTGTCACCATCAGCAATCGCTTTTTCATAGCCCGTAATTGCCACCTGTTTTTCGATGACTAAGCCGCGAAGTCTCTTGCCTGCAATTTCTACATGGAGATCCATAAAACTAGCGCCCCAGCCCATTGGAAAGGTATAGGAGGCCTCAAGGTTATCTTGCGTGCAATTCTGATACTCCTGGCGAATAGTCATCTCCAGCATGAGACCTTGGACTATTCCTGTGGCTTTAACTGATTGCAGCGCCATTAATTGATTGCGCTCAAAAAGCAGTGAGGTTGTATTTTGAAAGGTCATCACTTGCTATCCTTTGCTATCTTTTCGTAGGCCTGCATCACATTTTGTAAAAATTCACGCAATTGCTCGGGGCTTAAATTTGCCGATTCTGGGGAGATCTGGAGCTCAACACCATCCGCAATCCAAAGATGGGTTTTTACTTCAATATGCCCCGGTTTTTTGATGCGAACGGGTAGAGGTAAAGCTTCGCCAGATAAAACCTCACGTATCCGCTCTAGCGATATACCTGAATCAGATAATTGCTTGATGCGCAGGGCTTTTTCAAGGTGAAGGCTGGTGTAGTGGGCTGCCCTTGTTTGCCCTATAGGCTTATCAATTAAGTCGATCTGGGTGTAGTAGCGCAGAGTGCGCGAACTTAAGCCCGATAAGGCGCAAAGTTCATCAAAGGTGAGTTTTTGGGTTTCCATACAGTTATATTAACACTAATAATGTAAATATAACTGTAAATATATAGAATGGGCTCCTAGGGCATCAAAAGCCCAATTGATGGGTTCTAAACCAGATTTTCGCTAAGAGCCCATGAAAACATCAACGCAGAGATGCTTGCTCAATTCTAAGTTTGACGAGATCCAGTAGCTCAAAGAAGGATAAGCCGAGCCCCTTGGCTATCACTTCTATGGCGTTGATGGTTGGATTGGCGCTTCCATTTTCTATGCGGCTTAAGTAGGTTTGATAAAACCCACATTTTTCACCAAACACAATTTGACTCATGCCAGCCTCTTTTCGCAAATCGCGAATAGTACTTCCTAGGTGGTGAACAAGCGCTTGGGTCATGCCCAAATATTCACGGATATACTCTAATTCACATAAACACTAATTCATATATTTTGTGTTTTTGTAGGAACTAGAGGGTTAATAAATCTAACGCATATAGCGCGGCGATGCCCCTGCAATCATCAAAAAAGGAAGCTCAATGGGTCTATCTAGTCAATTAAAGCAGTTAGTCGATAAAGACGGACTCGGGGAAAACGAGGCTGACGTTGCAGAAAGCCTGGATGTAGTGCAAGAGCGCACCAATCAATTGAAAGCGATATTTCCCGATGTCTTTAGTGACGGGAAAGTCAATTTTGAACGATTAAAGGCCGCGCTTGGAGATGGGATGGCCCGCACTAATGAGTGTTATGAGTTATCTTGGGCTGGAAAGGGTGATGCGCGAAGAGAGGTTCAAAAAAGAACAACGGCTACATTGCGACCTGATACCGCAAATAGTGTCAATTGGGACGCCACGCAAAATCTCTATATCGAAGGCGAGAATCTGGAAGTGCTTCGCATATTGCAAAAGGCTTACTTTGGCAAAGTGAAGATGATCTATATAGATCCCCCTTACAACACTGGAAATGATAGCTTTGTCTACCCGGATGATTACAGTGAAACCCTGAAAGAGTATCAAGCTCGTACGGGTGAGACTGATGAATCTGGATTTTTAAATAAACAAAATCTTTGGAAAAAAAATTCAAAGGAAAGCGGGCAGTTTCATAGTGTTTGGCTTTCAATGATGTACCCGCGACTATTTCTTTCTCGAAATTTATTAAGTGAAGATGGTGTTATTTTTGTCAGTATTGATGACAATGAAGCCGCAAATTTGAAGTTATTGATGGATGAAATTTTTGGCGAGGAAAACTTTGTTGGCCAGTTCATTTGGCGTCGTAGAGCAAGTTCCGCAATGGCCGACAATAATATTTCTAGCGATCATGAGTACGTGATTTGTTATCAGAGGGGACTTTTAGATACTTTTGCTGGAATTGCAAAAGATTTTAAGGGGTATAAAAATCCCGATAATGATCCAAGGGGTGACTGGGTTTTGGGTGATTTAACTGTTGGTATGGGTGCTGGGGCACGGCCTAACCAAGCTTATGACTTGGTAGATCCCAAGACAAATAAAGTTTACCCCTTCAACCCAAATAGAGTTTGGGCATACATTCCCGAGTCGATGAATAAGTTAATTGAAGCTGGAAAAATTATCTTTCCTCAAGACCCATCAGCTCGTCCGATGATGAAAAGGTTTAGGAGTGAGCTTAAATCTGATGTAAATCCCTTGTCGACGTTGCTAATAGATAAAGTTGGCCTGAACACAGAGGCCACAAAGACTATTCAAGATATATTTGGCGCTAATTACTTTGAGTACTCAAAGCCACTTTCACTTGTAAGAGAGTTTATAAGACAGACGGTTAAGGCAGATGGACTCATTCTTGATTTTTTTTCTGGCAGCGGCACAACAGCTCAAGCAGTTCTGGATCTAAATGAGGAAGATGGTAATAATCGTCAATTTATTTGTGTCCAAATGCCTGAATTATTGGAGGAAAATAGCGAGGCTTATAAGGCTGGCTTTAGAACTATCGCTGACATTGGCCGCACTCGCATTAAAAAGGTAATTGAGAAAATTGAAGGGAAACGTTTAGCGGATTCTAGGCAGGCAAGCCTGCCGGGTGCTGAAGATAGGCCTAAACAGGCTCTAGGTTTTAATGCTCTCAAGCTTACGCCATCTAATTTTAAGGAGTGGCGCACAGATATAAATAGCGAGGAAGACTTGCTTGCTCAGCTTGAATATCATATTGACAGCACTAAGCCTGATAGCGAGGTGAAATGTATGGTTTATGAATTGTTGTTAAAAATGGCACTCCCAATTACCACACCCGTCAGATGCTATGAAATCAAGAGTGGCGCCACGTCTAATCATATTTACCTAGCTACACCTGAAAATGCAAAGTCAATTGCAATATTTTTTGATTATATTTCCGAAGAAATTACCGAATATATCCTAAGGGAGGCTCCCGCTAAGGTCATCTGTCTCAGTAAATCATTTGCAGATAGTCAGGCCCTTACTAATTTTGATTTTCAAATGCAAAGTGCCAACATAGCTCTTGAAATTTTATAGACGATCAATAAATGGAATTCATATTTGACCACTTTGCCCCCCATCAATTAAGCGCTATTCGTGCTGTCACTGATGTGTTTAAGGGGCAGCCTAATGCTGGCGGGTTTTTTGATAACTCGCAATCTGATATTGGCTCTGTAGAGTTTGGTGAGCGAGGTATTGGAAATCGCTTGGTACTAAGCCCAGAAGCCCTATTAAAAAATATTTCCGAAATTCAGAAATCCAATGGACTGGCCGAATCAGTTAATTTAGTCCCCAGGGTTGATATAAGCGAGGAGCTCAGTGCCAAGGGAGTTGATTTAAATATTTCGGTTGAGATGGAGACGGGTACTGGGAAAACGTATAGCTATATAAGAACCATTTACGAGCTTTATAAAACCTATGGTTTTTGTAAATTCGTCATTGTTGTTCCTTCGGTGGCCATTCGTGAGGGTACTTTAAAGAATTTAGAAATTACCGCCAAGGAGATGAGAGCCTTATATGGCGTTCCTGCAAACTACACCGTTTGGGATAGCGCAAATCGTAATGCATTGCGTAATTTTTCTGCGTCTAATTCACTTCAAATCTTAATTATCAATATTGATAGTTTCGCTAGCGATAGCAACATTATCAATACCGTTACAGAGCAAGGCGTTAAGCCAATCGAGTTTTTGCAAGCCACCAATCCTATTGTGATAGTTGATGAACCACAAAACATGGAGACGCCAATTCGTAGGAGGGCGATTGATAACCTTAATCCTCTCTGCACCCTTAGGTATAGCGCTACCCACAAGAATCCTTATAACCTCATTTCGAGATTAACCCCGGTTGATGCCTACAACGCAGGTTTGGTAAAGCAGATTCAGGTTGATGGTATTACGGCAGAGCAAAACTACAATGCTGCTTTTGTTGCGCTCAAAGAAATACAGCGTGGTAAAGCGAGTCTCAAGGCAAAAGTTACTATTTTCGTAAATGGCGAGGCTGGTAGCGTCAATCAAAAGGATGTAGCTTTGAGTTTGGGGGATGATTTATTTGTTAAATCTAATCGCCGTGAGATTTATCGAGATGGCTTTATCTTGGAAAGTATTGAGGCTGACAAGGGGCTGATTGAATTTTCAGGCGGCCTCATCCTTCGGGTGGGTGATTCTCAGGGTGGATTTACAGACGAATTGCAGCAATTCCAGATCGAGCGCACCGTACGCTGGCATTTCGAGCGCGCCAAAAAATTGCATCCCTTGGGCATCAAAGTTCTCTCACTCTTTTTTATTGATAAAGTTGCCAACTATCGTAGCCCTGAAGGCAAGGCTAAGTTTGAAGAGTACTTTGAAGGGGCATTTACCAAGTACAGTAAAAAATCTGAATATAAGGGACTAATTCCATATCGCGCTGATGAGGTTCACCGTGGATATTTTTCGCAAGATAAAAAAGGAGTCTTAAAGGATACCAAGGGAGTGACCAAGGATGATGAGGATACCTATAGCCTCATTATGAAAAACAAAGAAGAGTTGCTCAACCTGGAAAACCCGGTCCAATTTATCTTCTCTCATAGCGCGCTGCGCGAGGGCTGGGATAATCCTAATGTGTTTCAAATTTGCACTCTTAACGAGAGCGTTAGTGAAGTTAAAAAGCGCCAAGAAGTAGGTCGCGGTCTGCGTCTGCCGGTCAATAGTGACGGGCAGAGGATTGTCGATAAGGACATCAATTTATTAACCGTAATTGCAAATGAGAGTTATGAAGCCTTTACTCGTGCCCTTCAAACGGAGATAGAGGAAGATACGGGCATCCCGTTCACCGGGAAGATTGCTGACGCTAATCGAGCAAAGGTTCAGGTGCGGTATACAAAGGCCGCGTTGACTCGAGAAAACTATCCCTTGTTATTTGACTTGTGGGATAGGGTTAGCTTTCATACTCGTTATGCAGTTTCGTATGAGGAGGCGACCTTGGTTAATAAAGCCATTCAATTCCTTAAAGACAAGAATCATTACCCGACCGTTACTCGCTTAACGCTGCAATCGAATACTGCCAAAATCCAGATGAGCGGTGAGGGTTTATTGGCCCAGAGCACTAGTAATGCCCTAAGAGAAACTCAAGGTAGGGCAAATGCAATTCCTGATGTTTTTGGTTTTATTCAAAGTCGCATTAAGCTCTCTCGCTCTTCAATAGCGGGGTTGTTTAAAGAGTGTGGGCGTATTGATGAACTCATGATTAATCCACAACGTTTTTTGGAGTATGTTGTTGCGGTTTTTGAGCGCGCTAAAAATGAAATCTTGTATGAGGGCGGTGTTAAATACGAAAAAGGTCCTGCATGGGACGCTAGCTATACCCAAAAGCTCTTCACCGATGAATTAGGCGAGGTACTTCAAGATCAGGTATTGGAAGTCAGGCCAGATTTTGCGGATAAGACGGCATTTAATTACTATCGAACAGATAGCGCTATTGAGGATAATTTTGCTCGCGATTGCGAGGTTAACGAGGCAGTTAAATTCTTTTTTAAAATTCCTAAGGGCTTTAAGATCCCCACCCCAATAGGAAACTACACGCCGGACTGGGCTGTAGTCTTGGAGCATGACAGTAAACTCTACTTTGTTTCTGAAACTAAGGGCACCTTAGATCCCGGGAAGTTGCGTGATGAAGAGAGATTCAAGATTCGGATGGGGAGCCAATTTTTTAGTGCTTTACAAACGGATATTGGTTATAAATTAGCAGTTAGGGCAAATGATTTAATAAGGTCGACTTGAACTTTTCAGCATGCGAAGTTCCAGCCCTTTAATGTACTGGCCTTCAGTATGAAATAGCTTGGAAAAATTACTTTTAAAGGCAATCAAGCATTCCAAGTCCTATTGCAACAGGGGCGGGAATGATCTACTTCCATCCTTTAATTCAAAAATTAAAGAGCCCCCCATTTCTTGCCCACAATTTTTTATGGGTGCAATAACTGGTAAAGGTGGGATTAAGACTGCCGGAGTGTTCGAAGACTATCGGGCAAAAGACGGTGATAAAGAATTGGAGTGCTTTAGGTGTGAATTTCGTAAAGCTAGATATTGGAAGATTGCTGTATAGGCAATAAAAGACCCGCTGAAGCGGGCTGGTAAGGCAATTTTATTCCTTTGGCTCTTTGGGTTTAGGTTTGGCCTGCAAGATTGATAGCCCAATTTGTAGGTGGCCATGTGGTTGTCGTCCCGTAATCCAAGAAATACATTCTCTTATTGCCCCATATAGAACCGAATGAGCTGTTATGTTAACCCCTCGCATAGCTTCAGGCATTTCAATTGTGTCGTCCGCGGAAAAAACACCTACGCATTGCATTTCTATGGAATAAGGAGAGGTCGACTCCTTATTTAGATTAAATTTAGTGGTCATGATTGCCATAAATCTTTTTGGCGACTCTGTTAATACCCTTATTTCTAAATTATTTTCAGGAATGTGAGAGGCTGGTGCACCTTCAGCTGCCTGTTGGAATGTGGGGATTGCCTCAACAAAGACTTTTGTAAAGTAGGTGTGCTCAAGAGAGATGGGGTGGTGAGCAATCATTGCTAAGCCGCCTCTGAATAATTTTCTAGATTGGTAATTGATGCCTCCATGGTCCACTCGGTAGCAAATTGAGAATTATTTGATGGTTGAGGTGCGGATTTAAGTTGCATAAATTCAGCCCACAAAAATGCATTTGTTGCGCCATCAGAAATTTCAATGTTGAGATGGCCTTTGACAGCCCTAGCAAGCATAACCATGGATTCAATTGTTAGATTGCTATCCCCGCGAAATACTTTGGACACATAGGCCGGACTTTTGCCAATCTTATTCGCAATATCTACATAGGCCATATCTGCATCCTTGCGCTGCTTTTCTAGCGCAACTGCAAATTCAATCTTTGCATTTTCAGCCCAATATGATTCGCGTTTGTTCGAGTCATCTAGGAATGATTGGATTTTTTTACTTGTTTTCATCTTCTTGTATTAGGACTAATTCCTCTTTTTTTGCAGCTACAAAGTAATTGTTTTTATACTCAATTGCTAATTTGACCGCTGATTTATCAGCTTTCGCTGTTGTTTTTCTAACACCGGTTGTGCAAACGGCAATTTGACCATTTAAACCTTTAAAGAAAAATAATCGTAATTTTCCTTTTCTAAACTCATAAATCCCATTTTTTTTATTGGCTTCATGGGACCAGCTCACAGGCGCTTTATCAAAACCATTCTCAGCTATAAATTGCAGGAACATCAGAAAGCCCTCTCGTGATGCTCGTGTTGCTTCTTCTCCGCTGGTAAGAAAGTCCTCGGCGGGACAGATGTCACCATCTAGTACGGCAACAACACTGTATCTCTCGGTAAATAAAGCCTTCAGTCTCAAATTGTTAACCTATGAGTTAACTTTGTCAATGGGAATTTATTAAAAATTTCCGCTGCGTAGCCATGTGATTTTTGTGTTGCCACTGAAGTGCCTTATTTGCAAGAATCCCAACTACTTTGAGGGAAAAGACTGGTTTTTGCAACCCCATAAATCTTCATTAGTTGTGGTCTTTGATTAACGTGGCCCATTATTTGCTTACATGGCGGTTACATGATGCAAAAAATCAAAAAAGGCTTCTAAGCCGATTGACCTAGAAGCCTTATGAATACTGGTTGCGGGGGCAGGATTTGAACCTACGACCTTCGGGTTATGAGCCCGACGAGCTGCCAGACTGCTCCACCCCGCGTCTGAAGCTGAAATTCTACCATTTTTTAGGGGTCTCTGTCGAGGTATACCTTCAAATGGAGTTGAAATAAGCGGTTTTGAGGGGTAAATATCACTCCTGAGTCAGCCTGCATAAGGAGTAACATATTGCCGTGCAACATCACCTTAAGGTTTTGAGATGTCGATTAGCAATCCAGAATTTTCAAGTTCCACGCTTTTAAATCCCGTAGAGGTTCATGGGCCTGAGGGCGAGCATAAAAAAAGCCTCGGCGTAATGATGCTTGCGGCAATTGGGGTGGTCTTTGGCGACATTGGAACAAGTCCTTTGTATGCCCTGAAGGAGTGCTTTGATTTTGAGCATGGCATTCCCTACTCTCCAGAGGCGCTCTTTGGTGTGATCTCTATGATGATCTGGGCGTTAATTTTGGTGGTGACGGTTAAATACGTCCTATTTGTGATGCGCGCAGACAATAAGGGCGAGGGTGGCGTTCTTTCATTAATGGCCTTAGCCCTTCGCTCATTCGACAATAAATCTAAGAGTTATTTCTTTTTTATGATCATCGGCATGTTGGGCGCTTGCATGCTGTTGGGCGAGTCCGTGATTACGCCTGCCATTTCAGTATTGTCAGCAGTTGAAGGCATCGAAATTGCTGCCCCCGCTCTACATAAATTCATTATTCCAATTTCACTAATTATTCTGGTTGCCTTATTTCTAATTCAAAAATACGGCACAGCTACGGTTGGTAAGTTATTTGGCCCAATTACGCTGGTATGGTTTTTAACGCTTGCCGTCCTTGGCGCTATCAATATTGGTGATGCCCCGCAAATTATTGCCGCGTTTAATCCGATGTATGCGGTGAACTTTATTGTTGCGCATCCAACAACGGCTTACATTGTGATGGGCGCTGTGGTCTTGGTAGTTACCGGTGTGGAGGCTCTCTACTTAGATATGGGGCACTTTGGTAAGTCACCCATTCGCTATGCATGGCTTTTTATTGTGCTTCCAAGTTTGCTGATTAATTATTTGGGTCAGGGCGCTTTACTACTTTCAAACCCAGAGGCTATCAAGAACCCCTTTTATTTGATGGTGCCAGATTGGGCGCTATGGCCAATAGTAGGTCTGGCCACGGCCGCAACGGTGATTGCCTCTCAAGCGGTAATCTCTGGTGCATATTCTTTGGTTAGCCAAGCAATTTTGCTCGGTTTTATGCCGCGCATGAATATTCTCCACACCTCAGATTCTGAGCAGGGGCAAATTTATATCCCACTTGTGAACTGGGCGCTCCTATTTATGGTGGTCGCGACTGTGGTGGCATTCAAGGGTTCAATGAACTTAGCTGCTGCATATGGAATATCGGTGACATCCACTATGCTGATCACTACTATTTTATTGGCTGTAGTGATGATGCGTGAATGGAAAATGAATGTGTTACTAGTCGCTTTCATTACTCTTTCATTCTTGTTTATTGACTTCGCTTTTTGGACTGCCAATTTAATTAAGATCAAAGACGGTGGCTGGTATCCATTGGCTCTTGGATTACTCTGCTTTACTTGTTTGATTACTTGGTTTCGTGGCCGTCAAATTTTGCGTCAACGTGCGATGGAGGAGGGTATTCAACTGAGTAGTTTTATTGATTCTCTTTTGAAGCATCCACCGCATCGCGTTGAGGGCACTGCAGTTTTCTTAACTGCTCATGTCGATTACTTGCCAGTTTCTTTCTTGCATAACCTCAAACACAATCATGTACTTCATGAGAGGGTATTTTTCCTGAAGGTGAGTATCTGGGACGTGCCCTATGTAAATGATTCTGAGCGCATCACCATGAAAGATTTGGGCGGAAATATCCATGTAGTTCGCGCGGTGTATGGCTTTAAAGAAACTCCAGATATGGGCTCCATCATTGACTTGATTGAGAAGACCTTTGGCATGAAGTTTGATTTGATGAATACCTCATTTTTCTTATCGCGCGATACCATCGTGCCCTCTGCAATACCGGGCATGGCTATTTGGCGTGAACGCCTGTTCTGTTGGATGTATCAGAACGCAGGTCGCCAATCTGACTTCTTTAAGATTCCAGCTAATCGTTTGGTTGAGCTCGGCGCAAAGGTAGAGATTTGAGAAGGCCGATAACCTTTCGCTCACTGCTTTCATTGGGGGCATTCCTACTGGTTTGCTCCTTCAGCAGTCTAGTGCTAGCTACGCCTGCCGAAGAGGCTCAGTTAGAGCAACTCGACAAGATTGAGCGTGAGTTAGAGTTGCAACGTGATTGGGCTAAATACCGCTGGGAAAAAACCAACTCTGAGTGCTATCAAAAGTATTGGGTCAACAGCTGCCTCAAAGACTCTCGTGCTGAGTACCGAAAAGAGATAGATCCAATTCGCGTGCAGGAAGTGGAGTTGCATGAAGTGCAGCGTAAGTTGCGCGCTAGCATTAAAGATCAACGTGATGCCGCTAAGATCGCCGAACGTGCCTCTGCTGAAAAAGCAGCTGAGCGCTCAGCCAATCAAAAAGAATTCGAAGAGAAACAAAAGGCAGCAGCTGCGCGTGCAGCAGATGTTGAGCAACGCCGCAAAGATGCGCCTAAACGCGCTCAAGAGAACAAAGCGGGCACACAGCTCGATTAACTTTTTTACTGCTGCACTCACTAATTACTAGGTAATACTTTGGCCAAGATTAAAACAATCTACATCTGTCAATCATGCGGCGGGACCTCTGCTAAGTGGCAAGGGCAGTGCCCTTCATGCCAGGCGTGGAATACGCTAGAAGAGGGCTTACCTGAGGTGAGCTCTAATACTCGCTTTCAGGGTTTGGCTCAGTCATTGCCTCGTCAAAAACTTTCCGCCATTTCAGCTGAAGACCTTCCGCGTTTTAGTACTGGCGTAGAAGAGTTTGATCGCGTACTGGGTGGTGGATTAGTTCCTGGAGGTGTAGTGCTCTTGGGTGGTGACCCGGGCATTGGTAAAT
This sequence comes from Polynucleobacter sp. 78F-HAINBA, assembly GCF_018882325.1. Lineage (GTDB taxonomy): Bacteria > Pseudomonadota > Gammaproteobacteria > Burkholderiales > Burkholderiaceae > Polynucleobacter. The sequence continues at coordinate 15,044 of NZ_JACVOQ010000007.1, read as the reverse complement.
CTACTCTATTGTTACAAGCGCTAGCCGAGATGAGCGCTGCAGGAATGAATGTCCTGTACAGCAGTGGCGAAGAATCTGCTGCGCAAATTGCACTGCGAGCAAAGCGGATTGCATTGGAGGCTCCTCAATTAGAGGTGTTGGCTGAGATTCAATTGGAAAAACTGTTGTCCATCATGGATACGGTGAAGCCACAGGTCTTGGTGGTTGACTCTATTCAAACCTTGTATTCAGAAGTGCTGAGTTCGGCTCCAGGTTCCGTTGCACAAGTACGAGAGTGTGCTGCCCAATTAACTAGAGCTGCTAAATCCAGCGGTATCTGTGTCTTGATGGTGGGTCACGTGACTAAAGATGGTCACTTAGCTGGTCCTCGCGTGCTTGAGCACATTGTGGATACTGTTTTGTACTTTGAGGGCGATACCCATTCCTCATTTAGATTGGTGCGCTCGATTAAAAACCGTTTTGGCGCAGTCAATGAGCTCGGCGTATTTGCCATGACCGAAAAAGGTTTGCGCGGAGTTGCTAATCCTTCAGCGATTTTCTTATCGCAACATGCGGAGATGGTGCCTGGCGCTTGCGTATTGGTTACGCAAGAGGGCAGTCGCCCGCTCTTGGTAGAGATTCAGGCGCTCGTAGATACTGCGCACATTCCCAACCCTCGCCGCTTGGCTGTTGGTTTGGAGCAGGCTCGTTTAGCCATGCTCTTGGCGGTATTACATCGCCATGCGGGTGTTGCCTGTTTTGATCAAGACGTCTTCTTAAACGCAGTGGGTGGTGTGAAGATCTCTGAGCCAGCGGCTGACTTAGCAGTGTTGTTAGCAATTCAATCATCGATTCGTAATAAAGCGCTACCGAAAGAGTTAATTGTCTTTGGTGAGGTTGGTTTGGCTGGAGAGATTCGTCCCTGCCCACGTGGTCAGGAGCGCCTTAAAGAGGCGGCTAAACTCGGCTTCACAGTGGCAATTATTCCGAAGGCCAATATGCCTAAGGCAAAAATTCCGGGATTAAGGGTGATACCCGTAGAGCGGATTGATCAAGCTATCTCTGCGGCTGCAGAGTTAAGCTAAACCAACAATGAACTTAGCGTAAGTCTTCTGCCTGAATGAGCAGGACTTGCTCGTCGCCTGCGGATACTTCCATCCAAATGACGGGGATCTGCGGAAACGCTCTTTTAAAGTGCTCATACTCATTGCCAATCTCAATCAGAATGGCACCACGTTCAGATAGGTAGTCAGGGGCACCAGCAATAATTTTACGGATCAGATCCATGCCGTCATCGCCACCTGCTAATGCCAAGGCAGGTTCTGCGTGGTATTCAGCGGGAAGAGCGTTCATGGAATTGGCGTTGACGTAAGGCGGGTTGCAGATGATGAGATCAAAGAGATTGTCTTCATGGGGTTCTGGAAGCGCATCCCATAGATCGCCTTCAAAAAGTTCTACTTGAGAAGTGAGGCTATGACGATCAAGATTTCGAGAGGCAACCGCTAATGCAGGCAGGCTAATGTCACAAGCGCTGACATGAATATCAGGACAAGCCAAGGCTAGTAAGATCGCTAATGAGCCGTTACCGGTACATAGGTCTAGAGCTTTGCCATCGGCGGGCAACCAGGGCTCCAGTGAACCATCAACAATGAGTTCGGCGATCCATGAGCGGGGAACAATGCTTTGCTCGCTGGAGTAAAAAGGTACACCCATTAACCAAGCTTCACCCAAGATGTAAGCCAAGGGCTTGCGTGTCGAGATGCGAGTTTCTGTAACTTTAAAAGCCCCGGCAATTTGCTCGGCAGTTATGACTTGCTCTAGGTGGTCGAGTGCATCTGCAGGGCTTAGATCTAGTTGTTTGCTGACAATCCACAGAGCTTCGCTCTGGGCATCAATGGCGCCATGACCGTAATGTAAATCTGCTGTTTCTAGTCGTTGTGCAATTTGATCAATACATTGATCAAGCGTCAGAGATTGCTGGGGCGCAGGGTCCATGAATTTTTATGAAAAGTATTTGGCTAAATATTCTTAAGCAACAAGTTGCTCGAGAGTCTTGCGGAAGATATTTTTGAGTGGCACGACATCATCCACAATCACGCACTCATCAATCTTGTGGCTGGTCGCATTGAGCGGACCAAACTCAACCACCTCTTTGCAGATCTTAGCAATGAAGCGACCATCGCTTGTACCGCCAGTAGTGGAGAGCTCTGTATCAATTTTGGTTTCAGCTTTGATAGCCTTGCGCAAGGCGCCAGCAAGGGCGCCATCGCCGGTAATAAATGGGCTGCCGCCTAAGACCCAATCAATCTCAAAGTCGAGACCTGCTGCAGTGAGAATGCCTTCTAGACGACTACGCAACTCTTCTGGCTTGCTCTCGGTAGAGAAGCGGAAGTTGAAATCAATTGCCAATTCACCAGGAATGACATTGTTCGCGCCAGTGCCTGCATGAATATTGGAAATCTGAAAACTAGTAGGCTGGAAATACTGATTACCTTTATCCCATTCAGTTTCCACTAGCGCTTGAATTGCTGGTGCTGAAATATGAATCGGATTTTTGCCTAGGTGAGGGTAGGCGATATGCGCCTGAATACCTTTGACCCTAAGCTTGCCTGAGAGGGAGCCGCGACGACCATTCTTAATCATGTCGCCCAATTGGTCGACTGAGGTTGGCTCGCCAATGACGCAGTAATCTAAACGCTGCCCCTGTTTTTGCAAGCGCTCGCACATGATGACAGTGCCATCATTGGCCGGGCCTTCTTCATCGCTCGTAATCAAAAAGGCAATGGAGCCTTTGTGATTTGGATGGGTAATTACAAATTCTTCTGTAGCAACCACAAATGCTGCAAGAGAAGTTTTCATATCCGCAGCACCGCGACCGTAGAGCATGCCATCACGAATAGTCGGTGTAAATGGATCATTGGTCCATTTTTCTAGTGGGCCAGTAGGCACTACGTCAGTGTGGCCAGCAAACATCAAGACTTCGCCTTGATCACCACTGACACCCTTTTTGATCGCCCAAAGATTGGTTACCCGAAAACTCTCAGGACCACTAATAACGCTCTCAGTGTGAAAGCCGATTGCTTGAAGGCGTTTAGCAATGAGCTCCTGACAGCCTCCGTCCGCTGGGGTTACCGAGCGGCAGGAGATAAGGGCTTCAGTAAGCTCAAGGGTAGCGCTCATAAATTCAACTTAATCGCGTAAGAGTTCGTTAATGGCAGTTTTTGCTCTAGTTTGAGCATCGACCTTTTTGACGATGATCGCGGCATACAGGCTGTACTTGCCACAAGCAGAAGGGAGTGAGCCTGGAACCACAACAGAACCCGCTGGAACGCGCCCGTAATGGATCTCACCAGTTTCACGGTCATAGATCTTGGTGCTTTGACCAATGTATACGCCCATTGAGAGAACAGCATTTTCTTCAATAACCACGCCTTCAACGACCTCGGAGCGGGCACCAATAAAGCAGTTATCTTCAATAATCACAGGGCCAGCTTGAATTGGCTCTAAAACACCGCCAATACCAACGCCACCAGATAGGTGAACGTTTTTACCGATTTGAGCGCATGAGCCTACAGTTGCCCAGGTATCAACCATCGTGCCTTCACCTACATAGGCGCCAATATTGACGTAAGAAGGCATTAAAACGGCATTTTTGCCAATAAATGAGCCACGGCGAGCCATTGCAGGCGGAACTACACGGAAGCCGCCATTAGCGAAGTCTTCAGCGGTGTAGTGCTCAAACTTGCTTGGCACCTTGTCGTAGAACTGGGTATAGCCGCCAGCACCCATGGGTTTGTTGTCTTCCAGGCGGAAAGAGAGCAAAACAGCCTTCTTAACCCACTGGTTTACTTCCCATTTACCGACGCTACGGCGCTCAGCCACACGAATACTGCCGGTATTCAGACCTTCGAGTACGGCGTTGACAGCGTTGCGGATTTCCCCGGAAACGGCCTCAGGAGACAGGTTTGCGCGGTTTTCCCAGGCTTGTTCGATGATGCTTTGTGGTGATTGGCTCATGCTTTTCAGTTAACTATCAGATTGTTAAGGGGTTTTGCCCCTGGAAGTAGATTAATCATTATATCGGTGGGGCAAAAACCCGTGTGAGGAGCCCTAAGCTTGCTATCATCTTCCCACTTTAGTAATAATTTTTACCCCCTTATTTGAACCCCTTTTTTCCCTGCAAAGTACGCCGTGCAACTGAAATCCATCAAACTTTCCGGCTTTAAGTCCTTCGTCGATCCAACCCATTTTGAAATGCCAGGTCAGTTGATCGGTGTTGTGGGTCCTAACGGTTGCGGAAAGTCGAACATTATTGACGCTGTACGCTGGGTTTTGGGTGAGTCTCGCGCTAGTGAATTGCGTGGCGAATCCATGCAGGACGTTATTTTTAATGGCTCTGGTTTGCGTAAACCATCTGGTCGCGCCAGTGTGGAACTCATTTTTGATAATTCAGAAGGGCGTGCTCAAGGTCAGTGGAGTGCTTTTACAGAATTGGGTATCAAACGTGTTCTGACACGCGATGGCAATTCTAGTTACTACGTCAACAATCAAGTTGTGCGTCGTAAAGACATTCAAGATATTTTCTTGGGCACCGGTATGGGTCCAAGAGGCTACGCGATCATCGGGCAAGGCACGATCAATCGCATCTTGGAAGCAAAACCAGAAGAGCTGCGTGTTTTCTTGGAAGAGGCTGCAGGTGTTTCCAAATACAAAGAGCGTCGTAAAGAAACCGCTTCCCGCCTTGAAGATACAAAAGAGAACTTAGTACGCGTAGAAGACATTCTGCGCGAGCTCGATCAGCAGGTAACTCGCTTAGAGAAGCAGGCTACCGTCGCTGAGCGTCATGCTGAACTGTCTACAGAGATGAAGTCTCAGCAACAGTTACTCTGGTTCGTACGTCAGACTGAGGCTGGTAAAGAACAAGAACGTCATGCCAACGGCGCTCGCGAGTTACAAGTAAGTTTAGAAGAGCAGACGGCTAAAATGCGTCACGTGGAGACTGAGCTCGAGACAATGCGCACTGAGCAGTACGCTTTGCAGGATAAAGTTTCTCAAGCTCAAGGCGATTTGTATCAAACTAATGCTGATGTTAGCCAAGTAGAGTCACAGATTCGTTATGTACAGGAAGCTCGTCAGCGCCTGCAGCAGCAATCTCAAGATTTACAAGCCCAACTTCAACGTTGGACTGTCCAAGAAACTGATGCTGCTCAAGCTCAGCGCACTGCTGAGCAAGAACTCAGCTTGGCTGCAGAAAAAGAGCAAACATTAATTGCTGATTTATCTGGCTTGCAAGAGCAAATGCCAGCACGCGAAGAGGCTTATCAAGTTCACGCACGCGAACTCAACGATGCCCGTGAGAACTTAGCAACGATTGATCAGCGCTTAGCAAGTTTGGGTGAGCGCGTTAAAGCTATTTCTACACAAGTTGAAGAACTCAAGGGGCGCGATACCCGTCTTGAGGCAGAGCTTGCTGGTATGCGTAGGCCTGATGCAGAAGCATTGCAAATGGCAATTGATCGTCATGCGATGGCACAACGTAAGGTTGATGAAGCAAGACAAAAAGCAGGTGAGGCGCAACAACGTGTCCCGGCTGCCGATGAAGCTCGTAATACCGCACAACAACAGATTCAGTCGGCTAATCAAGAGCTGGCTCAAACCGAAGCAAAACTCACCGCACTAACAGCCTTGCAAGCCAGCGTTCAAGCTCAAGGCAAGATCGGCCCATGGCTTGAGAGCAAAGGCTTAAAAGAGAGTAAGCGTTTGTGGCAAGAGCTCAAAGTCGAGAGTGGCTGGGAAGCTGCTTTGGAGTCCGTATTGCGCGAGCGCTTAGCTGCCGTTACTGCTAAGAGCGTTCAAGAAACTTTAGCTTTAGCGAATGACGCTCCTCCAAGTCGTTTAGCGATTTTGTTAACAGAAGATATTTCTCCTGCGCACACTACTGTGCCAGCGGATTTCATTCCACTGTTGACTCGTGTTCAAAGCGCAGGTGCACCTCGCGTTGCTGCTGTATTGCAAGAGTGGCTAGACAATATCTATATCGCCAATAGCTTGGAAGATGCATTGCATCGCCGCGAGAAATTACCTGCTGGCGGTGCTTTTGTTACTCAACAAGGTCACTTAGTCAGTCGTGTGGGTGTGCAGCTATATGCAGCCGACTCTGAGCAAGCTGGTATGTTGGCGCGTGCTCAAGAGATGGAAGGTCTTGAGAAGCAATTGCGTGCGCAGAAACTCATTCAAAGTGAGTTGCAAGGTGAGTTGGATCAATGTGCTGCCAACTATCAGGCTGCCCACCAAACTGCAGAACAAACTCGCATCGCTGCTGAGCAAGCCGTACAAGAAGTACACGGCTTTGAAGTGGAAAGAATGCAATTAACTCAAGCTGAAGAAAAGTACAGCCAACGCGCTGAACAAATTCAGGGTGAGTTAAGTGAGTTGCGCCAGCAAATGGAGCAATTAATTCAAACTCAAGAGCAATCCGCTGAAGAACTTGCTCAGTCAGAAGAATCTAAGCAAGGCTTGCAAGAAAATCTCGCTATCGCCCAAGAAAAACTCGAGTTAGCAACCCAAGAGCGCGATCGTCTGCGTGAAGCCTTGCGCTCATCCGAGATGTCCGCTCAAGAGGCGGCCTTTGCAACCCGCTCTTTACAGCAACGTATTGCTGACTTGCAACGCGATCAAAGTACTGCGCGCGTGCAGATCATGGAGATCCAGGACAAGCAGGCCACCTCTGAACAAGAGCTTGAAACTCTGAGTGATGAAGAGGCTCAAGATAAGTTACAAGGCCTATTGCTTGCTCGCAGTGCTCGTGAAGCAGCGTTAGCAAATGCCCGAACAGAACAAGATGCGCTATTACATCAATTGCGTGAAGCCGATGAAGTTCGCTTGCAAATTGAACGTAGCCTTCAGCCAATGCGTGACAAAGTGGTTGATTTGCAGTTGCGTGAACAGGCTGCCCGTTTGAACTTTGAACAGTTTGCAACCTTGCTTTCAGATGCCGAGGCGGACTTAACTGCATTGGAAGCTAGCTTTAGTACTGACCTGAAGGTGGGTGCTTTACAAAGCGAAGTAACCCGCCTTGGCAATGAAATTCAGTCCTTAGGTCCAGTGAACATGGCTGCATTGGATGAGCTCTCTAGTTCACGTGAGCGCAAGCAGTTCTTGGATGCACAGTCTGCTGACTTGAATGAAGCAATGCAGACTTTGACAGATGCGATTGCCAAGATTGATGCGGAAACCCGTGATCTCTTGCAGGGCACCTTTGATCAGGTTAATACCCATTTTGGAAAACTATTCCCTGAGTTATTTGGTGGTGGTCATGCTGAGTTGGTAATGACTGGTGAAGAAATTTTGGATGCCGGTGTACAAGTGATGGCTCAGCCTCCAGGCAAGAAGAACAGCTCTATCTACTTACTCTCTGGTGGTGAAAAGGCCTTGACCGCGATTGCCTTGGTCTTCTCCTTATTCCTCCTCAATCCTGCACCGTTCTGCTTGCTTGATGAGGTTGATGCGCCTTTGGATGATGCGAATACCTTGCGTTATGCGCAGATGGTTGCCAAAATGTCTAATAAGACTCAATTTGTGTTCATCTCACATAACAAGATCACTATGGAAATCGCTCATCAGTTGATTGGTGTGACCATGCAAGAGCAGGGTGTATCTCGTATTGTGGCGGTGGATATTTCTTCTGCAGTATCGATGGTGGAGGCAGCTTAAGTGGATCTAGAGCAATTCATGACAATGTTAGGTTTGTCTGACTTGCAGTTCGCTTTGGCTGTGATTGGTCTACTGATTCTCATTTCAGTCGCCATTCTGAATCTCAAATACGCTCGTGCTCGCCGTAAGGCAAAAGCTGCCAGTGAATATTCTGCGGCGGATCAACTCCCAAGAGAGCCTTCTTTTGGGCAAGGCTTTGCTGAGCCAGAAGGGCGGACTGAACCATCTTTTGGCGAGATAAATCTCCCGGCAGTTTCCGCTCCAGAGAGTTTTTCAATAGATCCTCGGATCGATTGCGTTATCACCCTGCGTTTTGATGAGGGCATTAGTGGCGCTGAAATCTTAGAAGAAATTAATACTTGGAATGAAGTGCCTGCAACTTCAACAGCGCGCTGGATGTGCGAAGGTTTAAATGCGGATGTTGATGCCGCTGAAGATTGGGAGGCTTTACGCCCAGAAGCGTCTTATTCTGAGTTGCAGTTGGCAATTCAGTTAGCTAGCCGCCGTGGCCCAATTGGCGTTTTGGAGTTATCTGATTTTTGTTCTCGTGCTCAAGCACTTGCAGAAACGCTGGGTTCTCAAATTGATATGCCAAGCGTGAGTGCAATGCTTGATAGCGCTAAAGAGCTCGATTCTATGGCCGCAGAGAGTGATATTCAGTTAAGTATTAATGTGCTTTTCGATGAGGTAACTCCTGGCGCTAACTTTGATGCCTTGATGCGCAAACGTGGTTTTAGACTTTCTCGTAATGGCCGCGCCTATGAGTTTTATAGCAACGGCACACTCATCTTTACCAGCGCAGAAATCGATCCCAATGCACCTGTTAAGCAAGTAACTTTATTGCTTGAAGTGCCTTTGGTCTCTCATGAAGAGCGCGCTTTCGAGCGCATGTTGGGTGAGGGTATCGAGATCGCTCAAGCAGCCCACGGTCGCTTGGTTGATGACAACGGTATCAATCTGACTGAAGCCGCTGTGATTAGCATTCGTCAGCATCTTGATGTCTTATATGCCAATCTTGAGAAGAGCGGCGTTCCAGCTGGATCTTCTACTGCCAGCAGACTGTTTAGTTAAGGAATCGCTTTGTCGTCCTCCAGTCCGACAAATTTAGCGGATCGCTACGCATTCTTACAAGCCGAGCTAGCTCGCTTAGAGCATGCTTACTATGTTCTAGATAACCCTATTGTTCCTGATAGTGAATATGACCGCCTCTATCGCGAGTTACTTGATATTGAGGCTGCGCATCCTGAGTGGGTGACTGCTGATTCGCTGTCGCAAAGAGTCGGTGGTGCCGCACTAAAAGAGTTTGATTCAGTAACTCATGCAGTGCCGATGCTTTCTTTGAATAATGCTTTTGAGGATGCTGAGCTGATTGCTTTTGACCGCCGCTGCCGTGAGGGTCTCCATGTCGACCAGGTGGATTATGCGGGTGAGCTGAAATTTGATGGTCTAGCGATCTCACTACGCTATGAGCATGGCTCCTTAGTAAGAGCAGCTACACGCGGAGATGGTGCTAGCGGTGAAGATGTTACCGCCAACATTAAAACCATTCGCGCTATTCCACTAAAACTGACAGGTGAGAACATCCCAGCTGTATTGGAGGTGCGAGGTGAAGTTTTTATGTACCTCAAAGACTTCCAGAACATGAATGTACAAGCTGCCGCCCAGGGTGAGAAAGAATTTGCCAATCCCCGTAATGCTGCAGCAGGAAGTTTGCGCCAATTAGATTCCAAGATCACCGCCAAAAGACCGCTTTCATTCTTTGCCTATGGCTTGGGCGCATTGGAGCCACAGTCTTGGCTTCCAAAAACCCACGAAGAGTTACTTAATGCCTATGTCAAGCTAGGCTTGCCAGTTTGTTCAGAGCGCCGCGTTCTCAAATCCGTAGAAGAGATTTTGGCGTTCTATAACGAGGTTGGTGCAAAGCGAGATTCTTTGCCATATGACATTGATGGTGTGGTCTATAAGGTCAACTCCTTTGCTGAGCAAGCCAAGTTAGGCTTTGTATCCAGAGCTCCACGCTTTGCTTTAGCCCATAAGTTTCCAGCGCAAGAGGCTTTAACTACCGTTCTAGGAATTGATGTCCAGGTAGGCCGCACTGGTGCCATTACTCCTGTTGCAAGACTCGCTCCTGTAGAAGTGGGCGGGGTAACTGTTACCAACGCCACCCTCCACAATGAAGATGAGGTGAAGCGTAAAGACGTGCGTATTGGTGATACCGTTTCAGTGCGAAGAGCAGGGGATGTGATTCCGGAAGTGGTTTCGGTAGTCAAAGAGCGTCGACCAAATAATGCGCAAGAGTTTGTCATGCCAACAAGCTGCCCTGTATGTAATTCACATATTGAGCGATTGGCAGACGAGGCTGTAGCTCGTTGTAGTGGCGGCTTATTTTGCGGCGCACAGCGCAAGCAAGCATTAATTCATTTTGCCCATAGAAGAGCTTTAGACATTGAGGGTCTGGGTGAGAAGATCGTGGATCAATTGGTTGATCACAATTTAGTTCGAACACCCGCTGATCTCTATCGTCTTGGCTTTACCGCTATCGCAAATCTGGAGCGCATGGGCGAGAAGTCTGCCGATAACCTCATCGCTGCAATCAATCAATCCAGAAACACCACCTTAGCCCGATTTATATTTGCATTGGGTATTCGTCATGTGGGTGAGACCACTGCCAAAGATTTAGCTAATCACTACCAAACCATGCATGCTCTGATGGATGCCAACCTCGAAGACTTACTAACGGTTAAAGATGTTGGACCCGTAGTGGCCGACTCCATCACTAGCTTTATGGAAGAAGCTCATAACCGCGAAGTGATCGAGCAACTCTTAGCCTCTGGAATGCAGCTATCCGTTGAGGAAAAAGTCATCAGCGCAGCCGTGGCGGGAAAAACCTTTGTGCTCACAGGTACATTCCCAACCATGACAAGAGATGAAGCAAAAGATCTGCTCGAAAAAGCAGGCGCTAAAGTTGCTGGATCAGTTTCCAAGAAAACTGACTATGTAGTTGCTGGTACTGATGCCGGAAGCAAGCTCACTAAAGCTGAGGAGCTAGGCATTCCAGTGATTGATGAGGCTGCAATGCTGGACTTATTAAGCTAAATTACCCGCCAATCTAATTGGCTGCTTTCGGCCAATAACGGACTATCAATAAAAGCTACCTGGCTCCAAATGACGCAATAGCGAAGTCAATTAATGTTTTCACCCTCACAGATGTTTTATGGCGCTCAGCATAGACAGCATAGATATCAGCATCTGGTGTTTCAAAGTTTTTCATTACCTGTATTAATCTGCCGGACTTAAGGTGTTGTGTGACATCCCATTCAGCCCTCAAAACAATGCCTCGGCCATCTAGCGCCCAGTTCACGGCAATGCCACCATCATTTGTTGTTAAGTTACCGCGAACTTTTGCGCTATCGGTAAATTCATTTTTTGACTTACCTTTACCGCTCGAGAAGCGCCACAGTCCATAACCCTCATCACCTTGGCGTATGCCAATACAGTTGTGTTTAATTAATTCACTGGGTGACTTTGGTTCGCCATATTCCTTAATGTAGGCGGGAGAGGCTACAAGTATTCTTTTGTTGGGGGCTATCAGCCTAGCAATTGATCTAGAGTCAGGTGGATGACCAAATCGAAAACAAACATCATAGGCATCATCGGTAATCGGGGGAGGGTTTACGGATAGCTGTAATTGAATATCTACTTGTGGAAATTGTTTTACATATTCAGCTATTAAAGGCGCGATATGACTGCGTCCAAATCCGAGTGTCGCATTGACTCTAAGTAAGCCTTGTGGAGCTTTTGTTGAGCCCCACAGCATATGCTCAAGATCATCAATTTCACCCAAAATTCTTCTGGCATGGTCTAGATAGATTTCGCCCTCATGGGTAAGGCTCATTCTTCGCGTGGTTCTATTTACGAGCACTAATCCTAGGCGAGATTCCATTTGCGCTAAATGTTTACTTACTGCGGCAGTTGTCACCCCAAGCTCACGGGCGGCGGCCCCAAGACTCCCAGAGCTGATGAGCGTTGAAAAGAATCCTAAATCAGCGGGATTAATACTTTTAGCCATTTTCGATTGTTAAGTAAAAGTTAACTATGGTTTAACTTTATACATGATTTTTTAATACCCTTCAAATTTATAGTGCCAATATTCCAAGCCTCTAATGGGCTGATGGAGTCAATTATTGGAGGGGACAAAATGTTAAAGAAAGTAACAAAAAATAGCCTGGCGAGTATTTTGTTGTGCGGAATGGTTGGCGCGGCATCCGCGCAAAGTTACCCAACTAAAACAATCACCATTGTTGTGCCATTTCCACCGGGCGGGACCACTGATGTGTTGGCAAGGGCAGTTGCTCAAAAGTTAGGTCCAGTATTAGGTCAATCAGTCATTGTGGACAACAAGCCTGGTGCTGGAGCCACATTAGGTGCTGGCCTAGTAGCAAAATCCAATCCTGATGGTTACACCTTGTTTATGGGTGCGGTACACCATACGATTGCGCCCAGCGTATATAAAACATTGCCTTACAGCTTTGAAAAAGACTTCGCACCGATTACTACAGTGGCTTTAGTGCCGAACATTATGGTTGTGAGTGCCAGCTCTCCATACAAGAGTGTTAAGGAAGTTATTGCTGCGGCAAAGGCTAAACCAGATGAACTTTCTTATGGCTCAAATGGCAACGGTACAGCACAACACATGATTGGTACCCAGTTTCAAATGATCACCGGTACAAAGCTATTGCATGTTCCCTACAAGGGTAGTGCTCCTCTGACGACTGACTTGTTGGGTGGTCAAGTGACCATGTCATTTGACACGATCACACCAGTTCTCCCATTCATCCGCGAAAACAAGCTTCGCCCATTGGCGGTAACAACGGCCAAGCGTTCATCAACTTTGCCAGGCGTACCAACATTGGCGGAGGCGGGCGTTCCAGGAATAAACATAGGCACTTGGTTTGGATTGTTGGCTCCCGCAGCCACACCTAAGGACATCACAGCTAAGTTAAATGCTGAGGTTGTAAAGATTATTAAGTCAGCAGAGTTTCAAAAGCAAATGTTTGATATTGGTGCTGAGCCTGTTGGTAATACTCAGGCACAAATGGCAAAGCAAATCGCAGATGAGACTGCCAAGTTCTCTGAGGTTGCTAAGGCAGCAAACGTTTCAATTCAGTAATCACCCGACGACTTAAAAAGGAAATTACTCGTGGATAAGCAATCATCCGTAGTGGATAAAGAAGTAGCGGTAGCGGACTTAACTAATGTCCTTTCTAAATTTACTTCATACATCGGCAAGCGTTTGCCAACAGATGTAACTACCAAATTAGGTGAGTTACGAAGCAAGGAAGTGAACTTTTTGGCAAAAGAAGTTTTTGAATCAATGCGCGAGAATCAAGAGTTGGCAGATAAGTTAGATCGTCCAAGTTGCCAAGATACCGGAGTCATTCAGTACTTCTTGTCAGCGGGTTCAAACTTTCCTTTATTGGGCGAGTTGGAAGATATCTTGCTTAACGCTACTAAAGGTGCTACCAAAGAAGGTCCATTACGTCATAACGCAGTTGAAACTTTCGAAGAAAAAAATACTGGCACCAATACTGGTTCAAAGATTCCATGGCTTGATTGGGAAATCATCCCTGGAGCTGATCACTGTATCGTCGACGTTTATATGGCTGGTGGTGGCTGTACATTGCCTGGTGCCGCAAAGGTGCTAATGCCAGGACAAGGCTATGAAGGTGTTGCTGAGTTTGTATTTGATGTCATCACATCGCGTGGTGTAAATGCCTGCCCACCGTTATTGGTTGGCGTTGGTGTTTCTACTTCAGCAGAGACTGCTGCCCGCTTATCTAAGAAGGCAATTTTGCGCCCAGTGACCTCAAGTCATCCAAATGAAAATGCGGCAATGATGGAAGAGTTGCTCACTGAAGGACTTAATGAATTGGGATTGGGTCCACAAGGACTTACTGGTGCCAATAGTGTGATGGGTGTAAACATTGAGTCATCCGCGCGTCACCCTTCCACAATCGGTGTGGCTGTATCAACTGGATGCTGGGCGCATCGCCGCGGCAAGATCAAGATCAACGCTGATATGTCTTATGAAATTATTTCCCACGAAGGATTCAAGCTGTGAAGAAAATTCTACAAACACCAATCAAAGACGAAGATTTAGAAGCATTAAACATCGGTGATGTGGTTTATCTCACTGGAACCTTGGTGACTTGTCGTGACGTTGCTCACCGTCGTCTAATCGAGTTGGGACGTGAGTTGCCGGTTGACCTTAGGGGCGGAGCAATTTTTCATGCTGGCCCGATTGTTCGCCAAAAAGAAGATGGCGAATATGAAATGGTTTCCATTGGACCAACAACATCCATGCGCATGGAAAAGTTTGAAAAAGAATTTATCAAGCAGACTGGCGTGAAATTGATAGTAGGTAAAGGCGGTATGGGTATTGAAACGCAAGAAGGTTGTGTTGAGAACAAGGCAGTCCATGCTATTTTCCCAGGCGGCTGTGCTGTGTTGGCGGCTACTAAGGTTGAGAAAATTGAAGATGCTCAATGGAAAGACTTGGGTATGCCAGAAACACTGTGGGTTAACCGAGTAAAAGAATTTGGACCGCTAATTATCTCTATTGATACTAAGGGCAAAAACCTGATTGAAGAAAATAAGAAAGTCTTCAATGCCAAGAAGGGCCCAATTCTGAGCAAGATTAACGAGAAAATTCGTTTTATTAAGTAATGTCCTTTCATGAAATGACGTGAGCTTACTTGGTGGCCCACGTCATTACTTAAAAAGGTTTGATTGTTAGGAAAAATTCATGCGTTCTGAAAATATCCAAAGCAGTTTTATTAAATCCTTTAGAAGTAATTTCCCAGTCAGAACCTGGTGTGCCAACCAAATGTTATCTGATGATAGTTATTGGACTCTAGCCCTATGTAAAGAAGAAGCAGAGAAATACCAGACAAGAGATGAGTGGGAGAGAGGGAGCCCAGTTAGCTATCAAAAAGCAATTAATAGGGGCTGGTTAACTAAATGAACAACTCATATTGTCGGGTTTAAGCGAAAGCCCGCTGTGCCGGTAATTTGGACGCTGGAGCGGTGCGCAGAAATCGCCAAGCAATGCCATAAACGCTCTGAATTTAAAGAAAAATTCCATTACCCCTACGAAAAAGCTAGATTAAATGGCTGGCTCGATATTTGCTGTGCACATATGAGTTAGCTCCGCCAATGTCTACTTTGGGTCTTGATTTCAACCCGTCGATGCAACACACTACTAACTGCGTAAGCGCAAGGAGTGTTGCTCATGAAACAACGACCTCGAATCTATTACACAGCCACCCAGAAGGATTTAATGTGGGAGCGCT
>NZ_JACVOQ010000006.1 GCF_018882325.1 Polynucleobacter sp. 78F-HAINBA | reverse complement strand
TAGAAAAGGCAACTGCCTGGATAACGCCGTCATGGAAAACTGGTTTGGGATTATGAAAACTGAGTTCTTCTATCAAAAGAAGTTTGACGATGTTCAATCATTTAAAACAGAGCTAAAGGAATATATCCACTACTACAACCATGATCGGATCAAACAAAAACTAAAGGGATTAAGTCCGGTGCAATACCGAACTCAATCCCTCGTGCTAACCTAATAAAACTGTCCAACTTTTGTGGGTCAGTTCAGCGGGTGCCTTTTTCTTTATCTTGATACTGACTTCTTAAGGTCTCAAGGTCTTTCAAATACCGCCATAGACTCCACATGGGATGTGTGGGGGAACATATTGACGATGCCCGCACTCTTGAGAGCATAACCCGCTTGATGGCACAGAATCTCTGTATCTCTGGCTAGCGTCTTTGGATTGCAGGACACATACACAATGCGCTGTGGCGGAAGGTCGCTGCCCTGCTCATGCAATAAGGCTAATGCTTGGCAGATCTCCATGGCACCTTCACGAGGAGGATCCATTAACCAACGCTCAGCTTTACTCCACGAAGCAATTGTTTCTGTAGTCACTTCAAACAAATTGCTTTGCATGAAGCTGACTTTATCGGCGAGCTGATTGTGCTCTGCATTGGCTTTGGCTCGAGTAGTCAGGCTTTCTAGACCCTCGATACCTAATACAGTTTTTGCACGTCTAGCCAGTGGCAGCGTGAAGTTACCAATGCCACAGAACAAATCGAGTACACGATCACTTGGCTTCACTTCCAGCAAGCGAATCGCCCTGCTGACCAAAGCGCGGTTCATCATGTGATTCACCTGCGTGAAATCCGCCGGCTTAAACGGCATCTCGATTTCAAACTCGGGCAGGCGATAGCAAAGCTTGCCCGTTAATGGATAGAACGGTGAAACAGTTTCAATACCTTTAGGCTGCAACCACACCCAGACTTGATGGGTATCCGCAAAGTCTCTGAGCAATTGTTCGTCGGCTGGCGTTAAAGGTAGAAGGTTTCTGAAAACCAATGCAGTGACTGGTTTTGATTTTTTAGGGTCATCTGAATTGGGATCTTCAGGCTCACCTACAGCAATCTCAATCTGTGGCATGCGATCGACAATGGATAAACCCATTACCAATTTACGCATTTCTGGCAGTAGATCGGAAACGTGTTTGGGCAAAATCTCACAAGCAGTCATGTCAGCAACATAACCACTCTTGCCCTCATGAAATCCAATCAGCACGGTGCCTTTTTTGATCGAACGATTAACCGCACTTAAGCGCGCACGATGACGGTATTCCCAGGCGGGGCCACCCATAGGGCGAAGGATTTCTTCAGGGGCGACTTTTGCTATGTGTTTGAGATCATCCTCAAGTACACGTTGCTTCATGGCAACCTGCGCCCGTATATCCAAGTGTTGCATGGTGCAACCACCACAGACACCAAAGGCTTTGCATTTGGGTTCAGCTCTAAATACGGCAGGCTTGAGAATGTCGAGTACTTTGGCTTTACTAAAGCGGGCTTTATCACGCGTAATGACATAAGTGACAAGCTCAGTTGGCAATGCGCCCTGAATGAAAACCACCTTACCACTTTGACCTTGATTGAGCTCTTCCTCATTGGGCGCTAAGCGCGCAATGCCTTGGGCATCAAGATCAAGGGAGTCAACTCGTACCGGCTCAGTCACAACGATGTGAACTGGCTTTTCACCTCTACGCATCGGGAGTGAAATCCAAGAGATATTCTTGCCACTGCTCACCATGCGGCTCTTGAGATTCTTTTTCTAAATAGGCTTTAACGAAAGTGATTTCTTCTTTGTACTCCTCTAATGAGAAGCCGCCACGCAGCAATTGAAAGCGGCAGTACATCAGATAGGTATTAACGACATCAGTTTCGCAATAGCGACGGATCTCATCAATCCTGCCATCTTGATAAGCAGGCCAGACTTGACTGCCATCCATACCCATCTTGCCCGGGAAACCACAGAGTTTTGCCAATCCATCTAAAGGCGCATTGGCACGAGCATTAAATTTTGCCAAGAGATCCATCAAATCGAGATGACGCATGTGATAACGACTGATGTAGTTATTCCACTTGAATTCACGGCTATCGTTTTCTTGACTCTCACCCATCTCCCAGTAGCGCGGTGCTTGCACATGGTTTGCTAATGCGCGGTAGTGGAGTACTGGCAGATCAAAACCACTGCCATTCCAAGACACTAGCTGAGGAGTATATTTTTCAACAAGCTCAAAGAAAGTCTGAATCAATACTTTCTCATCATCCTGCGCAGTGCCTAATGTACCAACCTTAATTTGCGGTGAGCCATCTTTAGTAGTTCTACGAATGACACAAGAAATAGCACAAATGCGTTGCAGATACAGCGGCAGAAACTCACTGCCCGTCTTCTCCGCGCGATCAGCCATTGCCTTGGCGGCGACTTCACTATCAGATAAGTCATCGGGATAGTCATTAAGACGACGCAATCCCGCAACATCAGGAATAGTTTCAATATCGAAGACGAGTACGGTTGCCATACTGGCGATTACTGCAGGTACGGCGTAGGATTTACTGGCTTGCCATTCACGCGTAATTCAAAGTGAAGTTTTACTGAATTGGTATCGGTGTCACCCATCTCAGCAATCTTCTGCCCTTTCTTTACCGCATCACCCTCTTTAACCAGAAGTGTCCGGTTATGGGCATAGGCTGTGAGGTAGGTATTGTCATGCTTGATGATGACCAGATTGCCATAGCCACGCAAGCTGTTGCCAGCGTAAACCACTTTACCGTCAGAGGCAGCCGTCACAGGCTCGCCTAACTTACCGGCAATATCAATACCTTTGGTTTTTTCACTGAAATCTTCAGTGACCTTGCCTTTGGCCGGCCATGACAAACGAATACCCGGTTCAGCAACCATTTCTTTTGCAGGCTCTGCTTTAGGAGCATCTACTTTTGGCGCATCGGTTTTGGGAGTATCAGCGGCTGTTTTCGGAATAGGCTTAACAGTCATCTTGCTATTAGCTGGCGGCTTTACCAAAATGAGATCCCCTATTTCAATCTGATTGGGGTTCGACATATTGTTCCACTGTGCTAAGTCGCGTGGAGACTGACCGTTGTCCAATGCAATCCGTGCCAAGGTATCACCGCGCTTAACACGATAGTAGCCTGGAGGAGTTGGCTCATTACCGCCACCACTGCGATCAACCACATTCGCTGGCTTTGCTCTAGGAGTAGTTGAGCAACCCACATTGAACACTAAGGACGCTATAGCGACCAGCAATAGGAGGTATTTAGACGGGATATTCATAGGGATTTTCATACTACCCCTGATTGTAAGGGGACAAAAAAGACCTCGTCCAGAACGGTTCTTTGATAGCGCTGGGAGCTCATCCGCTCCACCATGATCAATTGCTGTTCTTTCTCATTCTTGGCAACGGGAGCCACTAGGCGTCCGCCAATAGCCAGTTGATCCAGCAGGGCGTCCGGAATGCCCAAGCCGGCTGCTGCCAGAATGATTCCATCAAATGGTGCGGCCTGGGGTAGACCCAAGATGCCATCTCCATAGATCAGGCGGAGGTTTTTAATTCGAAATGGGCGCAGCTTCTCTCTAGCCATATCGTGCAATGGACGAATACGTTCTATGGAATACACCTCGTCCGACAGCAAACTCAAAACTGCTGCTTGATATCCACAGCCGGTGCCAATCTCTAATACTTTTCCTAGCGACTGCTTAGGCTTATGTAATAGCTCAATCATGCGAGCCACTACAGATGGCTTAGAAATCGTTTGTGAATGGCCAATCGGTAAAGCGGTATCTTCGTAAGCCTGAGGGTGCATACCCGCATCCATGAATGCATGGCGTGGAACAGTGGCAATCGCTTCCAATGTTTTACCGTGCTTAACCCCAGCAGCGAGCACTTTCGCAGCTAAAGCTTGCCGATGACCGGCATTACGTTCCGCTGCTGGCCTCAACCGCGATCCCAACCATTAGCACGCATCGCAGCTAAGCGAGCATGATGGGTTAGATCCAACTGCATTGGGGTAATGGAGATACATCCCTCATCAATTGCATGAAAGTCTGTTCCTTCAGAGCTGTCTTTTGCGTGCCCTGCTGCACCAATCCAATAAATATCGTCACCACGTGGGCTCTTCTGCACTACTACAGGCTGAGAGTGATGACGATTACCCAAGCGAGTCACTCTCCAACGATAGAGATCGGCATAAGGACGATTGGGAATGTTCACATTCAATAAAGTTGCAGGACCTTCGCTATGGGCCATCTTGGATACCAGCATTTGCGCAACGATATCGTGCGCTGCTTTTGCGGCATCTTCAATGCGATTCCAGCCTTTATCAATTTGTGAGAAAGCAATGCCGGGAACACCGAACATCACACCCTCAACTGCAGCAGCAACAGTGCCGGAGTAAAGAGTGTCTTCACCCATGTTCTCACCCTGATTAATTCCAGAAACTACGAGATCCGGCTTTTCATCTAAGAAACCCGTCATGGCGATATGCACGCAATCGGTTGGTGTACCGTTAATAAATAGGAAGCCATCACGCTCACCACCAGCCACTCGATGAATCGATAGTGGTCGTGAGAGTGTTAAAGAGTTTGAGGCGCCACTGTGGTTTTGCTCTGGGGCAATCACAGTAACTCGTCCCAATGGACGAATAGCGTTAACTAAGGCCAATAGGCCCGGGGCAAGATAGCCATCATCATTTGAAATCAGGATATGTGGCTGTTTTGTGTTTTCACTCATAATATTTTTAATGCGATCCCATCACTTCTTTTTGAACCATACCGTTTCCAGATGAGCGCTTTAAAGCCTAGATTCGCATCCCTTGGAACAGCTCATTTACGCAAAATAAGTTAACGACTAAACTTTTGTTGATTATAGGGGTGCACTGGGGTGAGGAACCCCAAGAAAACACTTATCTAATTGATTTTTATAGCCTAATTAAGCAAGGACAGCCCGAAACCGTTAAAACTCGGCATGAACCCTAAAAGACAGGATGTTTACAGGTCCGCGAGCCGAGTTATAGGCGGGATTAATAATGTGCTGAAAGTTCAAACCCGCTAGAACGTTCTTGATCACGGTGGCGTTGTAATACACCTCACCAATCCGCTCTGGTGAATACGAAATCGTCTGGCTTGGGCTAGCGTAGTCACCAATGAAATAAGACACACCACCTGCTTGCAGATAAGCTCGGCGGTAGCTAGACAAGCCGTTTTGCATCATGGAGATGCCAATGCTGTCATTGGGGCGCTTCCAACTTGTGCCATTCATACCCATACCAACAGAGATAGAGTTATCTGCTTCAGTGAATGACATGGTTTCAGTGTGGCCATCCGATGTAAAGGCGCGACCATAGATACCAAGGTCTTTTGTTAAAGCTTGTTCTCCATGCAAACCAATACCGGTTTTGTATTGCATGTTGTTGCGCACATTGTTAATTGCTTGGGTCCCCTGCGCATTATTCTGAATGACATAGTTTGTAGCATCCTGAAAACGCGCCAACATCATTTTGTTGCGGTAAGCCAAGACGCTCACCTTGCCAGGAAGATCGGCAATATTGTGCTGGCGCTCTACTTCTATTTGATCGCCGTAGGTGTTGAAGATTTGCCAATTGAGATCACGGCCATTTGGTGTTTTAGGAGCAAGCATGCGTGAGGCGCGCATCACCCAGTTATCGAGATACCACTCACCCGCTAAGCCCCAACTGTAGCCTCTTGCATCGGCTGCGTAGTCATAGGCTAGATAGGTCATATTGCCCCAGTTCATAAACTGAATGCGGGGGTCTTTGGCGTAACGGCTGTCATCAAAGATATCCAGTGTGGAGAACTGACCACCAGTCAGAACTACACGATTGCTACTGACAGTTTGCGTAATTTGATTGGCTTCATTCTCCAGAACGACTTTGTCGCCCTCTTGATTGATCGTTTGACGCACAAAGGCACGCGCAGAATAAAACTTCGCTTGTGTACCACCAGCTTTATTAGCCTCACCGTTAGTGAAGCCACCTAGACCCACTAATGCAGAAAAGGGAATGCCCGAGAAAACCTCTGGGTTGAAATAAATATCCGTATTGGGGGCAACTCTTGCACCAAGGAATAAGGTGCCAGACCAGGTATAGCTCATGGACTTTAAATCCGACATACTATTCATGCCAGAGTATGAGGAGGTGAAGTTGTTGTAACGCTGATTGATATACGTTGTTTGACCGTGGATATTCACCGGCAATCCAAAGAGTTCCCCTTCGGTGGGAAAGCTCTCAATAGGAGATGCAAATGTAGCAATCTGATCCGAACCAGATCCTGCCTTCTGGGCGTGCGCACTCATGCTGCAAAAGACAGCAAGCAAGCAAGGCAGGAGAAGATAGGATTTGTGGGTCATTCACAATTTCGCAATACTTAGCATCAATGGCTAATGAAAACTAAGGGCCAGATCTACCGGGGTAAAAACAAGACAGCTCGGATAGGCACGGTGTGAGATTGAAGCTCAACAGTGGTGCAGACCAAATTATCCCCAAAAAGAGGCAATTTACCTAGAATTTATGTCGATTTAGTGACTATTTCACCATCAACTGCAATCTTGGTGCAGTGAAGTAATCCAACTTTATTGGATATTGATTAGCCTAGTAACCTGTTCTTGAATAATTGGAAGATCCATCTCAATTGTTTTCCAGACAATTTGCAGGTCAACCTTGAAGTAGCCATGCGCTAAGGCGTTTCTCATCTCGTAAGCAATCATCAATGGCAGATCTGGATTGCTAGCGGCAAATTCAGGGAAATGGCGCTCTATGTTATTGCTAGCTTCACCAATAATCTCAAAATTACGAATTACCGCATCTTGAATCAAGTGACTCCCTAAGAAACCAGCCTCATCAATGTCCGCACAGTAGCCCTGAATTCTATTAATCGCCAGAAGAATGTGCCCCAAGTAATCGTGTAATCGCTGGGGATCACGACTCATATTGGCAGGGCATGGGCAATCACAGACCCACGAAATTTCTCCGGCAAGGCATTTGGGGTCAAAACATCAACCGGAACACCTAAAAGTTGCCTTAATTTATATCGAATCGCACCTATATCAAATAGAGTAGTCTCTACAGTGGGATCAATCAAAACATCTAAATCACTTCCCTCGACATCAGTACGGGAAGCAACCGACCCAAAAACACGGGCATTACTAGCATGATGCGCTTCGACAATTAAGCGAATTTCAGCCCTGTGAGCGTTCATGGCGATAGATGGTTTCATAGTGGTTGATTATCCGAATTTTTCGTCTGAAGATCAATACTTCCAGCTTTTCGGCGGGGTAAGTGATGTTTAAAAGATATCAGATAGTGGGGGTTGCCTAGAAACCGCTAAATCAAATTTTTCAATTCCTAGAATTTATGTCGAATTAGTGACGATTAGGGGCTCCCCTGCTATTTACCACCCTAGCGCTTAAGGTCTCGGTAAAAATTTTCGTGCACTCCATAGCCAATTAGTGCGATTTGAGCTCCATCTAGGCTGACCGAGTAAGCCAACAACATTTGCTGTTGAAGATGGCGAAATTTATATACCTGAACGCCCAATAAATCACCCTTCTTCATTTCACCAATAAATGGCTCGGAGATAATCTGTTTGACTGCAGAATCAAGGGTCTTTTTTTCAGCGGGAGAGATCTTCTTGATGGCTCGATCAAATCGAGGCGTTGTTGATACCCTCATCCGAATTTATATGGGGAAAGATTGCCGGCTTTTACCTCTTCAATACTCACAAGCATATCTTGGAGCATGTGAATTGGTAGATCAGGATTCTCCTCGGCTACCTTACCCAGGCGAGCCCAATATTCTATTTGCTTTGGCACTGATCTATGCATTGCTTGAGCATAAGGCTTGGCGTCTTCCACCAACACATCTGATAACTTGATTGCTATAGACATAACGAACCCCTTATTGAATTGGTCTCAATTTAATACAAAAGGTTGCAAAAAGCAACTTTTTGTATTAACCACCTTGTCTATAGTGGTTCTGGGGTGTCACTGATATCTAACTTACCGATCTACGATCCATTAGCGCCCTGGCTAAGGTTCCCGCATCGACATATTCCAGTTCACCACCAACCGGAATGCCTCTAGCAATTCTGGTGACTTTGATGCCTTTGGATTTAAGTACTTCACCAATGTAGTGGGCTGTGGCCTCACCTTCGCTTGTGAAATTCGTTGCCAGAACCACTTCCCTGACTGGTACTCCAGTGTCTGGAGCTTCAATGCGATTAAGCAATCGATCGAAATGGATTTCATTGGGGCCCATGCCATCGAGTGGCGAGATACGACCCATCAATACAAAGTAATTACCTTTGAAGCTTAATGTCTGCTCAACCATCACTTGGTCAGCAGGTGTTTCCACAATGCACAGTAAAGATGGATCACGACGATCATCGTTACAAGTTGCGCAGATTTGGGTTTCGGAGAAGGTATTGCAACGGGCACAGTGCCCTACTGTCTCTACAGCCTCACCTAATGATTGGGCAAGAACTGCTGCACCATTACGATCATGCTGCAGTAGATAGAAAGCCATGCGTTGCGCTGACTTTGGTCCCACTCCAGGCAATACACGCAATGCTTCGATCAATCGACCGAGAGCATCTTGTGGAGCTTCTTGACGTGCCATTAAATAAACAGTTTTTTATTAATGATTAAAAAGGTAACTTGAAGCCAGGAGGCATTGGCATACCAGCAGTAGCACCAGACATCACTTGTGAGCTAGCAGCTTCTACTTGTTTAAATGCTTCTGTATAGGCGGTAACCAATAAGTCTTCGAGCATTTCGCGATCATCCATTGCGCCTGGATCGATCTGCACGCGTTTCATTTCGTGCTTGCCAGAAATAGTGACTTTGACTAAACCACCAGCCGCTTGGCCAGTGACTTCTAGCGCAGCCAATTGCTCTTGCGCTACCTTCATCTTCTCTTGCATCTGCTGGGCTTGTTTCATCAAACCAGCAAGGCCACCTTTCATCATCGCTTTATTTCCCTGTATTTAATATTGTTAAATCTGGCAATCAAAGAGGTTTAACAGAGCCACCAACTACTTTGGCTCCAAACTCTTTTTCTAATTGCTGAATAAATGGATCTTGAGCAATCATCTGCTCTGCGTTTTGTCTTTTCTCTTGATGAATCTGCGCATCGACTTTAGCTACTGTCTTGCCTTCAACTTCACCCTTCTCGATTAATACTTCGATCGGTTTGCCGAAGTGTGCTGATAAGGCATCCACCAGACGACCAACTGAAGCTTCGGAAGCTAGTTGCGGCATTGGTGTCACAACTGTAGCGCGCACGCCTGCTGGTGAATCTTCCCAATCTTGCAACTCTGTCTGAAATGCTAACTGCTGAACCAAACCTTTAACCGGCAACTGACGCATCAAGGCATGCCAGTCTGGACGATCAGCTGCAGATGCAGTGGCCGCTGGCGCAGGAGCTGGAGGAGCTGAAACGGCAGGCCCAGCTGCCATAGGGGCTGGAGCAGATGCTGCAGGCGCTGATCTTGCTGGAGCAGCAGTTTGATTTGCTGGGGCCGCTGGTTTTGGGGCGCTTGCTACTGGTGGAGCTGAATTGCCGCCGTTACTCCCTACCCTGCCTGGAGTTTCATTTCCGGGACGAAAGGCCAGCATACGTAGAAGCGTCATGGCAAAGCCAGTTTGCTCATCAGGTGCGAGTGATAAATCTGGACGGCTGGTGATACTGATTTGGTAGAAGAGCTGCGCTTCTTCTTTTGTAAGCGCACCAGCTAAGCGACGAATCTCTGCAGCTTCAGGCCAATCTTCTAAAACAGATTCTGGAACGATTTGTGCTGCAGCAATTTTCTGAATGAGGCTTGATAGATCAGCAAGCGCCAATGAGAAAGACATACTGCGCTCACCCATCTCATTAGAGATAGCTAGCAACGTCGCTCCATCTTTTGCAATCAAGGCGTCCAGAATACGAATGAGATAAGCATCATCCAATGTGCCAAGCATGCCGCGCACTGCTTCTTCAGATACTTTGCCAGCTGCGTATGCAATAGCTTGATCAGTCAGTGATAAGGCATCACGCATGGAGCCTTGGGCTGCTTTTGCTAAAACACGCAGTGCATTGGTTTCGCAATCCACCTTTTCTGCTGCGAGCACTTTTTCTAAATGCTCAACGATGAGCGGCACTGGCATTTGCTTGAGATTGAACTGCAAGCAACGGGACAAAATAGTTACTGGAATCTTTTGGGGATCGGTTGTCGCAAGTATGAACTTCACATGTTCAGGCGGCTCTTCGAGCGTCTTGAGCATGGCATTAAAAGCATGATTGGTGAGCATGTGCACCTCGTCAATCATGTA
Source organism: Polynucleobacter sp. 78F-HAINBA (assembly GCF_018882325.1). Lineage (GTDB taxonomy): Bacteria > Pseudomonadota > Gammaproteobacteria > Burkholderiales > Burkholderiaceae > Polynucleobacter. Next base: position 120,307 of record NZ_JACVOQ010000006.1, on the reverse strand, counting down.
AACCTTGTAACGCGCATTACTTGGAGCATAGGCTGCCTTCTCTAATAGAGCGGCAATATCGTCTACCCCGCGATTACTCGCAGCATCCATCTCAATATAGTCAACAAAGCGACCGGCATCGATTTCTAGGCAAGCTGGGCATTTTCCGCAGGGTTCTGAGGTCATGCGACCTTGGCCGTCTTCCCCGGTGCAATTGAGAGCTTTGGCCATAATTCGGGCAATAGTGGTCTTTCCGACCCCGCGAGTGCCTGTAAAGAGCCAAGCGTGGTGTAGTCGACCCTGGTCTAAGGCATGGGTTAATGCCTTAACCACATGGTCTTGTCCTACCAATTGGGAGAAAGTTTTAGGGCGCCACGAACGGGCTAAAGCCAATGCTGTCATGTATTACATTCTAACAAGCTAAAATGGAATTGGACGGGCCTCCCCGCATGGCGGTTTGGATAACCTGGTCAGGTCGGGAACGAAGCAGCCAAACCCAATTCTGTCAGTGCCGGGGGTCGGGCTCGTCCACCTTCCCCAAGCTAGATTTAGCTCAATTACAGGATCTTTAAGACCCTGAAGATTCCCCAAATCATCCAAATAATCAGTAAAACGAGCATGACTCTTGAATCTAAAGAGATTTTGAACAGCTTCAAATGCTTGTGAGAACACTCAATAGAAAGTCGCATTCAAATCCCCGCTGTAGTCTGAAAGATTTAGCGTAGAGTCTTAGAGGCCCAAATGAAATAGATTGAGGATGATTCCGCTGTAGGAAATATCAATTAATTGCAGAGCTCCAAAACTTCAAGGCACAATAACCATTCAGTTACCTTTAGGTTAAGAAGTTATGCCACAAGCCATTATTTTCGATGTAGAAGCAACCGATAAGAACAATGCCGTCATCATTGAGGCCGCCTCTTTAGATGTCACGTCCATTAACCCTCTTGCCGTCGGCAATCCTTGGGTACAGCGTTACAACCCAGGCAAACCGATTAGCTTAGGTGCTTTAGCTACTCACCACATCATGGATGAGGAATTGGTTAATTGCCCTGCTAGCACTTCATTTAGATTGCCTGGCGGCACTAAATACATCATTGGTCATAGCGTGGATTTTGACTGGGAGGCTATTGGTAAGCCTGAAGTGAAACGCATTTGCACTCTCGCTCTCGCTCGTAGCCTTTGGCCTGACTTAGACAGCCATACCCAAAGCGCCCTGCTCTACTACTTTGAAAGAGCTACTGCTAGAGAACAACTACGTGATGCGCATAGTGCGCTAGCAGATGTCTGGATCTGCTCCAAGATTTTGGGTCAAATCATTGATCGTTTGCACCCCGCTTCTTTAGATGCTTTATGGGAAATGTCTGAGAAAGCTCGCGTCCCAACTGTTATGCCTTTTGGCAAGCACAAAGGTGAGTTGATCAGCATGGTTCCATCTGACTACAAACAATGGATGCTGCGTCAGGATAACGTCTCCGAATACCTTCGCAAGGCCTTGCAGGCCTAAATCTTTACTGGGTTTTTTGCTGTAGCTTTAATGTTGTTTATGTGCTGAGGTCACTAGCTTTTCTGTATAAGCAATCGCTACCGCTGACAACACAAAGGTAATGTGGATTAAGGTTTGCCACATCAAGGTTTTTTCATCATAGGATGCTGCGTTGATGAAAGTCTTGAGCAAGTGGATTGATGAGATACCAATGATGGCGGTTGCCAGCTTTACCTTGAGTACGCCTGCATTGACATGCGATAACCACTCAGGTTGATCTGGGTGATTCTCTAGCTCTAGGCGGGAGACGAAGGTTTCCCATCCACCCACGATGACCATGACCAACAGGTTGGAGATCATCACTACGTCAATCAACCCAAGCACCACCAGCATGAGGGCAGTTTCAGTCATCGACTTATCCGCCATCATCGTAATGAGATGGACCAGCTCTATCCAGAACTGCCATACATAGACACCTTGGGCAACTATCAACCCCAGATAGAGTGGTGCCTGCAACCAGCGGGACATAAATATCCAGCGTGGCAGTGGGCGTAATTTTTTATCTATATAGGTTTGCTTGTCATCGGTCATATATGGGATTTTATCCACATTTATGACATTTTTATAATCTCATTACACCTATCTTGGGTAGGGTGATTCTGATGACTTTTGCCTTTGCTAGGGAATAAGGAATCCGTGATTTCCTTATTCCCCTTCCAGGCAGCTGCTGCTTGTTCTATTTTTTCTTTACTGCTTTTTTTACTTCTGTCTTTACTGCTCTTCCTTACTGCCTTTCCTTACTGATACTTACGAGTAAATACTTGTTTTGTGGCACTTTCATGACGCTTTGTATTTTTCAATACTGCGCAGTAAGACAAGACCATGATGATTGCGAGTGAGATGCCGTTGAAGTTATTTAATAGGTCCATTTGATTTCTCCTGGTGTGTATCTACGTTAGTTAGGTTTGGCTTGTTTTCTACTTCTGTTTTGCTGCTATGTATTCAGAATATGGGCTTACTGGCTCACGAAATGAGCTAGTAAAATTAGTTGTGTTATTTGTTGTTTTTTTATTCATTTATTTATCTTTTTGGCTTGTTCTTTATATTGCTGTTTGCCTTGTTCTTTAGCGCACAACCGGCAGCTCATCCCACTGCGTGGTGTAGTTCGGTGATCTATTGCCTGATCTCATTTGCCAGTCTTGCGCAGTTTCTTTGGTTCCAGATGCTGCAGTTTTGATGGCAGCGTTACCAAAACGGGTATTGATCGAGTCCATGGCTTTCATGAGTCCAGCAGATTTACCTTTGACTTCCATGTCATCAAATAAAGACTGCTGCATGGTGGGTTTATCAGCCAAGAGATTGAGAATGACGCCTGCTTTCTTGTACTTAAAACCTGCCTTGTAGATTTGCTTTAAGCCTTTTAATGCAGCGCTTGTGAGCGTTAAGGTGTTGTCACTAGGGTCACTCAGAACTACTGTGATGCTTTGATGGTGTTGTGGCTCAAACGGCTTATGTGGGTTGGTTTGCACAAAAATAGTGAGTGCGCCCGTGACTGACTTTTGGCTCCTGAGTTTCTCGGCACCTCTTGCAGCATGTGTAGCAACAGACTCAGCCAACTCTTCCATGGAGGTCACTGGCTTACCAAAACTTCTTGAAGAAATAATCTGCTGTTTAGCTGGGGCCACTTCTTCGAGCTGCAAGCAAGATACGCCACGCAACTCGTAGCAAATGCGCTCAATCACCACACCAAATTGTTGGCGCATGGCTTGTGGTGAGACTTGCACCAAATCAAATACGCTATTGATCTTGAGCTCTTTGAGTTTCTTGGCAGTCTTGCCACCAATGCCCCATACCTCACCTACCGCTGTCTCTGCCATCCATTGATACAGCGCTTCTTTGGACATGGAACTGATGTCACACACGCCAGCAAACTGGGGGTTCTTCTTGGCTAAGTGGTTAGCTAATTTAGCGAGCGTCTTGCTAGCACCAATGCCAACACATACAGGCAAACCTGTCGTGTCTTTAACATCTTGCTTAATGATTTGACCTAAGCTAGTTGGGTCAGCATATTGCTTGAGTACGGTCTCTATTTGCAAGAAACTCTCATCAATACTGTAGACCTCTAAATTAGGTGTGAACTTTCTTAAGACTTCTACTACCCTGCCGCTCATATCGCCATACAAGGTGTAGTTTGAGGAATAAGCTTGGATGCCATGTTGCTTTGCTAGGTCTTTCATCTGAAACCAGGGCGTACCCATCTTCACACCCAGCGCTTTGACTTCAGCACTACGCGCTACCGCACAACCATCGTTATTAGATAGCACCACCATTGGTACATCTTCTAACTTGGGAGCAAATACTCGCTCGCAAGATACATAGAAGTTGTTCACATCTACGAGTGCAAAGAGTTGGTTGGTTTGGCCGGCCTGATTAATGGTGCTCATATTGATTTACCGTTTCTGCTGCTAGCGTGGCTATATCTGCGCACCACTCCAACCACCACACCCCAGATTTGGAGTTCGCTGTTCTCGTTAAAGGTAATAGGCTCGTAATTTGGGTTCTCTGGCTGGAGTTCGGTTTTGCCGCGCAATTGATACAGACGCTTGATGGTGTACTCGTCGTCCACTACGGCAACAACGATGTCTTTATGTTTTGGCTTGAGGGCTTTATCGACCACCACCTTGTCACCATCACAAATACCCGCGCCCATCATCGAATCACCCTTTACGGTGAACATGAAGGTGGCCGGCTTGTTTTGGACTAAATAGTGGTTTAAATCGAGGCCTTCCTCCGCATAATCCGCTGCTGGGCTCGGAAATCCCGCTGAGATACGGTGGCTCAGAAGCTTGAACTCATAGGCGCCATGAGCAGCTAAGGCTTGTGGGGCCTGGCTTAAGGTCGTTTTTGGGGAAGTCATCTGAGTCGTCATAGGTATTAATATACTGTATGTTTATACAGTATATGTAAAAACCTTAAAAATGACGCTCATTTTGTTGCTTTTGAGCTATTTGCCTAAATATTGGGCAATAAAAAACCACCCGAAGGTGGTTGGGGTGGCTAGCAAAAGGCAAAGGCCAAGATGGCTGGATCATCTAAGAATGCATTCGAGGTATAGATGCTTGCCCGGTAAAACCAGACATGCCCCACCTCAATGATCTCAGCCAAACGCTCCATTCTCTTTAGACATCACTCATAAAGTCGCCACCACCACTGTCATCCCATGAACTAGCGCCACCATCATCCCAAGAGCTGGCATCACGTACACCAAAGTTTGGATCTAAGGATGCTGGGCCACCAACTTGGTTCATATTGGAGTTGGCATTGTGATCCGCATTGGAATGGCCGCCATCGCGCCCACCCATGAGGTTACTTGCCAATGCTTGGCCAGCATACATACCAGCACCTAATGCAGCACCAGTTGCAAGACTGCCCATCAAACCACTACCCATGCCGCCGGCTGGTGCTCCAGGATATCCAGGATTGCCAGGGCCACCGGGACCTCCGGGGTAGCCAGCAGGACCACCAGGAGTGCCAGGATAACCAGCGCTTGGTGCGTTGTAGACCTGCACTGCTTCAGCCTTACGACGTCTCATCACAATCATGACGCCAATGACCAAGATGGCAATCAAACCCCAAAAGAGTGGATTACTAAAAATGGATGTCTGACTGGCAGCAGGCGCAACTTGAGTACTAGCTAATTGCATCTGAAGTTTTTGTACAGACTCAGGCTGAGCAAACGGTAAACCAGGGGCTAGGTTTTGCGCTTTGATGAAATGATTACGCGCTGCCTCTAACTTACCTTCTTTAAGATAAAGCTCAGAAGCTACGTAGTGTGCTTTAGCGCTATTAGGATGGTTTTGTAGAACCTCTTTCATCATGGCATCGGCTTTAGCCATCTGACCAGATTGCACAGCTTGATATACCTCAGGCAAAGTTGCCTCGGCAAACGCTGCGTTACTAGTTAAGAGTAGCGCCGCCGCAAATACGCCAACGAATAAATTAATTACTTTACGAATTTTCATCAGGACTCCTTGTAGGATGTTTCGTGTGAATTTCATTATCCCTAGTTTGGGGATTTTTGCTATTCTCTACTTATATAGGGTCTTTAAGGGGAATTTCAAGGGGTCTTGGGACTAGATTACTTCCTTGAGATCGCCCTTTGAGGAGATCAAAAAGGCCTTAGCAGGCTTATCTGGACGTATTCTGGCCAGCTCTTGTTTGTAGTTATTGAGTTGCGCACGGTATTTACTGTTGGCTTCGCTACCCTCTTCAGGAATGGTGAGCTTGTAATCGAGAATAGCCAAGTGATCATCAAACTCTACTAAGCGATCCAAGCGGAAGCTTCTGCCATCCAGACTCAGAACATCAATCTCATTCCAGGCCTGCACCCACTGATTTGCCGTGAGGTACTGCTGGAGCTCTTGAGTATTCAGAACGGTGGTCGCCTGATCTAGCGCTTTGCTTGCTAACTCATTGCTAATACCAAGCCAAAGAGCTATTTGATCTGCGCTCATAGATTCAGGGCTTGTTGTACCAGTTTGATGGGTGAGATGCTCGAGCAAACGATGAAAGTGCACGCCCTCTTCCAATATTTTGGAGTTATCTGGTGCGCCGTGATCATCTTGGAAGACTTCAAGTGTCACACCACTTTCGATATCTTTGAGCAGCTGCTCATAACTCGCTTTAGCGGCACCCCAGGAAACCTCAAAGTCATCCATCATGAAATTGCTTGAATTAACTGTCTTCTGCCCTGTTGGAATTGGGGCTTGGTTTTTTAGTGGTGCGGGTTGATCTTCAAGAATGTTTAATTGACCTAGCATCGCTCTGCCATACCAAGACTTCTCATCTAGACCAATAGGATTTTTTGCGGTGGGTGCTTTTGCCACACCACTAATCCAAAGCCCCTGCTTTGCTCTGGTCATTGCAACGTACAGCAGATTCCAATTCTCATTCTTAGCTATGAGCAATTCCCGTTCACGCACTTCGCTACGAGGATTAGTTAGGGTGGCCGAGGTGTACATCGATAAATGACTAGGACTTTCGCTCTCGGGCGGCCAGTCCAATAAGACGCCGCGATGATCCGCCTTGCCTTCAGTATGGTTAGCGTCCAGCATGATGACAAATGGTGACTCCAGGCCCTTTGCCCCATGAATCGTCATCATGCGAACACGCTTGTTTTTATCTTCCTCAGATAACTCGCTCTCTTCATCGAGCTCAACAAGATCTGCTTCCGCCTCAACATCACCCTCATCTGGAGTTTCATCATCATCGCCTCGGCGGATGGTGTTGATCTCCTCAATAAAGCGACCCAAGCTTGGGTAACGGCCACCATCCTGATTGAGCGCTAACTCGAGGAAGGCATCGAGGTTTGCTAAGACTTGTGCGCGGGCAATCTCTTGAGCGGCGCTTGCGTACTTAACGCGCAAATCACTTTCTTGGTAAATGCGATCGAGCAAGTCATGTACTGGCAGGCGCTCGCCTAGCATGCGCCAATGCTCTAAATAGCGTGCCGCCTGCATCAAGCCCGCATCCGGACTATCTTGCAAAGCATCCCACCAAGAGCGATATTGATTCGATGCCATTGACTTGCTGAGGGTCTGCATTTGGCTTTCGGTAAACGCAAAGATGGGGCTTCTTAACACCTGTGCGAGTGGCAAATCGTGGCGCGGTGTTACCAAGATAGTCAAAAGGGCAATGAGATCGTCAACCTCTAGAGTATTGAGTAATCCACCCAGTCTTGAGCTCTCGAATGCTAAACCTGCCTCACGCAGAGCACGCTCAAATTGCGGAAGATACTTGCGGCGTTTAACCAATAACAAGAAATCACTCTCTCTAGCCTTACGCCAGACTTCTTTACCATTGACGCGATCAACTACAGGGCGCGTATCAATGAGGTTCTGTATCAATGCGCTGATCTGCTGACCCTCAACGTAGCGCTGAGTGACATCGGCAGTTTGTCGCGCATCCACAATCGCCTCTTCAAAGGCGTTGCCGGCTCTTTGCTCCAACTCTTCGGCTTCGTATTTCACGAGAGGCAATAAATAGGCTTCACCCTCGTTTGTATATGGTGCATCTGCAGCGTTTTCTACTGGTGCTTTCCATAAAGTGTTTTGCGCGGTAAATGGATATGACTCTGGCAATTGCTCGGTGCCAAAGATTTGATTCACAGCTTCGTTAATTTTTGGCGCATTACGGCGGGTGGTGTTCTGATTTAATGCGGCCGCGTTCATTTCCTTTACCAAGAAAACCTGCGCATCATTAAACAATCTCGGATCTGCGCGACGGAATCGGTAAATCGATTGCTTCGGATCCCCTACGATAAAGACGGTAGGCTTAGACTCATCCTGACCATAACCCTCTAACCATGCCCGCAGAATCTGCCACTGCAAAGGATTGGTGTCCTGGAACTCATCCACCAAAATATGTTTGTACTTCGCGTCTAGCCTCGACTGCAAGTAGGCTGCATTAGCAGCGTCCGCCATTAACTGACTGACACCAATCTCTAGGTCATCAAAGTCCCGCACGCGCATAGATTCTTTAGTCGTATTCACGTGATCCAACATTGCGGTACTCATTGCAAACCATGCTTCATTCAGAGCATAGGCTTCTTGCTCCTTTTTCCAAGCAACAAATTCCAGGAAAGCTGTTGCCCAAGCTTGCTTATAAGTGACATGCTCTAGTTCGCGATCTTGCTCACCCTCTTTTTTGAGATATTTCTTGAGATCACCGGCAACTTTGTCATTCGAGGTGCGATTGGTGTCGTCTTGAGTCAAAAATACGGACTGCAATATTGATGCAATTTCCATCACATCCCCACCGCTAGCCTTGAGATTGATGGCGATTTGAATAATCGGCGCATAGGCCATTTCAGTAGCGCTGCTATTACTAAAGCAGCGATGTAAAAACTCTAAGTCTGCTTTGACGTTGATGGCGTTCCAAATATTATTGAGAGGATTGTCAATCTTCAGTCTGGGCAAATCCGCTTTGAGTTTCTCAATAGGGGTAGTGCCATGCGCTTTACAAGCTTGCGAGAAGAATGTCCAAGCCCCTCTTTGCTTAAAGAGGCTGTAATTGCTCATCAGGAACTTCTGAGTTTCACTTGCGCCAAGCGCCCTTAATAAGGTGTCGTAATGCGCTTGAATGCCTTCGGGTAAATTACCCCACCAATCATCTAGACACTCATCTTGCAAACGCTTTGCATCTTCCCGCAAGCTAAAGCCCGGCTGTATGCCAGTTGAGATTGGCGATGCACCTAAGAGCCTGCCAAACCAACCATGAAAGGTATCAATCACAATGCCTTGGGGGCTTGCCAGAACCTTGGCATAGAGGGATTTAGCGGTAGGTAGCAATGCCTTTGCCGCATCAGCACTCAGGCCGCGCTCAGTTAAATGCCCAGTCAGTTGCTCATCACTCGATTGAGAAAATTCCTCTAAAAGGCGATAAAGGCGATCACGCATCTCTTGCGCAGCTTTACGAGTAAAAGTGAGCGCGAGGATTTCTTGAGGTTTTGCCCCTGCTAACAGCAAGCGGACCATGCGAGTAACTAACAGCCAAGTCTTGCCACTGCCTGCGCAAGCAGACACGATCACTGAGCGATTGGGATCGCAAGCAATATCGACTGGGAACGTAGATTTACTCACCACATCCCCTTTCTGCAAATACCCCTAGCTTCGCAATACTGGCAAACGCTATCCGGTGCGAATGCTTTAAGCGGCTTTCCGGACCAGAGTGATTGAACATCCTCGGTGATTTGTTCAGAAAATTCTTGCATGAGTTCTGGCATTTCTGAAATGACTACAGAACGCTCAGCTTCATCCCCACCTTTTTTTACGTCAGCCTTTAAAGCTACCCACTCGGCTGCATTGACTGCGCGCCCAGGGATTTTTTTACTCTCATTAGAAGCTCTGGCATAGATTAATAGCTGCGGATCATCCAGAACTACCTCGGATCGCCACTCAACTTTAGTGAGACTCTGGTTCTTATAGTCAATCACTGATGCAGCCTTAGGATCATGAATGCTCACATCAAAGCGATCCGCAAAACCCTCAATACGAATATGACGCTCACTTCCATCTACATCAGTGAATGGCAGATCAAAGCCGACCTTCACTTCAGCATCGTAGAACTGCCAACCTTGAGCCTCACGATCTAACTGCCACTGAATAAAACTCGGGATTTGCTTTTGCCAATCCCTCAAGACACCTAAGACTCTAGCGTCACCTTCAATTAAGCGCTTGAAGACCTGCTCGGAAATCAGTGTTAACTGATCTTGCATCCAAGCTCGGCGCAGTTCTGGATCGGCTGTGATTGGTGAGGCGGATTTTTGCGCCTCGCTTTTCATAGCGTGATAGAAATTACGCAAGATTTTATGGAGCGTTTGTCCAGCTAGCGAGGCATCAAAGCCTTCTTCAAAGCCTTTGAGTTTACGTAGACCCAACAGACTGCGAACGTAATATCTATATGGACAGTCACGTAATGCTTTGTAAGCACTCGGACTCATCGAGACTGGCATTGGCAGATCTGAATCTAATCTTGCGATCGCCATTTGTGATGGAGCTGAAGTTGCACTGCGAGGTGCAAATAATGCACTGGCATTTTGCGCCTGCCAATTCGGTAAATCTATTTGGAGCCTCTGAATCCATGCCGAAGGCCTCAGCGGCTCCCCACTCTTGCTCTTGCTTTGCCAAAGTAGATCAACGCTGGGGAACGAGATGAGCAGTTGAGAGAGATCTCGCGCCTGCTGAATAAACTGCGCCTCAATACTGGATCCACCCAAGAGTCGATTTAAAGCATCCGAGAAAAATAATGGCGGCTCAGAAAATGCAGGTAGTTGCTGTTCATCACAACCCACCATAACTACAGATTCAAATTCTCTAAAGCGGGTAGAACTCAACGGTAGGATGCTCAGGCTGGCTGCAGCGCTAACACCCTTCTCTTCATACGACGATTCTTCAATGACTGTTTTTAATAAGCTGAGCCATTCATTAAGGCGCATCGCAATTTGCTGATGCTCGACATCAAAATCAAATGTTTCCAAGAGCTCAAGCAATTGTTTGCCAGCAGAATCTTTTTCTAAGCCCTGAGTCATTCCCATTTGAATCAGGTCATCCATCAGATATTGATGGGCTAGAGCGCAATTGATTTTGACTCCACGCCAACGATTGAGGCGACCACGAATGGATTGCAGTAACTCTAGTAAAAGCGGATTAGGTGCAGCAGAGCCATGTGCGACCGATCCCTCGATCGCCATATGAAAAGTTTCCCAGCCAGATTTAGCCTGGCTAGCAATCAAAATATCTTCGAGCTGCGCCACCAATCCATTTAAAGATTCTGCGTCACGCGTACTGTTGGAGTTAAGACACTTTCCAAGATCTAAGAATGGATTTTGCAAAAACTCCAATAGATCAGCTGCACTCGGACCCTCAGATGGTGCGCGCAATAACTCGAGCCAACTATTGAGCGCTGCAGCTGCTCTGGTGGTGGATAACTTCCAGCCCGTTTCATCTTGAATCTTGAGAGATGGGCCTAGACGTGCCAGCAATGCACGCGCCCTTCTGGCCACGAGACGATCTTGCGCTACCAGGGCGATATTGGTTTTGCCATCTATTAACTGCTGCTCAATGGTTTTAGCTGTTGCCCATGCCAACTCTTCAAATCGCTTAGCGGCAATCAGATTCCAATGCCCTGGATTGGCATTACTGATATTGGCTTGGATGGTTTGTAGCTTTTGCTCTTCAGGAATCTGGGGACTTAATGCCTCTGCCCAGAGTGCTACTGACTCCCAGTTCATCGTCACTTCAACTGCTGGTGCGAACTGTGCATAGTCCGCTAAATATCCCTGAATAAGCTGCTTATCAATCGGAGTGGGGTCTGCAGTCTCCACCCAAATCAAAGGTCTTGTATGTAAAGGTTTTGTACTTACTTTTGAAATTTTCTTAGCAGCCTCAAGATGGGCTGCCATAGCAAATTGCTTTCTAAATGCGGGATCACTTGGGCTGGTGATGTATCTCCAAAATGTCAGCAGCACTTGCGCTTCTTGATCCACTACTTTTCTTGCAAGTGCTGGATATGCCTGCCCAATGGTGCGATCCAATAATGGTTCAAGAGTCTCAATCCAAGATTGCGTATTTTGAGCAATAAGCTCTTCTTGATTTGAGATTAATCGATGTAGCTCTTTTTGAAGGCTGGGCGCTATAGAGTTCGATAAGGTATCGCAGGCTGCGATGATGGCCTGCGCCAATCCCCACGAACCTGCCTCGGTTTCTGCTTTGAACCAGGATTGCAACTGCTTATGTTTGCGCAGTGTCGCGTAAACAGATAACCAACGCTCTAGATCGGTTTGCTTTTTGGGGAACTTCCAGGCGCCTGGCGCTGCTTCAAGCCAGTCGTTAAAACTCATGACTTGCGGCAGGAAGGCAATATGACTTGGTAGATCTTTAGGTCGATACTTTTCTAGGGCAGCTCTCACCCCCAATAATGGGCCTGCGGTACTTAGCACCACTAAGGGGCGCTGATTTGTTTGCATTGCACAATTCCAGATACCCTCGGCGAGCGACTTCAGAGCACTGGCATTGGGCGCTATTGCCCAAGCATATGGCTGTTTTTGCTCATTTAGGGTTGGAAATGGATGCGGCATTGAGGGTGGTTCTGGGGCTGGTTTTTTAGAATTTAGGCAGAAAGTGTGGCTTATTGCTAATATAAGCGTTGTAGTGCAATAACTATATAAAACTAAATAAGACTAATTAAGGAATTTTCATGAGTGCCGGCATCAAATATGTAACTGACGCTTCTTTCGAGCAAGACGTTCTCAAGTCCGATAAACCTGTTCTCCTCGACTTCTGGGCTGAGTGGTGTGGTCCTTGCAAGATGATCGGCCCTATCCTTGAAGAGCTGGCTGGTGAATACGGCGACAAGATCCAAATCGCTAAGATGAACGTGGATGAGAACCAAGGCGTTCCTGCCCAGTTCAATATTCGTGGCATCCCTACATTGATCCTCTTTAAGAACGGCACTGTTGCTGCTCAAAAAGTAGGCGCTTTGGCCAAATCCCAGTTGACTGCGTTTATTGATAGTCATCTGTAAATAGTCCTTGATCACAGGTTCACTGGGTGAGCCTGTGGTTTTCAGCGGTTTTTAGTGTAGTATCTATTTCAACGCACTTTCAGTGCCCCGATTTTCGGCAATATTCCCAGCAATTTTCCCTCCCCCTCTTTTTTAGCAAACTCCCCAAAATTCTGTTTTTCCAATCTGTCTGATGTCCATCTAGACAGCGATACCCCAAAACACATCTACATCCTTATTTACACCCGAGAACCACATGCAATTATCTGAACTCAAAGTACTCCACGTATCCGCTCTGCTTGAAATGGCAGCCAGCCTGGAGATTGAAAATACACAACGTATGCGCAAACAAGAGTTGATGTTTGCCATCCTCAAGAAGCGCGCTAAAGAAGGTGAATCTGTTTTCGGTGACGGTACTTTGGAAGTGCTGCCTGATGGCTTTGGTTTCTTACGCTCCCCAGATGCCTCTTACATGGCTTCTCCGGACGATATCTATATCTCCCCTGCACAGATCCGCCGCTTCAACCTGCACACTGGTGACAGCGTTGAAGGCGAGGTTCGCACCCCTAAAGATGGCGAGCGCTACTTTGCATTGGTGAAAGTAGACAAGATCAACGGTTTGGCTCCTGAAGCCTTGAAGAACCGCATCATGTTCGAGAACTTAACGCCTTTGCACCCAAATCGCGTTGTTCAATTAGAGCGTGACATCAAAGCCGAAGAGAATTTAACTGGCCGCATCATCGACATGATCTCCCCGATTGGCTATGGCCAGCGTGGCTTGATCGTGTCTTCACCTAAATCCGGTAAGACCGTGATGATGCAGCACATTGCTCATGCGATTTCTGCAAACAATCCAGATGCGATCTTGATCGTGCTGTTGGTTGATGAGCGTCCTGAAGAAGTTACTGAAATGCAGCGCTCTGTTCGCGGCGAAGTCGTTGCCTCTACATTTGATGAGCCAGCCGTGCGTCACGTGCAAGTTGCCGAGATGGTGATTGAAAAGGCCAAGCGTTTAGTTGAGATGAAAAAAGACGTCATCATCTTGCTTGACTCGATTACCCGTCTTGCTCGTGCCTACAACACTGTTATCCCTTCATCTGGAAAAGTACTCTCTGGTGGTGTGGATGCAAACGCATTGCAACGTCCAAAGCGCTTCTTCGGCGCTGCACGTAACGTTGAAGAAGGTGGCTCGCTCACCATCATCGCTACTGCCTTGATTGAAACTGGTAGCCGCATGGATGACCTCATCTACGAAGAGTTCAAAGGTACCGGCAACATGGAAGTTCACCTTGAGCGTCGTTTGGCTGAGCGTCGTGTTTACCCATCGATTAACCTCAACAAGTCTGGCACCCGCCGTGAAGAGTTGCTGGTTAAAGCTGAAAACCTCCAGAAAATCTGGGTTTTACGTAAATTATTGGCCGATATGGACGATATTGAGGCGATGAACTTTATCGTTGATAAGCTCAAATCCACCAAAAATAACGGTGAATTCTTCGATTTAATGCGTAAGGGTGGCTAATTTAGACTCAGAGAGACGGTAAAAGTGCGCTTTGTTGTTGATTTCATGGCATAATTTCGCCTTTACCGCTTTAATAATTTGCATTTAACTTGGGTAAGTATTTGGGTCTTTGGACTTAAACGGCTGCCTGCTAATAGGACTTAATAATGAAACCTGGCATTCACCCCGAATATCGTGAAATCGTCTTTGTAGACGTTTCTAACAACTTCAGCTTCAAGACTCGCTCCACTATGTCTACTAAAGAGACAATCAAGTGGGAAGATGGCAATGAATATCCATTGGCCAAGATCGAGACTTCATCTGAGTCACACCCTTTCTACACTGGTACCCAGAAGATTATGGATACTGCCGGTCGTGTTGAGAAATTCCGTCAGAAGTTCGGTACTAAAGCTGTTGCTAAAGCAACTGGCGATGGCGCTGCTAAAACAGCTGAGAAAAAAGCTGCTGCTGCAGAAGCTAAAGCTGCTGAAAAGCCAGCTAAGAAGAAGTAATAGGCTTAATCTACAAAGGGGCTGGGGTTTGGATATTCACTATTCACCCTCCCCTGCGAGATAATCAAGGCAGCGTTTGCTGCCTTTTTTATTGCTAGTTTTTTATGGTCAAACTCACCGCCGCCGCCACCACTTCCATCCCACGCATCATTATTTTTGCGTTGACTTTGGTCTATGGTTTTGCCGGCCTCTTTGCGCGTGACCCCTGGAAGAATGAAGATGCCATCGGATTTGGTGGCATGTGGACTTTGCAACATGGCAAAGCACTCGACTGGATCGTTCCGCATCTATCTGGGCGCGATATCTCGCTTGGCGCACCCTTTCCTTACTGGTTAGGCGCCACCCTCATGGATCTATTTGGTCCATTGATTGGTATGGCAAATGCTGCGCGCCTTTATGCCGCAGTTTGCTTCTTCGCTTCTGCATTAGCCATTTGGTACGCAACTTATCTATTAGGTCGTCGTCAAGAAGTTCAACCGATGGTCTTAGCAGTTGGTGGTCAGCCTGGCCGTAAAAACTATGGCATGACTTTAGCTGATGGTGCGCTATTGATTTTCTTAGCATGCGTCGGTCTTGCACAGCGCGCTCATGAGACTACGCCAATGATGGCCCAACTGATGGGCATCAGCATTGTTTTGTACGGCACAGTGCGCGGCCTAGATAAACCATGGCAAGGTGGCTTATGGACTGGTCTGGGCATTGCGATCGTTGCGCTTTCGAGCAATCTCACACTCAGCCTCATCATCGTCAGCTCCACCATCATTGCAGTCATTGCTAGCAATGCAAAGTTACGCTTTCGCTGGACTTTAACCAGCACGGTTTTAGGTCTCATTGGTTTTGCGATTTGGCCAGCGCTTTGGTATTTCGGCGGCCTCACTCCAGAGTGGCGTCATATCGCTGAAGAAGGCTGGCGCAATATGCCAGAGATGCGCGCAACGCCTTCCATTGAATCTCTCGGATTTTTAAGTGTCAACTTCTGGGCTTATGCCTGGCCAGTTTGGCCATTAGCCATCATCTCCCTCGCCCATTGGGGTCGAGTGAAAGAAGCGGGTCAATGGCGTGCACCCCACCTTTGCATTCCGCTCAGCTTATTTATTGGTTGCTTGATTTATGTTCTATTCAGACTAGAAGCCAATGAGCATGACCTGATCATTTTGATTCCAAGCCTGTCGATCATTGCTGCATTTAGTTTGCCGATCCTCAAACGTAGTCTCATTAGCTTCATCGATTGGTTTGCGATGTTTAGCTTCACCATGATCGCTTTGGCCATTTGGATCATTTGGTTAGCTAAAGTAAGCGGCTATCCAGAATCTACTGCTGCTAATTTGGCGAGACTCTTGCCAGGTTTTCAGGCACAGTTTGACTACATTGGTTTTGTTGTTGCCCTCATCATTACTGGCATCTGGTTGGCCATCGTACGCTGGAGAACTTCACGCGCTCCAAAAGAAATCTGGCGTTGCCTCATCATCTCCGCCTCTGGTACTACCTTGATGTGGGTCTTATTAATGACGCTTTGGTTGCCAACGATTAATTACGCTAAGACCTATCGCTATGTGTCCGATCGTCTGGTGCAAATTATTGCCAACACGCCAGGATGCATTGATACCAGCAATCTGGGTTCTGCACAGTTAGCCTCATTTAGCTACTTCACTAAACTGCCTTTGCGTGATGATCCTAACTGCAATCTCATGCTGACTCATAGTTCTTTAGAGGCTAAGGCATACGCTAGCCTCAATAAAAAGAAAATTGAATTGCTTTGGGAAGATCGCCGAGCATCTGACCGTGATGAGCGTCTGCGCCTCTATCAAATTACCCCTGCTGGTAAAGAATAAATCGTGCTGCACTTTAAGTTATCGCGTTTGCGCGAGGATATCCCCTCCCTATTAAAACTTGCTGGACCATTGCTGATTGGCCAGCTGGCAGTGATTACCTTTGGCGTTTTAGATACCGCCATGACAGCGCGCTACTCCGCTGATGACCTAGCTGCTCTTGCAATGGCATCCGCTATCTTTATCAGCATCTACGTTGGTCTGACTGGCGTAATCTCCGCCCTCGCCCCAATCGCTGGCCAACTTTTTGGTGCGAAACGTTTTAGTGAGATTGGCGAAGAAGTGCGTCAAGCAACTTGGCTAGCGGTGGGCCTCACCTTATTGGGTGGCGCCATTCTGCTCAATGCGGATCACCTTCTGCAAATCTCTCAAGTCACGCCCGATATTGAAGGCAAAGCTAAGTTGTATCTCAATATCCTTGCTATTGGTTTACCAGCCAGTATGGCCATGCGTGTGCTCATGGCGCTACACAATGCGGTTTCAAGGCCAACAGTAATTACCGTGGTGCAGCTGATTGGTTTAGGCTTAAAGCTGCCACTCAATCTTCTATTCATTTATGGCGGCCTGGGTATTGAAGGCATGGGTGGGCCAGGTTGTGCCGTGGCCACTGTCATCATCAATTGGTTCTGGCTCATCATCACTCTGGGCTTTGTGCTCTTTGATGGTTTCTACAAGCCATTTAAGATCTTTGGGCGTTTTAGCTGGCCTGACTGGCATCGTATCTGGACTTTACTCAAATTAGGCGCACCCATTGGCTTTAGTTATTTGATTGAAGTAACCTCCTTCACCTTTATGTCGCTCTTCATTGCGCGCCTTGGCACTACCGCTTTAGCTGGTCACCAAATTGTGGCCAATATGGGGACAGTGATTTATATGGTGCCCTTATCCCTATCCATTGCAACCATGACGCTCGTCTCTCAATCGATTGGAGCCAACAAGCAAGAACGTGCTGAAGAGATTGGTTGGTCATCAGTTTTCTTCACAACCACTTTATGCATCACGATTGGTATTGCAGTGTGGATTTTCCGGGTTCAACTCCTAGATCTCTACGATCCACCCGCAGAAGTGAAAGTGTTTTCGATTCCGCTATTTTTGTTTATCGCTTTTTATCAAGTGTTTGATGCCTTGCAGATTACTGCGGCATTTATTCTGCGGGCGTACCGCATCGCCTTCTGGCCGATGGTGATTTATGCCGGCTCACTTTGGGGCGTTGGCTTAGGCGGTGGCTACTTGATGGGATTCAATGTCTTTGGCAACACGCCAGAGTTTTTACAAGGCGCTAATGGCTTTTGGGCTGGCAACAGCATGAGCCTAGGATTAGCCGCACTGCTTTTGCTCTACCTCTTTAGAAAAACAGCGGCGCGTTTTGAGAAAACGCATCCGCCGGTTGAGGTTTAGTCGGGATTCAATTCCAGCAATACGATTTACTGAATCGGCTTAAATCCATTGGGCGGCATTGATGGTTTGCCTTGTGGAATGTTGTATCCATTGTTGTTTGCGCCATTGCCGCCAAAGTTTTGAGTTGGATAACTAGGCACCTGATTACCTTTGGAATACATACACTGCTGATAGGCGATATTGTATTGCGCCTGCGCCTGATTTTGCTTACCAGAAGAGTTCATGGCACCCATAGCGGCGCCACCAAGTAAACCAATACCTGCGCCTGTGCCAATGTTCTGACTACTTCCGCCCTGAATGACTGCACCAGCTGCCGCTCCTAGAGCTGCACCAATGGCTGCACTAGTTGCACCCTCTTTGAGGGCTGCATTACTAGTGTCCTTAATCGCATTTGCAGCGAACTCACGACATTGCTGATCTTCTTGCTGAAAGACTTCAAACGGCTTACCTTCACGCGGCATGATGGCGACGGTTGGACCGGTTGGCGCAGAGACACAGGCTACTAAAGAGCTGATAAGCGCCAATGTCAGTACGGTACGTTTCATATTGATTCCTTAAGTCGGGTGAATATCTTAATTTTGGATGCGTTGTCTTGTGGGTGCGCTGCCCGATGGTGGCATTGCTGGCTGAGTCTGCCACCCAGATGCGCAACTTTGCACATATGGAAAATATTGCCCACTCGCTTCACAGTAATACCAAACTGGAGGCTGAGGTTGGGAAGCCAAAACCATGGGTTGCTGTGGTGCTGCATAAGTAACTACCGGCGGGCTTGCATAAACCACGGGTGGAGCATAGTAGCCGGCCGCATAGGGATAGCCATAGCCAGCGCCGTAATATCCACCACGCCAACCTGGACCCCAGCCACCACCCCATCCGGGACCGTAAGCTGCTGGTCGCCAACCGGCACCATAGCCACCGCCGTAACCACCCCCAACAGAGACTGCCCAACCCACATTACCCGCTTGAGCAGCTAGCGGAGCAAGGGTAAGTAGGCCTGCCGCCGCAAAGAGCGTCAGAACTGCTTTAGACACAGCTGATTTGTACTGCTTTTGGCTTGTTTTCATAGTGGACCCCATTAATTGGTCGCCTCCTACTACCTTTAACGCTTCACCCAAATCCAGGCTGACAAGATTTGGGCTTTAATTAGAATATTTATCACTTCAGTTTTTTGACTTACTGTTCTAATTTTGCGCCTGATTTGTAAATCACTCTACCCCATTTATTAGTCTCAGCCTGAATCAACTTAGAAAGCTCTTGCGGGCTTCCTGGAGCGGGATCTAAGCCGCTAGCCAGCAACTTGTTTCTGACATCAGGCTGATTGAGGGTTTGGCGCGTTAAGGCATTTAAGCGCTTTTGAACACTTAGAGGAAGATTCGCTGGCGCCATGAGCGAGAACCACGATGTTGCCTCAAATCCAGGCAAGCCTTGCTCAGCCATTGTCGGAATCTCTGGAGCTGCTGGAGAGCGTTTTAAGGTGGTTACTGCCAAAGCCTGCACCTCCCCCGCCTTAATCAAAGGGAGAGATGAAGACAGATTATCAAAGAGCATAGAAATCCGGCCACTAATGAGGTCCGGTAAAGATTGGGCTCTGCCTTTGTAAGGAATGTGGCGAATCTGTACTCCAGTCATTTCTTTAAATAGTTCGCCAGACATGTGTAAAGAAGTGCCAACACCTGAGGACCCAAAAGTAAGCTCATTGGGTTTTGCTTTAGCCAGCTCAATCAGTTCATGCAGATTAGTCACGCCTAGTTTCTTATTCACTACCAGTACATTAGGCGTGCTCGCCAAGAAGCTAATGGGCGTGAAATCATTAATCGGATGAAAGGACATCTTGTCATAGAGCGCGCCATTGATAGCATGGATACCCACTGTGCCAATGAGGAGCGTGTAGCCATCTGACTCACTCTTTGCAACAAGGTCGGCACCGATATTGCCGCCATAGCCGGGACGGTTTTCTACGAGGACTGGCACGCCTAAACTTTGTTGCCAACTCTCGGCCAGCACGCGTGCCAAGATATCAGGGGCTCCACCAGGAGTAAATGTCACCACAATCCGAATCGCTTGTTTAGGCCAGGCGGTATTGGGTTTGGCAGTTTGAGATTGAGCGGTGTTGGCCAGGCCTAAGCAAACTAGTAAAACTGCTAGACCCTTAAGCACCCTAGAGGTGATCGACTTGAGATCACTCACGTGAACTTAAAAACCAAAACGCGTGCGCAACCAGATCCATCCGTCATATTTAACGGGATCATCAGCACAAGGGCCAATGCCGCATTCCAAAAGTGTGGAAGCGAGGTTAGCAAAGACCAGAACAATAAATAGAATGATTAATGTATTGGAAAACAGTGAGCGAGAACGCACATCACGATTCGGCAGCATCAACAGAATCGCAAGGCCAGCCAATAAGCCAACGTATCCTACGTAGGCCCAAGTATAAAAATGTAACTCGAGAAACGTTTTTCCAAATCCTTTGTCACCCGGAAGAATATGCAAGAAAACTTGGCGCAAGGAAACCATCATCCCCGTTAAGCCGCCGATGATGCCCCAGCCGTAGTGAGATGAATGCGCACCACAACGAATATTGAGAACCAGTGCAAAACCGATAATCACAAAACCCATGCGCTGCATGAGGCACAGTGGGCAAGGCAACTCACCGAAATAGAATTGGTCCACAAAGGCATAAGACAACATGCCAATGATCCCAGCCAAAGCAAATTGATTGCCTAGGGCAGCTAATGAAGGAAAAGAATGTTTACTCACGTTCTTTACAAACTGATTTTGAGATGGTCCGTAGCATGAATGCGGAACCAGAACATGAGGATGCCAACAGTAATAGCAAGTGCTACGAGAGCTGCAAGGCGCTTCTCAAACCAAACTAGGACAAGGCCGATAAAGGCTGTCAGGAAAGGTAGGAACATGTACATAAATGAATTCTATCGCAGGTCGTTCTAGAAGCTAAAAACAAGCGGTTTAAAGGGTCTTTTGTATAGAATGCAGTCATGAAGACCACCCCACCCTGCATCGACTTCCAACTCGATGGGCCCATCGCCCGCATTACCTTCAATAATCCTGCGGCACGCAATGCCTTGACCTGGCCGATGTATGAGGAACTCAAACGTATTTGCGATGACTTAGCAAGTAAACCAGAAATCCGAGTGGCGATTTTTAGGGGTGCTGGTGATAAAGCCTTTGTATCCGGTAGCGACATCCAGCAATTTGTAGATCTCCAAGAGAATGAAGCATATGAAGTTGCAGTGGATGCGATTTTTCACTCTTTGCAACATCTGCCTATTCCAACCATTGCGCTGATTGAAGGATTGGCTGTTGGCAGTGGCTTACTCATTGCCACCGCATGCGATTTCAGAATATCGACTGATGATGCGCGCTTTGGTATTCCGGTAGCAAAGACTTTGGGCAATTGTCTATCACCAAGCAATCTGTCATGGATAGCAAACCATTTAGGTGTACCGATGGTGAAACGGATGTTGCTCACTGCGGAGCTGATCAAGGCACCTGAATTACTGAATTCAGGCTACCTGTATCAAACTACTACTCCTGAGGGTATTGCGGAAGCAACGGAATCCTTGGCAGTCAAATTAGCATCACTTGCCCCGATTACTCAGAAGGCAAGTAAAGTGACTTTAGCTCGTTTAATGGAAAGTAATTTACCGGATTGCACTGAACTCATGAGAGAGACTTACAACAGCGTCGACTTCAAAGAAGGGGTTAATGCCTTCCTTGAAGGACGCTCGCCAAAGTGGATTGGCAAGTAGTTTTTTAAGAATGTTTGTGTGTATTAAACAATCTTAATTTTGAGTGGCGTCAGACCTTCGACGCTTCCCTCAAGTACATCACCTTTTTTCACAGGACCAACACCTGCGGGCGTGCCAGACATAATCAAATCGCCTGGCTCGAGGGTGAACAAAGTTGATAAGTAAGCGATGGTGTCAGGGATATTCCAAATCAACTGATTTAAGTTGCCCTCTTGGCGCACTTCACCATTAACCAGTAGCTTTACTACGCCCTTGTTCGGATGTCCGAACTGCGCAGCTGGAGTAATCGCTGCACAAGGAGCAGATTGATCAAACGCTTTACCAGTATCCCAGGGGCGCCCCATTTTCTTGGCTTCGCCTTGCAGGTCACGACGAGTCATATCGAGACCAACACCGTAACCATAAACATGCTCTAGCGCTTTATCCGCTGGAATATTAACGCCACCTTTACCGATAGCAACGACCATCTCGATTTCGTGATGAACATCATTCGATAGGTTTGGATATTGCATATCTTTGCCATCAGCCACGATGGAGTTGGCTGGCTTCATGAAAAAGAATGGTGGCTCACGATCAGGATCATGACCCATCTCACGCGCGTGATCAGCATAGTTGCGACCAACGCAATAAATACGGTTTACAGCAAAACGGCGGGCATCACCCACTACAGGAAGTGATGGGACGATTGGTGGATCAATAACGTATGCAGTGCTCATAAATAGCCTTTCTGATGGATGTCTGATTTTTTTAATAATTATTATGTGAATTAATTATGACATTACTTGGGTCAATGTCATTTATGCCCACTACTTCTGAGCTTGAGCAGCAAAATGCTCAGGGCCAAAGCAAAGGTCAAGGCATTGGCCAAGATCAAGGGCCACTTTTCAATAATTAGGCCGTAAATAAGCCATAAGCCGACGCCTACAGTAAATAAGCTATACATACCCAAGGAGATTCCAGAAAGATCTCGGGTGCGCCAAGATTGAATGGCCTGAGGCAGAAAAGCAATCGTCGTCAAAAAAGCTGCGCAATAGCCAATGATCTCAATCTGATGTGGCTGTAAATTCATCTGCTAATCTGACGGCTTATTACTAGTGCTTCATATTGGATTTGCGTGATTCAATCTCTTTATTGATCGCTGCAAGGGTTTTTGCATCAGGCGTTTTCCAATTACCACCCGCTTTATTGGCCATATAGGCTACGGCATCTGAAAACGTTTCAATAGTCATATTCGGATTGCCACCTTTAGCAGGCATCCCCCTCACACCAACATAAGCGTGCGCTGTTAGAGTCACTTGACCCTCCGCAATCAAAGGAGCCCACTTGGTCTTGTCACCAAACTTAGGGGCATTGAGAACACCAGAAGCATGGCAAGCTGCGCATACTTGCTTGTAAGTGTTTTCACCTGGCTCGGCAAATGCTCCGAAACTAAGGGTTGATGCAGCAATAAAAATAAGAGGGCGAAAAGATAAATTCATAAGAGCACCAATGAGGGGTTAATTGTCATTCATGACAATTTATCTCAATTTTGCATTGAGTGCCTAATTGGGCGCTAGGCTAAGCCGAAGTAGCTCGCAACCCTATAAGTGATAAAGGCTGCCAGATAGGCCAAGCCAAAAAGATAGCTCAGCATGATGACCGGGATCTTCCATCCGCCCGTCTCTCTTTTAACGGCAGCAATCGTTGAGAGGCACTGGGGAGCAAAGACAAACCAAGCTAACAGCGATAAGGCCGTAGCCAGACTCCAGCCTGTAGAGATCAGGGGTACCAAAGCATCGGCAGCATCAACACCCGAACTAGATAGCGCATAGACGGTTGCCAAAGAGCTCACAACCACTTCTCGTGCCGCCATACCGGGAACCAAAGCAATACTGATTTGCCAGTTAAAGCCAATTGGCTCGAAGACTACTGCTAACGCTTGGCCCATCATTCCAGCAATACTGTATTGAATGGCTGAGCCAGTCGCATTTTCGGGAGGAAGTGGAAAACTCGAGAGCGCCCATAGACAGACCGTCATGATCAGAATAATTCCACCAACGCGGCGTAAGAAAATTTCAGCGCGCTGCCAAAGACCAATCGCCAAGTTACCTAAGCGTGGCAAGTGATAGCTCGGCAACTCCATCATTAATGCATTGAGCTGAAACTTTTCACTAGTAAAGCGTTTAAGTATCCAAGCTACTGCCATAGCACCAGCAATGCCTGCAACATAGAGCAGGAATAAAACCAGGCCCTGCAAATCCAATCCCGCCCATAATTTACGCTCAGGAATAAAAGCTGAAATTAACAAGGCATATACAGGTAGACGCGCCGAACAAGTCATCATGGGTGCAATCAAGATCGTTACTAAACGATCGCGTGCATTGGAGATGCTTCTGGTTGCCATGATTCCAGGAATGGCACAAGCAAAGCTAGATAAGAGGGGAATAAAGGATCTACCCGATAGACCAACCCGCCCCATCAATCGATCTAACAAATAAGCGGCTCGCGGAAGATAACCGGACTCTTCTAAAATGAGGATGAAGAAATACAGAATCAAAATCTGTGGCAAGAAAATCAATACTCCGCCAGCGCCGGCCAGAATTCCGTCTACCAATAGGCTACGTAACCAGTTATTGGGAAGCATTTGAGTTAATAAAGCACCCAACCACTCCACTCCAGCTTTAATAAGCTCCATAGGAAAGGTGGCCCAACTAAATACCGCCTGGAAAATGAAGAAGAGCACTGTAGCGAGAATGAGCGGGCCAAAAACAGGATGTAACAATACCGAATCCAGACGATCACTCATATGATCTGGAATGATTTGATCTAAACCGAGATTCTGTAGGATACGCTGGACCTGCAAGTTGTCAGACTCGGTATGAGCCGAGTGATCGACAGAAGTTTCAATGCCCTCATCTATATTGCTCGAACTTAAAGCGGATAAGTTTTTCCAATCGAGCTCACTCAAAAAGTGTTTAAGCTCATCAGCGCCATTGGCATGAATACCTACCGTTGCAATAACAGGAAGACCCAACTCTTGAGAGAAGGCTGCTGCATCGACATTCAAACCTTGGCGCTGAGCAACATCCACCATATTGAGTACCACAACACAGGGCAAGCCTAAGCGCCTTGCAGATAGGACTAAACGCAAATTGCGTCTGAGGTTCATCGCATTGAGAACACAGAGTACGAGGTCAGGACGCTTTTCACCTTGGGCCTTGCCATGAAGCACGTTACAAGTGACTCGCTCATCCAAAGAGCGCGGGTACAAACTATAAGCACCCGGAAGATCCAGAATGCGAATGACTTTTTCAGATTCGAGTGTTAGGCGCCCTTCTTTTCTCTCGACAGTTACACCAGAATAATTGGCGACTTTTTGACGACTACCGGTCAGCAAATTAAAGAGTGCTGTTTTTCCGCAGTTGGGATTACCCAGCAATGCGACTAGGGGCTCACTTGGATAGAAATGGATCTGCGCTTCGGACATACTTAAAGAATTTCTACCTCAACTAATCGCGCTTCAGATTCTCTTAAGGCAAATGTCGATGATCCAACTCGAATCAATATAGGGCCCTGGCCTAACAATCCCTTGCGTAAGACCTCTACCTGCTCGCCAGGAAGAAAGCCAATATCCTCTAATTGACCACGAATATCCTCACGTTGATCACCTGAAGTGGCGATCTTGCTAACACGGGCTCTGACGCCCGGGAGGATTTCTTCAAGATTCATGTCTGGATTGATGGAATGGGTATATCAATTATATCCCCACATGAGAATGAATATCATTCTCTAGGAGTGGCTCATGGGCTTAATCATCGCCTAATTACTAGACCGCCATCTTGATTTAAAACAAAAAGAGTCGAGTTAATCTCGTCAGGGAACGGAATATCCGTTATTACGCAGAATCTGCTTAGCAACAGATCCTTGCAGGTAGTCATACAGCGCGATAGCAATGGGTGCTGGGTCTCGCTTTAAAACCATGCGCTGTTTAATCGGAGCATACAAATTATCTGGCAAGGCGATATATTGAATTTGTTGAGATAGCTCTGAAGACTTTGCTAGAGATAAGGCGGTAATGCCAACCTTAGCAGCTCCGGTACTCACGTAGACAGCGGCAATGGAAATATTTTCTGCAAATATCACCCTACTCTGCAGCTCATCCCATAAACCGATGGCCTGAAGATATTGGACAGAGGCTCTGCCATAGGGGGCCAAATCTGGATTGGCGATTGCAATCTTCTTAGCGGCTCTCAGCAAAGACTGAATGCTATCTGGATCTGAACTTAAGCGAAGACCGGCTGATGTATTTGTTATCAAGGCCAAATGTCCAGATGCATACACCACTCCACGATCACGAGTTAATCCCGCTTCAACCAATCTCAATGGATAAGCCTCATCTGCGGAAATGAATAGCTCATAGGGCGCACCATGTTTCATCTGGCTTGAAAGGTTGCCTGATGACCCATAAACAACGCGAATACTTTTGCTTTGAGGGTTATTCTGACTAAAGCCCTTAAAGATCTCTTCGAAAGCAGGCTTCAGATTGCTTGCCACTGCGACAGTGACTGATTGCGCATAGGCAATAGAACTCAGAAAACTCCAAGCCAGAAACCCCAATACGCAAATACTTTTGATCATGGGGCTAGTTTATAACCAACCGGCAATCTGCTTATTAAGACCAATCGATTTATAGCCCGGGGTTTCACCAGAGAGTGCGCGAATCTTTCGAATGAGCTTAGCAAGCTCTCTATTGGTGCTGAGCTCTTCGCCCATAGCCAGGAAAAAGATTTCGTCTTTTAACTGAATAAAGTCGAGGCCATTCTCAATTGCCACACTTTTGACGCCCATACCTGCGTCTACTTTCTTGGCCAAGATTGCCATCGCAATTGCAGAGTGCGTGAACTCCTCATTCTCATAGCCCTTAATACGGTGATGATCAATACCTTCTTTAGTTAGGATGGTATCAAGCAGGAGACGCGTACCGGAACCTTTTTGACGATTAATAAAGCGAATCTTGGGACGCAACAGGTCCTTGGGGCTATTAATATTTTGGGGGTTGCCTTTAGCGACCATCAAGCCTTGAACGCGCTTCATCACCGGAAAGATTTGCATCCCCTCTTTTTTTAGTCGCCTTGCAATAATTTGTGAGCTTTGCTGATCTGAAACATGGAAGCCTGCAATATCCACTTCATAGTTGAATAGACGCTCAAGCGCTTCACCAGATCCTGCTGTCATTAATTCAAAACCACCGATATCTAATACCGATTTATGAATTATGGGATCACTGCTACTAGCAAGTCGCCACTGTTTTTTTGCCTTCACCCTAAATTGAGCAAAGCCCTCTTCTAAATGAGACAGGCTAGTCTGCCCCAGGCGCATTGTTTTTTGATCAAAATCATCGGTAAATTGAATTAGGTACCTGGCATATTCAGAGAGCTGGGATCCATGCCCTCTAACCCGATCCATCAATTTAAAGCCTAAGGCCTCCTCAACATCGTTGAGCTTTTGCCAAACGTTTCTGTAGGAGAGGCCCATCTTCTTACAGGCGGACATCAAGGTTTTTCCGTGCTCGATGTCTTTTAAGAGGCTGGTTAGCCAGACCAGGTCGACAACAGCCGGATCTTTGGCGTTCTTGTTACCAAAAATAAGGGTGGGTCGGATCTGAATTCTCATATGTAATTTTTTGCATATTGATGTTTTGTAATATGACAGATATTAACCGAACACCCTTAAGGAAGCGAACTCAGATGAAATTCTCATTTACCCGTTTACTGGCATCTGCCATTACCGCCCTAGCGCTTTTAAGCAACTCTGCTTATTCGCAAGAGAAAAGCATTGTTGTGTCATCCACTACATCCACTGAGCAATCCGGTCTCTTTGGATTTATCTTGCCAATCTTCAAAATGAAAACCGGTATCGAGGTCAAAGTGGTTGCCGTTGGAACTGGCCAAGCTTTGGATATTGGCCGTCGTGGCGACGCTGATGTGGTGTTTGTTCATGACAAACCTGCTGAAGAGAAGTTTGTAGCTGAGGGCTTCTCCACAAAACGTTACGAAGTGATGTACAACGACTTTGTATTAATTGGACCTAAAGCAGATCCAGCGAAAATTGGTGGTGGCAAGGATATCAAAGTAGCGTTTCAGAAAATTGCAGCTGCTCAAGCACCATTCGTATCACGCGGTGATAAGAGCGGTACGCATGCTGCCGAATTACGTTACTGGAAAGACGCAGCCATTACAGTTGCGCCTAGCGCCTGGTACAAAGAAACTGGATCTGGCATGGGTCCTGCTCTCAATACCGCATCTGCAATGAATGGTTATATCTTGGCTGATCGCGCTACTTGGCTCTCCTTTAAGAACCGCGGTGATTTGGTCATCTTGGTTCAAGGCGATCCAAAGCTATTTAATCAGTATGGCGTCATGTTGGTGAACCCAGCTAAATTCCCACATGTGAAAAAAGCCGAAGGACAAGCGTTTATTGATTGGCTGATTTCTAAAAATGGTCAAGACGTTATTGCAAGCTACAAAATTGATGGCGAGCAACTCTTCTTCCCTAACGCTAGCAAGTAATTAGCATGAGAAATCCACACCCGTTGTTCAGCGTACTTCTCTCCACTTTATTAATGGGGCTTGGAATGCAAACATCATTGGCGCAATCTAACCCTCCAAAAGTGGAAGCCACCTATGGTCAAGGTGCCAAGAGCTTTAAATTGGCAACTGGCAGCCCTGGAGAGTTAGGCCTACTGCAACAACTGGGTGAGGCTTTCGACAAAAAGGAAGGTGCACGTTTGGTCTGGATTAAGGCCGGAAGTGGTGCCTCCCTTAATCTACTGAAAACACAGCAGGTAGACATGATCATGGTTCATGCACCCGAGGGTGTTAATAAAGCACTTGCTGAAGGATGGGCAACTGGTAGAACGCTAATTGGCTCTAATGAGTTTTATATTGTTGGGCCTAAAGCAGATGGCGCCAAAATCAAGTCCGCTAGCAGTGGCGCTGATGCCTATGCAAAGATCGCCAAGGCACGGGCTAACTTTATCTCTCGTGGCGATAAATCAGGCACACACCAGAAAGAAATGGATATTTGGAAGAAGGCTGGGATTACACCTGAAGGTAATTGGTACATCGTGACCAATGACTTCATGACAGCCTCGCTTAAGCGGGCAAATACTGACAAAGCGTATTTCATGACGGATAGCAGCACTTGGGTGGCGGAGAAAAATGTTGCGCCTGATCTACAGATTCTGTATCGCGGCGACCCCTACCTAGTTAATACCTATGATGCTTTAGTAGCCCCTGTCGGCGCCACTGAGAACCGCGATATTGCCGCTAAGTTCATTCAATTTGTAGCCTCTGATGAAGGTCAGGCCATTATTCGCAACTACGGCAAGGCGCAGTACAAAGAAGCTCTTTACAATGATGCCGTCTACGCCAAACAATACGTTCACTAGGAGAAATCATGGAACTTAAAGTCAAACTCAGCGCACGCAATACTCTCAGCGGTAAAGTAGTTGAACTCAAAATGGGTCAAACCACTTCTCACGTGAAGATAGATATTGGTGCTGGCCACATCGTTACTGCCTCTATTACTAATGAGGCTGTTGACGAACTCAATCTCAAGGTTGGCGATCAGGCTTGGGCAGTAATCAAAGCCTCTGATGTGATGATTGCTAAAGATGCTTAATCTTTAGCTGATAAGCAAAAGGCCCGCAATGCGGGCCTTTTTTCTTTACTGCTCCAGCAGGATTAATGCTGAATTAGTTTTTGATACTTATTTCTTTGGTGTTACGAAACCAATTGCTGTGTCATCAACGAATTCAACCATTACGTCGTCACCAGCCTTGAATTTCTCAAGACCTAAAACGCTTTGGTCTACTTTAACTTTTTGCTTCTCGCCTGATGGCAATGTAAACGTCACAACACGAGTTTTTGCATCGATTGTGCTGATCTTCACTGTTGCATAAACAGTATCAGTAGTCTCTTCAAATGGCTTAGCAGAACCTTTGCCAGCGACCACTACTGAACGAACACCAGAAACACCTGGTTTTGCATCTTTAGGGGCAGCAACCAAACCAACTGCAATCGCTTGCGCATGCTCAACAACAAATACATCGCCCTTCTTCACTTTATCCAAATCATTTACTTGCTTGGATACATTCATTTGAGCCAAGTTACCGTTAGCGTCCTTCAGAACTACGATGCGCTTCTTTACGTCCACTGAATCAACAGTAGCAGTCAATACAATTGCTTCAGCTGCCAAAGGCAACATTTTTGCTGGTGCTTGAGCAAATACTGAACCCGCAACGGCTAAACCGAGTGAGGCGACCAATGTAGCCAATAAAGATTTCTTCAAAATAACTCCTAGATAAAGGTTTGTGAGGGGCACCAATCCTTTGGCACCACCGATTCATTTTAACCATGAAGTGATTAACTTATAAGCCTTAGAGCTAATATTTGAGGCCAAAATAGGTGCGATTTGCTACATTGGAGGTTTGGTAGCCGATTCGCCTTTATATATAGATAGCAGAGAGATAACGCGTGATCTTGATTAAATCCTGGTCGGATGCAGAGAAAGAGGCCTACTCCGTTCGCAAACGCGTCTTTATCGAAGAGCAAGACGTTCCAGAAGAGATGGAGCTCGATGAATACGACCCACTCGCACAGCATGCTCTAGCCTATCTGAACTCAGAATGCATTGGGACAGCTCGCCTTGTCACTCTGCCTGGGAGGATTGGAAATTTTGGCAGAATTGGACGCATGGCGGTATTGCCCATGCATCGAAGACAGGGAATTGGAGGGGGATTGCTCCGTGCCTTGCTAGACCTGAGCAAATCCCAAGGCATTACCCGGCTGGAATTGCACGCCCAACTATCGGCCATCCCGTTTTACGAGAAATTTGGATTTATTGCACAAGGTGATATCTACGATGAAGCTGGCATTGCGCATCGCGATATGATTCTATATATCTAATAGCACCTGGCCACTATGACCCAATCAAGCAACCCCCCTTTCCTCTTTCGTGTTTGCTACTCGGATACCGATGCAGCAGGATTTGTGTATCACGCGCGCTATTTAGAGATCTTTGAAAGAAGCCGTTCTGAATGGCTCCAGCAAAGAGGCTTAAGCCCAACTCAATTGGTCAATGAATTTGGGATCGTTCTTCCCGTCCGAGAAATCACCATGAACTTTCATAGGCCGGGGCGCTTAGATGATCTCTTAAGCATTGACCAAATCATCGAGCACCGTGGTCGCACCCAAATTGCAGTAAAGCAAACTGCAAAACGCATTGTCGAAGGGATGGAACCGGAGCTTCTTGCTACCGCATTACTGCACATTGTCTGTGTTGACACTACCACCCTAAAACCAAAGGGCCTGCCTGACTGGCTCTTTGCAGCAGATCAATAACATCACTACTGAAGAGACTTCAATGCAAGAAGGCAAGCTACTGACTTTTGTTAAAGAACTCGCAACACTTCTAGAGAGCAAGCCGAGTGAGGAAATTGTTTTCTCTAAAGGGAAAAAGCTCTTAGAAAACTTAATTCAGGTTGATGACTGGTTGCCAGAAGAATTTTGCAAACCACACCCGCAGTACTACCAGCAGTACTTGCTCTATGCAGATCCACTGGATCGCTTTTCAGTAGTCAGCTTTGTTTGGGGTCCCGGTCAAAAGACGCCATTACATAACCATACCGTCTGGGGCATGATTGGCCAGTTGCGAGGGCAAGAACGCAGTGCCGACTATTACCAACAGGCTGATGGTAGCTATAAAACCGATGAGTCATTCCTTTGTCAGCCAGGCCAAGTTGCTACCGTATCCCCCAAAACACATGATATCCATGTGGTCGAGAATGCTTTGAGTGACCAAACTTCCATTAGCATTCATGTATATGGTGGAAACATTGGTCGCATCGAGCGCGCTGTGTTTGACCCTATGACGGGCGCAGAAAAATTATTTATCTCTGGATATGCCAATTCAGTGACGCCAAATCTTTGGAAAGCAGTCTGATAGCTTAA
Source organism: Polynucleobacter sp. 78F-HAINBA (assembly GCF_018882325.1). Classification (GTDB taxonomy): domain Bacteria; phylum Pseudomonadota; class Gammaproteobacteria; order Burkholderiales; family Burkholderiaceae; genus Polynucleobacter. The sequence continues at coordinate 88,785 of NZ_JACVOQ010000006.1, read as the reverse complement.
AATAGCGACTCTTTCTGCAAACACTGCAAGTGTGGCAGCTCACCCCATTGGCCGGGATAGTCGTTTAATTGAATACGGGCCAATATTTATTTGGTCCCTATGTTATTTACAGATCTTGGTTTATCAGAATCCATTCTTCGCGCTATTAATGAAGAGGGTTACACAAGCCCTACCCCCATTCAAGAAAAGTCTATTCCTGCCGTATTAAAGGGCGGGGATTTACTTGCCGCCGCTCAAACTGGCACCGGTAAAACTGCTGGCTTTACCCTACCGATTCTTCAGCGCTTAAGCAGCACAGCTAAAGCGGGTGGCAAACGTCTGTTGCGCGTTTTGATTTTGACTCCTACCCGTGAGTTAGCCGCTCAAGTTCAAGAGTCCGTTGTGACCTACGGAAAATACACTGGTCTTAAATCCACGGTGATCTTTGGTGGCGTCGGCGCCAACCCACAAATTAAAGCAATCGCTGCAGGCCTAGATATTTTGGTGGCAACACCAGGTCGCCTGCTAGATTTAATGTCGCAGAATTGTGTTTCACTCGCCAATATTGAAATCCTCGTCTTGGATGAAGCGGATCGCATGTTGGATATGGGCTTCTTACGTGATATCAAAAAGATCTTGGCTGCATTGCCAAAGCAACGTCAGAACTTACTGTTTTCCGCAACTTTCTCGACCGAGATAAAAGCATTGGCTGATGGTTTACTGAATTCACCAGCATTGATTGAAGTGGCGCGTAGCAATAGTACTAATGAAGCGATTGCTCAACTCATTCACCCAGTAGACAGAACCCAAAAGCATCCTTTATTGGCACATCTGATCAAAACCAATCAGTGGCAACAAGTTCTCGTATTTACTCGCACTAAACACGGTGCCAATAAATTAGTGACCCAGCTAGAAAAAGATGGCATTACTGCGATGGCGATTCATGGCAATAAAAGTCAAAGCGCGCGCACTAAGGCATTGGCAGAATTTAAAGATGGAAAGATCACTGTACTTGTTGCTACCGATATTGCGGCGCGCGGCATCGACATCGATCAACTCCCCCATGTCGTGAACTATGACTTACCAAACGTATCTGAGGATTATGTGCACCGTATCGGTAGAACTGGTAGAGCCGGCTCAAATGGTGTTGCAGTCTCTTTGGTCTGCGTTGATGAACATCAAATGCTCCGAGATATTGAAAAACTCATCAAGCAAAAACTGCCGCAAGAAGTGATTGCTGGATTTGAGCCAGATCCAAATGCCGTAGCGCAACCTATCCAATTACGCAGCCAACAACACCAACAATCTCGTAAGCCTAGGCCTGGTAATGCTGGTGGTGGCAATGGTGGAGGTAAGCCGGCTGCCAAGCGTGGTAGCCCACCTAAGCGCAGTTTTAATCGTTAAATCTCCGCTAATATTGAATCCATACCATTTGATACATTAAGTTTATTGATATGAATACCCCATCCACCCAAGAACCCCGCTTAACCTCCCTCTCACATGGCGGCGGTTGCGGTTGCAAGATTGCTCCTGGCGTTCTTTCAGAAATCCTGAAAAGCGTTCCACAGTTACCTTTTCCAAAAGAGCTCTTGATTGGCATTGAAACTTCGGATGATGCTGCTGTGTATCAAATTAATGAGTCTCAGGCGATTGTTGCAACAACCGATTTCTTCATGCCTATCGTTGATGATCCATTTGATTTTGGCAAGATTGCCGCCACCAATGCCATCAGTGATATTTATGCGATGGGCGGCACCCCGCTATTTGCATTAGCTCTCGTTGGCATGCCGATTAAGGTGCTTTCGAATGCCACGATTGCACGCATTCTTGAAGGCGGTGCTGAAGCTTGTAGATCAGCAGGCATTCCGATTGCAGGTGGTCATACGATTGATTCTGTTGAACCTATCTATGGTTTAGTTGCCATTGGTATCGTTGATCCTAAGCGCGTTAAGAGCAATGCTGCAGCTCAGGCTGGAGATGTTTTAATTTTAGGCAAACCACTGGGCGTCGGCATTCTATCCGCAGCCCTTAAAAAAGATCTCTTAGGTGACGCTGGTTATCAAGAGATGATTGCCAACACGACCAAGTTAAATTCTGCAGGTCCTGATCTTGCAAAACTACCTGGTGTACATGCACTAACTGACGTTACTGGTTTTGGTCTTGCGGGCCACACCTTGGAATTAGCTCGAGGCTCAAACCTCACCGCACAAATTCAATGGAATCAGGTTCCCCTGCTTTCTAATGTTCAGAGCCTAGCGAATCAAGGCGTCATTACCGGCGCATCAGATCGCAACTGGCAAAGCTATGGAGCAGAGGTTCGTTTACCAGAACAATTTAGCCCTGCACAACAAGCACTATTAACGGATCCTCAAACTAGTGGCGGCTTACTCGTCTCTTGCAGCGCAGATGCCGTGAATACTGTTTTAGAAATCTTCAAACAGCATCACTTTGCTAGCGCTTGTGTCATTGGTCAAATGACGAACAAACAAAATCAGCATCTAGAGGTGTTGCTTTAATCTGCCTTTAGATTAAAGACGCTTGAAAAATCCAGTTGGCCATTTCCTGCTTTGCTGTGCGCTTCGTATAGCTTGCGGGATAACTCCCCCAATGGAACACTCGCCTCTAGATCGCCAGCATTTTCAGTGGCCAAGCCTAAGTCTTTCAACATCAGGTCTACACCAAAGCCCCCTGCATAACCTTTTGAGGATGGCGCGCTCTCCATCACTCCAGGGCACGGGTTATAGAGCTCTAAGGCCCAATTGCGACCAGAGCTCTTTGACATGATGTCGGAGAGCACTTTAGGATCCATGCCATTGGCGATTCCTAGGCGTAACGCCTCGCTTGTCCCCAGCATCTGAATACCCAGCAGCATGTTGTTGCAGACCTTAACGGTTTGCCCACTACCACTTGCGCCCGCATGAAAGATATTCTTGCCCATCTTTTCTAATAAAGGTCGAGCACACTCAAGAGCCGAAGCATCGCCGCCCACCATAAAGGTTAAGGTCCCTGCCTGAGCACCTGCAGTTCCTCCGGAAACTGGAGCATCGATCATGGCAAAACCCTTGATTTTTGCGGCAGCAGCTACAGCCTGCGATACCTTTGGTGAAATTGTGGAGCAATCAATCAGCAAGGCTTTCGGATTGGCCGTAGCAAGCAAGCCAGCATCACCCAAATACAAAGCCTCGACATGGCGCGAGGCTGGGAGCATGCTAATGATGACATCCGCATCCTTGGCGGCCTCTGTTGCACTTTGCACAGGAATACCGCCACCAGCCTTGAAAGCATCAAGCTGGGACTGGACCAAATCAAAACCGTGGACCTGATGCCCTGCTTTAATTAAATTGAGAGCCATTGGCAGGCCCATATTACCCAAACCCAAAAATGCGACTTTCATATACGCCTCGTATGAGATAGTGAATTTCTAAGATCTCACTATAGCTTGCTTATAAACTTGCTGGATAAATTACCGGGAGCTGGAATGACTACTAAAGTGATTGGCCTGATTCAGTTAAATGATCCGGAGGCATTTGAGGAGTACCGGTCTCAGGTAGGAAATACGGTAGCCCTCTATCAAGGGAAAATTACCTCTCGAGGATCATTCAATGCGTTCTTCTGGAATGAATTAGATTGCGATTCCTTTAGTGCATTTGTTGAGTTGGAGTTTCCGGATTTAGAACACGCTCAGTCTTGGGCTAATAGCCCTGAGTATCAAAGCTTGCTAGACATTCGGAGCAAAGCCATGAAGCTCACTTTATTTTCGGTAAGCGTATAAAAAATAAAGCCCGGCTCCTTTTGGGGGCCAGGCTGAATTCATTTCAGAGTAAGAAGAATTACTTCTTAGCTTCCATCGCTTCTTTAGCGGCTGTAATTTCTTTACGACGCTCTTTACATGCGCCAGCAATTTCTTGCAGAGCTTTACGAGCACGCGCAGCAGATGCCTTAACGCCTTTTTCAATAAACTTTTCGTTTTCCGCTTTGTAAGTTTCGAAAGCAGCCAACAATGTATCGTGTTGTGACATCTTGTCTCCTATATGTCTAATCAAAGTGTGAGTATTGAGCTCGGAATCAGTATATCCCTAGAAAAACCGGAGGAATTCAGGGTTGATCTCAGGGATAACTCTTATATCCAGCAAATCCTCTACATTAGGGAAAACTACTAAAAACCAACGGAGACAAACGTGAAAATCAGAAATATCCTTGTTTTATTGGCTGGCGCACTACTTAGCCTGCAATCCTTTGCCCAAGCTAGCAATTGGCCAATCCCCAATAAGCCTATTACCTTTATTAACCCATTCCCCCCTGGTGGTGCTGTGGATGCTTTTGGACGCCCCCTAGCAAAGCAGATCTCTGCACAAATGGGCACCTCAATCATTGTCGATAACAAAGGTGGTGCTGGTGGCACTGTTGGCGCAGCGGCAGCTGCAAAAATGGCTCCAGATGGCTATACCTGGCTTCTTGGCGCAGTGCATCACTCAATTGCCCCAAGCATGTACACCAACCTTTCTTACGACATCACCAAAGATTTTGAGCCGGTTGCCATCATTGGCAGCGTGCCCCATGTCATTGTGGTCAACCCAAGCAAGTTTCCAAAGAATGATCTGAAGTCGATCATTGAAGAAATTCGTAAGAATCCAGGAAAGTACAACTACGCATCAACTGGTAACGGCACATCCCAGCATTTGACTGGTGAATTATTTAAGATGCAAAATAAGCTGTTCATCACCCACATCCCCTATCGCGGTACTGGTCCAGCCCTGCAGGATTTGGTAGCCGGTCAAGTGGATATGATGTTTGACACCCTCGCTGGTGCAGCGCCTTTCATCAAAAACGGTCAGTTGATTGCTGTTGCAGTGGCAACACAAAAACGTGTGGACGCTTTCCCCAACGTACCAACTGCACAAGAGCTTGGCATCAAAGACTTTGTGGTTTATAGCTGGTATGCGATGTGGGCCATCAAAGGAACGCCTAAAGAGATCGTCGACAAGATGAGTGCCGAAGTGCAGACTGCCCTCGCCTCACCTGAGATCAAAGAACGTTGGGCATCCATGGGTGCTACCGCTCCAAAAATGAGCCGCCCTGAATTGGCTAACTACATCAACCAAGAGATTGTTCGCTGGGCTGAGGTAGTAAAAAAATCCAACGCTAAATTAGATTAATACATAGATCAATAAGAACAAAAATACAGAAGAGAATTTATGTCGATCAAAAAACAAGATTACGCATTTGTTAGAAACAAGCTGCTAAAAAAAGAAGAGGTTGCCTTGTTGGATGTGCGCGAGGAGGACCCACACGCGCAGGAGCATCCTTTATTTGCAGCCAATTTTCCACTCTCTCGCATTGAGGTCGATGCACTGAGCAAGCTTCCCAGAAAAGATGTGCCGATTGTCACCTTGGATGATGGTCAAGGTGATGCGCAACTTGCGGCAGAAAGACTTTCGGCACTGGGCTATGTTGATGTTGCTGTATTTGAGGGCGGCGTTAAAGCCTGGATAGCTGCTGGTGGTGAAGTATTTAAAGATGTGAACGTACCGAGTAAATCTTTTGGTGAGTTTGTGGAATCCAAAAGGCATACACCCTCCCTATCTGCGCAAGAAGTAAAGAAGTTAATTGATGACAAGGAAGATGTGGTGGTCGTTGATGTCCGTCGCTTTGATGAATATCAAACGATGAGCATCCCTACCGGGATTAGCGTCCCCGGTGCTGAGTTAGTCTTACGAGTGCCTGAGTTGGCACCAAACCCAAAGACCAAAATCATTGTGAACTGCGCAGGACGAACCCGAAGCATCATCGGCACCCAATCCTTGATTAATGCTGGCATCCCAAATGAAGTAAATGCATTACGCAACGGCACGATTGGCTGGACTCTAGCTGGTCAAGAGCTCGATAAAGGGCAAAGTCGCAAATTCAAAGAAGTCAGTGAAGGTACTGCCATGGTCGCAGCTGACCGTGCGCGAAGCGTTGCCGATCAAGCCGGAGTTAAACGGGTAAAGCTTGCCGATATCGAGCAGTGGAAATCCCAAACTGAGCGAACGACGTATTTCTTTGACACCAGAACGCCTGAAGAATACGAAGTTGGACACCTCCCTGGATTTCGCTCCACTCCTGGCGGGCAGTTGGTACAAGAAACGGAAATGGTCGCCCCTGTTCGTGGTGCCCGTATTGTTTTGTCAGATCCTAGCGGAGTGAGAGCCAATATGCCTGCATCATGGCTTGCTCAGATGGCTTGGGATGTATACGTTATCGATGACATCAAAGCTTCAGATCTCACTGAAAAAGGTGCTTGGATTGCCCCACTTCCAGCGGCACCTCAGATTCAAACAGTTGATGTCAAGACATTATCAGGATGGTTGCAGAATGACAAGGACACCATCTGCGTAGACCTCAGTACGCATGCCAACTATGTGAAGGGTCATATTCCTGGTAGCTGGTTTGCACTTCGCTCGCAATTTTCGAAGGCCTTAGAACAATTGCCAAAAGCTAATCGCTACGTACTCACTAGTACTACTGGTGAGCTTGTTATATTTGCGGCGCCTGAAATTCAAAGCCTAACAACATCAGAAGTGCTGGTATTGTCTGGTGGCAATAAAGCTTGGATGGATGCCGGCCTCGATATTGAAAAAGGTCCGACTCACTTAGCATCTCCGCCATTAGATCGTTACAAGCGACCTTATGAAGGAACTAGCGTAGATCCAGCAGCAATGCAGGCCTATCTAGACTGGGAGTTTGGCTTGGTAGAGCAACTTGGCAAAGATGGCACCCATCACTTTTGGGTGCTTTAATCCGTATTGGTGGCGCTGCATTAGCGCCACCAACTTAGAATATTTATGTATAAAACAATTACCCTTGTAATTCTGTCTATAGGCCTTATGGCTTGCGAAAGAGAAACCTATACCACTTGGTCATGTGTAGATAGCTCTGGATCAAAATCCACCATGGTGCTCAAAAAAGCCCAGATGCAGTTTCAGGATTGGCAATACAACTACTGCGGAAGTCTAGGCCCCGTGAGTTACTTTGATTTAAAGTGTCCCGCCCAGACTAAAGACTCAATCTACAGCTTCACCCCTGACTCAGGAAAACTCATCAGCAGTACAAATGAATTTCAGTGCAATGCCCTCTAAAGAACAAAACCCCCTCAACCCGAAGAAGCTACTGCTCACCAAATGGACGGCGGTCAAGCCCATTCAGAAGCGAAAGCATTTTTTAGTGAGCAAGGTCATTCTTCCAGAGCTTCCTGAGAGTGCAATTGAGTTTATCGAGATTGAAGCGGTATTTGATAAGAAGACAGAGCTAATTCCCTGGCGCGATCTAAAAGATACCGATGTCTGGCTTCAGGGCTGGGTATAAAAAAAGCCACCCTACTTGGGTGGCTTCTTGCTACTAAGCTTACGAGAGGTCCAATTACTTAGACTTCTTCTTTGTTTCGGATGGCTTTCTGAGATGCTCCTCTATGTTTTTCTCAGCAGCATCGGCCACCTGATTCACAATTTTTCGACCTTCTTTAAACATCTTTTGTCCTGCAGTCGACATATCGTGAACCACCTTAGATAGCTTATCAGCATGACCTGGAATTTTGTCTTCCACATCTTCGAGCCAGCTCACTAGGGAGCTACGTACTTTTTCTAGATGTTTTTCAGTGCCATCAGCTGCATCTTCGCCAATATCTCTTAGAACGGACTTCACCTTCTTTTGATATACGGTTGCGCGCTTTGCGGCTTCCTTTGTCGCAGATTCTTGCAACTCTTTAAGCTTGGCGAGATCATTCTTGGCTGCAGACTTAGCACTCTCCATCGCATTTTTCATGCCCCACTGCATCTCTTCAAGATGGTGCGCACTCAGATCTTTAGCGGCATCCAGCAATTTATGAGAGTACGCAAATAACTCTTTTGCTTTTTCCTGTTGCCATGCTTGTATATCTTTTTTATCCATTACCGCTCTCCTTCAGGTGTATTAGGGGTTTAAGTAACTAGTAAAGCCATTCTTCCACTCTATACCCAAAACGGAGACTTGCCAATTCCCTGCTTTATAGGCATTAAAATTGGGGCATGAGTGAACGAAAAAACCCTTACGAGATTATTGGTGGCGCTGCAAAGGTTGAGGAATTGGTCGACCGTTTCTATGATTTGATGGCACTAGAAGAGCCCTTCGCAGAATTGCGGGCCATGCACTCTGAAGATCTCACGAACTCAAGGGATAAGCTCAAGCTCTTTTTATCGGGATGGCTGGGAGGTCCAGACGTCTATTCTCCCAAATATGGTCACCCAATGCTGCGAGCTAGACATCTGCCTTTTAAGATTGGTCTTAAGGAACGCAATCAATGGTTGGCCTGCATGTATCGTGCGATGGAAGATTGCGGTATTGGTGGCCAGATTGGCGCTCAGCTAGAAGAGTCTTTCTTCAATACCGCCGACTGGATGAGAAACCAGCCAAACTAATACATTACTGGGATTTTTAAGAAATCCTTAAAGGGATTGGGCGCAAGCAAAGCCACTAGCCCAGGCCCACTGGAAATTATGGCCACCAAGGTGCCCAGTGACATCAACACACTCACCAATGAAATACAGGCCAGGCTGATTACGAGCCATCATGGTTTGCCCATCTAGGTCTTTGGTATCGACTCCACCCAACATCACTTCAGCCTTTTTCCAGCCCAGCGTTCCTGCGGGTTTTACCGACCAATTAGTGATGAGCTCTTTGAGCGCCTGACGGTCTTTTTTAGAAACCTCAGCCCACTTTTTTCCTAAGAGGCTTTTCTGTTCAGCAAACGCTTTTGCTAAGCGTAGTGGCATCACCGAGGCTAAGATATTTTCAGTAAGTTTGAGGCGGTTATCCTCGTTATCGAATAACTCATCGCAGGTAAAGCGCCCATTGGCCTCCACGGCACCAAGCCAATCAATGTGTATTGCCTCACCCTCAGCCCAATAGCTACTCGCCTGCAACACTGCGGGCCCTGAAAGACCTTTATGCGTTAAGAGTAGATCTTCATTAAAGCGGCAAGCGCCATAGCGATGACCCTTTGATCCTGAAGCGATACGAACCGGCAAACTGAGGCCAGATAACTCAATTAAATTATCAAACTCACCTGAAGTAAATGACAGTGGCACCAATGCAGGACGTGGATCAACTACCTTCAATCCAAATTGCTCAGCAATATCCAAGGAATAAGCTGTTGCGCCAATTGCAGGAACCGGCAAGCCACCTGTTGCCATCACGATAGACTTGGATCTTTCTGTACCAGCACTGGTTTTCACAATCCATGCGCCAGCTTCATTGGATATCGACTCCACCGTAACCGGATGACGAATATCAACACCTCCCTTAGCGCACTCCCCTAGCAACATCTCGATGATCTGTTTGGCAGAGTCATCACAAAATAGTTGCCCCTGATGCTTCTCGTGATAGGCAATACGATAAGACTGCACTAGCTTAATGAACTCTTTTGCGGGGTAGCGAGCTAAAGCACTTTTTACAAAGTTCGGATTTAAGGAAAGGAAATTTGCTGGACTGCTGTGTAAATTGGTGAAGTTACATCGACCTCCACCACTGATACGAATTTTTTCACACAAGATGTCGGCATGGTCCAGTACCAATACTTTTTTACCCAGCTGGCCAGCAACGCCAGCGCAAAATAGCCCAGCTGCACCACCACCGATGACGATGGCATCCCATGTTTTACTCATTACTTACTTAAAGCGCTCAATGACTTCAGACGGTAGCTGAAGTTTTTGCATGTGCAAACGGGTATAGGCTTGACGAAAATTCTTAGTCATGGAGATCATGACGGATGCAGTCCAAGCAAAAGCAAACATTCCGGAGAAGGCAATAATGACCGCCAACATCTTCCAGCCACTTGGCAGGAGGTCGTCCATAAAGCCCATCGCTGTATAGGTGCTGCCACTAAACAAAATGCTCTCACCTAAGTTTGGCAAGAGATTAAATGCTCTTAATGAAATTCCCCAAAGAATGATCTCAAAGATATGGATCAAAAATAAACACAGTACGCTGACATAAAACACGAAAGCCACCGAAGAGTACTTATGCTCTGAAAGATACAAAAAGGACTTTACCTCGTAGCGCTTTGCAATTTGAAGCAAGGCCACTCCATGTACCAGCATCACAACTAAAAGCATAGCAATGCCGAATAAATAGGCCGGCAGATCTAGTTCGGAGGTCAGGTGTACGGTATTAGAGATAGTCATAGTGTCTGAGTGCCTATTTTACAGTTCTCATGCGTATTTAGGCCAACTGGTACCAGTCGCGAATCACCGTCCAAGCCTCTGGGGCAGTCTCTACAAAGTGGATTAAATCCATATCTACCTTGTCTATCACCCCATACTCCAGCATCTGCTTGAAGCTAACAACCTCTTGCCAAAACGTCTTGCCCACCAAGATGATTGGAAAACGTTCCACCTTTTTGGTTTGCATCAAGGTTAAAACCTCAAACAACTCATCAAAAGAGCCGAAGCCTCCCGGATAAGCAACAATCGCCCTCGCCCTAAGCATGAAATGCATTTTGCGAATAGCGAAATAATGGAAGCGAAAACTTAAGCCCGGAGTGAGATAGGGGTTGGGATGCTGCTCTCTCGGCAAGCTGATATTAAAACCAATACTCTGATCCCCAGCCTCAAAAGCACCACGATTTGCAGCCTCCATAATTCCAGGGCCACCGCCGGTAGCAATATGTAATTTATTCCGATCTTCAGATTGGGTGGCGTTATAGCCTGCAACGATTGCTCCAAATTCTCTTGCAGAATCGTAGTACTTACAGTGAAGCAATGCTTGTTTAGCCTCAGCTATGGCTTCCGGTGTTTTTGCATTCTTTTCCAACTCCTGCGCTTTTTCAGAGCTCACAAAGCGGGTGGATCCAAAGACGGTAATCGTGTGCTCAATGCCACGCTCATGCAGGAGTATTTCCGGTTTCAATAACTCCAGCTGAAAGCGCAGACCTAAAGTTTCGCGGCGCGCTAAAAAGGCCTGATCATCAAAAGCAAATCGATACGAGTCTTCAGAAGTGTCTTCCGCCATTTGGCTTTTCTGGAGATTCAGAAAATCAGTGATCGTTTGAGAGTTATTTACTGGGAGTCTTGGACTCATATTTGCACCTTTATTCCAAGCTTTAAGAGTGGCCTACCTTGAATTCCGATCATTATCACTGAGCCAATGAAGCCAAGGAAGATCGCTTCTAAATCAGTATTACTACCTAGAATATTGCATTAATTGGGTATCTAGGGCTTATTCGGATTTACCGCCAGCGCTTCAGGAGTTAATATTGGAAGATATTAACCAAACCGAAGGAAAAGCAATGAGCAACCGTTCAATCATCATCATGGTACTAGTATTAGTTGGTGCCACAGCCTATTTACTCCTCAAAGGCGACGGCGACATTGATATGGGTGGCGAGAAGCATGGTGCTGAAGCAGCACACATGGAAGAAGCTAAGAAAGATGCTCCTGCAGCTCCAGTTGCACCTGCAGCAGCTCCAGCAGCTGACGCTAAGAAGTAATCTCTTCTCGAGAAAAATAAGCCGCGGTTCGCCGCGGTTTTTTTGTAACTATTTTTATTCACCCCTCTCTCACATGAATAGACTTGACCCTTCATTGCTCAGTTCTTTTGCCCCAACAGGTAGCTTGCGAGTGGGCATCAATTTAGGTAACCCTCTTTTGGCCAGCCTAGATGGGGATGCCCCCAAAGGAATTACTGTTGACATAGCAAATTACATTGCAAGTCAGCTACAGCTTCCAATTACTTTTACCTGCTATCAAATGGCTGGGGCTACCGTTGATGCAGTTAAAGCGGGGGATGTGGATTTGGTGTTTGTGGCAATTGACCCTGTTCGTGGGGCCGACATCAGTTACACCCCTGCATACATCCAGATTGAAGGCGCTTATATGGTCAAGGAGTGCTCGCCATTGATGACGAATGAAGATGTTGATGCTGCTGGTAATGAGATTGTTGTTGGCAAAGGCAGCGCCTACGATCTTTACCTTACCCGTGAAATCAAACAAGCCAGCCTGCTACGTTCCGCCAATTCTCAAGCAGTAGTAGATGACTTTATGTCTGGGTCCGGAAACGTTGCCGCCGGCGTGAAGCAGCAATTAGAGAGTGATGCGCAACGTTACGAAGGTTTACGCATGCTGCCCGGTAGATTTATGGTGATCAATCAGGCCATTGGTACGCCTAAAGCACGGGTCGATTTTGAAAAAATAACCGCCTACCTCAGTAGCGTGATTCAAGAACTCAAAGCATCTGGATTTATTGCCGATGCAATGCTTCGCCATAAGGTTCAAGGCGCTAAAGTAGCTGATTAAGAATCAGCGAGTGTAGGTATGTAAGCGCTCTGGAATAATGACATTCTTCCACTCTAACTCTTCCCGGATGGATTGAGCCAAGACGGCAGAAGCCTCGGGCTCTCCATGAACTACAAATACGGATTGCGGCGCTGATTTAAAACCTCGCAACCAATCCAATAATCCAGCCTGATCCGCATGGGCGGATAAGCCACCAATTGTATGAATCGAAGCGCGAACCGCAACTTCTTCACCGAAGAGGCGAACCTTGGCCGCCTTATCTACCAAGCGACGACCTAAGCTGCCATAAGCCTGAAATCCAGTAATCACAATTGCATTTTGTGCGCGCGGCAAATTATTCTGCAGATGATGAACAATGCGCCCTGCATCACACATACCACTTGCTGAAATAATAATTGCCCCACCCTTGATTTTATTTAGTGCCTTAGATTCTTCTACGTCTGCTATGAACCTCAGATCCACTGCACCTGGGTTCTTTTTGAACCATTCAAAAGTTGACTGTGACTCTTTGTCTAACTGCGAAAAGAAATGCTGAGTCAAATGGGTAGCGGCGGTTGCCATTGGAGAGTCAACCCAAATACTCAGATGAGGCAACAAATTGCGCTTCACCAAATCAATTAATAGAAACAAAATCTCCTGAGTACGACCCACAGCAAATGCGGGGATCACAATATTGCCATGCGCACTTAAGGTGCTAGTTACGACATCAATTAATTCAGACTCGGTATCTGCCAAAGTTTTATGTAGTCGATCACCATAGGTTGACTCCACTACCACCACGTCTGCCTGTTCGATCCTAGTGGGATCGGGCATCAATAGCTTTCCCTTCATGCCAATATCCCCAGAAAATACACAGCGCTTTTTCTTGGCATGGTCTTCGGTAACATCGATCACGGCAATTGCCGATCCTAGAATATGGCCCGCATTCTGAAACTCGAGATGAATACCCTGGCCCAGTTCTAGCGTTTTTCCATAAGGGAGTATTTGACATTGCCCAAGAGCAAGCTCAGCCTCCTCCATGGAGTACAAAGCCACTGGTAGCTCACCGCGCCACTTGCCCGCCTTTTGTCTACGTTCTGCCCGCTCTACATCGGAGCGCTGCAAATGCGCGCTATCGGGGAGCATAATTTTTAGCAACTCAAATGTCGCATCAGTGCAATAAATGGGGCCAGCAAAACCTTGGGCACAGAGTCTAGGTAATAAACCGCTGTGATCAATATGTGCATGTGTTAGCACGACGAAATCAATTTCTTTAGGCGGAAACGGTAAAGGCTCAAGATTCTTTGCGGTGGCCTCGCGCCCGCCCTGAAACATACCAAAGTCCACCATGAAGCGGACTTCACGACCACCCACAACAGCCTCAACAGAATGCCTCGAACCAGTAACCTCACCTGCAGCACCAAGAAATTGTATTTTCATTGCTACAGGATACTCCCGATAAAATCCATTGTTAAGCCACTCATTGGAGCGATACTATTCAAATGAATCCCCCTACCGAACTGAGATCTCTCGAGCTTATCACTCGTCTTAAGCGAGCCCCCTCAGAACACAAAGGAAATGCCGGCAAAGTCCTACTGATTGGTGGTGCACCTGGTATGGCTGGCGCCCTGATGTTATCTGGTAGCGCAGCACTCCACTTAGGAGCTGGCTGGACCATTTTAGAAATGCTCGATCCGACAGCCGCCCATGCCATGCCAGAACAGGCTGAGCTCATGGTTCGCTTGGCCAGCTTTAATGCACAAGAACAATTAGAAGCTACCGCACCTGATGTGATTGCGATTGGACCTGGCTTAGGTTTTTCTGCGCTAGCTAGGGATTGGCTGATAGCCTCTCTGCGCTACCCAAAAGCTCCACTAGTGATCGATGCCGATGCGCTCAATCTCATTGCTGATACCCCTGAATATCTAGATCTACTGAAGGAACGTAATCAAGTACTTCCGGGCATGAGTATTTTGACTCCGCATCCTGGTGAAGCTGCACATCTTCTAAACAGGACAGCCTCGGATATCCAGGCAAATCGCCTTGGAGCCCTATCTGACTTAGTGAGCCTCACCAACTCCATTGTGGTTCTCAAAGGCCAACATACGTTGATTGCTTCTCCTACTCATTTAGCAGTGCAATGCACAGAAGGCAATCCCGGTATGGCTGTTGGCGGAATGGGTGACGTGTTAACCGGCACGATTGCGGCGATTGCTGCCCAAGGACTGCAGCACAATCTCAATCTGTGGGAGGCTGGCTGTCTTGGGGTTCAACTCCATGCATCCGCTGCAGATAGTTTGGTGGCCAAGCACATTGGTCCGATTGGGCTTACTCCCTCAGAGGTCATTTTGGAGATGCGGAGTCTTCTGAATAAGCTGTTATAAAACAGCATGCAATCAGCTAGCGGAATTCTGCAACATCGTCGTTATGTGTATGGCCTCTTTATGGCCGGCTTAGGCTCAGTCCTGTTTTCAGGAAAAGCGATTCTGATCAAGCTCGCATTTGGCTATGGTGCAAATGCAGAGACTTTAATTGCCTTACGGATGCTGATGGCCCTCCCTCTTTTCTGGGGAATTTACTGGTGGCAAGCACGCAGACAAGCCATGAGTCCGCTAACTTGGCGAGATCAGATCAAGATATTTGCCTTGGGATTTATGGGTTACTTTCTTTCAAGCTACCTAGACTTTCTAGGGCTGCAATATATCTCAGTAGGACTGGAGCGAATTGTTCTTTACCTCACCCCTACTATCGTCTTATTGATTTCTTATTTTGTACTGAATAAATCCATTAGTCGCTTGCAATGGTATGCGCTTGTTGTTGGATATCTTGGCGTGATTGTGGTCTTCATTCAGGATGCCAGCTCGACGGGTTCTTTGGCCGTGCTCGGCATGTTGCTGGTTTTTGCCAGCGCATGCTCCTATGCAATCTACATGATTGGTTCCGGAGAAATGGTAAAGCGCGTAGGTAGCGTGCGCTTAGTGGTCTACGCCAGTTCTGCATCTGCGCTTCTCAGCGTGATTCAAATTCTGATTTACGATCCTGCGGCCGTATTTGTACAGATTCATCAGATCTATTGGCTCAGCCTACTTAACGCCAGTCTGTGTACCGTCATTCCGATGCTGTTAATCATGATTGCGATTAATCGCATCGGCTCACCCCTCGTTGCACAAGCCGGAATACTGGGCCCCGTTTCAACGCTATTTATGGGCTGGATTGTGTTGTCTGAACCAATCACCTGGATTCAGGTGGGCGGGATGAGTTTGGTGATGGGGGCAATGTGGCTACTGGTACGCAACAATCCGCCAGAAAAGCAAAAGGGGTTAAATTCCACAAAGCCCTTAGACCTTGAGGGATCCGACCCCCTAACTTAATTACCAGGAATTTATTGCTGCGGAGCTGCTGCAGGCTCTTGTGCGGCTTTAGCTTTTTTCTTTGATTTCTTCTTAGCCTTCTTCTCTGCTTTTTTATCCTTCTTAGCCTGCTTCTTAGACTTCTTAGCAGCCTTCTCTGGCTGAGCTGCAGGTGCTGGAGTAGCAGGCGTTGCTGCTGGAGCTGCCGCTGGCGCAGGAGCTGGTGCTGGATCGGCCGCCATCACGGTCAGCGGTGATAAACCAATAGAGGCGGAAATGAGTGTGGCCAAAGTGAGTTTTGCAAAGCGAGTATTCATTTGAGACTCCATAAGGTTTGTGGATAATTTGATAATACTCAATTATTTGCCATTAATGCTCCATTTAACCAAGGCGTCCGCATGAACTCTTTTCCCGCTGATATCTATACAGAGCCCCAGGGATACTCAATCAATACCCTCGAAAACCTAGGGCCCCTTACCCGTCTTGCTGGGATCTGGGAAGGTCAGCGGGGATTAGACATTAAGCCCAAAGCTGAAGGTCCAAAGAAGCAGGTTTATACCGAGCGTATTGAGATGCAGCCAATTGATCCGCAAACAAATGGGCCACAGTTGTTTTATGGCCTGCGCTATCACCTGCACATCACCAAGCCAGATCAAGTCAAAACCTATCATGATCAAGTTGGCTATTGGCTTTGGGAGCCTGCAACTGGATCCATTGTTCACACCCTTACGATTCCTCGCGGCATGATCACGATGGCAACAGGAAAAGCCTCTGCTAGCGCAACCCAGTTTGAATGCGTTGCCAAAATTGATGATCCAACTGCTGGGATCTCTTCAAGCCCTTTCTTGGACTACGCATTTAAAACCATTGAGTACCGCATCATGGTAACCATTTTGGAAGATGGCACTTGGTCGTACGAGCAAGACACGGTCATGATGATCAAAGGTCAAGATGAGCCCTTTCATCATCTGGATACGAATGTACTCACTAAGGTAGGTGAAGCTACCCCCAACCCTTTGGCGCTAGAGGCAATGAAAAAGCCGTCCTAAGACGGCTTTCTAATTACTCTTTTTTCTTACTCTTTTTTGCCACTTAAGCTGGTTGGACTTCAGTCTCAGTAATTTTTTCTAGAGCTGCTGCAAGATGACCAACAGTACGGTCAACATGAGCCAACTTCTCTAGGCCAAACAAACCGATTCGGAAAGTGCGGAAGTCTGGGCGCTCATCACACTGCAATGGCACGCCAGCAGCAGTCTGCAAACCCAGCGCAATAAATTTCTTACCTGATTGAATATCTGGATCCTTGGTGTAGCTCACTACTACGCCAGGAGACTGAAAGCCTTTTGCTGAAACTGAGTGATAGCCATTCGATACCAATAAAGCGCGAACCTTGTCACCCAACTCCTGTTGCTTCGCTTTCAGTGCAGCAAATCCCAAGGCCTGAGTTTCTTTCATTACATTGCGCAAGATTTTGAGTGCGTCTGTTGGCATAGTGGTGTGATACACATGACCACCCTTTTCATACGCTTCCATAATTTGGAGCCACTTCTTGAGGTCCATGGAGAAACTGCTGCTCTGTGTGGACTCAATACGCTCACGTGCTCTATCGCCCATGGCAATCAAGGCACAGCAAGGTGAACTACTCCAACCTTTTTGAGGTGCAGTAATCACCACATCAACATTGCAAGCCTTCATATCTACCCACATTGCACCTGAAGCGATGCAATCCAGCACAAATAAACCATTGACTGAACGAACTGCTTCACCAACCGCTTTGAGATAGTCATCCGGCAAAATAATTCCGGCAGAGGTTTCCACATGAGGAGCGAAAACAACTGCTGGCTTTTCTTTCTTAATGAAGGCCACTACTTCTTCAATCGGTGCTGGAGCAAAAACACCCTGCGCAGTATCTTCTAACTGCTTACCTTTGATGACAGTAACGTCCTGAGTAATATTGGCCAGATCAAAAATCTGAGTCCAACGATAACTAAACCAACCGTTGCGCAATACAAGGCACTTTTCATTGTTAGCAAATTGGCGGGCAACTGCTTCCATACCGAAAGTGCCGCTACCCGGAACGATGACAGCCGAGCTAGCGTTATAAGCATCCTTCAGGACACTAGAGATGTCCACCATGACTTTTTTGAATTCTTCAGACATGTGGTTCAGCGAGCGGTCTGTGTAAACAACCGAAAACTCTAATAAACCGTCTGGATCAACATTCGGGAGTAAGCCTGGCATAGTAATTTCCTAGTAAATCGTGTGGTTAGCCCTAAATGATACTGATTTAGTGCTGTTTGGGTACTCAGCCTCTGAAAATGGGCTTTTCGAGCAAATGAGATGGGTTAACTACTTTTTTTAGCCGTAGAGGAGACCAGTATTCCGATAACAATGAGGGCAAAAGCCAGGCCATGAAAAAGCTGGGGTGGATCACCCAAAATAGCCGCCGAGAGTAATGCTGTGAATAAGGGAATGAGGTTGGCAAAGAATGCCGCTACGGTTGGACCGGCACCGTTGACCCCCAAACCCCAGCATCGATAAGCAATTAATGATGGCCCAATTGCTACAAAAATGATCAATGCGCCAGTCCAGTAGTTGAGATCAATAAAGGCATGTCCCGTGACAATCTCAGCACCCTCAAACAACATCGTCCACATAAAACCAATTAAGACCTGGGCCATCAAGAACTCAGCCCATGGCCATTGCCGTTCAGTACTCTCCCCTGGACGGCTAATCATCCAGCTGTAGAAAGCCCAAAGAATTGTGGCCAACATAATGAGTAAATCACCCATTACCACTTCCATACTCAGCAGACTGGTAGGCTCGCCACGCGTCAGAACAATGGTAACCCCCACCAAAGAAACAACTGCACCTAGCATCTGCAGCAGCGTTGGCCTCACCTTGTAAAAAACGGCGCCGATAAAGAGCATCCAAATCGGCATGCTGGCACCAATGAGCGTGACATTAATTGCAGTAGAGGTTTGCAGGGCAAGATAGAGCAGCACGTTATAGCTACCCACACCCAAAAGACCCAAGACTAAGAAGCGACCTTTGTTTTGCCAGAGGGCACTGCTCGGCTTCAATACCTTCCAGCCTAAAGGAAGCAACATAAGAGCTGCCAGACCCCAACGAACTGCACTTAAGGTGATTGGAGAAATACTTCCCACCAATACCCGTCCAGAGATCGCGTTACCCGCCCAAAGCAAAGTAGCTAGCGTTAAATAAAAGACGGTCGACAGGGGTATTTGAGGCATTCAGGAGGATTTAGGTGAATAAATAGGTATTTTGAGCCCCAAGAAGGGCTTTGCCTACGCATTGTAGAAACAAATTGCCTGGTATTGCTAAGATAGAGCTTAAATTAGCGCCAGACATCTGGCATTGGCAATATACAAAGGGGGTTTTAGTGGCAATCATCACCAATATTGAAGATTTACGAGTTCTGCACCAAAAACGCACCCCTAAGATGTTCTATGACTATGCAGACTCTGGCTCATGGACTGAATCTACCTACCGAGCCAACGAATCGGATTTTCAGAAGATCAAACTGCGTCAGCGCGTTGCCGTAGACATGACCAACCGCACGACCAAAACAACCATGGTGGGTCAAGAGGTCGCAATGCCTGTAGCACTTGCACCAACTGGTTTGACTGGTATGCAACACGCCGATGGTGAAATCCTGGCCGCCCGTGCCGCTGAAAAGTTTGGTGTTCCCTTCTGCTTATCCACCATGAGTATTTGCTCGATTGAGGATGTGGCAGAACGCACCACTAAACCGTTTTGGTTTCAGCTCTATGTCATGAAAGACCGTGGCTTTATTGAGCGCCTCATTGAACGCGCCAAAGCTGCCAAGTGCTCTGCCCTTGTATTGACGTTGGATTTACAGATTTTGGGACAACGCCATAAAGATTTAAAAAATGGTTTGTCTGCACCTCCAAAGCTGACCATTGCCAACATGATCAACATGATGACCAAGCCACGCTGGTGCATGGGCATGACAATGACTCCTCGCAGAACCTTTCGCAATATTGTTGGTCACGCTACTGGTGTTGGCAATATGTCCTCCCTCTCCTCTTGGACTGCCGAACAGTTTGATCCAGGCCTAAGCTGGGATGATGTGGAGTGGATTAAAAAACTCTGGGGTGGCAAGTTAATCATTAAAGGCATCTTGGACGAAGAGGATGCGCGCTTTGCTGCAAACTCCGGCGCCGATGCCTTGATTGTTTCCAATCATGGTGGCCGTCAATTAGATGGCGCCATCTCTAGCATCAAAGCTTTGCCTGGCATCGTTAATGCGGTTGGCAAGGATATTGAGGTTTGGATGGATGGCGGTATTCGGTCTGGACAAGACGTATTGAAAGCTTGGGCACTTGGTGCACGCGGTACGATGATTGGCCGCCCTTTCCTCTATGGCTTGGGTGCCATGGGCGAAGCTGGCGTGACTAAATGCCTCGACATTATTCACAATGAATTGGATATCACGATGGCGTTTACAGGACATCGTGATATTCAGAATGTGACTAAAGATATTTTGTATCCAGGAACTTTTTAATATCCCACACTTAGCCAACTCTCCTGAATTAGTATTTGCCATTTCCGCTGTAGTCCTTTCGGGCTCAGTGTGGTTTGGTAACGCCGTATTGAGCAAGTACCGCACAAAGGATACTGAGACCTCGGCGGATTTAGGAATCATCCAGACGGCCACACTCACTCTGCTGGGTTTGATCATTGGCTTTACCTTCTCTATGGCCATTGCTCGATATGACTTAAGACAGACTTATGAAGAGGCTGAGGCAAATGCAATTGGTACTGAGTTTTTAAGGGCAGATCTTCTGCCCAGCAAAACTGCAGAGACCATTAAAGGCTTGCTGAACGAATACCTGGATCAGCGTATCTTGTTCTATTCCAAGCAGGATCATGAAACTGCTAGGCAAATTACGCAGCGTACGATTGCACTAGAGAATGCCATGTGGAATGAGTTACTCCCTGTTGCACGTACACAATCAACACCCACTACTGCGCTAGTCATCTCAGGGATGAATGATGTGATTAATTCCCATGGATACACTCAGGCTGCCTGGTGGAATCGTATCCCGACCGCTGCCTGGTGGTTAATGGCGGCAATCGCGATTGGCGCCAATATGTTAGTAGGCTTTGGCGCAAGAAACTTTAAGCGCAATGTCGGCCTCTTTATGATTTTTCCAACGATGATTGCCATCTCTTTCTTTTTGATTGCAGACATCGATAGCCCTCGTGGTGGCGTGATTCGTATCGATCCACGAAATTTGATTGATTTAAAACACAATATGAACGCCGGTCATAGCTCGGCACTCACCATGGGCGGTAAAAAATGAAGCGCGTTGTAGATGTATACAAAGATAGAGGCCGTGAATTGGTATGGACTTACGTCATTCACTTGGGCAATATTGAATTTCATCCAGCTCAAATTGATTTTGAGCAAGAGGCCCTTAGACTTTCTCAGATCGATAAGCGCGGAGCCCCAAATGAGCTGAGCGCCAGAGCCAGACTTTCCGTTAGATAATTTTTACTGGAATTCCGATATATGAAACCCTTAAGCAAAAAAGCCAAGATGGCGGTTGGCTGGACCATCCTAATGACGGTAATCGGAACTGCCATGTTGCATCAATGGCAATTCTTTGCCATGGGTTGCGCATCGATTGCACTCCTACTCGTTGCGAACCACTACGATCTATTGAAAGATCCCGAAGACAAAAAATAAGACCCCCATCTTTCGATAGAGGCCCTATAAATAGTTATTTAGATTAGAGCGTTGGGTAGTCGGTATACCCTACTTCTGCTCCACCGTAGAACGTTGCACGGTTGTAGGCATTGAGTGCAGCACCCCGCTCAAAGCGCTCAGCTAAATCTGGGTTGGCAATATACAAACGACCATAAGCAACTGCATCGGCTAAGCCAGCTTCAAGAACAGCCTCTCCCATAGCTTGGTCATATCCACCAGCACTAATGAATTTACCTTTGTATGCATTTCGGAAGATCTCAGAAGTGATTGGGGCGCCCGCATCAATCTGATCGTTACCACCCGCAGTCGTTGAACGCGGTTCAATCATGTGTACATAGGATAACTGGTAGCCATTAAGCTTTTGAATGACGGCATTAAACAAAGCGATAGGATCGCTATCGGCCATATCGTTAAAACTACCATAAGGTGAAAGTCGGACACCGATGCGGTCGCTTGGGAATACCTTAGCAACCGACTCAATCACCTCGCCCAATAGACGCACACGGTTTTCGATAGAGCCGCCATACTCATCAGTACGTTGATTGGTTTTGTCTTGTAAAAATTGATCCAGCAGATAACCATTTGCGGAATGAATTTCTATACCGTCAAAACCCGCCGCTTTTGCATTAGCCGCAGCCAATTCAAAATCCTTTAATAGGAGCGCAATATCTTCAGTCGTCATTGCTTTAGGAGTTTCATAGTCATGCAACTTCCAATCGGCGCCATAGGTCTGACCAGCAGGTGCAATTGCAGAAGGCGCTTCAGGGGCACCCTGCTCAGGATGTAATGAGGAATGAGAAATACGACCCACATGCCAGAGTTGGGCAACCATCTTGCCGCCCTTCGCGTGAACAGCATCGACGATATCTTTCCATGCGGCAGTTTGCTCAGCAGAATAAATTCCAGGGGTGGCAGGATAGCCTTTTCCAATTGGGGAAATTTGTGTTGCTTCGCTGATGATGAGGCCAGCACTTGCTCTTTGTTGGTAGTATGTTTTTGCCAAAGGACTTGGCACATCCCCATCGATAGCGCGCATTCTTGTTAGCGGTGCCATCACCAGACGGTTCTTTAACTCAATAGAGCCAAGCTTGACAGGGGTAAACATGATTTCTTTTCCGGACATGAGACTCTTTCTTTTTTACTGATAAATTATTTGATCATGGACTGTAGCAAGAATGGTGCATTCTTGCTGAGCACAGCTTAATCCTTGCGTAAGCCCTTCACCGCGCCACGACTACTCTTGGCGCCCTTCTTGAATCTCTCCTGAATGCAATCAGAAAATGCTTGGAACTCCTCTATGTGAGCCGTGGATGAACGAGCTACCAAGGCAATCACTCGCTTAGGAGCAGGCGGTGCCAATGGACGAGCTTCCAAGCTAGTGCCATTTAATAAACCACCCCTCACCGCCATCTCTGGCAACAATGCAATTCCCATTCCGGAGTCCACCATCTGTAGCAGTGTTAGTAAGCTCGTGGCTTCCATACCGTCCGCTTTGCGAATATCTGAGCGCTTGCAAGCTTGCAATGTGTGTTCGCGTAAACAGTGCCCCTCTTCTAAAAGTAGTAGTCTCTCCGCCATTTTTGCCGGCAGATAAATCTCCTTGCCCTTGAGTGCTGGATCATCTTCCCTGGCAACCAGCCAAAACTCATCATCAAATAATTCTTTAACCAATAAACCTGAGGTCTCATAGGGCAAGGCAATCAAAATGAAATCCAATTGATGCTCAGCCAATCTAGTTAAAAGATTGGCCGTCAGGTCCTCGCGCAAGGCAATCTTCAGACTCGGAAAGCGGGTCCGAATATCTGGCATCACATTTGGGAGTAAGAATGGTGCGATGGTTGGGATCACACCGAGGCGAATAGTCCCAGCCATGGGCTTGCCTGCAGCATCGGCGTATTCCACCAAATCTTGGGATGAAGCTAAGATCGTCTTCGCCCTCTCCAGAATCTCAAGGCCGATCGGTGTAATTGCTACATTTTGACGATCCCGCTCCACCAAGCGGATGCCCAGGCCATCCTCAAGCTCTTTTAAGCCTGCACTCAAAGTGGATTGGCCCACGAAACAGACTTCTGCTGCTCGGGTGAAATTAAGCTCTTGAGCAATTGCTACAAAATAGCGAAGCTGACGCAATGAAGGTAGAGCAGCCATAATCTGTAGATGTCCCTATAATCAATTTATTAGATAAATAATATCATTATTATTTATTGGACTGATCATCATTTGAGGTTCAGAATTCATTCCATGGTGTTTAAACATCACTGACCAACATAAATAAAAAGGAATGAAAATGGCTCGCCCAGAAATTAAAACCATCCAAAACTTGGAATCCGCATTTGCGGGTGAATCCATGGCACATATTAAGTATCGCTATTTTGCTAAATTAGCACGTGCTGCAGGCGATATTGATACGGCCGAAATCTTTGAGGCAACTGCAGATCAAGAAGTCATGCATGCTTTTGGCCATCTCGACCTACTCTATCCCGCTAGCTCGATTACCCCGCAGCGCGCCTTAGAAATTGCGATTGAGGGTGAAACCTATGAATACACAGAAATGTACCCAAACTTTCGTAAAACAGCAGTAGAAGAGGGCAATACAGCAGCTGTAGCTGAAATCGATGAGCAAATTGCCGAGTCAAAAGAACACTCCGAGCAGTTTCAGGCAATGCTGGCAAAGGCGGCCAAACGGTTTGCAGCCTTGGCCAATGTAGAGGAGCGTCATGCTAATCACTACAAAAATGCCTTAGAAAAGGCAAAAGTATTTGCGGCATCCTAAGCCACTTCGGAAATAAAACGGAATTAAATTTAAACTGATCGAATTATCTTTAAGGAAATAT
The DNA here is from genome assembly GCF_018882325.1 of Polynucleobacter sp. 78F-HAINBA. Lineage (GTDB taxonomy): Bacteria > Pseudomonadota > Gammaproteobacteria > Burkholderiales > Burkholderiaceae > Polynucleobacter. The sequence goes on along the minus strand of NZ_JACVOQ010000006.1, from coordinate 64,580 downwards.
CATGAAATCTTGGCAATGTATCGTATGTGGCTTCATCTATGACGAAGCAAAGGGCTTACCGGAAGAAGGCATTCCTGCTGGCACTGCTTGGGCCGACATTCCTGAAGATTGGGAGTGCCCAGACTGTGGCGTAGCAAAATCTGACTTTGAAATGGTTCAAGTTTCTTAATTCAAAACTTACATCAATCGTATAACCGCATTACTAGGGAGTTCAGCTTTGGATCAACAGAATCAAGCATCACCATCAGGAATAGTCATCATTGGTAGCGGCTTAGCTGGATATACCCTTGTTCGTGAACTTCGCAAACTCGACAAGACTGCACCCATTACGCTAGTGACTCGGGAGCCAGGCTACTTCTATTCGAAGCCTATGCTCTCTACCGCCCTCGCCAGCAATAAATCAGCAGAGCAATTAGTCTCTACAAATGCTGAAGGAATGGCAACGCAGTTGGAGATGACTATTCTGGGTGATGCTGATGTCACAGCAATTGATACTGCCGCCCAGATAATTACAACTTCCAAAGGAAACATTCCTTACGGTAAGTTGGTGCTGGGCTTAGGCGCAGATCAAATTCGCCTACCTTTACAGGGCAATGCAGCTAATGAAGTAATCACCGTTAATGATCTTGAGGAATATGCCCAGTTTCGTAAAACGATTGAAGGCAAAAAACGTATTGCCATTCTTGGGGCTGGACTCATTGGCTGTGAGTTTGCAAATGATTTAGTTTTAGGTTCTTACGAAGTTGATGTGATTGATTTGGCGCCACAGGCTCTGGGTCGACTACTTCCCGAGGCGGCAGCACAAGCTCTGCAAGAGAAGCTAAGTGATGCTGGAGTTCGCTGGCACTTTGCTACTACCGTGCAATCGATCGATCGTAACGCAGACTCCCTCACAATCACCCTTGCTAATGGATCGACAATTACTAGCGATGTGTTTCTATCGGCTGTTGGTCTAAAGCCTAGACTAGAGTTGGCTAAGGCCGCTGGAATTGCCACGAGCGCAGGCATCACCGTTAATCGCCAACTAGAAACTAGCGCTAAAAATGTATTTGCTATTGGCGACTGTGCTGAAGTGGATGGCTTGGTTTTACCTTATGTCATGCCTATCATGCAGGCAGCGCGCGCTTTGGCGCCAAACTTGCTTGGACAGGCAGCAGCCCTCACCTACCCCGCCATGCCAGTGATGGTGAAGACACCTTCACTACCGACCATTGTTTCGCCACCAGCAAAGGGTGCGGTTGGCGATTGGAAGATTATTCCCGTGGAAGGCGGCCTCGAGGCCCGCTTTGAATCAAGCGATGGAAAATTACTTGGCTTTGCTTTGCTTGGATCCGCGACGGCGCAACGTGGCGCCCTCACAAAAGAATTACCGCCAATCCTGCAATAGAAGCAAGTCTTTGCGACTACCTGCCTATTCATTCAAACGGATTTAGGAATAAGAAAAGGCCCGCATCTGCGGGCCTTTTAGATGATCTACTACGGTCTATTTATCAAACGATAACAAACCAAGTTGAGTTATGTGATTGAGCAACCATCAAAAACAACATTGGTACAGAAAGCATCGTATTGAAGCGTGAAGTCAACATTGCAACACGTGCTGACTTGGCTTTAACGTCCGGCTCAACTGCCACGATGCCTAGGGCACGTTTTTGATTTGGCCAAATAATGAACCAAACGTTGAAGGCCATTAGCAAAGCAATCCACATACCTAGGCCGATGGCACGGAATGGCGCTTGCAATGTAAATGCTTGATGAGCATAACCATTCAATACAGCCAAAATTAAACCGCTAACAACGGTAAATAAAGCTGCCCAGCGGAACCAAAACAAGGCTGTTGGAGCAATTACTTTGCCAATAGCAGGCTTCTGCTCATCCGGGATTTTTGGCATAGAAGGAATCTGCACAAAATTGAAGTACCAGAGCAAGCCAATCCACATCACGCCAACCATCACGTGAATCCAGCGGAACAAGAACGGCAACTCAATTGAGCTGAGGTTTGCACCTAAAGCCAAAACAATTAAGGCAAGAAGCACAAAGCCAGCGAAAACTGTGCGCCCCAATGAGGTAAAGATGGATGACATAAGTACTTTCTAATGGAAATGAATGTATTAGCGAGAATTAAGCAAAATTCTCGCTAGCAAAATCCCAATTCACTACATTCCAGAAATTTTCTAAGTACTTTGGACGAGCATTGCGAGTATCAATGTAATAAGCATGCTCCCAAACGTCACAAGTCAGCAAAGCTTTGGCATCAGTAGTCAGTGGTGTAGCTGCATTGCTAGTTGAAACCAAATCAAGTGAGCCATCAGCTTTCTTAACCAACCATGCCCAACCAGATCCAAAGGTACCTACTGCGCACTTTGTGAACCCTTCTTTGAACTTATCAAAAGAGCCCCACTTCGCATTAATTGCATCAGCCAATGGGCCAGTTGGAGCGCCACCGCCATTTGGCTTCATGCTATTCCAGTAAAAAGTATGGTTCCATACTTGAGCGGCGTTATTGAAAACACCGCCAGCAGATTTTTTAACGATGTCTTCTAGGGAAGCATTTTCAAACTCAGTACCTTTAATCAAATTATTTAAATTGGTTACGTAGGTTTGGTGATGTTTGCCATAGTGAAACTCGAGAGTTTCTTTTGAGATAAATGGTGAAAGCGCATCTAATGCGTAAGGTAACTGAGGTAATGTATGTTCCATCATTTTTTCCTTGTAAATCGAGTTAACAAATAGCCATAGCAGCCATATTTGCACTAACTATAGACGATTCTGGCAATTTTGTTTGGGCATGAAGATGGGGGGATTACCTTGAATCACCCCTCCCTTGGGGTTACTGGGCTGTCCAGCCGCCATCCATGTTCCAGGCTACTCCGCGCACTTCAGAGGCATCGGGACCGCAAAGGAAAACAGCCAATGCAGCCAATTGCTCTGGAGCCACGAATTCACCTGAAGGCTGCTTCTCTGAAACCAGGGCTATTTTGGCCTCGTCATTAGAAATCCCATCGCGTTCCGCGCGCGCATCCACCTGCTTCTGGACCAGAGGGGTAAGAACCCATCCCGGGCAAATTGCATTGCAGGTAATTCCAGATTTAGCATTCTCGAGTGCAGTCACTTTAGTTAAGCCAACGATGCCATGCTTAGCAGCAACATAAGCAGATTTTTGGATAGAACCAACTAGACCATGAACCGAGGCAATATTAATAATGCGACCCCAATTACGCTTCTTCATTCCAGGCAAAGCATGGTGAGATGTGTAGAAAGCTGAACTTAAGTTAATCGCAATGATCGACTCCCACTTATCGGCCGGGAAATCTTCGACATTGGCTGTGTACTGGATGCCCGCGTTGTTCACCAAGATATCCAAGGAACCAAAACGCTTTTCAGTTTGCTGAATCAAGTCTTCAATCTCAGCAGGTTTGCTCATGTCAGCGCCGTGATAATCAACCTCAACACCACAAGCTTTGATGGCAGCAATAGCAACATCTTTCTCGCCAAAGCCATTCACCATAATATTGACGCCCTGCTTTGCCAATCCAATGGCCATCGCCAAACCAATGCCACTGGTGGAGCCGGTGACGAGAGCTGTTTTACCTTTTAAATGGGACATATTCTTTTCGCTATATCAAGTTAATGGCAAACCCCCTGATGGGGATTTGCGGGTGATCAAAACTTGATGTTACAGGATGCGACATCCCCAAGGGTACGGGGAATGCACCAATACAAAAGAGCTCTCAATTAGACCTTGCCAAGGGCCTTCAAAATCTTTTCGCAGGTAATGGGCTGATCAAACACGGCAGTATTAAATGGCGCCAGAGCATCGTTAATCGCGTTTTGGACGGCTCCAGGAGCCCCCGCAGTTCCAGCCTCGCCCGCACCTTTAGCCCCCAACTTGGATGACTGGGTTGGCGTCTCCACGTGAGCCACTTCAATATCCGGCATTTCATTGGCCATTGGGACCAAATAATCTGCCATGCTGCCGTTCCTCAGCAAGCCACTATCGTCATATAGACACTCTTCAAAAAGAACTCCCCCAATACCCTGAACAATAGCGCCTCGCACTTGCTCATCGACCAACATAGGATTTAAAACGCGACCGCAATCCTCAACCGCCCAATGCTTCAGGAGTTTTACAAACCCTGTATCCGGATCCACTTCAACATAAGACGCCTGAACACCATTGGTGAAGATGAATGGATATTCTTTTTGCGTGTAATGGCGTGTAACCATCAAATCTGCAGAGAATCCCACGGGCAAAGTGTCGGTACGGAAATAACCAATACGGCCAATCTCACTAAATGGCAGCAACTGTTCGCAGCTGGCTTTATCCAAAACGTGTCCACGTCGCACTGATAACTCCTCAGGCGATCTATTCAAAATAGCACCAGCAAGCTTTAAGATATTTTCCTGAAGTGCCTGACAGGCCAATAACACCGCTTCACCACCAACCCCAGCACCACGAGAGGCCCATGTGCCGCCACCGTAAGGTGTGACATCGGTATCACCAGTAATGATACGAACATCTTTAATAGAGAGTCCAACAGCATCGGCTGCAATTTGAGCGTAGATACCTTCAGTACCCTGGCCCTGTTCACCAACGCCAATCAGTATTGAAACTACGCCACTAGGATCCAATCGCGCAGAGGCGCCATCCTGAGATGCGATGCGAGCACCACCCACACCATAGAAAGCTGGACTTGGGTTTGTTAACTCAATTAATGTAGCGAAACCAATTCCGCGATAAATGCCTTTTTTGCGAAACTCAGCCTGCTCTTTGCGCAAAGCTGAATAGTCCATCATCTTTTCAATGGTTCGCAAGCATTGTTCATGCGATAACACTTCCAGCTTAATTCCTGAAATGCCAGAGCAGGGATAAGCATCATCAGGAATCACATTGCGCTTACGGAACTCCAAAGGATCCATATTTAACTTTTGCGCAGCCAAATCTACTAGACCTTCAGTTACAGCGCAGGCAATCGGATGCCCCACTCCACGATATTGGCAGGTAGGTGTTTTATTCTGAAACACCACATTCAATTTGGCTCTGTAATTTTGATGTTTGTAAGGGCCGCCAACCAAGTTAACTACTTGATTACCTTCAATCGCACTCGTTCTTGGGAACATGGAGTACGGGCCAATGGCGGTGAGATCGTCGATCTCGAAGGCCAGGATGTCGCCCTCCTTGTTAGCCGCAATACGGCCCTTAATTCGATGCTCACGCGCATGAATATCACTCGTAAATGATTCAAGTCGGTCCGCAACAAATTTGACTGGGCGTTCCAACATCATAGCTAAACCCACTGTTGCAAAATCATCGGGATATGCGTGAACCTTAATACCAAAAGATCCGCCCACATCTTTACAAATAACATGAACATCAGACTCAGACAAACCAAACTGACGGCAATATAAGTCTTGCATCATATGCGGCGCTTGCTGGGAGTGATAAACCGTCAGACGACGATCTCCAGGGTTGTAATCGGCAATTTGGCAACGAGGCTCCAGAGTCACACCAGTGTGGCGACCAAAACCAAAAGTAGCCTCCGCAACTACATCCGCAGATGCAAACACTTCATCAACCTGACCAACATCCAAGCTACGTGTAAAACAGAGGTTATCGCCAAGCTCAGGATGAATTACTGGTGTCTCTGCATCCAACGCCGTTTCCATGGAGACTACTGCGGGCAACTCCTCCCACTCAACGTCAATTAATTGCAAAGCATCTTCTGCTTGAGCACGCGTTTCAGCAACCACGGCGACTACAGGCTCACCTTGCCAGCAAGCCCTATCAATTGCTAATGCATATTGAGGAGCCGACTTCATACCAGCCAGATGGCCTAAAGTGGCAACCCATGGCTTGCAAAGCTCTGCCATCTTTACGCCATCAACTATGGCAAGCACACCCGGCATCTTGCTTGCTTGTTCCGTATGAATTTTTCCAATCTTCATATGAGCTACTGGAGAACGCCAATAGACCACATGCCCCATTCTGGGCAATTGAATATCGTCGACATAAGTACCTTGGCCCTCGATGAGTCGACGCGCCTTATGTCTGGGTTCGCTATTGCCTATATAGCGTTGATCATTGGTTACCGGATCAAGCATCAATCCTTTGAGGTCTGCTGGTTTATTCATATTCAGTTTTCCCAGTCTTTTTAAGCGAGAGCAACAACAGGTTTAATTTTTTCACCTTTGGCGCGAGCTTCAAGCACCGCCATGATGGCATCTACGATGGAGTGGTAACCAGTACAACGGCAGTAGTTTCCAGAGATCCATTCACGCACTTCTTCGCGCGTAGCTTTGGGCTGTTTTTCAACCAACTCCGCAGCGGCAAGCAACATACCAGAAGAGCAGAATCCGCATTGCATTGCGTTATGACGCATAAAGGCTTCCTGCAGGTCTGCTAATGCACCACTTTTTGTTAGCCCCTCAATCGTCTCCACAACGCATCCATCAGCTTGCACGGCCAGGTATAAGCAGCCACGAATAATTTGTCCATCTACCTTAACAGTACAGGCCCCACAAGCGCCCTGCTCACAGCCTAAGTGCGGGCCCTTCAAATGAAGGTCTTCGCGTAAAAAATCCACCAAATGGCGACGCGGTTCAATCTCAGCATTTACCACTGAGCCATTAACGGTCATCGTAATTTTTTTCTTTAAGCTCATTTCAATCTCCGAACTTGATTTATTTTTTTAATAATGAGTTAAGCAATTAAATGCTTTAAGCCACGCTCCAACAAAACACCAATTAAATGTTGTTTTGTCTCTGCACTGTTAGTGATATCTGCAATCGCCTCAATCTCCGCCCTTGCGGCATCAACTGCTTTACCAATCAACTCATCACTAAGAGGTTTACCGTCGACTAGTGATTGAGCCTTTGTTGCCATGACAGGCGTAGCGCCAACGGAAAAGAAGGTGAAAGTGCAATCACTCAGAACATTACCAGCTTTATTTGCAACTAAGGCAACTCCCGCAACCGCATAGTCACCATGACGACGCGCTAGTTCATGGAAATAAAAAACTTGATTGGGGTTTGCAACGGGAATTTCAGTCGCGATCAGAATTTCATTGGGCTCCAAGGAGGTGGTGTACAGATCAATGAAAAAGTCTTGCGCTGAAATGCGACGCTCGCCATCTGGGCCTGCAATCAACATAGTTGCATTCAGCGCCAAACTACATGCAGGCCACTCAGCCGCGGGATCTCCGTAAGCAAGGGAACCGCCCCAAGTCCCTAGATTGCGGATCGCTCTATGGGCAATATGCGGGACAGCAGCCTTCAGGAGTGGCGCATGCTGCGCAATCAACTTGGAATCTTCAATCTCGGTGTGGGTGACTAAAGCCCCAATTCTTAATTGGTCGCCGATGACGGCAATGCCCTTGAGTTCATCTAGATTAGTAATGTCAATCAGGATGCTAGGCTCGGAGAGGCGCAGATTGAGCGTAGCCAAAAGCGTCTGGCCACCGGCAATCAAACGCGCATCTTCACCAGCCTCAGCCAGCAAAGATAAAGCCTCGCTGAGAGCCTTTGGTTTTGCATAATCAAATGCTGCTGCTTTCATTACGTCTCCTCCACTACTTTTATATTTATGTCGCCAAACCTTATTCGGCCTGTGCGCCTGACTCTAGCGGCACTACCTCGCCACCCAATTCTTTTGCAAATCGTTGAAAAAAATCATCTGCAATTTTTTTGGCAGAAGCGCTGATTAAGCGTCCACCAATTTGGCCTAACTTGCCTCCGATAGAGGCCTCTGTCGTATAGGAAATGAGGGTGCCTCCTTCGGCAACCTTTAACTCAACTCGTGAACGGCCTTTTGCAAAGCCAGCAGCGCCGCCCGAACCCTCAAATGCCATCGAACAAGACTGATCGGGAATGACATCGCTCAATAGCAGCTTTCCTGCAAATCTGGCCCTCACAGGACCAATTTTGAACATTACCTTGGCATGAATCTCTTCTGGGGAGACTCTACTAATTTCTTCGCAGCCCGGAATGGACTTTGCGAGGACGTCAATATCGTTCAACCCCTTCCATACATCGGGGATTGGAGCCGCGATGAGTTGCTCGCCATTTAATTCCATTACATCTCCTTGGGGTTTGTACGAATAGAGTCTTATCTACCAATTGTTCAACAATGTACCATTATTTAACTTTTGGTCAATAAGCCCAAATTCGGATAAACCCTGATGACGATGAGTTTTGCTCAAGACCGCAACGCCAGCAACAGCATCGCTACAGAAGTAGCTGCAACTGGCACGCCTGCTCGTCGCAGAATGAGTACGGCAGATCGCAAGCGTCAAATACTAGATCGCGCAATTCAATACTTTGCAAAACATGGGATTGATGGGCAACTCAGAAACCTTACAAAAGGACTAGGTGTAACTCATACCCTGCTCTATCACTACTTCCCTACGAAGGACGCTTTAATCAAAGCGGTCTATGAGGATGTCTTTGAGTCACGCTGGAAGCCTGAATGGGAGCAGCTATTAGACGATAAGCATCTTTCACCAGAAGAGAAATTTAATGCGTTTTATATCGACTACTCGAATACGGTGCTCACCTACGATTTCGTTCGTATCTTGATTTTCTCGGGCTTAAGCGACCACTCAATTAGCGACCGATTCTTTGAGTTATTGCGTGATCGCCTGCTACCTAGGCTGATTCGTGAAACTCGCAAACACTGCGGTCGCAACACCCGCGGTAAGCCCTCGCAACGAGAATTAGAGTTTTTAATGGGTCTGCATGGCGGCATTTTTTACATCGGAATGCGCCGTTGGATTTACGGTCAAGCCATCTACGACTCAGGCAATCCCAACACCGAGCAAGAAATCATTCAAGATCGAATTCGCTCCTACCTTATTTCAGCAAAAACCTTGTTTACTACTGGTACAAAATAACATGTCAAACCTCAGCCTAAATCATTTTTCCATCCGCAGCCTAGAGATTGAAAAGACCACTCAGTTTTACAGCGAAGTGCTTGGCTTAACCGTTGGACCACGCCCAGAGTTTCCATTCCCTGGGGTCTGGCTTTACAACGGCGATGAAAGTGATTGGGCAAATGCAGTACTGCATTTAATTGCGATTGATAAGAATGATCCCAACGGTCTAAAGCAATACCTTGGTGAGCGTGATCCCAGCTCGCTATATGGCTCTGGAGCGGTAGATCACATAGCGTTTTTTGCTAAAGGCTTGGAAGCCAAGCTTGCTCATCTTGATAAATTAGGTATTCCTTGTAGGCAGCGAACAGTACCCGTGCTGCAGCTTCACCAACTCTTTTTAGATGATCCTAACGGCATCGTGATTGAATTGAATTACCCCGCAGCTGAAAAAGCAGCGCTTGATGCTAAGGGTTCATAGGTAAAGATGGCAAAAATTCTCGTCATCGGCGGATCTCTTGGAGGCTTATTTGCAGCCAACATATTGCTCCGCCAAGGTCACGATGTCACCTTACTAGAGAAGGCGATTGGCTCCTTAGATGGTCGAGGCGCTGGAATCGTGACACATGATGCGCTTGCAGATGCCTTACGAGAAGCTGGCATTGCTGTTGATGACAGCTTAGGAGTTGCCGTATCCAAACGAGTTACATTAGGTATTGACGGTGAGAGCTTAGGCGAAATGCCGCTCCCCCAAATCCTGACCTCATGGAGTCGCCTCTACCACCTACTGAAAGAGAATTTTCCTAGCGAACGTTACTTGCAAGGTAAAAATGTAAAAGCGGTGTCTCAAGATTCAAGCAACGTTAAGGTAACTTGCGAGGATGGCAGCACTTATCAAGCTGAATTGCTGATTGCATCAGATGGCATTCGCTCAGCAGTAAGAGCTCAAGTGGCACCAGATATTCAGCCCGAATATGCTGGATACATTGCATGGCGCGGCGTCTGCGATGAAAGCCATCTCTCCAATTACACGCTGAATACGCTCTTCAATTATTTTGGGTTCTGCCTGCCCAACGGCGAACAAATGCTCGGATACCCAGTTGCAGGGCCTGGCAATGACACTAGGCCAGGTAAACGCCGTTATAACTTTGTTTGGTATCGCCCCGCGTCCGAAGATAGCGAACTAGTCAAACTCCTAACTGATGCAGATGGTCACTACTATCCAACCGGCATCCCGCCGCTAAAAGTTTCATGGAAACATATCGCTGAAATGCGCATAGTTGCTCGCAATATTCTAGCTCCGCAGTATGCAGAAATTCTGGAGAAAACTGCTTCACCATTTTTGCAAGCCATTTACGATGTTCGATCAGAGCAAATTGTTTTTGGCAGAATTGCCCTAATGGGTGACGCAGCTTTCGTTGGTCGTCCGCATGTCGGCATGGGTGTTACTAAGGCGGGTGATGAGGCTATGGTGATTGCTCGCCACATTGCTACATTGGGTGCAACCCCCGCCGCACTAGAGGCATATGGCAAGGAACGACTTAAGCTTGGACAGCAGGTTGTTGCAAGAGCGCAATATCTAGGTCGCTACATGCAAGCGCAAGGCAGCAAAGGCAATATGGATTGCAATAGCCTGCGCAGAAATGCAGATACGGTAATGGCTGAGACAGCAATTGATATCAGCACCTTGCTAGCAGAAGGGAAAGCAGTTCCAGAGTCGCATTAAAAACTTGATGTAGTTTTTCGTATTACCAGAAGCATTCAGTTAAGATTTATGTAATAAAAAAAGTAGTCTTATTAATAAACTGTTTTAAATGGAGGAGACAACCATGAAACAAAAAGTAACGAATCAAACCAGAAGAAAAATGTTGATCGGCGGAGCAGCAGCAGCAAGCACTCCACTTTGGATGAACATGGCAAGCGCTCAATCTGACACTATTAAGATTGGTTTTCCAACCCCATTAACAGGCCCCTTCTCTGCAGAGGCACAAGATCAGGTGAAGGCTGCTGAGTTAGCCATTAAAGAATTCAACGATGCTGGTGGCTTTAACGGCAGAAAAGCTGAACTCTTGGTTCGCGACGATAAACTCAACCCAGGTGAAGCAGCTACTCGCACCCTTGAGTTGATTGAAAAAGATAAGGTCAATTTTGTTGTTGGCTCTTTATCAGCCGCAACCCAGCTGTCTATTAACGCTGTATGTAAAGAGCGTAAAGTGCTCTTTAATTCGATTAGCCAGTCTGATGCAATCAATGAAGCTAAAGATTGGAGTGTGTATACATTCCATGAGGCATTAAATCCAACCATGACAGCCGGTGCAGTAGCTCGCTACTCTATCCCTCGTTTTGGCAAGAAAATCGTATTCCTGACGGCTGACTACGCCTATGGCCACGAAATGGTGCGTGCTTTTGAGCGTGCTGGTAAAGAGATGGGCGCAACTACATTGGCGGATATTCGCCATCCACTGGGTGCATCTGACTACTCTGCGTTTTTGCCACGCATCAAAGCATTAAACCCTGACATCTTAGTGCTCTGTAACTTTGGTCGCGACTTAGTGAATGCCGCTAAACAATGTACCGACTTTGGCTTGAAGTCCAGCATGAAAATTGTGACGCCAGTTTTACTCTATACATCACGTCTTGCTGGCGGCCCAGAAGCATTCGAAGGAATTATTGGCGGCACTTCCTACTATTGGGGTCTCGAGGATCGCATTCCAACAGCAAAAACGTTTAACGATGCATTCCGCAAAATGTACAACGGTTCAGTTCCATCTGACTACGGTGCATTGGGTTACGCTGGCGTGAAGAGTGTGCTGGCATCCATTAAGGTTGCGAAGTCTACCGAAACCATGAAAGTGGTTAGCGCAATGGAGAACCTAAAGTACGACTGGTACAAAGGTCCTGAGTACTATCGCAAGTGCGACCACCAGGCCGTACAAACAGTCATCATTGTTGAGTCTAAGTCAAAGAATATGAAGGATAAGTACGATGTCTTTAATATTCTGACGATTGAACCAACTACTGAGAAGAATATGCGTAGTTGCGCGGAGCTAGGCCACAAGGCTTAAATCTGAAATTTCAGGGTGGATCATCTGATTTGCCCTGAACCCCTCCCCCGATGCCTCTGGCTGAAGGGGAGTTTTTCTGAGTACATATATGACCGGTCTTACATTTGAACTTCTCTGCATGCAGCTGCTCACAGGAATTGCCCTGGGCAGTATTTATGCACTCCTAGCCTTGGGCTTGTGCCTTATTTTTGGCATGCTCAATGTCGTGAACTTTGCCCACGGGGCCTTCTTTATGGTTGGCGCTTTCATGGGCGTCTATTTCCTTGGCGTAACAGGGAACTTTTGGTTTAGCTTAGTTCTCACGCCAATTGCCACTGGGGTGCTTGGGTTACTAACTGAGCGATTCCTAGTCCGCCCTCTTTATGGCCGAGGCATTGACTATCCACTACTCCTGACTTTTGGACTGTCTTACGTGTTGATTGAAGCAATGCGCGTCACCTTTGGAATTGAAGGCCTACCATCCGTTACTCCCGATGGACTTAAAGGCACCCTAGATGTCGGCATTGGTTTCTTTCCTAAATATAGACTCTTCCTGATTGCTGCCACAGCTGTGATTATTTTTGCGGTTTGGTTCTTTATTCAAAAGACCCGTTACGGCCTCATTATTAAGGCTGGAGCCGCGGATCAAGAGATTGTCAAAGTACTGGGCGTAGATATCGCCAAAGTATGGCTGATGGTATTTGGCCTTGGTTGTGCGATTGCAGGCCTCTCTGGAATATTGGCCTCGCCTACCCGATCGGTTAACCCAGAAATGGGTATTCCGATTCTGGCGGAATCATTTGTTGTGACGGTAGTTGGTGGTATGGGCTCACCAGTTGGCGCAGTGGTTGCGGGCCTATTGGTTGGCGTGGTCTACAGCATGACCTCCCTATTCTTCCCTGACCTTTCTGAACTTTCTATCTTTGTATTGATGGCAGTAGTGCTCTTAATTCGACCACAGGGTTTATTTGGCAAAGCGGGGGCAATGGGTTAATCCCCTGAATATTTATGAAATCATTTTTCCAACTCATTGCACGTCATCGCGTACTAGCAAGCAGCCTCTTCTTGATGGTCTTTCCCTTCTTCATGCCGTATGAGGCGCTTGCTATCAATATTTTGATATTTGGCCTATTCGCCATGGGATTCAATCTCTTGTTTGGCTACATGGGCCTCTTATCCTTTGGTCATGCGGCTTTTCTTGGTATTGGTAGCTATCTCACCGGCATCGGTATCGTCCACTATGCAATGCCTTGGGGCGCTGCAATTCTAGTAGGCGTAATTGGCGCTGCTATCGGTGGATTGGTTATGGGCTTCCTGGCGATTCGCACCAGAGGCATCTACTTCTCCATGGTCACACTGGCGCTCGGTCAAATTGTTTTTTACGGCTTCTATAAGGCCGAGAGTTTGACTGGCGGGGAAAATGGTTTGCGAGGCGTCCGCGTTGATTCATTCAACATCTTAGGTATGCCAGTAGACTTCCTTAATCCGCTGGTGAAGTACTACATCATTCTCTTCTTTGTGGTCATTGCCATATGGCTGATCTCTCGAATCTTAAACTCACCTCTTGGGGCTGTGATGGAAGCGATTCGTGAGAATGAAAAGCGTGCAGCAGCCTGCGGCTTTGATGTGGCCCGCACAAAACTATTGGTGTTTGTACTGTCAGCGGCGATCTGCGGCTTAGCAGGCTCATTACGCGCTCTACACCTCTCCATTGTTCCCATAGATTCACTCCACTATCTCCAATCCGGACAGGCGGTCATGATGAGTATCTTGGGAGGCATGGGCACCTTCTTTGGACCGTTTGTTGGCGCAGCTGTCATGCTCTATCTAGAGGATGTAGTCACCACTTTCACCAAACACTGGATGGCTGTCATTGGACTGGTATTCATGTTCTTTGTATTGTTCTTCCCTAAAGGAATCTGGGGAACCATCTTGAGCAAGCTAAACCTCAATCAGGATTCGAAATAATGAGTAGCTCAAACCAAACCCCTATCCTTGAGGCTCGCAATGTCAGCAAGAGCTTTGGGAAATTCAAGGCCCTGCAGAATGTATCGACTACATTTATGCCCGGATCCCTTACGGCAATCATTGGCCCTAATGGCGCTGGAAAAAGTACATTCTTTAATGTCCTCAGTGGCGCCTTCCCTCCTTCAAGCGGTCAAATCCTATTCAATGGCAAGGATATTACCGGCATGCAGCAATACGAATTTGCCCGTATAGGCATTTCCAAAAGCTTTCAGATTACCAATGTATTTAAACAACTAACCGTCCATGAAAATGTGCGGGTTGCTGCACAAATGGAAACAGCGCGCTATAACTTTTTGCGTAATGCACAAAGCTACCCAGGACCCATTGAGCTTGCAGACCAACTTTTACGTCGTGTGAACTTAGAGCACTTAAGAAATAAAAAAACAGGTGACTTGGCTCATGGTCAACAGCGCGCACTAGAAATTGCTATGGCCCTTGCCTGCAACCCAAGCCTTCTACTATTAGATGAGCCAACCGCAGGCATGTCTCCTGAAGAGACACTCGTAATGATGGATCTCATTCGCACGCTAGCAAATGAAAGAACGGTTATTTTGGTTGAACATAAGATGAAGCTCATCATGGGCTTATGTAAGCGCATCATCGTGCTACATCATGGCGAGTTTTTGGCCGAGGGAACTCCAGAAGAAATTCAAAATAATGCAGAGGTACGACGTGTGTACCTAGGCCAAGGTTAACGAAGGTTTATATATGTTGCGTGTTGAAAATTTAAATGCTTGGTACGACCGTAGCCATGTTTTGCAAGGCGTCTCTTTGCAAGTAAACAAAGGTGAAATCGTTACCTTGATGGGGCGTAATGGCGCCGGCAAGACCACTACCCTACGCTCTTTAATGGGTCTACTCTCAAAGAGAGAGGGCAAGGCCTCTATTGATGGCACCTCCTTCTTAGATCTTGCGGCACATGAGCGCTACCACCTTGGCCTGGCTTACGTTCCCGAGGATCGACGCATTGTTCCAGGCTTAACCGTTAAAGAAAATTTAGAGTTAGGCGTGATTGCCAAGAAGAGTCATGGTGATATGAGTGCCATGGTCGACGAGATTGCTGAAACCTTTCCCCGTCTCAAGGAGAGGTTGCATCAAGATGGGACATCTATGTCAGGTGGTGAGCAGCAGATGCTAGCAATCGCACGCGCCATGATTGCTAAGCCTAAAGTCATACTTTTGGATGAGCCATCCGAAGGTATCATGCCAGTATTAGTGGAAGAAATGTTTGAGCTCTTTGCAAAACTAAAGCAACAAGGCCTAACAATTCTTTTGGTTGAACAAAATGTCCAGCAAGCGCTCAAGATTTCTGACCGAGCCTACATTCTTGACCAAGGGGAAATTGTTTTTCATGACACAGCTCAGAATCTCTTGAATAACGATGAGATTCAGCAAAAGTACTGCGCTGTTTAATGCTTTGAGTGCTCTTTCTAGATGACATGAAGCCAATGCCCAAATTGGTGCCAAACGCTGCTAGGCACCAGGGTTAAAAGCCAGGTCATAGTCAGATAACGCAGCAGCTTGCCGATACACATATAGATTAAACAAGGCGCCCATGGCAACCTGAGCCATCCAGCAGCTAAACACAGGGGGTCGCCAAAACCAGGTAGCCATGACAAGAGGAGCATCTTAGGACCCCGCTCTTCTAGCCAACGCTGCATTCTGCCGTTAGTGGGTCCTTTTAAGGATTCAAAGCTATTTCGACTCAGTAACCCAAGCCACCAATCGAACATACCACCCAATGTATTGCCGATGGTGGCAACAAGAATAGCGATCCAATATAAGTGAGGATTTACCGAAACGTAACCAAAAAGTATGGGTTCGGAACCGATGGGCAGCAAAGTTGCAGAGATAAAAGCACTAATAAATACTGCCGGCAAACCAACCGATGGCATCCCAAAGAAGTCGAAAAACTGACTCAGCATTTGCTCCATTAAGCAAAGGCTCCAAGCGGGCTAAAAAGTAAGGATGCGACCATTCCTCAAGTATGCCCCAATAGGCATTGAGATCAGCTATATGGGGGAAGCTGGAGTCCTTTTTGAGTTGCCCACACTTTTAGATTCTTGCTTAAACTATAGGGATTCGCATATTCGTTAACCCCTTTTTTATTGATAGAGCGCCAAATGAATCACCCTATCCCCAAGCCAGACCAATACCAAGATATGCGCGAAGCCTTACGCGATCTTTGCGGCAGTTTTGACTCCGCTTATTGGCAAAAGGTGGATCATGAGCGTGCCTACCCCGAAGCGTTTGTCGATGCGATGGCTCAGGCGGGCTGGTTAGCAGCCCTTATCCCGGAAGAATTCGGTGGCTCTGGTCTAGGTCTTGCTGAAGCCTCGGTCATCATGGAGGAAATTAATTTCTCGGGCGGAAATGCAGGCTCTTGTCACGGTCAGATGTACAACATGGGCACCTTATTACGCCATGGCTCTGATGCCCAAAAGAAACTCTATCTTCCCAAAATCGCTACCGGTGAATTACGCCTCCAGACGATGGCAGTCACCGAGCCCACCACTGGCACAGACACCACCAAACTCAAAACAACTGCAGTCAAAAAAGGCGACAAGTATGTCGTGAATGGCCAGAAGGTTTGGATCTCCCGCATTCAGCATTCTGATTTAATGATTTTGCTAGCGCGCACTACACCCCTAGCAGAAGTCAAGAAAAAATCAGAGGGTATGTCGATCTTTATCGTTGATCTTAAAGAAGCGATTGGAAAAGGTATGGCGATCCAGCCGATTGCCAATATGGTCAATCACGAAACCAACGAAGTCTTCTTTGACAACCTAGAAATTCCTGCTGAGAATTTGATCGGCGAAGAAGGTCAAGGATTTAAATACATTCTTGATGGACTCAATGCTGAGCGCACACTCATCGCTGCAGAATGTATTGGTGATGCTTACTGGTTTGTAGACAAAGCACGTCGCTATGCAAATGAGCGAGTGGTATTTGATCGACCGATCGGTAAGAACCAAGGTATTCAATTTCCGATTGCGGATTCTTATATCGAAACAGAAGCGGCTAACCTGATGCGCTTTAAAGCCTGCGAGCTTTTTGATGCCAAGCAAGCTTGTGGCGCTGAATCCAATATGGCTAAGTACCTGGCAGCAAAAGCATCATGGGAGGCTGCTAACGTATGCCTGCAAACCCATGGTGGCTTTGGATTTGCTAATGAATACGATGTTGAGCGTAAGTTCCGAGAAACCCGCCTCTACCAAGTGGCGCCAATCTCAACTAACTTAATTTATTCGTATGTAGCTGAGCATGTCCTAGGACTCCCCCGCTCCTTCTAATTCTTTAGGCCTTTTCATTTATTCAGTTGGGTAAGTAATTACATGAGCATTCGTCCTTTAGATGGCATCACCGTAGTTTCTCTGGAGCATGCTATTGCCGCTCCTTTTTGTACGCGCCAGTTAGCAGATTTAGGTGCACGCGTCATTAAGGTCGAAAGGCCTGGTGCTGGAGACTTTGCCCGCGCATATGATGAGCGTGTTAATGGCATGTCATCGCACTTCACTTGGGTAAATCGCTCCAAGGAAAGTTTGACCCTAGATCTCAAACAAGAATCTGCACTAACAGCACTCAAGACGCTGCTAAAAACAGCTGACGTATTAGTGCAAAACTTGGCGCCTGGTGCGGCTGCACGCATGGGACTGACTGCAGAGCTCCTGCAAAAAGACAACCCAGGTTTGATTTTGTGCGACATCTCAGGCTATGGAAATAATGGGCCTTATCGCGATAAAAAAGCGTATGACTTACTGATTCAAAGTGAGGCTGGGTTCTTATCTGTTACCGGGACCCCAGAAACTCCCAGCAAAGCAGGAAACTCCATTGCCGATATTGCCGCAGGCATGTATGCCTATACCAATGTGCTTGCAGCCTTATTGCAAAGAGGCAAAACTGGCAAGGGATCAACGATCGATGTGTCCATGCTTGAATCACTCGGTGAATGGATGAGCTACCCGCTCTACTATGCCTATGAAGGTGCCACCCCGCCTCCTCGCAATGGCGCATCTCATGCCACGATCTACCCCTACGGACCTTTTAAAGCGGGTGATGGCGGCACCGTCATGTTGGGCCTCCAAAACGACCGTGAATGGGTTTTATTCTGCGAGGTAGCACTCGGGAATCAAGCGCTTGCCAAGGATGAACGTTTTGATAAAAACTTCAAACGCAATGAGAAGCGAGATGAATTACTCTCGATCATTGACGACTGTTTTAGCAAGTTAACTACCGAACAAGTTATTGCAAAATTGGATCAAGCCCAAATTGCTAATGCTCGCCTCAATGATATGCAAGGCCTATGGAATCATGAGCAACTCAAAGCACGGGATCGTTGGGTGCAAGTCGGCTCACCTGCGGGCCCCATTCCAGCTATGCTACCCCCGGGCAGCAATAGTAGCTTCGACTACCGTATGGATGAAATCCCATCTGTGGGTCAGCACACCAATGCCATCCTAGATGAGCTTGGTATTACAGCGAGCGAGATTGAGGCTATGCGCGCGCGAGGGGCAATTTAAAGCAAGGGCGAAGCTAAGTGGGCTGCGTTCTCTAGCAAGACACGCCAGCGTGGTCGCTTGGCCCAGCTTACTGGGTTCACCATATCTGATTGAACTAGGTAGGAGTCAATCAAAGTTTCAAGTTTGGCGCAAAACTCATCGTTGTATACGATTAGGCTAATTTCAAAATTGAGACGCAAGCTGCGTTGATCAAAATTAACTGAACCAAATATTGCTACACGCTTATCTATTAATAAGCTCTTTGTATGCAGTAGGCCGCCATGAAATTCAGCAATGTTGACACCGGCACTCATAAGATCGGCATAGAAGCTGCGGCTACTCCAAGCGACTAATGTGGAATCATTTAATTTTGGAACTATGAGCGTTACATTAACGCCCCGACCCGCTGCTGCCATCAACGCCTGAATCAAACCATCATCCGGGCCAAAGTAAGGCGTAGTGATAGTCAGCTCTTTACGTGCATCCATGATGGCGGATAGCAGTACCTGATACAAGATATCGTCGCGATATACCGGACCAGAGGAAAACTCTTGAGCTAGCGCCCGACCTTCTGTCGGATTTGCGGCTGGCGCCACATCATTGAAGTGCGTAATCTTCGGATTGTCCACGCTCCAGTCAAATGAAAAGGTCAGCTCAAACTGGGATGCAACTGGTCCTTCAATTCGGACCATGGCATCAACCCATTCACCGACCCCCGAGTCTTGCTTAAAGCTGCGTGGATCGACCATGTTCATACTGCCAGTCCATACGATGGCGTTATCAATCACAAATATTTTTCGATGCAGCCGAAGATCGGCACGGCGAAATTGGAAGCGGCCAATTTGAATTGGCAAAGCCTCAGTCACTTCAATTCCAACATCCCTGAAACGCTTCGGCCAAGTCGATTTAAACCAGTCCTTACTACCTAACGAATCCAATAACACTTTACAAGCTACGCCACGCTTAGCGGCTGCAATTAAGGCCTCGCCAACACGATCGGCATCACCACCGAGAGCCCATATATAAAATTCCAAATGAAGTGTTTTTTTAGCTTGGTTAATCTCATCGATAAATAGCTGCAAGATCTTAAGAGAGCTCGTAAACAATTCAATCTGATTGCCAGCAATTACCGGTGAGCCATTATTCGACTCCGCTAATAGACTTAGCGCTCTGCCCTCAATTGGTAGCAACTGCTTATCAGCCTCATAGCGCTGACGCATACTTTCAGTGATGGCTGCATATTCCTTATCCATGCGAATAATTTTTCGGGTCAGCTTGCGACCTACAGGACGCTCACCAATCAAAATATACAAACCAACCCCAAGCAATGGAACGAGCACCACAATCAGAAACCATGCAAGGACAACGCCAACCGGCCTTCTAACCGAGATTAATCTGAATCCAAACAAAAGCACGATGGCGATGTGCAGAAGTGGCACCCAGATCAAGGAAAGGCCAAAGGTAGTTCCCAGTAAGTAATTTAAAAAGCTCATTCGATTTCCAGTTCCGCCGTAATGCCTAGGTGATCAGATAATTTAAGCCATTCATACAAGACTTCTGCAGAATGAATTTTTAGACCTCTTACATAAATCCGATCCATCGGAAGCATTGGCTTCACACTGGGAAAGGTTTTTGCAGGAGAGCCGGTAAGAACCTCAAATACCTCATTGAAGCCAGCCGCTTGCATTGGTGCGCTCACGCGATTGCGCCAATCATTAAAGTCGCCCGCCACAATGGTTGGGCCGCCAGCCGCAAGAGTGTCAATGTAACGAATAATCTCATCCAATTGACGCTCCCGCCCTCTTTCAAATAAAGCCAGGTGTACACAAAAACAATGGATAGGTGTTGGCACGCCCTCTAATTGAGTAATGCTATGAAGCAAACCACGCCGCTCAAATCGATAAGCAGAAATATCGTAGTTTTCACCCTTGTGCAATGGTCTCTTAGAAAGAATGGCATTGCCATGGTGGCCATCGGGATACTCGACATTTTTACCGTAGTGCCAATCATGCCAAAAATCTTCGGACAAAAAATGGGTTAACTCCATCAAGGGCCAATGACCAAATCGCCTGATCCGACCTCGATGCTCCTGTTGGAGCTCTTGCAGAAAAAGTAAGTCAGGATGATGGCTACGCATTTTTTGACGCAGCTCGTAGATGGTAGATTTTCTGTGCAAGGGAGATAAGCCCTTATGCACATTCATCGTCATGACGCTAAAGCGACCCAAATGGACTTGGCTCATTAAAACTGTCCCGCAGCGCGTTGTCGTCTTACACGCGCCAAATAGATTTCACCTTCAACTAAATCCTGGCATTGCATGCACTTATTGCAAATAGAAGCCTGCTCACGCAACTCATCAATGGAGTCGATCGGATGCTCGTCGAGATATTCACGAAGATCGACATCGAGGACCTCATTACAGAGGCAAATGACTTCAGCCATGAGTTAAAAAAGGGAAATTGTTTGCATTTATGCCATTTTGCCACCGCCTTGCTAGAATCGAGCCCATGTTTACGACCTTTCAGGATGCTTTCGGACTGCTTGTGCATTTAGATGCCGGAGTGGTTGGCATCGTGCTGATCTCACTTCAGGTGAGTTTGAGCGCCCTGCTTCTTGGCACCTTGCTTGGCCTACCGATTGGCGCCTTACTAGCTACCGAAGAATTTAAGGGCAAACAGTCAATTACGGTCACCTTAAATACCTTGATGGGCGTTCCAACGGTGATTGTTGGCGTTGTGGTCTACCTTTTACTCTCCCGCACAGGGCCCCTAGGAGTCTGGGGATGGCTTTTTACGCCCAAGGGCATGATCCTGGCCCAGACACTGCTGACAACACCCTTAATTGCAGCCCTAAGCCGCCAAATCCTTGAGGATTCCTGGAGAATTCATCGGGACTCATTTAGAGCGCTTCGACTTCCCAGGCTTTCTGCCCTGAAATGGCTTATTTGGGACTGCCGCTTCTCCCTGACGATTGCGGTCCTGGCGGGATTAGCCAGAGCGATATCTGAGGTGGGCGCCGTCATGATCGTGGGTGGCAATATTGACCGCTCTACTCGCACCATGACCACAGCAATCGCCCTGGAAACTAGCAAAGGGGATCTGCCCCTAGCTCTAGCCCTAGGCATTATTTTGCTCGGCATCGTATTGCTAGCAAACCTATTCACATTTGTAGTTCGCCAAATTGCAGAGCGTCGCTATGGTTAATTCCTCCGAACAATTCCAGCAGTTCATTGAGCTCAAAGGCGTCATTGTCAAAAGTGATGGGCGGATCATATTAGACATTCCTCATGCAGTCATTCCTGCAGATCGCATTTGCGCCTGCATTGGACCTAATGGCGCTGGCAAAACGACCTTTCTGAAATTAATCGATGGTTTGATCAAGCCAGATTCAGGCACCATTACCTTTTCGGATGATCACATGAAGTCATCCTTGGTGTTGCACCATACGCCAATGATTAAGGCCTCAGCAAGAACCAATCTTGCTATGGTGAAGGACTCAGATTCTTCTATTGGCTCAATCCAAATTGATGAAGTCATTGAGCAGATTGGCTTAAGCCATCTCGCCAACAGCCCCGCCCACAAACTCTCGGCAGGTGAAAGGCAAAAGCTTTGCTTGGGAAGAGCCATTTTGCAAAAGCCGAAGTTGGTTTTGCTGGATGAACCTACAGCGAATCTCGATCCGAATACAACCGAGCAAGTTGAAGAAATTATTCGTCAATTTAAGCTGCAAGGCTCAGATGTAATCTTCACATCCCATCAGCTTGCACAAGTGCAAAGGTTGGCGGAATACATCATCTTTATTGATCAGGGCCAGATAAAAGAAAAAGGACCCGTAGGTCCTTTCTTTGCTGATCCTCAGACTCAAGCAGCTAAACGCTACTTACATCAAGAGTTACTTTCAGGCTAATTACTTTGCTGCTGGCGCAGGAGCTGCAACTGCTGCCACTGGCGCCACGAATGGTGGTGGAGCTACACAGGCTGCTGGAGCTGGAGTACCAGAAACTCTGAACTTATCAGCTACCTTATTCTGGGCCTGACAAAGCTGATAAGCCCCAACCTTACCAGAATACGCGGTCTTTGCCTTTGCAAGATCGGCTGCTGCCTGAGCCTCAGGTGTCAAGGGAGGCAGGGCAGCGAATGCAGCTGCACTTGCAAATGAACAGAGTGTGAAAGCGATGATTTTTTTCATGGCTTTGTCCTTATTTATTAATCTTGTTGTACCAAATTTCATGGTGTTCTTTAGCCCAGGTTGCATCAACGTAGCCAGTCTTCATGCCGTCAATCGAACCTTGCATGCCAACTGTACCGATGTAGATGTGACCCATTGCCATCGCTGTCATCAAGATAGCAGCAGAGCTATGAATGATGTTGGCCAACTGCATAGTACCGCGCAAGTATTGGATGTCCATGAATGGCACGATCATGTCGAGCACAAATCCTGAGGCAGAAATAATCAAGCCTAGGAATACCATGCCAAACCAGAACCAGAACTTCTCACCAAAGTTAAAGAAACCAGCTGGCACATGCTTACCGGAGAAGATCCCACCGAAAGACATTAACCAAGCCATATCGCCCTCTCCAAAAATGTTCTTACGAACAAAGAGGAGGAAGAAAATCACAATGCTGAGGGTGAACAATGGTCCTGTGAAGTTATGAATATTCTTACAAACCATTAAGAATGATCCGTAAGCTACGCCACCCATCAGAGGAAGTGCAAAGTACTTACCGTAAAGAATCATTAGGCCAGTGAATGCCAGACCAATAAAGCTAAATGCCATAGTCCAATGAGTCAGACGATCAAAGGCATTAAAACGCTTAATCTTAGTGCCAGACAAGGGCTCATGTAATTTGATTGGACCTTTTAGGGTATACATCGCGATTACACCAAAGAAAGCTAGCGCTAAAAGCCAACCGCCGTAGACAGTAATCACACCATTACGAATCACACGCCACTGTTGACCAGCGCGCTGAATCAATACGCTCGCCTCTTTGTCTGGAATACTGACATAGTTATACGGATCGCTATTGGCCGTACCCCAAATAGATTGACTAGCCGGAGGTGCGGTATTCGCTGGGCGAGATTGCGCTTCGCTACCTTTTGATAAATCGCTTGGATTGGCCGGCACATACAAGGGATGGTCAACGCCACTAGGCGAAGGAAGCGGAACCAGTGGAGCGCGCTCCGCAAAGCTCAAGCTACTCGCAAGACTGAGTGACAATCCAGCCGCCACCACCAAAGTGCGTAGAACTTTAGAGAATGATCGATTCATACAAATGTCCTTAAACGTTTTCGTTCTATTTATTGTTGTTTAACTGATCACTTAGCGCGTGAATACTCAGATTGCTTCTGATTGCGCTTATTAATCGCCTCCATCCAACTAGCTTGATCGCCCGGAGTCCAACCCTTTGTCATGAATCCATTGTCAGCGCCCATATAAGGAGCTACATCAGGACGCTTTGCAGCCTTCGCTGCAATTTCCGGGGGCTCTGAGCAGGCAAGCAAGAAAGTGCCGGCTGCCAAACATAAACCGAGAGTTTTGAAATTCAATTTCATGACTTTGCTCCTGGAATTTTGTCAGCAGGCGTTGGTTTAGGTGCAGGAGATCCTGAGGGACCATAAGCCGTCGACCAACCGAAGATATCTTTACTTGGATATCGACCATTTGCTTCGCGTACTGATACACGTTTAGCGTAAATAGAAGAAATCACTTCGTCATCGCCACCGATCAATGCCTTGGTTGAACACATCTCAGCGCATAAAGGCAACTTACCTTCAGCCAAGCGGTTACGGCCATATTTCTCAAACTCGGCAACGCTACCGTTAGCTTCTGGTCCGCCGCTACAGAATGTGCACTTGTCCATCTTGCTGCGGGAGCCAAAGGCGCCTTTGCTCAGGAACTGAGGAGCACCAAATGGGCAAGCAAAAGAGCAGTAGCCACAACCGATACAAATATCTTTATCGTGCAGCACGACACCTTCATCGGTACGGTAGAAGCAATCCACTGGGCAAACAGCCATACAAGGCGCATCTGAGCAGTGCATACAAGCAACTGATACAGATTTCTCTTGACCAATTACACCGTCGTTCACCGTTACAACTCGGCGACGTGTAATACCCCAAGGCACTTCGTTATCGTTCTTACAAGCTGTGACACAGCCGTTGCACTCAATGCATCGTTCTGTATCGCAGATAAATTTCATTCTTGCCATGATGTTCTCCTGACTTTATTTTTTAACTTAGGCAAATTTTTCGATTTGACACATGGTGGTTTTGGTTTCTTGCATCATCGTTACCATGTCGTAGCCGTAGGTCGTCGCAGTATTTACCGCTTCACCTTGAACTACTGGGGCAGCGCCCTCTGGGTAATATTTGCGCAAGTCATTACCTTGCCACCAACCGGCAAAGTGGAATGGTACGAATGCAGTACCTTGATCAACGCGTGGGGTTACCAATGCACGCACTTTGATCTTGGCGCCTGTTGGTGACTTAACCCATACGTAGTCCCAATTCTTAATGCCACGATCTTCTGCGGCCTTAGGATTGATCTCCACAAAGTTTTCTTGTTGCAACTCAGCCAACCATGGGTTGGAACGAGTTTCGTCTCCTCCACCTTCGTACTCAACCAAACGACCAGAGGTCAGAATGATTGGGAACTTCTCGTAGAGCTTCTCATTCAAGTTCTTATCCTGAACTGTTTTATAGAGAGTCGGCAAGCGCCAGAAATTCTTCTTATCCGCAGCTGTTGGGTATTTACGCATCATTGGCGCATTGGTACTGTAGAGCGCCTCGCGGTGAGTCGGAATGGCATCAGGGAAGTTCCACACAACTGCACGCGCTTTGGCATTACCAAATGGATGGCAGCCGTTTTTCATTACTACGCGTTGGATACCACCAGATAAGTCGGTCTTCCAGTTTTTACCTTCTGCAAGCTTTTGCTCTTCCTCAGTCAACTGATTCCACCAGCCGAGTTTTTTCACGAGTACGTGATCAAATTCTGGATAGCCAGTGGTAATTGCTGAACCTTTGGAATAAGAACCATCTTCTGCCAACAAATTCTTACCGTCTTTCTCCACACCAAAGTTGGCACGGAAATTACCGCCGCCTTCCATAACGCTCTTGCTAGTGTCATAGAGGTTGGGCGAGCCTGGATGCTTAATCGCAGCAGTGCCGTAGCAAGGCCAAGGCAAACCGTAGTAATCACCCGTTGTATCGTAACCAGTTACTGGATCAACACCACCGCGTGACTTCAATGTCTTCGGATCAAATACGCCAGCCATTCTCATGTGAGCCTTCAAGCGCTCAGGAGTTTGACCGGTATAACCAATTGTCCATACCGAACGATTAATCTCGCGCAAGATGGATTCAATTTCAGGCTCTCTCCACTGCTTGCCCGCAAATTTTGAGCTCAACATCTTGTAATTCACTGACAATTCTTGACCGAAACCGAGGCGGTCAGCAAATGCTTGCATGATCACATGGTCAGGAACGGACTCAAATAGTGGATCAATCACCTTCTCGCGCCACTGCAATGAGCGGTTTGAGGCAGTAACTGAACCTGTTGTTTCAAATTGAGTTGTAGCTGGCAATAAGTAAACATTGCGATTTTTGTTTACTGTCTGACCTTCAGCAGGCGGCATTGCTGCCATAGCTGCTGTAGCACTTGGGTAAGGATCAACCACAACCAACAAATCCAACTTATCCATCGCGCGCTTCATATCAAGACCGCGAGTTTGTGAGTTTGGTGCATGACCCCAGAAGAACAAACCTTTGACATTGGTTTGCTGATCAATCATGTCACTCTTCTCGAGTACCGCATCAACCCAACGAGAAACCGTAGTACCAGACTTCTCCATCATGTCTGGTGCGTAACGACCTTTGATCCACTCATAGTCAACACCCCATACGCTTGCAAAGTGTTTCCATGAACCTGCTGCAAGGCCATAGTAGCCAGGCAATGAGTCTGGGTTAGGACCAACGTCAGTTGCACCTTGCACGTTATCGTGACCACGGAAAATGTTTGCGCCACCACCGGACTTACCGATGTTGCCTAAAGCCAATTGCAAGATGCAAGATGCACGAACCATGGCATTGCCAATGGTGTGCTGTGTTTGACCCATACACCAGACCAAAGTGCTTGGACGATTCTTCGCCATTGTTTCAGCAACCTTGTACATCTGCGCTTCTGGAACTCCACAAGCCTCTTCAACATTCTTTGGAGTCCACTTCTCCATCACTTCTTTGCGGATCTCATCCATGCCGTATACGCGGTCATTGATGTATTTCTTATCTTCCCAGCCATTGTTGAAGATGTGATACAGAACACCGAACAAGAATGGGATATCTGTACCAGAGCGAATGCGAACATACTGATCAGACTTGGCTGCAGTACGGGTATAGCGCGGGTCAACCACGATCACCTTGCAACCGTTTTCTTTTGCATGCAACAAGCTGAGCATGGACACTGGATGCGCTTCTGCAGCGTTAGAGCCAATGTACAAAGCTGCCTTGGCATTCATCATGTCGTTGTAGCTATTGGTCATCGCACCATAGCCCCAAGTGTTTGCAACGCCGGCAACTGTAGTGGAGTGACAAATACGAGCTTGATGGTCTGTGTTGTTGGTTCCAAAGAAAGAAACCCACTTACGCAATAAATAGGACTGTTCGTTGTTGTGCTTTGAGGAGCCAATAAAGAAAAGTGAATCTGGGCTGTACTTGCTACGCAAATCTTTCATCTGCGCAGTGATTTCAGTTAAAGCCTGGTCCCAAGAAATTCTTTGGTACTTGCCATCAACCAATTTCATTGGGTAGCGAAGACGGAAATCTCCATGTCCATGCTCACGCAGAGATGCGCCTTTGGCACAGTAAGCACCCAAGTTAATCGGGGAATCAAATGCGGAGTCTTGACGAACCCAAACACCATTCTCAACAGTAGCGTCAGTTGCGCAACCTACGGAGCAGTGAGTACAAATCGTTCTCTTCACTTCAATCTTGCCCTTGCCGTCAAGCATTGCCTTGCTAGGCTCGGCAACCGCCTTTTGCACCAAGCTGAGTTGGCTTGCCGCAATACCAGCACCAACACCAACGCCAGAGCGCTTAAGGAAGGTACGACGATCCATCGTTGGCACTGCAGACTGCAGTCCACGTGACAAGCTACCGATGAGGCGTGAGGCAGGTGTAGAGCGGCCGCTCTGTGGGGTATTGGATTTACGAGTCAGACTCATATGTTGTCCCTGAGAAAATATTTTTATTTAATTATTTGGAAACGACTTCATTCACAACTGGGTTTAAAGCATCGTGGTTTCGTAGTACTTACGAATGTGCGCAGACAACTGATAACCGTCATCCTTGCCTTGAACAGTGCTGCCAATTTCCTGAATCACTGCCTTACCAATGGATGTTTGCGAAGCAACAGCAACGGCACCAACTGTGGCACCCGCTCCGATGAAAAACTTTCTACGTGAAGGCTTGTTTCCCTCATTTACTGCAGTTGCGGATTTAGTAGTCATCGCATGCTCCCATTTAGTGCAAATTGATATTGAACAAGTGTAATTGGTAATTGGTAATTGCATTTTTTGCATATTTGGAATTTTTATTTTCCTAAGGGTATTCATCTGGTGCAGCGCAACATTAAATCATGTCAAAACTCTGCCCTTCAATCGCGAGAAACTCTCGAGTTAATGCAGCTACTGGATGGTAAAGATGCATATCTGGAATGCCCTCTATTGCATCGCACAATTCGTCATACCAAGGACGGATATGATCATTGAAAAAAGCACGTTGGTTGGTGAGGTTGGAGACCTCGACATCATCCCCTGCTATGAGGTAGCGCATCACTTCGCATAGCGCCGATAAATGATCCTCAGTTTCCGTAACCTCCTCGGCCGACTCCAAGCCGAAGGTATCTAATGCCCGACGAATATCAACCAAAGGTTTTTCATTTAAATGGCCCGCCATATAAAAGGAGCCATTGAGAATGACATTGGGACGCCCCACGCTGATGAAGTTGCGGTCAAATTCCTCATGCCATGCTTTGGCAGAGTTGTTCTTGGCAACCTCTACTACGCTATTCCATACCTTAGCCAACGGCGCATCATCAAACTGGCTTTCCTGATCATCTGGAATAGAGGCAGCTATTTGATCCAATAACTCCTGATCTGGCGGCTGATGAAAAAACCTAGCAATCAAGCCGTATAGATCAGCTCTAGCCAAATCCTCTGGCAGACCCACATCTCCAACCTCAGTTGAGGCACCTTCTTTTATCTGCTCACTCATATTTCTTTTTTCACCATATCGACAACGCGACAATCGCCACACATCTTTAGTCTATCCAGTCCAGCTCCAGCAAAGGCGCCATGGGCACCTAGCTTTACCAGCATCAAATCCACCATCTTCGCCGTTCCAAAGACCTTGCCACAACTAATGCAATGGAAAGGCTTAGTTTCATTGAGCTCCACCTTTTGCTTACGCTCTTCAATGGTCTGCAAACGGGGCGCTAATGACAGAGCTTGCTCTGGGCAAGTTTGAACGCAGATGCCGCACTGAACGCACTGCTTCTCAATGAAGGAAAGTTTGGGCTCATCCAAGTTATCCAGCAAAGCACCTTCAGGACAGCTGCCCACACAAGACATGCAGAGTGTGCAGGCATCTTTGTTGATATTGAGACCGCCTAAGAATGAGGGCTTTGGCAATGCAGCGCCACCTGCTGGAAGCGGTGCTTTAGCTTGCTTTTGGAAGTGCTCCAAAACCATCTCAATGGTTTCGCGCTTTTGATTGCCCAAACCAAAACTGGCAGGCGAACAAATTGCTTGCAGAGCACCGCGCTGACGCAGCTTGCCCATAGCCTGGGATGCAGGCTGCAAATCATCAGCGGATGAGAGTTGTATTAGCGAAAGTCTGGCATCAAACCCATAGGCTGCCAAAATTGCATTACCCAAATCAACTTGCGTTTCTAGTGCGGCGCGATAAGCGGGATCCTCATCGCCAGTGAGCAACATAATAACTTCACCAAAACCATAGGCGATTGCACCCAACCATAAATCCAGGCCAGTGGAAGCAATATGCTCGATTCCATAAGGCAATACGAAAGATGGCAATCCCTCAAACTGCTTTGGTCTTAAATGGGCCAAGCGCCCTAGAGAATCTATAGCCTGAGTTCCGGCCTTCAGTGTATGCAAGAGCAAAGCAGGCGCTTGCACCTGTTTGATCTTGGCGCTCTCGGCAGTAAATACATTCGCGAGAGTTTTAATCTCTTTACCCTGATGGCTGACGCTTGGATAGTTGTAGCGCATCGCACCTGATGGGCAAACTGTTGAGCAAGCTCCACAACCCATACATAAATTAGGATTCACTTCTACAGTGCCCTGCCCACTCTTAAACAAAGAGGAGATGGCGCCCGTAGAACAGACGTCGATACAAGCACTGCACCCTACTTTGCCATTACGGCCATGCGCGCAAATCTTTTCGGCATAGGAAAAGTATTTAGGTTTTTCAAATTCACCAACTAAGTCCAATAATTGATTTGCTACCAAAGCTTGCTCAAGCGGATCTTTTCCGGGAGCAAAATAACCTTGTGGTGTTTGACTCATGCGCATCTTCGGATCAGCGCGCAGATCCATAATCAAGTCAAACTCAGCATTACGCTGACGCTCTACTCGATCAAAATTAATCGCACCAATACCAGCGCAGGCGGTAACACAAGCGCGGTGGGATTTACATTTATCCAAGTCAATCTGGAATGAATCATCAATTGCACCTTCTGGGCAAACCTCAACACAGGCACCACAACGAGTGCACATCTCCGGATCGATTGGGTTTTGCAAATTCCAGTCGACTGAAAATTTACCGAGATAACCGTCTAACTTCAGGGCTTCGCCTGTATAGATCGGGAAGTTTCTTGCAATCGGCAAGGCGCCCGACTCTGTACATAAAACAGATACGTCGAGAGAGTCGCTGAGTTTTTCAGCCCAAGGCAAAGCTTGGTCTCCAGGGCCAACAATCAGTAAGCGACCTTGGCTTTCATAATTCACGACTGGTACAGGCTCTGCCTCCGGCATATCAGCTAAGGCAAGCAATGCAGCGATCTTCGGTGTGGAGGTTTTAGCCTCTTGAGTCCAACCAGCCACTTCTCGAATATTGACAAAACGTAATGGTGCCACCAAAGGCTTTTCGGATTGCTCAGCCAACTCACCAAATAAAGCGCGCTCTTGAGTGCAGGCAATGACAATAGAGTCACTGCCATCAAATGCCTTAATGACTGAGCCAATTTCCTGCCTACATAAGGAAGTATGCATAGTGACACCAAGGGCCTTTGAATCCAAAGGCATGGTTCCGTTGCAATTACAGACTAATTTTTGACTCATTGATTTCTTCTTAACTGGTTTTCTTATCCACGGGCACGAGGTCTTTATCTCCCGCTTCCTGAATAGGTGCTGGTGTGGATGTTAAATCAGTCTGTGGACTTAGGGGTAAAGCCTGCTCTTCCGGTTTAGATTCTTTATTAGCGGCAGTTTGGGCGCTCGGAGCCTCATCGTCACTATCCTTGCGGAAAATGTTGAGCATGTCGGATTGCACCATGCGCTTGAGCATTTCGAGTGGAATTGGATCCGGCTTAGAGTAATCATCAATATAGATATCTAGACCATCCATTACATTGAAGTGCGGATCGGAGAACATCTTTTTCATGGCCGCCTGCTGAACTGCAGGATCTACGTCTGGCTTCATAAAAGCGGAGAAGTCAGGAGCAAATCGATCGATCTTCTCTACATCTTCTAATGTTGCCGAGGGCGTATGCTCTTTAGCATCAGCAGACCCCTGTTTTGATTCAGTAGGGGTTGTTAACTCAGGCTTGGTCTGCTCGACTACTTTTTTCTCGGGCTCTAGGCTCTCCCCAGACTTCAGACGCGACCAACGATTTAGAAATCCGCCTGCCATTAATCCTCCGCCCCGCGATTGGCACCCTTGAATGATTCAGGGCGATGACGCTTCTTAGGTTCGGGGCGATAGTTCTCATTCACAAATTCTTGGAGCCAAGAAGCGTGCTCTGCAGACAAGGGGACGTTATCAACCGATTCACCACCATCCAATAAACGCCCCGCTTCGTTATAGCTTACACAAATACGATGTGGAACTGCAATGGTTGCTTCAGATTTAGCTAACTCGATAGATTGAGCATCCACATAGCGCTCAACATCCTCCTCTAGGCGCCACATCACAAACCAACAAGGTTGTGTGGCAGAGAGATTTAGGTAGTAGCCTTCACCCTCATCCGGGAAAAGATTGAGCTCATAGCCAGTAAACAACCAAGACTCGCCTTGATCATCGCGCCCTAGAAACTGACCAACAATTTTGTTCTCTGCGCTGACTGCGTTAGTAAATTGCCCGAAGTCTGGCATTACCTCCTGAGGCGCCCACCGATAGGAAATCCAGGGGTTATCAACAAACTGCTTACGCATGAGCACTGCAAAACGCATAAGGCCTCAGGTGTTTTGAACCACGATGTTGGGGAACTTACTACTCATATCTTTTGAAAGCGCCGCCACCTTAATGGCAACCCGTCTTGCAATCGTTTTATAAATTGCACTGATAGCGCCATCGGGGTCAGCTACTACTGTTGGACGACCGGCATCAGCTTGCTCACGAATTGATAAATTCAGCGGTAAGTCACCCAAGAAATCAACGCCGTATTCTTTACACATCTTTTGGCCACCGCCGGTACCGAACACATGCTCCTCATGACCGCAACTTGGACAGACATAGGTGCTCATATTTTCGATGATGCCCACGATCGGCACACCAACCTTCTCAAACATTTTTAAACCCTTACGCGCATCCAGTAAGGCTATATCTTGCGGGGTAGTCACAATGACTGCGCCAGTAACGGGCACCTTTTGGGCCAGTGTTAACTGAATATCACCAGTACCAGGAGGCATATCCACAATCAGGTAATCGAGATCGCGCCAACGGGTTTGACGCAGTAATTGCTCTAAAGCAGACGTCACCATCGGGCCACGCCACACCATTGGCGCATCGTCATCGATCAAGAAACCAATTGAGCTTGCCTGAAGGCCGTGACCTTCCATTGGCTCCATCGTGTTTTCTTCAATGGATTCCGGTCTGCCGGTGATGCCTAGCATCATCGGTTGACTCGGGCCATAAATATCTGCATCCAACATACCGACCTGCGCACCTTCAGCCGCTAAAGCTAAAGCTAGGTTGACTGCAGTAGTGGACTTTCCGACCCCGCCCTTACCGCTAGCAACGGCAATAATATTTTTTACATTGGGCAATAACTTGACGCCGCGTTGTACGGCATGCGCAACGATTTGACTGCTGACATTGACGCTCACATTTTTAACCTCAGGCAATTCGCGGAGCACAGCAATAACGGATTTACGAATAACATCAAACTGACTTTTCGCTGGATAACCCAAAACAATATCTAGGCTAATATCGCCGCCATCTACCCTTAGATTTTTGACGCTCTTTGCCGATACAAAATCGATTTGTGTATTTGGGTCAATTAAACCCTTTAATGCTGCTTGCACAGCTTCTACAGTAAGCGCCACCGACATCTCCTAAGAAGAACAATCCCGCAAGGGAATCTCAATACGATCTACTGAGATTAACTACAAATAATGGAATAGTGGGTAGATTAACCGCACATGCAAAAAATTGCTTAAAACGAGATTTTGAAAATCCCGTTGAACCGACTTAAAAAATGAGGAGGCTAAGGTAGTAAACCGCCATAGACATCAAGGCAGTAGCAGGAATAGTAAAAATCCAGGCCCAAACGATATTGCCAGCAACCCCCCAACGAACGGCGCTAGCGCGTTGAGTTGAGCCAACGCCAACAATAGCCCCAGTAATTGTGTGGGTAGTCGATACTGGAACCCCAAGAGCCGTTGCCATGAATAGAGTGATTGCCCCGCCTGTCTCAGCACAGAAACCGCCGACAGGTTTGAGTTTGGTGAGTTTCTGACCCATGGTTTTCACAATCCGCCAACCACCAAACATCGTACCCATCGCAATAGCGATGTAGCAAGAAATAATCGTCCAAGTAGGCGGCATACTCGCACCCGCTTCTGCATAACCAGTAATGATCAGTAAGAGCCAAATAATGCCGATGGTCTTCTGGGCATCATTACCGCCATGACCTAAGCTGTATGCACTTGCGGAAACTAACTGTAAGCGTCTAAACCAACGATCTGTTTTTGAGAGGTTGGCGTTGCGACAGACCCAGGCCACCAACAACATCATTAAGGAGCCGAGCAAGAATCCCACCATTGGTGAAATGAAGATAAACGACACGGTCTTGATAATTCCTGACCACACCAAACCATCAACACCAGCCTTAGGCAAAGCTGCCCCAACGAGACCGCCAATCAGAGCATGGGAAGAGCTTGAAGGAATACCGTAGTACCAAGTAACCACATTCCAGATGATGGCTCCCACCAGGGCCCCAAAGATCACGTGCAAATCTACTGCAGCAGGATGAACAATCCCCTTACCTACAGTAGCGGCAACACTGAGATGGAAAATGAAGATTGCCAGAAAGTTAAAGAAGGCGGCGAATACAACTGCCTGCTGAGGCTTGAGCACCCCAGTAGATACAACGGTAGCAATCGAGTTGGCAGCATCATGAAATCCATTCATGAAATCGAATGCCAACGCTAGCGCTACTAAAAGCGCCACTACCCAAAATGCGACTTCTATTGAGGCCAACTTATTTAACCTTAAGAATTTTCAAGAACGATGCCTTCAACTAAATTGGCAACGTCTTCACATTTATCGGTAACTTCTTCCAGCAACTCATAAATACGCTGTAGCTTGATCAGCTCGCGCACTTCGATATCTTCTCTGAATAGTTTAGTGATCGCAGTGGAGAGCAAGCGGTCTGCGCCAGACTCCAAGTGATCAATCTCATCACAGGTCTTTAACGCTGCTTTAGCAACTTCAGGGTCTGAAATATCTTTGAGCATACCTACAGCGTTTTTCATACCAATACAACATTGGTTGCAGAGCTCAGCCATATGAAGCATCTCATCGGTCATCTGCTTAACGTTGTAGAGGTGCATTGCTTCGGTGCCGTTCTGAATCAAATCAGCAACGTCATCCATTGTGTTGATTAGGTCAAAAATCTGATCACGATCAATCGGGGTAATGAAGGTCTTATGGAGGCGACGGTGCACTTCTTTCACCACATCATCGCAAGCATGTTCTGCGCTATCAACCTCTTGCGTATATTTCGCACGCAATGCTTCATCGTTGTAATGCTCGATGAATTTGAGAAAAGATTCAGAAGCTGAGACGATATGCGCAGCATGTTCGTTGAACAATTCAAAGAAATTGCCATCGTGAGGCATTAACTTACTGAAGAACATAATTCACGATCCTTTAAAAACGAAAAGCTGCGAGAGTTAATAAGCTAGCCTCATTCTAAACAATGCCTTAATTCGATACGGGAAATCCAGCTTCTGTTATAAGCTCAGCGGCCAATTCGGGGGAAAGCGTTGTTTCAAGCGTCACCAGCTGGGTCGCCAAGTCCGCCTGAACCTGAGCCTGAGGATCTTGAGCTTGTACCGCTCGCGTTACGGCATTGATACAGCCACCACAAGTCATTCCTGATACCTTAAGCGTAAACATAGCTACTCCTTAAAAACTGTCAAAATACGATTGTTGATGGCCTTTTTTCACCTTACGGTAGATTATCTTCTACATGACCCCCACAGAATCCAGTAATTCAGAGTTTTTTACCCTCGATATCGGCGGAATGACCTGCGCATCCTGCGTCAGCCGAGTTGAAAAGGCTTTGGATAAGATTCCGGGAGTTGAGGCAGCCACCGTCAATTTAGCTACCGAGCAGGCAAGGGTTCGGGTGAGGCCTGGCTCTTCCAGCCTAGCCGAGATCATTGCGCTGGTTAAAAAGACGGGTTACGAGGCCAAAGAGAGTTCGGCTCGAGGTAATTTGGAGCAGAAAAATGCCAAGTCATTTTGGGCTGCCGACGGCTTGGGTCGTGTTGTCCTCAGTTTCTTGCTTTCCGCCCCCCTCTTCTTGCCCATGTTCTTGATGCCTTTTGGCATGCATTGGTCTTTATCGGGCTGGTGGCAGCTGGCTTTAGCAACGCCAGTGCAATTTATCTTGGGCTGGCGCTTCTATAAGGCAGGCTTCAAATCTTTGATGGCTGGCGCCGGCAATATGGATCTACTGGTAGCAATTGGTACTAGTGCCGCCTACGGACTCAGCCTCTACATCTTGCTCACTTCAAGTCATGCGCATGAACTCTACTTTGAGGGATCAGCAGTCATTATTTGTATGGTCTTGTTGGGCAAATGGCTGGAGGCGCGTGCCAAGCAACAAACCAGTGAAGCCATTCGCGCCCTACAAAAGCTCTGGCCAGAACATGCAAAAGTTTTAAGTGCTGATGTTGATCCTCACATGACTATAGGCATCGGCACAGATCAATACCGCGATCTACCTTTAGATCAAGTGCTTCCAGGCGATCGGGTGTTAGTGCTCCCCGGTGAACGCATTCCGGTTGATGGCGTCATTGTGTTTGGCGCTAGCCATGTTGATGAATCGCTACTCACTGGTGAGAGCGAGCCCGTTAAGAAAGCGTTGGACTCCAAAGTGATTGGAGGCGCTTTAAATGGTGAAGGAGTCCTAGTGGTGATGGCGCAAGCTGTTGGTATTGAAAGCGTGCTCTCACAAATTATTAATTTAGTAGAAGAAGCGCAAACTCAAAAGGCACCGATTCAAAAGTTGGTTGATCGAGTGAGCGCCATCTTTGTTCCTACCGTGATTATTCTTGCGCTCATCACCGGCATCGGCAACTGGCTTTACCTAGATTCCGTGTCCATCGCCATCTTGCGCGCCGTATCTGTTCTAGTGATTGCCTGCCCTTGCGCACTTGGCCTGGCCACTCCAGCGGCAATCATGGCGGGCACTGGCATAGCCGCACGCTTTGGCATTCTGATTAAGGATCCACAAGTATTGGAGTTAGCACACCGACTCGATGTCGTTGCCTTTGATAAGACCGGGACATTAACCATTGGCAAGCCACGCATGCTTGCCCTACTTCCCTTTGATCAATCATTTACCGACGAGGATCAAATCCTTGCCACTGCTGCGGGCTTGCAGTTAGGGAGTGAACATCCTTTAGCTAAAGCCTTGCTGGATGCCGCAAAAGCAAAAGGTGTCGCACCCATTGCCACTTCATCCAGCAAAGGATTGCCGGGTATTGGTATTGAAGGTATACCAAGTGCCGGCCCCTTTGCCGGTAAGACGCTGCGCTTGCAGAGCGTAGCTTCTCTCGAGGGAAGCTCTCAGTACGAGATTGTTTTGCAAAAAGCGCAGGCTTGTTTTGAGCAAGGCCAAACTGTTTCCGTTTTAATGAATGCAAGTGGCGAAGGCAGTGAAGCGTCATCACCAATAGCTGTGATTGCCTTTGGAGATGAGCTTAAGCCAAATGCCCAATCAGCGGTCGATGCACTTCATGCACTGCATATTCGGACAGTGATGCTATCTGGCGATAATTTAGCAGCAGCTACCCGAGTAGGGAAAACAATCGGCATTGATGAAGTCTTTGCTCAAATCATGCCGAGTAACAAAGCTGAACTTATTCAGAAGTTACAAATTGACTCCGAAGGTCGAAAACATTTCGTAGCGATGGTTGGCGATGGCGTCAACGATGCTCCTGCTCTAGCAATGGCAGATGTTGGTATGGCGATGTCTACGGGTACCGATGTAGCAATGCAAGCTGCTGGCATTACCTTAATGCGCGGCGACCCCACTTTAGTTGCGGATGCAATTGATATCTCCAAAAAGACTTGGGACAAGATTCGCCAAAATTTATTTTGGGCGTTTGCATTTAATACGATTGGTATCCCGATGGCAGCCTTGGGTTACCTATCTCCCATGCTAGCTGGCAGTGCAATGGCACTTTCTAGCTTCTGCGTCTTGAGTAATACCCTACTTCTCAAGCGTTGGCACCCTAAGCACTCTTAAGTTATTTGGGGTTCTTGCGCACCAACTCAATGTCGCCGTAGAGCGCGCGGGTTTCTGATTTGGTGTTATCAGTATCAGTCAACAATGCAATGCCAATAACATTGCCTGGCGCCTCTCCATAGGCCAACTTGTAGTCCGCAGCTAAATCTCGTTCGTGCTTGCGCCACTCACCTAAGCTATCCCAACCTGAGTCAACCACAATCATCTTTACGCGAGAGGTGTGCGCATTGTTTAACACCGTGTTGACTGAATTTTTTCCTGACCAGATATACATCACCGTGGCATACGGCATCTCTTGACCGCTAATTAAGTTGGCCATCTCAAAGGTGAGTTTTTCTTTTAAAGGAAGTTTAGATTTATTGCCATCAAAGGCGACCAAGATGCGAAGCGGTGCATCGTCACTCTGACTATCTGCATTGTCCGCTTGCGGCATTGCACCAACCGCCTTCCATTCCCACTGAAGCCATAAGTTTTGTGCAGAGCGCGGTTGAAGCTTTACCGCAAGACCAGAAGCCGAGGTTTTGGAATTCGCGGCCAGCACCGTACGGCCTTGGTATTTCTCAAGACGGTAAACCGTGTTCTTCTTATAGGGCGCAATGCGATAGAAATGCCAACCATCTGGCATGCCATCTCGTGGCTTCTCCGCAGAGAATTTTGGCAAGTCCTCTTGTGCGGGTAACTGATCAGCATTAAATGCTTGACCCGCTTCATTCTCGATCGAGTTCCCAGTAAAGCCGGCACAGCCTACCAATAAGCTGGCTATAGCAGTCAATAGCAGCAGGGATCGAAAGCGGTTTTTTGTAAACATCTCTTGAATTGTCCCAAAGAATGAGGTGCTAAGTCTAAAATCGGGTGATGCGTCATCAATCACCCTCTAGCTGGGCCGCTATCAGCATCTGCATTGCTGCGGTGGTGCATTTTGCCCTCGGCTTTTCAATTGAGTTCTCTGTGGATGAAGCCCATTACGCTTTATATGCAAAGCACCTTGCTTGGAGTTACTTTGATCACCCACCACTAGTGGGCTGGATACAGTGGCCACTAGTTACCCTAACCTCTTCCGAAGGGATCATTCGTCTCATTCCGGAATTGCTATGGACTCTATCTGCTTTCTTGGTATACCGAGTCACGCTAGAAATTCATCGCCTCATTCAGGGGCGTAATACAGGCTACTTAACCACCACCCTTCCATCAGCCAAGCTGTGTGGGTACATGGCCGTTTTAGCAATCATTGCAGCACCACTGCCCCATGTTTTAGCAATTGGTCTTTTGCCTGATACCCTTCTTGCCCCTTTAAGCCTTGGCTTGATGTTGATGGCTTTGCGTTGGACCAGAAAAGATCACTTCTCCATTGCGGACTGGGCCATCACCGGCTTGTTGTTGGGCTTGGCGGGACTTAGCAAATACACCGCTGCATTTACTGCGTTTGCCTTACTGTTTGTTTTCTTAGCTTCACCCAAAAAGGCCTGGATCTCCAAAGTGGGTTTCTGGATGGCTGCAGCCATTGCCTTGCTCGTGATTAGTCCAGTCCTGTATTGGAACTGGGTCAATGATTGGATCTCATTCAAATATCAAATTGCCCATGGCGGTGGTGGCGCCTGGGCATGGCGCAGAGTTGCCGCTTTTGTGGGCATTCAAATTGCGTGCTTTGGGCCACTATTGCTTTTAGGTAGCTATACATTTCTGAAGAATTGCCTCTACTCGCAGAAGCTCGTTCTCACTGCTTTATTCAGCTTCTTTGCGATCCCCTTCATCATTTTCGCTGCACTATCTGGTGGC
Source organism: Polynucleobacter sp. 78F-HAINBA (assembly GCF_018882325.1). GTDB lineage: Bacteria > Pseudomonadota > Gammaproteobacteria > Burkholderiales > Burkholderiaceae > Polynucleobacter. Next base: position 25,366 of record NZ_JACVOQ010000006.1, on the reverse strand, counting down.
GGCAGCCTTCCCCACTGGACTACACCAGCTTGGTTTTGTCTGGCACCATTTGCCGGCATTGGTTTAGCCAAGGCCTGGGCTATGCAGCAACGCATGGCAATACGCATACTGCTTGTTGGGCAGATACTGATTTGCTTGCTAGGGTTTGGGTATGTTTTAGCTGGAGGAGTTAATACTGCTGCCATCAAATCCAATCCGATTGCCGATCTCTATGGCTGGAAAGTTGCCGGCCAGAAAGCATCTGAATTGGCAGTAGCGACTAAAGCAAACGGAATTGCGGTACAAAACTGGACTTTGGGTAGTCGTGCCGCTTGGTATGCGCAACCACTTCCAGTCTTTGTACTCGATCAACGGCAGGACCAATTTGACCTCTGGTTTGGGCAATTGCCAGCTGGTGCAAGCGTATTGCTAATCAACTGGTCAGGCATGGCTTTTGAGCCGCCAATTGGAGGTAATCTGGCCTTTGAGGCATGCGAGCCCTTAGATAGCCTAGAAATCATCCGCTTTGGGCAGGTTTTGTCCAAATTTGACTACAGCCTTTGCCGTAACTGGCAGGATGCTGGGGTAGCGCGTTAATTCCCCAAATTCAAGACCTTAGGGTCTCAAGGCATTATCCTTACGCCTATGAGTTCACAACCCCAAACCACCCCAAAAGCCACATCTGGGTGGAAAGCAATTCTCAAGCGGGCTTGGCCCACGATTCGCATTTTGCTGTCGGTCGCCCTCCTTTGGAAAGCCACCAGCGGAATTGATTGGCATGCACTCCTAGATTCTGAAATTCAGATGCAGCCTTGGTGGTTTTTGGCAGCCGGCTTAATGATGCTCTCAGCATTTATTTGCGGTGGATTGCGCTGGGGATTCTTAATGCGCAAAGTCGGGTTTCAGGGAAGCCTCATCAATTTTGTAGCGCTCTACTTTGCTGGCGGACTGATCAATCAAGGATTACCGAGTACGCTTGGTGGTGATAGCTATCGCGCTATTACTGCGACCCATTTAAATAGCAGTGGCAAATTAACTGAAGCAAAAGAGCTTGATGAAGAACTTCATCACTCTGTTGACTTGGAGCATGCCACTCCCAAACTACGTTTGAGTTTTTCCATGGTTCTAGTAGATCGCCTACTTGGCTTGGCTGGAAACAATTTACTCGGCGGTCTAGGACTCATTTTGGGTGGCGCTACTTTAGCCGCCTGGGGAACAGACCTGGGTTATGCCGTCACCGGCATCATGATTTTGGCGGGTTTATTGCTTGCTGCCATTTTGGCTTGGGGTCCTAGCTGCAATCTCTTGCAAAAGTTATTGGATCGCCTGCAAATGAATCACGCTTTACCTGGCATTAAGTTGGCCTTTTCTTGGCCTATGAATGTGGCTCAAGCTGCATTTGCGATCGGCATTCATTCCCTCACTATTTTGACCCTGCTCTTCTGCCTCAAGGCTTATGGAGTAGACGCTCCGATTGAAGCCCTCATGATTGGCTTGCCTGCATTAAGTCTCTTGCTAATGTTGCCAATCAGCATCTCTGGCTGGGGCTTACGCGAGGCCACACTCTCTTCTGTACTGGCATTGTGGGGCGTAAGTCCTTCCATGACAGTATTAGCTTCCATTAGCTATGGTGCCATTACTGTTTTATCAGTACTACCCGGCGCTTACTTTTTATTAAAACGGAAATAATTCTTTTAGAGTCCACTATGAGTATTAGCGTCAACACCATGCGCGCCATCGACCACTGGGTTGGTGTGCCACTCTGCGCAGTAGCAAGTCCAATAGTCGCTCTGATTGATGGCGTCAAAAATATCTTCAGTCGCGGCCCAGATACGCCACGCAAACTACTCTTCATTGAGTTATCAGAAATGGGTAGCGCAATCTTAGTTGACCCAGCCATGAGAAATGCGCAGGCTCGTGGCGCTGAATTATTTTTCCTGATCTTTAAGAGTAATCGTGCCAGCCTTACCCTATTAAATACAGTCAAGCCAGAAAACATTTTTACGATTGACTCTTCAAGCTTGGGCGGACTTATTAAAGATACCGTCAAATTTTTACTAGTAGCCCGTAAGCATCGCATCGACACTGTTATTGACTTGGAATTGTTCTCCCGCTTCACCGCCCTACTGACCGGCCTCTGTGGCGCACGTCGCCGTGTGGGTTATCACATCTTTCATGGTGAAGGTTTGTGGCGTGGATTTATGCTGACCCGCATGGTGCATTACAACCCGCATATCCACATTACCAAGAATTTTCTTTCTCTCATCCATGCGGCATTTGCCAAAGAGATTGAAGTGCCATTCAGCAAAATTCATATTGCAGATTCAGAAGTTCGCTTAGAGCAAGCGGTGATTGATCCCGCAGCGCTAAACAAAGTACGTGAACGTATTGAAAAGCTTGCCGCAGATGCTGGTATTGAATTTAAGCAAGGTCAGCAACGCCTCATTTTGGTAAATCCGAATGCAAGTGATTTATTACCACAAAGACGTTGGGCACAGCAGCGTTTCTCTGAGCTTATTCAAGGGCTGAATCAGCTTTATCCAAACGATCTGATTTTGATCACTGGCTCCCCAGCTGAATTTGAGTATGTTGAAAAAGTACGCGCAGTTGCTAATGTTAAAAATGCTTTGAACTTTGCTGGTCAAGTGAGCTTCGCAGAACTACCGCCCCTCTACACGCTATCTGATGTGATGGTGACTAACGATTCAGGGCCAGGTCACTTCTCAGCAGTTACTCCATTGCGCACCGTTGTCCTATTCGGACCAGAAACTCCGGCGCTCTACGGCTCTGTTGGTAAGTCGATTTCGATTACAGCTAACTTGGCGTGCTCTCCATGTGTCAGCGCGGCCAATCATCGCAAGACACCATGCCATGACAATGTCTGCATGCAAGCAATTACCGTTCCTCAGGTGCTCGAGAAAATGGTGCATCAATTGAATGAAGCTGATCAAGAGCGAGCACATTAATTCGCATGACTGAGCAGCGCAAATCAGCTTTAGCAGTTACCTCTCTTTGGGTGTGGTTTATCCCTCTTCTACCACTTGGTCTGGCAATTGCCATTTACCTTGGTGAACTACAAACTCCGACGTTTTTATTCATCAATCGCTACACCCAAATTCTGCCGGATACTCTTTGGGCTTGGCTCACTTTCATTGGCAATGGCTGGGGAATCTTTGCTCTGTGTTTTCCGCTTTTATTGCTTGCACCTCGATTGCTGAGCGCCGGACTTTTGGCCTCCCTAATTGGCGGCACGATTAGTCAGATTATCAAACCTTTTTTAGCCCTCCCTCGTCCTGCTGGAGTGCTGGCCTTAGAAGATTTTTATCGCATCGGCGAGCCTTTATTGCATAGGGCAATGCCATCAGGACACACACTCACTGCTTTTGCAGTAGTTTCCGGAATCTACTTTGCTAGTGATCGAGAAAAAAGAAGCTCTTTATGGTGGATCTTTATCATTGCAAGCTTTGCCGGCATCTCTCGCAATGCGCTTGGCGCTCACTGGCTTACAGATGTTTTAGCCGGTTGCGCCATTGGAATTTGGTCAGGCATGCTTGGGGCAATATTGGCCGGATTAATTCCAGATGCGCAGCTAGCACCCAATAAGATCGGGTCTCGCTTGCTGGCTCTCGGTGGCCTTGCGACGATCTATGTGCTTCTGACCCAAACCCTAGACTCGGAACTCAATCAATCTTTGCAATATGCTTGTGCAGCATTAATTAGCATCACCCTGGCTTTATTTATTAAAGCGCAAAAACCTAGAGGCATATAAAGATGTTTAGTTATCGCCATGCTTTTCATGCTGGCAGCCATGCCGATATTCTGAAGCATCTCGTAATGATTCATTTAGTTGAGTATCTTCAAGAAAAACCAGGCGCCCTCACGATTGTTGATACTCATGCTGGCGCTGGGATTTACAGCTTGATAGATGGCTTTGCTACGGTTAGCAAAGAAGCGGATCAAGGTATTTATCGCTTAGCCAAATTTGCAGAGGCTAATCCTGTTAGCCCTGGCATTGCTAATTATCTAGAATTCATTCAGGCAGAGAACGCCGCGAATGAAATCACCATCTACCCAGGATCCCCATTTATCTTGGCTCGATTGCTGAGATCGTCAGACCGTTTGAAGCTTTTTGAGCTTCACCCTAAAGAGATTGATATCTTGCGCCACAATATCAGCGAGCTCAAGCAATCAAAGCAAATAGATATCTATGCAGAGGATAGCTTTGCCAGATTAAAGGGCTTGATGCCGCCACCTAGCCGGCGTGGACTTGTTTTAATTGACCCCTCTTACGAAGATAAGCAAGACTATCGCTATCTTGAAACTGCAATGGAAGAAGCTCTGCACCGCTTCGCTACTGGTTGTTATGCAATTTGGTACCCATGCCTCTCTAGAAGAGAATCAGCATCCCTACCGGATCACATGAAGAAGATTGCGGCGGCACATAAACGGTCTTGGTTACAAGTTGAGCTACGGGTTGAGAATGCCCCTAAGGAACGCCGACTTCAGGCTAGCGGCATGTTCATCATCAATCCACCCTGGACCCTAGAAAAACAGTTGGCTGAAAGCCTGCCCACTCTTGTCAAAGCGCTTGGCCAAGATAGTGGTGCTGGGTTTGTACTAAAGAATTTTGAGGTTTAATTTACTTTATGCCCTCTTAGCAAAAACCCCACACTCAAATTTATTGCAGTCAATAAGTAAGGTGGTTCAGCTCTAAACATGTATAATTTAGGCAAGGACTGGGGATTCTCGGTCGACATTGGCTCCGGTTTTTCCGGGGCTTTTTGTTTTATTGGCCTAAGGAAATTTCCTCAAACCCCATCGATCAATGTCACCATTCCTCTTAAGTAATTTTCCTTTCAACACATCCACCGCTCTATTGGATTGATTGGGGTTAAGAATACGCATACCAATAGGTCTAGCCACAAGATCAGCGATTTGAAGTCCAGTTGAATTTGATTTTTTATCTGCGAAGATAATTTGAAAGCTGAATTTTTCACGGTGGCGATTATCACCATTACAAATACGTCGAAACTCAAGCTCCAGATCCCTGTCTTCATTATTACCCCGCTTCTCCACGACAAAATGTAAGGCTGGATTGGCGCATACTGCCGACCCTACTGAACTTACCCACTCCCCCTCTTGAATTAAAAAATCCCTAACTCCTTCTAGGCCCGCATCTAAACCAAGGTGATATAGATTTACAGAATTTAAATACTGATTTTTGCACTCATTTTTATTGATAACGATGCAAATTAAATTAAAAGGAAGATCTTTAATGATCTCCGTGAGTTCATCTAGGAAAACTTGCTTTAAAGAAGGTTTCTTAAGAAATGAAAAATGACCAGCATCCCTTCTAATCTCGCGTTCGTGCAAAATAACTTGATCATGTCCAAAGTGTTTAAACTTAAATTTCTGGATAGCCGGTGTAATGATCGTCATATATTCTGCTTTCTTTGCAATCAAAAAAGCCAAAACAAATATCGGGTAATTGGGATCAATATTAATCATGGATGGAGAGCCACTCTCGTCCACAAAGACTAAATACTCACTTAAGCTGATGCTCATCTAAACCCCTGTGCAAGAGGGAATTTTAAATGATTTAGTACGTCAATTAATTTCTTAAAAACTATAAGGAAATAGAATTAAATTCTAAAATTACTATCAATTTATCTATTTAAGACAAAAAATTAATGAGTGTAATTTGGGTTAATCGCTCGCCTGAATCATCACTTCATTGCGACGCATAAAGGGTAGCGTCCAAGGCGGGTTGTAGCGTGCAAACTGAGGCTCACCGACAGGCTTTAGATTCTTGCTCTTCATCCAATCGCGTAGTGCTTGAGTTTTTTCCTGAACCTTCTCTTCGTTATAAAAACCAGAGAAAGTAATCACCGCCTTTTTCTCTGCAGGCACCTCTCTTATTTTGACCTGCGGATTTAATGGCTTTGGCAAGCTAGCCAAGGTGTACTCTGCAGGCATCACAAACGATACCGTCCATTGATTGCCTGCACCCTCAGAAGACTTGCTACTCTCGATCCCTACGGGAGCTGTCATGGCAATCTTGGCACTCTTATTTTGATCGCTAGATTCAATTCCAACAGGTGCGGTCATCGCTATCTTTTCGGATACCTGGTTTTTCCCAAAGATGTACGCTGCGATCAAACGAAAGCCTTGATTCGAGGCGACATCCAAATCCCCATCCACCTTAACTTCTGCAACTATGAGTGGAGCGTAAGCACGCAATTCAAATGGCTCGGATTTCTCCAGGAGGACATACTTCGGCTCTTCAGTTGCCATTACAGTACTCGCAATCAATATGCTGGTGAGGAATGCTAAAACTCGCAAGAAGAAATTCCTAATATGAAGTGTTTACCACTGGGACTGAATGGTAAATCCTGACGCATCGCATTGAATGTGCGCTTGCGCACCCACCGGTAAGGTGAGTTTCTCAGCTTGATGACCAAACGGCAGTCCGGTTAACACGGCGATATTGCCAGGAAGACGTTTGCTAACGGCCTCAATTGCACTTTCCAAGGTGTAACCGCGATCATTGTCGTAAAGACGATAGGCGGAGAATCCCCCCAAGAGAATGGCGCTTTGATTTTCTAATATCCCAGCATCCAGCAATTGCATGAGCATGCGCTCGATTCGATAGGGATGCTCATTGACATCCTCTAGAAACAGAATTCCACCCTGGGCTTGTTCTTGCGTAGGCAAGTAAGGCGTACCAACCAGCCCTGCCAGGACAGTGAGGTTTCCACCCCAAAGCACTCCTGATGCCTTACCCGCGGCAGACTTACTTAAGAAGGGTTGCGCAGCCTGAATAGTGCAATCTAATTTGCGCTCATTGATCGCTTTTTGAAAATGCGCCCACATGAATGCATTGGGGGTAGCATTCTGCTCGCCCTGGCAAGCAAAATCAAAGTTGAGCATGGGGCCAGCCAAAGTTACTGAACCAGTCTTTGCCAAAAGGCCTAACTGGAAGACTGTGAAATCGCTATGCCCACAAATCTGTAGACCATTCTGAATAGCTTTAGCAATCCCACTCCACTGAATGTCCGGCAGCAAGCGATGTAATCCGTAGCCACCACGCATCGCTACGACCGTCTTATCAGGAGACAAGGTAGCGAGTTGATTGATTTCAGTTAAACGTTCTGTATCCGAGCCGGCAAAACGTTGCTCAACTCGGTCTACGCATTCTGTATTGAGAACTTCAATACCCTGCTTCTGAAGCCACTCGATTCCAGCTAATGGGCTACTAGCATCTAGGCTCGCCCCTGAAGGAGCAATCAAATGAATTTTCTTCAACGCCGTTCCTTAAAAAAATCACGTAGTACCTGACCACACTCTTCGCCCATGATGCCACCCTCAACCTGAGTCTGGTGATTAATCTGTTTTTCTGAGAATACATTGAGCACGCTACCGGCAGCGCCAGTTTTAGGATCGGCTGCACCGAATACTACGCGTTCAACCCTGGCATGCAGCATCGCTCCAGCACACATAGTGCAAGGCTCTAATGTGACATAAAGAGTAGTGCCTGGCAGGCGGTAATTAGATTCACTCTGGGCTGCAGCACGCAATGCCATCATCTCGGCATGGGCGCTAGGATCGCTATTAGTAATTGGTCGATTAAAACCGGTGGAGATAACTTGACCATCGCGCACCAGTACGGCACCAACTGGGACTTCACCGGCGGCGGCAGCGAGCTTAGCTTGACTCAAAGCTTGCTGCATAAATTGGCGATCAAGCTCTGCTTGCATATTACTTCTTAGGGATGTGAAACGTCAGCCCAACAATTGGGTGTTTCATAAAGACGAATCGATGCGAGCTTGAGTCGGCCATCAAAGGCTTTTTCAAAAACAGGCTGCAATACTCTAAAGGCTGCGCTAGCCAAGTTCTCAACGGTAGGGACATGCTCCATCACTACGGTCTTGTGATTTGGAATGGAGTTTAAATACTCAACTAATCCAGCATCTTCTTTAGCTACCAAAAACGCATGATCCCAAGGCTCCACTACATATTGATTGGTGAGTCGCTTGATATCCCCAAAATCTAAGACCATGCCATCGTCTGCCTTGCCAGGATGATCTGCAATCACGCCCGTCAAAGTGACCTCAATCGCGTAGCGATGGCCATGCAAATGACGACACTGCCCATCATGGTTCGGAATACGATGCCCTGAGTCAAACTCCAGGCGGCGGGTAATGGAAATGGCTTCTTGCTTGGTGGTCATGATTACTTTTCTGAATACTTAAATATTGCTTCGTAACACTACTATCGAATACCGATCATTTTATGGGCCTGAACACTCAAGCGCCATAAAGGCCGTTTTTGACATAGACGAACAGCTAATGCGAGGTTTTCATGAAGGTCTGGACCATCCATAGCCTGCAAGAAGCGATTGCGGTAATCCATCTTCTCAAATCTGGCCAGTAGAGTTTCTAAGGGGTTATGACCTACCTGAGGAATCACCACTTTAATCTCATCGGCCTGCAGCACAATCAGCTCTGAGCCAGCCTTTGGACTGACACATACCCAGTCAACACCCTTGGGAACTTTAATTGTCCCGTTAGTCTCAATAGCAACAGTGAAGCCTTTGGCATGTAAAGCATCGATTAAAGCAGTGTCGAGCTGTAGCAATGGTTCACCACCAGTGAAAACAACATAACGCTGTTGAGGCCCAGCGGAGGTGCTATTCCACACCTCTTCTATGGTGTCAGCCAATAGCGAAGCAGTTTCAAACTTGCCGCCGCCAGCACCATCACTACCAACAAAGTCAGTATCGCAAAATTGGCAGACTGCAGTAGCGCGATCTTCTTCCCGGCCACTCCACAGATTGCAACCCGCAAAGCGACAAAATACAGCCGCACGACCTGCGTGGGCGCCCTCACCCTGCAGGGTTGGAAAGAGTTCTTTTACGGTATACATAGCTATGTCCTGATTTTAAGCGCTTTGCTTACTTCCAGGACACAAGCTCCCATTCTAGGTAGTCTTCCCAGAGGGCATTACTCCAAAACATACCAGCCCATAGATAGCGTCCATAGCCACGCCGAATAACCCAACGACCAATTTCCGGGGAAAACCAAACGTCCTCTTGACGATAGTTGGCCACTCGAGAAAAGTCATTACTTGTAAAAAAAGGTGCTTCGTTTTGATACTTTAAGACTGGAAATTGACCAGCAGGTACGCTGACGCCCTCCCAACCTAAAGCGGATATATTTAAACCCCAGTAATAGTCGTTGTCAGGATAGCCAACTACTTGATAACGATCGCGATAGAAACCAGACCATCCAGGGACAAGTTGCTCAGGCCACAAGGGGATTGGCTGCAAAAATTTTTGAGGTGGGTTCCAATGCGGATCCTGTAAGACATAACCCCAAGGTTGCTGAATTTCATCGGGAAGTTGCCCTGCTTTTAGACCGCTTCGCTCAATCCGAATCTGAGGCCCAACAGATACGACCTTCTCCGTAACAATGTCCACCAATTCTTGGTTAAATACATTGCGAACGTTATAGACCCACTGTTGCCCTACTTGTGGCGCCCTCACCTTAGGAGGGTTAATCGGTTGCGGCAAAGGGGTCGAGGCTGGATAAGGTTGCGCAGCAATACAAGCCACCAATAAAGCTGGCGATAGCAACACAAATAGCCTACGCACAACGTTTATTTGTAAGAGCTGAGTTGCCATTGATAACTGCCCTCTAAAATCACTGCGCCAATCTGCCCCTGAATTTGATAAGAACCAGAGGCTTCGCGAGCAACCCAGCGACCAATCTGCGGAGCAAACCAAACTGTTTCTTTACGAATGCAATCAACCTTGTTGGGATCATCACTCTCATAATTAATCAGGGTCTGAAAATGTAGCGCTACAAACTCTCCAGCAGGAACGGTAATTCTTTCCCAGCCCTGTACGCTCATATATTCTTGCCAGTTCATACGCGAGTCTGAGTAGCCAGCAACGCTGTACTTAGTATTGAACTGTTTTGCCCAGGTGGTAGATAGTTGCTCAGGCCAAAGCGGCAATGATGGACTGAAGTTCAGTAAGCGCGACCACTGGGTATCTGTAGAAACCATCCCCCATGAAGTCTGGATTTCACTAGGTAAGCGAGCGCCATCTGCAGTCATGCGATCAATCACAATTGATGAGCCAATATTAGAAACGCGCTCAGTAATCACATCCAAAGTTTTGCCATCAAAGATATTTTGCTTGATATAGGTCCACTCTTGGCCAATTTGTGGAGGGCGAACCACAGGCAGTGGTTTAGGCTGGGCAACTGGGATGCCATGCTCATAAGAGAGTCCACCACAAGCAACTGGAGCTAAGGCGGCTGACACGATAAAAGTGCGGCGAGATAAATTCATATTGCTACCCATAGTGAATTAATGAAGCAAGGGAGATTGCTCAAGTTTATATACACCTTAATGCTTTAGCTATTTTATTCCGCCCCACCGAGGTTTTTGGAGTACCCGCCACATCAAACCACTTGTGGGTGTCTTCCTCAAAGCCAACGCCATGCATAAAGTTGTAAATTGCCTTCTTCAGCCCAATACCGAGTAGATCGTGATCCACTCCAGCAGGGTCAATAAAGGCAACATCATTCTTAGCAAAACTAATGGGGGGTAATGGCACGAGTTCAATTCCATAGGCTTCCGGATCAAGCCCTACCGGAGAATGCGCAGTGCAAGTAAATCGATGAAAGAAGCCGCTCTGAATGCAGCCGTTTTCAAAGAGCTGACGAACATACTCCAGGGAGTCGACAGTCTCTTGAACAGTTTGCGTTGGGAAACCATACATGAGATAGGCATGCACCAAGATGCCGGCATCCGAGAATCCTTTAGTCACTTGAGCCACCTGCTCAACTGAAACACCTTTTTTCATCAGATCAAGAAGTCTGTCAGAGGCTACCTCTAGGCCACCGGACATTGCAATGCAACCGCTTTGCGCCAACAATTCACATAGCTCTGGCGTGAAGGTTTTTTCGAAGCGAATATTGCCCCACCAAGAAATTATCACCTTACGACGTATTAATTCCTCAGCAAGTGCTTTCAAGATTTTGGGTGGCGCTGCCTCATCCACAAAATGAAATCCCGTCTGACCGGTCTCGGCAACGATTGCTTCGATGCGATCAACCAATAGACCAGCTGAAGCAGTTTCATAACGAGAGATGTAATCCAAGCTGACATCGCAAAAGCTACACTTTTTCCAATAGCAACCGTGAGCAACGGTAAGCTTATTCCAACGCCCATCACTCCACAGGCGGTGCATGGGATTGAGCATATCCAGCAAAGATAAATAGGAGTTAAGTGGTAAGCCATCCCAGGTAGCAGTGCCAACATCCTCAAACGGAACATCAGGCTCTTGCCAATTAATGTAACGAACCTCATTACTATCATTCCGGATAAAGCTACGCACCAATCTTTCCGAAGAGCGCTTGCCATTCAAATGCTCAAGCAGAGCAAGCAATGGTCTCTCACCCGAGTCTAGAGTGATGTAGTCTACAAAATCAAATATGCGTGGATCGGTGAGCTCACGTAACTCCGTATTCACGTAGCCACCACCAAGGCCAATCTTGATATTGGGGTAATGTTGCTTGATGGTTTGGGCAATTCGTAATGCGGCATACATAGCCCCAGGGAATGGCACTGAGAGCAATACCAAGCCAGGCTGATGCTTTTCAATGGAAGACTTTGTTAGCTCTTGTAAATGTAAATCCATTAGCGTTGGACTTGCTGCCAAGGCATCTGCCAAAGGCGTAAAGGTAGGTTGGCTACCCGCCAAGGATTCCGCATATCGAACAAACTCAAAACGCTCATCTACCGCATCACTCAGGACATCGGATAGATCATTGAGATAGAGGGTAGCTAAATGACGCGCCCGATCCTGAGAACCCAGCGCACCAAATGCCCAGGCTAATGAGTCAGCCCCCTCTTCATCATCATAAGAATCTAAGGATGCGAAACGTGGACCTTCAGGCAGCAAAGTACGACTGTTGATGCGATGAGCAAGAGTACTATCGCGTCCTTGTAGAAATGCAATCACCAAAGCTATGGTGCTTTGATAATCTGCAAAATAATCTAGAAAGAAGTTGACACTCGCACTGCGATTTTCTTCAGGAGCCTTCAACGCCTGATCTTTGATCTCCAGTAAACCCTGTGGAGTAAAGAAACCCAGGACCAGGGCTAATGCCAAATCTTCTTGAACCGCATCAAAGCCACGTGAGCGCAGAAAGCCAGTGAGATAGGCTGTTGATGGATACGGCGTATTCAGCTGCGTCATCGGTGGAATGAGACTCAGAATCTTCATGCCACTTGCACCCGCTTCTCACTAAGCGATTCCAGCAATTCCAATTCCTCAGAAGTAAAACCAGCTTGCTCACGGGCATCCAAATTAAACGGCCCTCTCAAGGTGGGTGCACGGTACTTCTCGGCCAGTTCTCGATAAGTCGCAATTGGAGATAAGCCGTCATTAGCGCATAAGAAATTAAACCAGCGATTACCAACAAGTACATGGCCAATCTCATCATGGAGAATGATTTCCAGAATCTCTACAGCGCGATCATCTTTGATTTGCTTGAACCGATCCCGAATCTCAGGAACCGCATCAAGACCTCTGGCTTCCATGGTTCTGGGAACTAGAGCCATTCGGGCAATTACTGAATCAGTCGTTCTCTCAACCATCTCCCACAAACTATTGTGAGCCGGGAAATCACCATAACTAAATCCAAAGGACTGTAAATGAGCATTGATCAAGCCGAAATGGTATGCCTCCTCTTTGGCAACCCTAAGCCAGTCTTCGTAATATGCCTTTGGCATATTCGGAAAACGCCAGATCGCATCGAGCGCTAAATTCATGGCATTAAATTCAATATGGGCCAAGGAGTGCCAGAGGATAGCCCTGCCTTCAACCGTATCCATTTTTCTTTTAGGAACAAACTTGGGTGCCACTAACTCTGGTTTAGCGGGTCGCCCTGGTAGCCAATGATTTTGACTACCAAGACTGCCAGAAGGATTTAGAGCAATGCGTCCAGCCTGATACTCATCGAACAAGTTGGCCAACTGGCTAACCTTGGATTGCACATCGGTATTTGCCAGTATTGCGAGGGAAGTTTCTCGTAACTCAAGCATGGTTATGGGTAAAGGCGAACTTAAGTCGCCTATTCCCACTCGATAGTTGCCGGAGGTTTTCCGCTAATGTCGTAGACCACGCGATTAATGCCACGCACTTCATTGATGATGCGATTCGATACCTTGCCCAGTAAATCATGCGGCAAGTGGGCCCAGTGCGCAGTCATGAAGTCTTGAGTTTGAACTGCTCTAAGAGCAACAACGTATTCATAGGTTCTACCGTCACCCATAACGCCTACAGATTTCACTGGCAAGAACACTGCAAAGGCTTGGCTAGTGAGGTCATACCAAGATTTTTGACTTACTTCATCAATCGTATTGCGCAACTCTTCAATGAAGATGGCATCAGCGCGCTGCAAAAGACTTGCAAATTCATCTTTGACTTCACCCAAGATACGCACTCCAAGACCTGGACCTGGGAATGGATGGCGATACACCATCTCGCGTGGCAAACCTAGGGCTACGCCGAGTTCGCGGACTTCATCTTTAAATAACTCACGCAATGGCTCAAGCAGTTTGAGGTGCATATCTTCAGGTAAGCCACCCACATTGTGGTGACTCTTAATCGTATGCGCACCCTTTTTACCCTTACCAGCAGACTCAATGACGTCTGGATAAATAGTTCCTTGAGCAAGCCACTTCGCATTTTTAATCTTGCCAGACTCAGCTTGGAAGATCTCAACAAATTCTTTACCAATAATTTTGCGCTTGGCTTCTGGGTCAGCAACACCAGCAAGCTCAGACATAAACTTCTCTTTGGCATCAACTCGAATGACTTTGACACCGAGGTTGCGGGCAAACATTTCCATCACCATGTCGCCTTCGTTTAAACGAAGCAAGCCATGATCAACAAATACGCAGGTGAGTTGCTCACCAATCGCGCGATGGATTAATGCCGCTGCTACGCTAGAGTCAACGCCACCAGATAAACCAAGAATGACTTCTTCGTCACCAACTTGCTTACGAATATGGTCCACCGCTTCGCTAATGTAGTCACCCATCACCCAGTCTGGCTTGCACTTGCAGATCTCATGCACAAAGCGAGCCAAGATGGCTTCACCTTGCAAGGTGTGCGTTACTTCAGGATGGAATTGGAATGCATAAAAACGACGGTCTTCGTCAGCCATACCGGCAATTGGACAAGACTCTGTTGAAGCCATTAACTTAAATGCTGGTGGCAAAGTCGTTACAGAGTCGCCGTGACTCATCCACACTTTCAGAATGCCGTGGCCTTCACTAGTGGAAAAATCCTGAATGCCTTTGAGCAAATTGGTATGGCCATGGGCACGCACTTCAGAGTAACCAAACTCACGAGCTTTACCCAAGGATTCAGCAGAAGCAACAGCTCCGCCAAGTTGGGTTGCCATGGTTTGCATGCCGTAGCAAATGCCCAAAACAGGAACACCCAATTCAAAAACGATTTGTGGTGCGCGAGGACTTCCCTCTTCAGTAACCGAGCTTGGTCCACCAGAAAGAATAATTCCCTTACCACCCTGCTCCTGAATGAATTTGCGAATGAACTCTGGATCGCAATCGTAAGGATGGATTTCAGAGTAGACGCGGGCATCACGGACGCGTCTAGCAATTAATTGGGTGACTTGTGAACCAAAGTCGAGAATCAGTATTTTGTCGTGCACGAAAAAACCAGTCTTTAATTCAGCCTTAAATTCAGCTTTTGTTTACTTATTAATCAATGTGGTAATTCGGGGCTTCCTTAGTGATCTTCACATCATGAACGTGTGACTCGCGTACACCCGCTGAAGTGATTTCCACAAAATTCGCTTTCTCATGAAGTTCATCAATCGTCTTGCATCCAAGATAGCCCATTGAAGAACGAATACCACCAGTCAGTTGATGCAAGATGGCAAGGACACTACCTTTGTAAGGCACTTGACCTTCAATACCTTCAGGCACCAGCTTCTCTGCATTTGCAGCGCTGATATCACTCTGGAAATAACGATCAGCAGAACCATCCGCCATCGCGCCCAAAGAACCCATGCCGCGATAGCTCTTGTATGAACGACCTTGATACAAGAAGACTTCGCCTGGAGCTTCTTCAGTACCGGCAAACATACCACCCATCATGACTGAGCTTGCGCCAGCAGCCAAGGCTTTAGCAACGTCACCGGAGTAACGCACACCACCGTCCGCAATTAACGGAATGCCTGTGCCTTTGAGTGCAGCAGCCACATTCACAATCGCACTAATCTGAGGAACGCCTACACCAGCGACAATACGGGTTGTGCAAATGGAGCCTGGGCCAATACCGACTTTCACACCATCAGCACCATGATCAGCCAATGCTCTAGCAGCATCGCCAGTAGCAATGTTTCCACCAATCACTTGTACGTGAGGGTAATTTTTCTTAACCCACTTAACGCGGTCTAATACACCTTGGCTGTGGCCATGAGCGGTATCCACCACAATCACATCGACGCCTGCACGAACCAGAAGTTCAATGCGTTCATCGTTATCAGGACCTACACCAACAGCAGCACCAACGCGCAACTTACCTTCGCTATCTTTACAAGCATTTGGGTGCTCAGTGGCTTTCAAGATATCTTTAACGGTAATTAAGCCGCGCAATTCAAACTTGTCGTTAACAACCAGCACACGCTCTAAGCGATGCTGACTCATCAAACGCTTTGCCTCTTCTAGGGAGCAACCTTCTTTAACTGTAATCAAGCGTTCACGCGGAGTCATCTTCGTTTTTACCGGCGCATCCAAGTCTTCCTCAAAGCGCAAGTCGCGGTTGGTAATAATGCCCACCACTTCTTTGCCAGTCAGAACTGGGAAACCAGAAAAACCATGTTCACGCGAAAGCTGAATAACTTGGCGTAGCGTGACATCAGGACCGACCGTAATCGGATCGCGCAGAATTCCGGATTCGTAACGTTTGACCTTAGCCACTTCCCTAGCCTGCTCGGCAGGCTTGAGATTTTTATGAACAATACCAATGCCACCTTCACTAGCCATGGCGATTGCCAAGCGGCCTTCAGTGACGGTATCCATAGCTGCGGACACCAACGGTGTGTTTAGTGAAATATCTCGAGTTAACTTACTTGCCAAGCTGGCATCTCGAGGGAGTACCGAAGAATAAGCCGGTACGAGGAGCACATCGTCAAAAGTGAGTGCTTTTTGAATGAGTCGCATGCAAAACCCCTAGTCGCAAAAACAGATTATAGCCTCCTAGCCTTTCTTTTAGCTGCGGCAGCCTGGAATTTGGCATCTTGGTTCTGGTTTGCCTTCTTGCGGCGGACAGCTTTAGGGTCCACCAAGAGCGGTGAATACAACTCCAGACGGTCTCCCTCATAAATAGGACTATCCCAGTCTTTACGCTTGCCAAAGACGCCAAAACAGCCTTTTCTGGCCAGAATGGGATCTTCAGGGCCCTGGGCTATTCCACTTTTAATAAGCGCCAAGCCCACCGTGGGAGTGTCAGAGGGTGATAAATACAGGGTAAAGGGGGTGAGCTGAGGCTCACCCAAGCGGGCATCGCAAATCCAAATCTGCATGGACTGGTTAGCCATAAAGGTCTTCGGCTCGCTTTACGAAGCAATCCACAAAGGTGCCAGCAATATGCCCAAATACCGGCCCAATGATCTTATCCAGGATGACACTCTTAAACTCCCAATGGAGCTTGAACTCCACCTTACAAGCATCTTCCTTAAGGGGGATAAAGTTCCATTGCCCAGAAAAATGCTTGAATGGGCCATCCACAAAGACCATATCAATGGTTTCAGGGCGGTGATTGATGTTTCGGGTATGAAAGTACTGATTAATACCCTTGAAATGGATATTAATTTTGGCATCCAAAACCGTCTCGGTTTGCTCAAAAATTTCCACCCCACCGCACCAGGGCAGGAACTCGGGGTAGCGCGCAACGTCGGTGACTAAGCCATACATGCGGTCGGCTGATTGGCCAATTAAAACGGTCTTGTAGACGTCTGCCATAATCGATCTTGAGAAGCTAAATAAATATGAGTATCGTCGATAACAAAAAAGCCTTCTTCGATTATTTTATCGAGGAACGGTTCGAGGCAGGACTGGTTCTGGAAGGCTGGGAAGTAAAAGCCATCCGCGCTGGTCGAGTCCACATTAAAGAAGCGTATGTCGTCATCCGTCGGGCGGAGCTATTCCTGATCGGCTGTCACATCACCCCGCTACTATCAGCTTCAACCCATATCGTCCCAGACAGCACTCGCACCCGCAAACTCCTCCTCAATGCGATTGAGATTAAAAAGCTCATCGGTAAAGTAGAGCAAAAAGGCTACACCCTTGTTCCGCTAAATCTGCATTTCTCGAAAGGAAATGTGAAATGCGAGATTGGGCTAGCCCGAGGCAAGAAGCAGCATGACAAGCGTGCGGCCACTAAAGAGCGCGAATGGGAAGTTCAAAAGGGGCGCATTGCTAGGGGCGACCTCAACGCCTAAGTCCTGGAGCATGTTTCTCAGGCATTAATGCACCAATCAAGTGCATTGAAGCACCAAGCTGCCTCATCCCACAAAATGTAGTCAAACCAAAGGCATTAGTTTGTAACTATGAAATTGCCTTTTGACGAAATGCTCGACGCCAGCGGAAAAGCGCGTCCCCATTACCAAGTTTTCCATAACTGGCTTAAACAGCAGAGTGACACCCTCATGGGTCTCAAGCGCGCTGAGGCTGACTTAATCTTCCGACGAGTCGGCATTACCTTTGCTGTCTATGGAGATGATCTTGGAGCGGAGAGGACAATTCCCTTTGATCAGGTGCCCCGTATCTTTACCGCCAAAGAATGGGAACAGCTTGAGGCCGGTCTGCGTCAGCGGGTAAAAGCACTCAATAGATTCATTTACGACGTCTACCACGAAGAAGAAATCATCAAAGCCGGAATCATTCCTGCCGAACAAATCTACAACAACGCGCAATATCGCCCAGAGATGCGTAACGTTAACGTGCCGCGAGATATTTATGCACAGATCGCCGGGATTGATATCGTACGCGCTGGCGAAGGCGAGTTCTACGTTCTAGAAGATAACCTGCGTGTTCCATCTGGCGTGTCTTATATGGTTGAGGATCGCAAGATGATGATGCGACTCTTCCCAGACTTATTTCAAAAATATCGGGTTGCACCAGTCGAGCACTATCCTGATTTTTTATTGGAATGCTTGAAGTCCGTCAAACCCGATGACGTCAAGAAGCCCAACGTTGTAGTGCTCACTCCAGGCATGTATAACTCTGCGTATTTTGAACACAGCTATTTAGCCCAGCAAATGGGCGTTGAATTGGTGGAAGGTAAAGATTTATTTGTGAAGAACGAACAAGTCTTTATGCGCACTACCCAAGGACCTGAGCGAGTCGATGTCATTTACCGTCGCGTCGATGATGACTTTTTAGATCCCCTTGCGTTTCGTTCTGATTCAACTTTAGGTGTTGCTGGATTACTCTCTGCACATCGCGCAGGCAATGTGACTTTAGCCAATGCCATTGGTACTGGCATCGCTGATGACAAGTCAATCTACCCATATGTCCCTGACATGATTGAGTTCTACCTAGGCGAGAAACCAATTCTCAATAATGTGCCAACCTTCCAATGTCGTAAACCGGATGACCTTGCATACACATTAGCTAATTTAGACAAGTTGGTAGTGAAGTTAACCCATGGTGCCGGCGGCTACGGTATGCTGGTTGGACCAGCCTCAACCAAAGCAGAGATTGAAGAATTTCGCTGCCATCTAATTGCCAATCCGGATAAATACATTGCACAGCCAACGCTTGCACTCTCCACTTGCCCAACTTTTGTTGAGTCCGGCGTTGCGCCACGCCACATTGATTTGCGGCCATTTGTTTTATCAGGAAAAACAATCAAGATGGTTCCAGGTGGCCTTACTCGTGTTGCCCTCAAAGAAGGCTCTTTAGTGGTGAACTCCTCACAGGGTGGCGGCACTAAAGATACCTGGGTTCTAGAAGAATAAAAGGGATAAGTAAATATGTTGAGTCGTACCGCTGATTGCCTTTACTGGATGGCCCGCTACACAGAGCGCGCAGAAAATACTGCCCGCATGCTAGATGTAAACCACCAAACATCACTCCTTCCTCAGCCCTCAGAGTTTTTAGAGCAAAGCTGGAAGAAGTTACTCACTATCTCTAAGTTAGAGGAATCTTTCCTGCAGAAGTACGATGCCGTTACTCGCGAGAATGTCTTGGACTTCATGATTTATGAAACCAGCAACCCATCTAGTATCGTTTCCTGCTTATTTGCTGCCCGTGAGAATGCTCGAGTCATTCGCGGTCGAATTACCTCAGAAGCCTGGGAGACCCAAAATACTACCTGGCTCGAATTACAACGCATTCTAGAGGCTCGAAATCAAGCAGACCCGAGTCGACTGCTGGAGTGGGTCAAGCATCGCTGCCATCTATTCAGAGGCGTGATGCATGGCACCATGCTTAAGAACGAGGCTTTCTACTTCATGAATGTGGGTACGCTTTTAGAGCGAGCCGATAACACCGCTCGTATTTTAGAAACTAAGTACGAAGACCAAGCGACGCTCAAAGTATTGCGCACAGATAAAAAAGTGGATGCTGATGGGGCGGATGGTGATTTCTTTGACTTCTATCACTGGGCTGCCCTCCTTCGTTCAGTCTCCGCCTTTGAAATCTATCGTCAAATCTATTCTGATCAAGTGACTCCTAAGCAAGTCGCCGAACTCTTGATTTTCAACAAGCAAATGCCGCGCTCCCTAGTTAGCTGTGTGAACGAACTCATTCCATTAATTTCAGAAGTGAAGAATCAGCAATCCAAAGAAATTGAACGCCTGCTTGGTAAGCTCAAGGCAAGCTTAGATTATTCCGATATTGATGAAGTCTTTTCTCAAGGATTAGAAGAGTTTATTGAAGAATTCTTAGAGCGCATCAATCATATTGCTGATGAATTCAGCAATGCCTACCTCATACCATTAGCAGTAGCTTAAAGATCCCTATGCACCTCAAGATTCGTCATCGCACAGAATATCGCTATGAAACGCCGGTACGCTACTCCATTCAAGAGTTACGCCTCACACCACCGGATGTAGCTGGCCAAACAATTGACAAGTGGAAAGTGAGTACGCCGATTAAGGCAAGCACCTCACTCGATGCATTTGGAAACCTGTACAGCGTTTTTGTTCAAGAGAGTGCATACACCTCGATGATGATTGAGGCTGAGGGTGATGTTCATACTCAAGATGCCTTTGAGTTTATTGATGATCCCAAGGCAGTATCCCCTTACCACTTGCTCCAACAAACGAATTTAACTGAACCTACAGCTGAAATGCTGGAGTTCTTCTCGACATCACTTCCAAATAAAAACTCGGTTGATGAGGTCATGAGATTGGCGGCGGCAGTACAAAGCGCCATCCTATACTTCCCTGGACAAACCAATTTCGCCACTACTGCCGCCCAATCTTTCGCCATGAAATCAGGGGTTTGCCAAGATCATGCGCACATTATGTTAGGCCTATGTCGCGCCTCAAATATTCCAGCACGATATGTCAGTGGTTATTTCTTTGCAGAAGACTCCCCCAATCTTGCGAGTCATGCTTGGATTGATTTCTGCGCAGACATTGATAAAAAACTCTGGTTAAGCATCGATATCACCAATGCTTGTTTTACTGATGCTCGCCATATTCGGCTGGCAATCGGCAGAGATTACTATTCCGCAGCACCTGTTAAAGGCGTTCGCTCAGGTGGCGGTGGCGAAGAATTAGCAGCCAACATCTCCATTACCCAGCTTGCCTAGATTAGCCCCCAATAAAGTTAAGTAAGAGATAATTCAAGGAAATAATTAAAGGGGCTGCAGGATGACGTATTGCGTTGGGCTTTGCCTAAAAGATGGCTTGGTATTCTTATCAGATACTCGCACCAATGCGGGTGTTGATCAAATTGGTACTTTCAGAAAGATGTCTTTATTCCAAAAGGATAAAGATCGCTTTTTCACCCTCATGAGTGCTGGCAATCTCGCCATCACTCAGGCCGTGAAAGAGATCCTATTGCAAGGCCAGCTCCTGAACGGAAAAAATCTGTGGAATGTGGAAAGCACTCATGATGCAGCTGTCGTCATTGGTGATGCCATCAAGCAGGTTTACGATCGAGATCACAAGGCGCTAGAAAAAGCAGGCATTGATTTCAATTGCAACCTGATCTTTGGTGGACAGATTAAGGGTGAGCGCCCTCGACTTTTCAATATCTACTCAGCTGGCAATTTTATCGAGGCCACGCCCGAAACTTGTTACTTCCAGATCGGGGAATCTAAATACGGTAAGCCAATCTTAGATAGAGTGATCAGTTTTGATACGCCACTCAACTTAGCTACCAAGTGCGCCCTCATCTCGATGGATTCAACACTTAACAGCAACATCTCTGTTGGCCTACCTCTAGATCTACTGGTTTATGAAAAGAATTCATTGCAAGCTAGTAAACTGGTTACGATGGATGAGTCCAACCCCTACTTCCAAATGATTCATCAGCTCTGGGGCGAGAAATTACGCTCCGCATTTAACTCCATTGCGGAGCCAAGCTGGTCGGGAGCAACCCCTTCTCGCTCAATTGCATCTCCTGCCAAGAAGATGGGGGCGGTACCCATTCATCGCAATAGCAAAGCTGTTAAGAAAGTAGTCGCACCGGTTAAGACGGTAGTTAAAGCTAGCCCAAAGAAAAAGGTTGTTACGAAATCCAAGCGCTAGTTCGGTTAAGCGCCATAAAACAAAAGGCCTAGATCTCTCTAGGCCTTTTTCACATCTTGCTAGTGATTAGCAGGAACAAATTAAGCTTCTTTCTTACCCAACATTTCCCAAGTAGCTACTACGCTATCCGGATTGAGAGAGATTGAAGTGATGCCCTTAGCAACCAACCAACGTGCAAAGTCTGGGTGGTCTGATGGGCCTTGACCGCAAATACCAACGTATTTGTTTTGTTTGCGGCAAGCCTCAATTGAACGAGCAATCATGAACTCAACCGCAGGGTCGCGCTCATCAAAGTCAATCGCCAACAATTCCATACCGGAGTCACGATCTAAGCCCAAGGTTAGCTGGGTCATATCGTTTGAGCCGATTGAGAATCCATCGAAATGCTCGAGGAATTGATCCGCCAAAATTGCATTGGAAGGAATCTCGCACATCATGATCAGGCGCAAGCCTTTTTCACCACGCTTGAGACCGAACTTCGCCATCATGTCGATCACGCGCTCAGCTTGTTTGATAGTGCGTACAAATGGCACCATGATCTCAACGTTATCCAAACCCATATCTTCACGAACACGCTTCATCGCAGCGCACTCTAAGGCAAAGGCCTCACCGAAATCCTCTGATACATAGCGGGATGCGCCACGGAAACCCAACATTGGATTCTCTTCATCCGGCTCATAGCGTGAACCGCCGATGAGCTTCTTGTACTCGTTTGACTTAAAGTCAGACAAGCGAACGATCACCGGTTTTGGATAGAAAGCAGCCGCAATCGTTGCCACACCCTCAACCAATTTATCTTCGTAGAACTGACGTGGGCTTGCATAACCGCGAGCAACACTTTCTACAGCGCGCTTGAGATCAGGATCAATATTTGGGTACTCCAACACAGCGCGTGGATGCACACCAATGTAGTTGTTGATGATGAACTCGAGACGAGCTAAACCAACACCAGCATTTGGGATCTGGCAGAAATCAAATGCCAACTGAGGATTACCAATATTCATGGTGATCTTGACTGGAATCTCTGGCAATACGCCACGAGAAACTTCAGTTACTTCAGTCTCGATCAAGCCATCATAAATATGACCTTCATCGCCTTCTGCACAAGACACTGTCACCATCATGCCGTCTTGCAAATGCTCCGTTGCATCACCACAACCGACAACTGCAGGAACGCCCAACTCACGAGCAATGATCGCCGCGTGACATGTACGACCACCACGGTTAGTCACAATCGCGGAAGCGCGCTTCATTACCGGCTCCCAGTTAGGGTCAGTCATATCAGCAACTAAGACATCGCCTGGCTGTACGCGATCCATCTCGCTTGGGTCACGAATCACACGAACGGGGCCAGCACCAATCTTTTGACCAATCGCACGACCTTTAGCAAGAACCTTGGATGTACCCTTGAGCTTGTAACGCATCTCCACTTGACCAGCAGCTTGACTCTTCACTGTCTCTGGACGTGCTTGCAGGATGTAAATACGGCCATCTTGACCATCTTTACCCCACTCGATATCCATTGGACGACCGTAATGCTTCTCGATAATCACGGCATATTTAGCTAACTCGGTAATGTCGGCATCTTCCAATGAAAAACGATTACGTTTCTCTGGAGCAACATCTACAGTCATTACCTTCTCAGCAGAACCTGCTGGGGCGAATTGCATCTGAATCAACTTAGAGCCTAAAGAGCGACGAATAATCGCTTTCTTATCTTGAGCTAAAGTTGTTTTGAACACATAGAACTCATCCGGGTTGACTGCGCCCTGCACCACTGTTTCACCCAGGCCATAGCTTGAAGTGATGAACACGACATCTTCAAAGCCAGATTCAGTATCCAGAGTAAACATCACACCAGCTGCACCCAAGTCAGAGCGAACCATGCGCTGAATACCAGCAGATAGGGCTACTTCGGCATGGGCAAAGCCCTTATGAACGCGGTAAGAAATCGCGCGATCGTTATACAAAGAAGCAAAAACTTCACGAATCTTTTTCAGAACATCGTCAATGCCTTCAACGTTCAAGAAAGTTTCTTGCTGTCCAGCAAATGAAGCATCAGGCAAATCTTCCGCGGTTGCAGAGGAGCGCACTGCAAAAGAGCCTTTGCCCGAATCATCTAATTTTTTAAACGCTGTACGAATTTCTTCATCAAGGCGTGCTTGAAATGGTGCGGTCTCAATCCACCCACGAATTTCTTTACCGGCTTCAGCTAGAGCACGAACATCATCAATATTGAGATTTTCCAAACGCTTCTGAATGCGTTCGGTCAAATTGTTGTGCTCTAAGAAATCACGAAACGCCAATGATGTAGTTGCAAACCCCGTCGGTACACGAACACCCGTGGAAGACAACTGAGAAATCATTTCACCCAATGAGGCATTCTTACCGCCGACTGACTCAACATCAGTCATTCGGAGTTGCTCAAAAGGCAAAACATAGGCATTTGCTACATCGCTACTTTGGTGCTGTTGGTTGGACATAAAATACTCTCTAAAGATAAGGAAACTGGTCGAGCGGCCGAATAAAATACGGCATACTTCATTAACTACATATTGTAATGCTGACCACGACTTTTAGGCCAACCTCATGTCTACCCAAACCCGCATTGTTTTTATCGTTTCTGATGGCACCGGAATTACCGCTGAGAACTTCAGCCAGTCGATTTTGGCCCAATTTGAGGCCACTTTTAAGCACATTCGAGTGCCTTTTGTGGATAGCCCTGAAAAAGCCCATGACGCCGTTTCTAGCATCAATCAGGCAGCCTCTAAATATGGGGTTCAGCCCATCGTTTTCACCACTTTGGTGAATCCCGAGCTCAACAAGATTGTCGGCAAGGCTAATGGCTTGATTCTGGATATGTTCCAGACTTTCGTGGCACCTTTAGAGCAAGCGCTAGGGGTCAAATCGACCCATGCTATGAACCGCCTGCACCACAATGCAGATACCGAGGCCTACAAAAACCGTATTGAAGCCATTAACTATTCCCTGGCCCATGATGATGGACAGTCAAACCGGAACCTTGCTGAAGCCGATGTCATTCTGGTTGGGATATCTCGAGTAGGTAAAACGCCAACTAGCCTCTACTTGGCAATGCAATATGGCATGAAAGCGGCCAACTATCCTCTGATACCTGAAGATTTTGAACGTGGGCAGTTGCCAAAGGATTTAATCCCCTACCGCAACAAGATCTTTGGCTTGATGATTGATGCTGAACGTTTATCAGAGATTCGCAATGAACGACGTCCAGGTAGCAACTATGCGAAGCTAGAAAACTGTCGCTACGAGATTAATGAAGCCACTGCCATGATGAAAAAAGAATCTATTCCTTGGGTGGCAACAACCAGTAAATCGATTGAAGAGATTGCAACTACTGTATTGCAATCCATTAAATCGGATAAAACAATACTAGGTTAGAAAAGTATTCTTCAAGGTCTGCTTTCGACCTTGATTTCAACCCGTCAACGCAACAGATTGAGCAAAACGTTCTGCCGGTGTTTGATAGTTTAGTGTTTTTCTAGGGCGTTCATTTAATTGTCTTGCTACAGCATTGAGTTTTGCTTGTGAGT
>NZ_JACVOQ010000005.1 GCF_018882325.1 Polynucleobacter sp. 78F-HAINBA | reverse complement strand
AGCGCTCCCACATTAAATCCTTCTGGGTGGCTGTGTAATAGATTCGAGGTCGTTGTTTCATGAGCAACACTCCTTGCGCTTACGCAGTTAGTAGTGTGTTGCATCGACGGGTTGAAATCAAGACCCATAAGAGGCATCCGCCCACAACAAATATTAATAAGAGGAATTACTTAACTGGTTTGTTGTATGGACCATCTGGCAATTGATTTGGCCCCATTAAGAAGACCTGCTGGTGTGCGGACTGAGCAAGAGGCATGTAATTTGGGGCGGCCCGTGTAATGTCTGCAGAGATAGCGGCAGCAATCAAGCCTCCTAAACCACCACCGCCACTGTTTTGAGGTGAGTAAGCCATCTTTTTGTTTTCCTCCCAAATAACAGTGCCATCTGCAGCGACCATTTTGTAATCGAATTCTACCGTTACCGTGGTTGCAATAAATGCATATTGAGCATCCCATCTGTTAATCGTCACGTACAGGATCGCATCGGCGCCAAACATCTTTGCAAGAGTCGGCACCGGCATCTTTAATATTCTGTCGCCCTCATACAAGCCTTCTTGCTCAAGGATGTACTTAGTTGTATTGACTGGGAACACATAGTAGCCCTTATTCGCGAGGGGAATTGGCAAGGTAGTCAATACATATACAGGCGCATCAACATCCAAAGTCTTATTAACGACGGGCACAACTAAAATTGATCTAGGGGCGGCAGTATTAAATGCCGACATATCTTTTTTTTGAATATTTGCACATCCAATTAGCGTCAGAGCTGATAGACCGATGATTAAATATTTCATGTTTTACTCTTTTCTAAAACTTTCTTTCTGCTATCGAGATTCTTAATCAAGGTATCCATTAAAGTTTTACTTTCAGGCCAAGCATCTCGCTCTTTTGCGTAATATTTCTTTGCTTTTTCTGCATCTCCCTCTTGAAGATATAAAGTACCAAGCTCTGCATAAAGACCAGGAGGAACAACCTGTTTTTCTTTTTCAAGAGCATCTATAGTCTCTTGCAATTTAATTTGCAAGGCCACCACTTGATTGGGGTCTTTATATGCTTCATAAAGACCCTTGTCGTACCCGTTCCAGTTATATTTGTTTTGTACGCACCCAGTTAGCAAAAGAAGGGTGAGGCCAGCAATTGCAATCGTGAGTCGCATATTGATCTCTATTGAAGTAAAAATGTTTGATTAACGCCATCGCTGGTATAAATCTTCTCATCAAGAAGTTTTTGACCATTAAAACTCACGTTGAGCATATGGGGACCAGGCAAGACTCTCATCATAGCGACACCCTCTTGATAGTCTTTTGCTTGGCCCATATCCAATCCATCAAGCACCACTCTACCGTCGAGCAACGCAGTATTTTGGGCTTTAAATGAAATACCTGGACGAAGGTCGGAGATACTTTGTTTTTCCGTCGGCCACTGCGTACAACCGGCAAGAAAAGTAAGGGCTAGAACCAATCCGGTAAGGTATTTAAGTATGGGTTTCATTTCATTGCTCCGTCATAACGAACTACCAAATCACTGATTTTTCTTCCGCCCAATGAACCGCTCACTATGGTTGCTATAGAGCCTTCATTTAACTCACCCTCGCCAAATAAGGAGATCACTCTGATTGTTGCAATATTCTGACCGGGAAGAGTAATCTCTGCGCCAGTTTGGGGAGACTTAATTTTTTCACCGGCGCTCTGAACATTAAAAACCATGCCTTCTTTTATGCCTTGGCTTTTTCCACCACCAATGAAGATTCGACCGCCTTCTGCCTTAAGGATAAAGGTTGTCCATGGCTGTTTATCAACAACAGCGCTAATTTTGGCGACAGCATCAGTAATGGCCTGACGCATTGCTGCATCATTTAAGGTGCCGTCATAGTCTGCTTTAGAGCCAAATCCAAAAGTGGAGGCAGTTTCAGTAGATGCTTCTCCTGCACCAGAGGCTGCAAAATATACTTGGCCATTTTTAGTGTCGACCAGTCTAATGTCAACCTTAGCAAAAGCAACCTGACGCTTACTTTGTGACACGAAACCAGATTCACCTACAGTTTTGCGGCCAAACTCGGTAAGAGAGCCAACGATCAACGTATCCACACCAATAATATTTAACTTACCACCGCTCATAGCGACATCATTTTTGACCCTAGCAATATCCGGTCTTTCAAAAACTAAATAGGCTCCACTTTCTGTAAGAACCTTACTCATCATGTCCGTTACTTGCTTGCCTAATGGGTCGTTATATTCATCTCTTAATAGCGAACGCCCATAAACAGTTTCATTCGTAATCCGCCCAAGAGCAATTTTTCGCTTTAGGGTTGGTGTAGAGGGTGCCTGATCTTTAACTGCCTGCTGCGCTGCTTTTTGAGATTGAAGTGATTGCGGGGCTTCTTTTTGCTCAACCGGGGGAGTTTGAATTGCACAGCCCGATAGAACAGCAAAAAATAGAACGAAGAGATATTTACCCATTACCAGATTCCGATGTATGAATTAGTTATAAGAATCCTAATAATAGCCTTAGTTGTTCCAAAAACCCAACAAACTCTATTCGGAATTACGCTTAATTAATAACATCAACTTAGAGGGCTCAAAAAGGGTATTTTTGAGAGACTCTTTGTGGCCGTATCCAGTCAATCGA
Source organism: Polynucleobacter sp. 78F-HAINBA (assembly GCF_018882325.1). Classification (GTDB taxonomy): domain Bacteria; phylum Pseudomonadota; class Gammaproteobacteria; order Burkholderiales; family Burkholderiaceae; genus Polynucleobacter. The sequence goes on along the minus strand of NZ_JACVOQ010000005.1, from coordinate 200,117 downwards.
TTACCGTAATTTCATCCAGGTTTTCTCGACACGCTAGTATAAGGTTTCGATTTCGAATTTAGCCTCATAAATTACGTATCAAATTTCCCTTCAAAGCCAATATATATATGGCCTTAAAAGCTTTTTCACTCGTCGAAAACTATAAGACAAAAGCCCTGTTTGGTCTTATAGTTAGCTTATAGTTAGAGAATTTATTTAGCACTTTATTTCTGACCTCTCTTTGGGGCTCTTTAAGCACTCTGCAAGCTCCTCATCAACTTCCTACTATCACCCCTTACTTTCTCTTTGATCTCTTCTCCTACTCCCTCTCTCTTCTTTCTATAACCCCTTATCTCTTTATGTTGTATTAAATAAATTCGGTATGTGTAGTTATTAGAGTTTCAATAAGTTTTCTAAACACATCAAGTACTTAGCGAAATTCAATTACCGAAAAATTTGTTTTGTACTTAGCGCCCTCCCTTTAATCGATTGGTGAGATTTCTCAAGGCATCGTAGGCTTTATTGTTCAAAGGAATATCCGCCAAGGTCAAGGGAGAGTAGATCGTCCTCTTGGGCCCGCTTCTTTTCTGCTTCTTGGCTCCATACTGGCTTTTAGCGATAAAAACTATTTTCTCCAGGCAAGTTAAATCGGTCTTGGGCTTTCGAAACTTGAAATATTCGCCCTCTTCTGTAAATTGATGCGACCTCCACTCATCAAGAAACTTATGTGGCAAAGCGATGCCCTTGAGAGTGATTTCTACCCGCGCCCGTTGCTCATGAACTGGCAAAGGCATCTTTCGATCAGTTTGCTTCAAATAGAAGTGCTGCATCATCCAGCTTTGGGGGTTATCCAAATCTTCCTTGGGATCTTTGTTGCCGATATAGATGTTTTCACCAGCTCGGATCTTTCTGAGTAGTATTGCAAACGATGGAATAGCTTTGGCGCTATATTTTTCGCCCGGGGTAATGCGCTGATTTACCGAGATAGGTTTAGTTAGCCCACAGTAAAACTTTGCCACCATCATTACCAAAGCCTCTCGATCATGAAGCTTGCTATAGGTATCAAGGGCGATTTCTATACTCGTTACCTCGACAGGACCAGCCAAGGGATGATCATGAGTCAACTTCTCTAAGGCTCGATCAATCTCTTGCCAATTTTTGAGGCTATAGAATTTGATATGAAACTCTGAAGCCGCCCCACCACTGCCTTCATCAAAAGTCTCTACATAGGGGGCTTCTAGGCGATTTCGCACCGTGTAAAAGTTTGTGGGCTTTAGAGTGCGTATTTTTATTCCTATCGAATCGATTTCTGCCCGGAATCTGCAATCCCGATATTCCTCTATCGCGCTTCGTTTGCAGGGACTGGTGATACCGCACTCAATCATTGGCGCAATATGGGTCTTGTCTGTAATGTGTGCTCTCATGAAATAAGTTTAGTGAGGCAGCGACTAATTTATGGTCGATTTTGAAAATATTTTTTATATTTGCCTTTTTTAGTCAATCCGCCTCTATAAGGATTGCTCAAATTCTTAGCGAAACGAGGAAGACATTACTTTCGCCCCAAGCTATTTTTTCTAGGACTTCTCTGTAATTTCGGATGACTCCCATCCAATACTTTTTGATGTTCACAAGCGAGCCGTCCTTTGCAGGGGAAAATTACCGAATAATCTCAATCCTCGCCAAAACAACATATTCCACCCTCTCCTTGGCTTTGCCATGGGGTTCTTCTAAAGTTTGTATACATATAGGGCGAACGCCCTGGGACAGATACAAAAGGAGAAAAAGCATGAAAGAACAACAATACGTAACGTACTACCGAGTTAGCACTCAAAAACAAGGTATCTCAGGTCTTGGGTTAGATGCCCAACGTAGCTCTGTAAATGCGTATCTACTGGGAAGCTCTAAAAGCGTCATATGCGAGTACGTCGAGATTGAGACTGGAAAAGGGGCAAATGCATTAGATCGTCGCCCTCAGCTTCGTTTGGCGCTTGAGGCGTGTAAGAGGCAAGGGGCAGTACTGTTAATTGCAAAACTGGATCGACTTGCCCGAAATGTTCACTTTGTTTCAGGCTTACTGGAAACAGGTGTCGATTTCTTAGCCGTAGATATGCCCCATGCTAATAAAGTCATGATTCAGATGCATGCAGTGATGAGTGAATGGGAGCGAGATCAGATCAGCGAACGCACCAAGAAAGCATTAGCAGCAGCCAAAGCTCGAGGAGTAATTTTGGGCGCTACAGGACCAGCCAATCTCAAGCGAAATACTGAGGAGAGGCAGGAAGCTGCCAAGCGCTTTAGAGATCGTTTAAAACCTGTACTAGACGGTTTCTTAGTACAAGGTCTCACCCGTAGAGCTATGGTTGAGAAGTTAAATGATTTGGATATAAAAGCGCCAATGGGCGGAAGATGGTCTTTGGGGCAAGTGCAAAGGTTACTTTAAGCCAAGACTTACTAAAGTAAATAGCTTAGGCACTTAGCGAAACCTTAATTACCGATCGATTTCAAGCGCCAATCCCGGTTCAATCTTGCACTTTAATTTTTCCCATACTTTCGTTGGACTTGAAATCGTTACCGTATAACTAAGTGGGAGCATATATTCAAGATTTTTTCCCCCACCCTTCCTTGCATCTAAGAATATCTTTACACGTTCTTGCGTGCTTACATATCGACCACCATTAAAGTGCGCCTCAGCTTGATAGATATCAGCACTGTATTGGTCCACCATAAAAACACCATAGTTGGTAGTTGATCTCGCATAGTTCAACACGATTGACTTACAACTCTCAAATAAGCTTGCCAATACTTGAGGTGAAGCGGCATTTAACTCTGCATCAAGCCTTTCGGCTCTTTCCTCAAAAATTCTTTTACGTTCAGCGATTTCTGAGTCGCTAATTTGTTGAGTGATTGGGGTCTTCTTTTCTGACGATTTTCCACAACCCACTATCGCTAACGACATAAAAAGAGCAAATACTACTTTAAGAAACTTAATTGAGTTCATAAAATTTGCCCCTAAATGTTGTAATTAGTGCGTGGTTAATTAGTATACAGAGGCCCAGTATTGGCGGGTGAAAAACCCCAATATTCGACTATTAGTAGGTTACAGAGTCAGAACTCTGCGTCAGAGCGCAGGGATTTCACAAGAAGCCTTTGCGGACAAAGTGGGCTACTCCCGCTCCTACATGAGTCAAATAGAGCGAGGGGTAGCTAATATCACTATTGATGCTGTCCAAGTATTAGCGGATGCTTTCGGCATTAAGGTTGCAAAGCTATTTGACTTTGATAACAAAACCGCAAAACCAAGAAAGCGAATTAAAGTTCCATTCGCAAAAGATGGATCATTTTTTAGTCCCGCTAATAAAAGAAGTACATCAGGAAAATTCTCTGTAGGCGAGAAATCAAATGAAATTGCTTTTACAGAGTTTGAAGATGCCCTGCAATACCTCAAGACAATGGATGTGGCGAAATGGAGAAGACCAAATCAGAAAGGCAATTGGGGAATAGTCTCAGCCGTTAAATGGGGCTACATTGAGGCATAAGCACCTCGGATATATTCATACATCAGACTTGAGTGGCAACTTCCAACTCTACCAGCATATCAACATATTGCGTAAGGTGTTGCTCTATAACTTTTGACGATTGAGCCGGATCTAGACGGCTCTTTGTGTAAGTGCCTCCATTAACACCGCTACCTGCCACTTGACCCTGTATTGCAGATCTAATTTCCTCGCTAACTCCGTTATTTGCCAAGATTGTCGAGAAGGTGTGTCTCATGCTATGAAAAAACGTCGCCTTACTCGCTTTATCGCTAAATTTTGATCTTATTAGCCTCATTTGCTTTGAACCCCATTTAGAGACATGGTGATTCCATTTGTAATCCCCAGCCTCTCGATTTATGAGTGGGGGCCAGCATGATTCAAATGGTCGAATAAAGCCTTTTGCAATTTCAGCATTCAGATACCCAATAAAGCCCCGCTCAATGAGAGCCGAATGAATCGCAACAACCCTTTCGGTAGAAACCTTCTTTAATGACTTTTTGGAAAAGCCATCATCCTCTGGACGCTCATTTAAATCAAAGTACCAAATACCGTCCCGAGAGCTTTTCAGATCATGCTTAAGATTTATCTGGCAAATTTCCTCCAATCGCGCCCCCGTAAAAGCCATAATCAAAATAATCCAATACTTCGCTGGACATGATTCGCGGTATTGCATAGCGTGAGCAAACATAACCTTCATTTGATCCATAGAGAAACAATCTCGATCCTTGTAGGGGGCAAAAACTCTTTTTTGAGTAAGCGTTCTTGTTGTAAGCGCAGAATGACCACAGCGCACTCGGACCCAATTTAGAAAAGTGCTAGCTCCTTTAACGTACTGATTTGAGGTATTTGCATTGGGAATATCTTTTTTAGCCCATTTTGAATACTCTACAAGAGCCATTTGATCCACATCTAAAACCGCCTTTTCAGCACTGAAAAAGCTAATTAAATGGTCAATTTTTGATCTATAAGCTCGCTTGGTGCTGAGCTTTACCGCAATCTCACTCAGATAGTCCTCAGCCCCCTCCTTTAAGTTTGGGCCAGACGAAGCCTTACCTTGACCAACCAACCTCTTGGGAGCGCTTGCGGGGGCTCCTAAAATCGCCTCTAATGCAGCCTGACCCGCAACATAATCGCCCTGATTGCCAGGTTCAGTGTCAATCGTAAAAGCCTTCATCACCCTTGTTTCATCATCAAACTCACACCTCAAGCCGTAATTAAACCTAAAACCCTCTGCTTCAATTTTCTTTTCTAACATGTAATCTCCTTGTTTTAACCGTTGAAAAAACCAGTCACTTTGAACCGCCAGCCAACGCGCCCGAATCCTCGCTTCCTTAAGATCCGAAGTGCGAAGGCTGATAGTCAGCACTGACTTACTGGTTATAGCGAGATTTTGCTTGCACGATGAAAAAATGTTCCTCGGAATGCGTCTTTTGAAGAAATAAGTCGTTCCGTGACGAGATTTGCTTAAATAATTAGCAGCCATGACCTTTTGTGCCCCACCTTTGTGCAACACCTTGGTCTTTTCCTCAAGAAAAAAGCCCCTGCTTCATAGGAAACAAGGGCTTAGAGAGAAGTGGTGGCGAATCAGGGATTTGAACCCCGGACCTGCGGATTATGATTCCGTCGCTCTAACCAGCTGAGCTAATTCGCCGAACTCGTAATTGTAAATGATCAGACGCCTTCTGTCTAAACCAAAGGGGCTCGAGCTACTTAATCACAAAGACGCTCACGGCCTCATCACGGTTATAGCGGACAAAAACCTCGATTTTCTTGGCTAGGAAGAGCTTTTTCAGAACCTCATCCTTGTTTTCAAAAATAATGGCTGTCTGCTCGGGAAAGCGGGAAAAGGGGTCGCTCATCACTTCGATAGGCTGCCCATCGACCTTAATAAAGCGAATAGTCCGTTTATATAGGCGGTCAGGCTGAATAAAAATCAGGCGCTTAACGTACTTATCTAAAACCAGCTTTTGCCCTTGTTCATTGGTCTTAAAGTAGTAAACCAGTTCATCTTTACCATTGGTGGTGACATCCCGCTCCTCATCCCACTTAGCAAATGCAGTTGGGCTGGCAAGCGCACAAAGAATTGCTACCACCAATAATCTATAAAGATGCATCATTTACTTTCTTAGTTCGACCATTTCATCTTATCAGTCATCTACACCTATGCGACTTCTCTCCATATCTACCGGCAAAGTAATGCCACTGTTTGGGTCTCATCACCCAAACTACTCAACAGTAGCTTCGGCAATTAACAAGCAAGCTGTTAGCACTCTTGCCTCCCCCGCGCCCGTGGAAATCACTCGACTGGGAGCTGTAGGCGATGAGCAAGCGGATCCATCGGTACACGGCGGAATAGAGAAAGCAATTTACGTCTACCCAATAGAGCACTACGCTTTTTGGAATGAACTGCTCAGTCGAGAAACTAAAAAATCAGTTGAGCTCCCCTTGGGCGCATTCGGTGAAAACTTCACTATCGAAGGTTTACTTGAAACCGAAATATTTGTTGGGGATCAAATGCAAATTGGCGATCTTCAATTTACCGTGGTCAAGCTACGAGAGCCATGCTTTAAGTTCAATGCCAAGATGGGCTACAAAGGCGCAGCCAAAGCCATGTTGCAGTCGGGCTTTAGTGGGTGGTACCTACGCGTAAATCAAACTGGCGCACTTTCAGCAGGCGCTGAAATCCAAGTGCTGCCAGGTCAAAGAATCACATCTATCGCCGATCAAAATCTAGCCCTCTTTAATCGCGGCAATCAGAAAAATCTTTGGGATTAATCTTGTGGGTTAATCCTTGAGTTCATTCAGACAATAAAAAAACCCGACCACTTAGTGGTCGGGTTTAGTTTTTGAAACAGACTAGTAAAGCTTAGTCTTTAGCGTAGATATCTACGTCTTTAGTTTCTTTAACAAACAGTACACCGATTACCAATGTCATCGCAGCGATGATGATTGGGTACCAGAGACCGTAGTAAATGTTACCGTTTTGCGCTACCAAGGCGAAGGAGATCGTTGGCAACAAGCCACCGAACCAACCGTTACCAATGTGGTATGGCAAGGACATAGATGTGTAACGAATGCGAGTTGGGAACATCTCAACTAACATCGCTGCGATTGGACCATAAACCATAGTTACCAAAAGCACCAAGTAAACCAACAAGAGCAATACAGCTACATAGTTAATCTCAGCTGGATTTGCTTTAGCTGGGTAACCTGCAGCATTCAATGCTTCACGGATGGCCTTCTTGAACTCAGCATCTTTTGCTTTTGCATCAGCAGGTGCCAAGCCTTTTGCAGAGTAACCAGTGATTTCTGTATCACCAATCTTCACAACAGCCACACCGCCAGCAGGACCAGCAACAGTGCTATAGCTAGCAGAGTTGGAAGCCATCACTTGTTTTGCGATATCGCAAGAACTTGTGAACTTAGCTGTACCTGTTGGGTTGAACTGGAATGTACATTCATTCACATCAGCAGTAATAGTTGCTGGTGAAGCTGCCATTGCTTTTTCCAATGCTGGGTTAGCAAAGTGGGTCAAAGCATTAAATACGGAAACTGGTGTATTTGGAATGTATGTAATAACAGCCAATAACAAGCCACCCATGATGATGACCTTACGGCCGATCTTGTCTGACAAGCTACCGAATACAACGAAGAATGGTGTGCCGATTACCAATGAAGCAGCAATCAACAAGTTCGCAGTCTTAGCATCTACCTTCAACACTTGTGTGAGGTAGAACAAAGCGTAGAACTGACCTGTGTACCAAACCACCGCTTGACCTGCAACCAGACCAAACAATGCCAAGATAACAATCTTCAAGTTCTTCCATTGACCGAATGACTCTGTCAAAGGAGCTTTAGACAATTTGCCTTCATCTTTCATCTTCTTGAAAGCTGGAGATTCGTTCATTGATAAACGGATCCAAACAGAAACAGCTAACAAAGCGATAGAAACGATGAACGGAACACGCCAGCCCCAAACGTCAAAGTCTGCGCCAGTGAATTCACGTGTGAACAAAATCACTAACAAGGACAAGAACAAGCCAAGAGTAGCTGTTGTCTGAATCCAAGCTGTGTATGCACCACGACGACCGTGAGGAGCATGCTCAGCAACGTAAGTTGCAGCACCACCGTACTCACCGCCCAATGCCAAACCTTGAAGCATACGCAATGCGATCAAGATCACAGGAGCAGCAACACCGATTGTGGCGTAGTTAGGCAGAATACCTACGATGAATGTTGCACCACCCATCAATAGGATCGTCACCAAGAAGGTGTATTTACGACCGATCAAATCGCCTAAGCGACCGAATACCAAAGCGCCGAATGGGCGAACGATAAAACCGGCTGCGAACGCAAGCAATGCGAAAATGAAAGCAGAGCCTGCATCTAAGCCTGAGAAGAACTGCTTGGCGATAACGGCGGCCAATGAACCGTAAAGATAAAAGTCGTACCACTCAAAAACCGTACCTAAAGAGGAAGCAAAAATAACTTTGCGTTCTTCAGCGGTCATTGGGGCTGCTTTAGTTGATGTTGACATCAGTAGCTCCTAACTATTTTTATTGAAATAAAAAACAACTAGGCGATTATGCTTTGAAAAAATTCAAAGAAATCCACTACTTAGGGTAATTCCTCATCAAATCGGATCGGGGTTTTCCCGAGAAAACCGCAAACTAGAGGTGATAAAGCAACATTTATTAGCCTAGCGTCTAATAGAAACATCGAGCAACATCACATATTCATTATTTGGAACTAATAACCATGCAACAAAAATGGGGAATTCGAGGGATGGCAGTAGCGCCCCACTCACTCGCATCTGAATCAGCATTAGCGGTACTGCGTGAAGGCGGGAATGCCTTAGAGGCAATGATCGCTGCTGCTGCAACCATCGCCGTTGTCTATCCGCATATGAATTCCATTGGTGGCGACTCCTTTTGGGTAATTCATTCCCCCGGTAAAGCAATGGGTGGGATTGATGCCTGCGGGGCGGCGGCTGGCCTGGCAACCAAACAATGGTACGCCGAACGTGGCATTAGCTCCGCCATTCCTTTCAGAGGTGCCGTTGCAGCCAATACAGTTGCGGGCACTATTTCTGGCTGGGGTGCAGCACAACAGCTTTCAAAACAAGGTTTAGACGGAAAGCTTCCTTTATCTCGCTTACTAGCCGATGCTATTCACTATGCTGAAGCCGGCGTACCCGTGACATTTAGCCAATCGAGCCTCACTGCCAAAAAGCGTAGCGAGCTAATGGATATCCCAGGTTTTGCAGAAACATTCTTAGTGGATGGAAAGGCGCCTGAAGTGGGGAGCATCTTTAAACAAGAGCGTCTTGCAAAAACCTTGCGCCAAATTTCTCGCAAAGGAACGGAAGATTACTACCGTGGCGACTTGGCTGAGCTCATTGCACAAGAACTCACCGATATCGGCAGTCCACTCAGAATCGGAGATCTACATCGTCACCAAGCAAAACTCATTGACCCACTTGAGCTGAAACACAGTATGGGCAATGTGTACAACATGACACCGCCAACCCAGGGTGTAGTGTCCTTGATGATCATCGGCATATTGGATCAACTCAATCTCAAGCGCTTCAAAGTCGATAGCGCTGAATATGTTCACCACTGTGTTGAGGCTACCAAGCAAGCCTTCATGGTCAGGGATAAATATGTGACTGATCCCGCTTACATGAAAAGAAATGCGCAGTCTTTCTTATCCCCTGCTTTCTTAAAGAAGTTGGCAAAGAACATTGATCCTCAAAAAGCTTTGCCTTGGGGTCAAGGTAAAGGACCAGCCGATACGATTTGGATGGGCGTGATTGATGGCAATGGAAATTGCGTTTCATTCATTCAAAGTATTTATCACGAGTTTGGCGCCGGGATTGTTCTACCCAAGTCTGGCGTGAACTGGCAGAACCGAGGCTGTAGCTTCTCGCTTGATCCGAAGACACTCAATCACCTTGAGCCCTATCGCAAACCATTCCATACATTAAATCCTGCAATGGCTTTATTTAAAGATGGTCGGTCTATGGTGTACGGCACGATGGGTGGCGATGGACAACCTCAAACGCAGTGCGCAGTCTTCACTCGCACAGCAACCTATGGACTTGATCCACAAGATGCTATTAGTCGACCACGCTGGCTCTTGGGCAGAACCTGGGGGCAAACTAGCGACAGCTTAAAGCTAGAGTCACGCTTTAGCCCATGGGTGGCAAAAGAACTCTATGCCTTAGGCCATGAAATTGAAATGCTAGATGCCTTTGATGAAACTGTTGGACATGCGGGCTGCATTATTCGCGATCCATCTGGCACGCTACATGGTGGCTGGGATCCGCGGAGTGATGGTGCCGTTAGCGCGTTTTAGTAATAAATAATTTGGGTACGCGCAGATCCCAGTAAATGGCAGCTGCGCGTAATCCAAAAATAGCGAGCATACAAATCACCGACCCCTCGAGCGTGAACTCGGGAAAGAAATTCAAAATCAAAATGTAAATACAGCAACCCAAAGTCACCGGGATTGCATAAAGCTCATGTGACATGAGTAAGGTTTTTCTACCCGCCAAGATATCGCGCAACAAGCCGCCACCAATCGCAGTAACCACTCCCAAGATTACTGGTGCTACTGGCAACCCGAATCCCAAGTTCCAAGCCTTGTCAGCCCCCTGAATTCCAAATAGTGCCGCTCCCAGGCCGTCGATGTAGAGCATCCAGCGATAAATCTGGGGTTGCGTAAAAAAAGATTCGGCTACGAAAGTAACAATGCATGCACCTAGCGCAACCCAAATATAAATTTGCGCAATCGACCAAAATGCCGGTACTTCCAAAATAATGTCACGCAGAGTTCCACCACCAATGGCAGTAATCACCCCCAACACCAGCACACCAAAAAGATCCACGCCTCGATCAGCAATAGCGAGAACGCCCGTTACCGCAAATGCGATGGTGGCAATGATGCCAATCCAGAAATTAATTTGATCCATGGTGTCTAGTCTAAATCACCGCCACCAGCCAATCAATGAAGTCCTCAATATACTGAGGGGAATGCCACTAAGGAATCTTTTATGAAAACCCAGCTTTATAGTTTTTGGCGCAGCTCAGCAGCCTTTCGGGTGCGCATTGCACTGAACTTAAAAGGGCTTGATTACGAAGTGATTCCTGTGCACCTCCTAAAGAGTGGCGGCGAACAATCTTCTTTGGACTATGCCAAGAAAAATCCTAATCGCTTAGTACCTCTGTATATCGATGGTACTCACACCATTCATCAATCTCTGGCCATCATTGAATACCTCGATGAGATTCAAACAAATCCGCCACTACTACCTCAGTCTGCAATTGATCGTGCCTGGGTACGTGCAGTAGCAATGGATATTGCGATTGAAATTCACCCGCTAAATAATTTAAGAGTGTTGCGCTATCTCATGAAAACTTTAGGTGTGAGCACAGAGGCAAAAGATATTTGGAGTCAACATTGGATGACTTTAGGTTTAGAGAGTCTAGAGAGGCAATTAAGCACGGGCACGAGAGAAGGCCTCTTTGCCTACGGGGATCAACCGGGCTTAATTGATATCTGCTTGGTACCACAAATCTTTAATGCACTCAGCGCAAAGATGACTATGGAAGCTTATCCAACTGTAATGAAGATATTTAATGAGTGCATGAAGCTACCAGCGTTTATTAATGCTTCTTGGGAAAATCAAATCGATGCTGAGGGATCAAACCCCCTTGCTCCACCACAAGAATAAAGACAGCGTTAGCAAAGAACCGATTGTGGTTAAAAGCACCACTCGAGAAATTATTCTGCCATCTGCGCTGTAGTACTGCGCCAGCATAAATGGCCCCGTACCAGTGGGAAGCGCTGCCAGCATTACCACTGCACTTACCCACAACGCAGGTAAACCCAAGATTGGCCCAGCTATCAACCAGGCAACCAGAGGCTGAATAATCAATTTTGCAAAACTAATGCCCCAAGCCTCTTGCGGCACTGACTTTTCCTTTTGCATCAAAAAAAGTCCAATAGAAACTAATGCGCAAGGAGTTGCAGCTGCAGCCAAGAAAGAAATGATTTGTGCTAATGGATCATACAAAACCAAATCCGTAGATGCCCATAACAAGCCTGCCACAGGCGCAACTAGCAATGGATTGGTGCACAGTGACTTCAACACGTTCCAAATAATTTCATGAGATTTTTTGTGAGACTGCATGCCAACCTCAATCAGAATAGTTGCTATAGCGAACATCACAAATACAATAAAAGTAGAAATGATTGCTGGCGCAAAACCATCCTGACCGAGCGCTAGAACACAGAGCGGAATACCCATATATCCCGTATTGGAGTAAGACGCACTCAAGCCCGAAAAACTTGCAGCCACTAAATCTCGATTGCGCAACCAACTAACTACCAACACAAGAATAAATACTGCCAAGCAACTCAGAAAAAAAGCGGCAATAAAGCCTGGCTGCCAAAGTGTTTGCCAACTACTACTAGAGGCAAATTGAAATAACTGCGTAGGTAAGGCGAGCCACACTACAAAGCGATTTAATTCTATAGATGCGCTTTCGCCTAACTTCCCCGATCTTCCGCAAACATAGCCAATGAGAATCAGCGCGAATACTGGAAAGACAACATTGAAGACGTAGAACAATTTAGGGGCGCTTTTTTAGATCAAGCAATTTTCTTCAGAGTCTGCTGGTAGCGCTGTGCATTTTTGACATAGCGACCGGCAATATCTTCAATGCCAGCAATCTGCTCTGGGCTTAGCGTCTTCACTGCCTTGGCAGGTGAACCCAAAATCATGGATCCATCTGGAAATTCTTTACCCTCGGTAACTAATGCGCCAGCACCTACTAAACAGTTCTTGCCGATTTTGGCGCCATTCAAAATTACAGCGCCAATACCAATCAAGCTGCCATCGCCGACATGACAACCATGCAGCATGACTTGGTGACCAACGGTGACATTCTTGCCAATGATGAGTGGGTAGCCAGGGTCTGTGTGCAAAATTGAAGCGTCTTGCACATTACTGCCCTCGCCAATTTGAATCAGATCGTTATCGCCACGGATAACTACCTTGGGCCATACGCTCGCATTTTTATGTAGCTCGACCCTGCCGATAACTTCTGCGCTATCGGCAACCCAGGCACCCTCATCTAAGCGGGGCGCATTTCCATCTAGTTCAAATATAGCCATGACCCATTATAGGTAATGGCTATATTTAATAAAGCCTACCAGTTAGGCTCACGATCAGGAGTAGAGGAAATCCGGTGAATACTCAAATCAGCACCTTCAAACTCTTCCTCTTGTGACATGCGGATACCTAAAACAGCCTTAAGCAATCCATAGACCACAAAGCCACTAACAAGCGCGATAGCAACTCCCAAGCCACTTCCAATTAACTGACCCAAGAAAGTTACGCCACCAATACCGCCGAGCGCCTTGGTACCAAAGATACCCGCAGCCAGTCCACCCCATAAACCGCATAGACCATGCAAAGGCCACACACCCAATACATCATCAATCTTCCAGCGGTTTTGCACCAAGGTAAACATATACACAAAGAGAGCGCCAGCAATTAAGCCAACCGCTAAGGCGCCCATAGGGTGCATTAAATCTGACCCCGCACAAACCGCAACCAAGCCAGCTAAAGGGCCGTTATAGGTAAAGCCCGGATCGTTGCGACCGATGACCCAGGCAGCCAAAGTGCCGCCAACCATCGCCATCAAAGAATTCATCGCCACCAAGCCGCTGACCTTATCGATAGTCTGCGCACTCATGACGTTAAATCCAAACCAACCTACCGCCAAAATCCAAGCACCCAACGCCAAGAACGGAATGCTTGATGGTGGATGAGCGGCAACGTTGCCATCTTTCGTATAGCGACCACGACGCGCACCCAAAAGAATGACTGCAGGCAATGCGATCCAACCACCAACCGCGTGCACTACAACGGATCCCGCGAAGTCATGAAACTCTTCACCAGTAAGCGATTTGATCCATGCTTGGATACCGTAATGCTGATTCCAGGCAATACCCTCGAAGAAGGGGTAGATGAAGCCGACCAGAATAAAAGTAGCAATTAACTGAGGGTTGAATTTGGCGCGCTCAGCAATACCACCAGAGATGATGGCCGGAATAGCAGCAGCAAAAGTCAGCAAGAAAAAGAATTTGACCAACTCATAGCCATTTTTCTCGGCTAATAGCTCAGCGCCAGAGAAAAAATCGACGCCGTAGGCAATGCTGTAGCCAATAAAGAAATAAGCGATAGTTGACACTGCAAAGTCGACCAAAATTTTGACCAAAGCGTTGACTTGGTTCTTTTTGCGAACAGTGCCAAGCTCTAAAAATGCAAACCCCGCATGCATTGCTAGAACCATGATGGCGCCGAGCAAAATAAATAAGGCGTCGCTGCCTGATTTCAAAGTTTCCACTGAAATACCCCCTATGTTTTTTGCATCATTATGGGGAATGCAAAGACCGAATTTGGGCATAAATGCACTCATTTAGTGCAATTTAATGCGCTTGATATGGTTTATCATCAAATTTACATACACCCAAGGGAGAACCCATGAAAAAAGTTTTAGTTCTATTGGCCGCTTTAGGCGCATTTTCTGGCTTAGTACAGGCACAAGAGAAAGTTCAAGTACTCAGCACGCAAGAGCTTGTAAATGTCTGTAAATTTCCCTCAAGCCCAGAATCCCGTAGCTTTTGTGTAGGCTACACAACAGCTATTTACGATACTTATTTAGCTACACGCCATCCACAGCGCGCTAAGCCTTACATTTGTGTCAAGCAACCAGCGCCGTCACGTGATGAAGTGATTGCTGAGTTTGTAAAGTTTGGCCAATCTAATCAACAGACTGCTGACAAACCAGCAGCAGGTGTTTTCTTGGGCTTCTTGGCAGCACGCTTTCCTTGCGCCAGAAAATAATCAAAGACACTTAGCCAATTCAATATTTAAAGACAAAAGGAACAGTTGATATGAAAAAAATTATCGCTATTACCGCTGCAACCCTAGCAATCGCAGGTTGCTCCAACATGAGCAATACAGAACAGCGCACTTTATCTGGTGCCGGTATCGGCGCAGCCGCTGGTGCAGTTGGCACAGCCATTTTCCACGGCAACCCAATCTGGGGTGCAGTTGGTGGCGCAGCAGTTGGTGCAGCATCTGGTTATGTATACGACGCTTACAAAAAAGAGCAGGCTTCTGAGTACAACTCTGGTTACAACGCTGGAAAAAATAACCAACCAGCTAAAGCTCCTCAGTAATTTCTGGATAGCTTTATAAACTAGACTTAGTTCTAGTTACAGCAAAACAAAAACCCCGACTTGCATAACACAGGTCGGGGTTTTCTTTTAGGCTCTGAAAGATTAAGAAAGCAAAAGCTGATTAATGCGCTTCACATAAGCAGCTGGATCATTCAATTGACCACCCTCAGCCAAGAGGGCTTGATCAAATAAGACTTGAGCCCACTCATTAAAATGCTGATCGTCTGACTTCAATTTTTGCAGCAAAGGGTGCTCGGGATTGATTTCCAAGATAGGCTTGGTATCAGGCGCTTGTTGACCCGCAGCCTTGAGCATGCGCAATAAATTTCCAGAGAGCTCATTCTCATCGGAAACCAAACATGCCGGGGAATCCGTCAAGCGGAAGGTCACGCGCACCTCTTTAACCTTATCCTCTAGTGCCGTTTTCATGCGATCGAGCAAATCCTTGAAATTCTTCTCAGTTTCTTCATGCTCTTTCTTTTCTTTCTCATCACTGAGATTGCCAAGATCAAGTCCGCCCTTTGCCACCGAGGTCATATGCTTGCCATCAAACTCGGTAAAGAAGGAGAGCATCCACTCATCCACTCGATCTGACAGTAATAAGACTTCAACACCCTTCTTACGGAAGATTTCTAAATGCGGGCTATTTTTAGCGGCATTAAAAGTATCGCCAGTCACGTAGTAAATCTTATCCTGACCTTCTTTCATGCGAGAAACATATTCAGCCAAGGAAGCGGTTTGATCCGCAGAGTCAGTGTGCGTACTTGCAAAACGCAAGAGCTTTAAGATGCGCTCTTGATTTGCCTGATCCTCGCCAACACCCTCTTTAAGCACCTGCCCAAACTGAGTCCAGAAGGTGCGGTATTTTTCTTTTTTGGCCTCATCATCACTATTCGCCAGCTCCTCCAACATGCTCAGCACACGCTTAGTAGAGCTTTCACGGATGATTTTGACATCGCGTGATTCCTGCAGGATTTCACGGGAGACGTTTAGAGGTAGATCCGTTGAATCAATCACGCCAGTAACAAAACGCAAATACATTGGCATTAATTGCTCGGCATCATCCATGATGAATACCCGCTTCACATACAACTTGATGCCACCCCGCTTATTGCGATCCCATAAATCAAATGGTGCACGTGCCGGCACATATAACAGTTGCGTAAACTCACTACGACCCTCAACTCGATTTAGCGAGTAGCAAAGAGGATTTTCATAGTCATGTGACAAGTGTTTATAAAACTCGTCGTACTGCTCTTCAGTGATTTCAGACTTAGAGCGAGCCCACAAAGCGCTCGACTGATTAATACTCTCGAGCTCATCTTTGATGGCTTGCTCTTTTTTATCCGCATCCCACTCTTCTTTATTCATCTGAATAGGTAAAGAAATGTGGTCAGAATATTTGCGAATAATTGATTTGAGTTTGTGGGTTGAGAGGAAATCATCCTCACCTTCGCGAAGATGCATCGTGATCGAAGTCCCGCGCTGTGGACGATCAATACTTTCCACCGTAAATTCGCCAGAGCCATCAGACTCCCAACGCACGCCATCTGTCGCTGGCAGGCCAGCTCGGCGGGTCTCAACGGTAATACGGTCAGCTACGATAAAGGCTGAATAAAAGCCTACGCCAAACTGGCCAATCAATGCGGCGTCTTTTTGTTGATCGCCGGATAGTTTGGAGAAAAATTCTTTTGTACCAGAGCGAGCGATAGTTCCTAGGTTGGAAATCACTTCTTCACGACTCATACCAATGCCATTATCGGAAATAGTGACGGTTCTCGCATCCTTATCAAAACTGACTTTGATCTTCAGATCAGGATCATCGCCATACCAATCAGGATGCTCGATTCCCTCAAAACGGAGTTTGTCTGAAGCATCAGACGCATTAGAGATCAACTCACGGAGAAAGATTTCCTTGTTGGAATACAAGGAATGAATCATCAGTTGTAAAAGTTGCTTTACCTCGGCTTGAAAGCCTAATGTTTCCTTACTGGCTACAGACATGCGTATTCCCTCTTCCCTCTTAATGAATGAACATAACCCCCAGTAATTGGGGGCTATTTAATGTATTTCAAGATCTATGTAGTCTGAAATTTATCCAGGGTGTGGCTTTGAATGCTTCTCCGCTACGGGCAATTCAGCCTTTTTCCAAGCACTAAAGCCGCCCTCTAGATGACAAATCCCCGGAACCCCCATCTTTTGTAGGGTTTCTGTTGCTAGAGCGGAGCGCCAAGCGGATGCGCAATAGAGCACTAAACGCTTACCCTCTCCGAAAACCGGCTTGTAATAAGGGCTATCTGGATCAACCCAAAACTCCAGCATGCCACGAGGCGCATGAATTGCATTGGGAATCATGCCATCACGCTCCAACTCCCTCACATCCCGAATATCCACGAAAATCGTGTTTTCATCATCTAGGAGTTTTTGCGCTTGCTCCAATGGAACGGTCTCAATTTGCGCCATCGCATTTGCAATTAACTCTTGATAGCCTAATTTCAATTTCATCAAAATCTCCTAAATTACTAACACTTCTACCAAATTAGCTTTATGCCTATTCTGGCAGGCTTGTCCTGATAATATGTCTGCATGAACTTTACCCCTACAGAGCTTGGTGCAAGTATTATTTTTGCCATAGCAGTGCTGCATACTTTTTGCACTGCGTATTTTGAAACGCTTGCTAAAAAATCTCCGAGACATGCTGGTTTGTGGCACCTACTGGGTGAGGTAGAAATCGTCTTTGGATTTTGGGCGGCAATACTGATTATTTTTATGTGGCTTGCCAATGATCTCGCCACAGCAAAAGAGTACGCGAACAAGCGCAACTTCACAGAACCGCTATTTGTTTTTGCCATTATGGTTGTAGCGGGTAGCAAACCTATTTTGCATTTCGCTATGCAAATTCTTCACAAGCTGGGCCAAGGATTGCAATTGGTATTGCGCACTAAGCAAGCTCCAACACTGTATTTCCTAACCCTCAGCATCACCCCCTTGCTAGGCTCACTCATTACTGAGCCTGCAGCAATGACACTGGCGGCATTCTTATTGCGAGACCTGGTCTATCGCCATAAATGCTCCACCCCACTTTTGTTTGGCACCCTAGGTGTGTTGTTCGTCAACATCTCGATTGGTGGCACGCTAACTAATTTCGCTGCACCACCGGTGCTGATGGTGGCCTCAACCTGGGGTTGGGATAGCGCATTCATGTTTGCCAACTTTGGGCATGAAGCAACTATTGCTATTTTTATTAATGCAACGATTGCAACGCTGCTCTTTCATAAGCAACTCATTGAACCTACAAGCAAATCTGATCAGGTTCGCATTCCGCTAGCTATTACAGCAATTCATTTACTCTTTTTATTGGGCATTGTGGCCTTCGCGCACGACCCAGTGATCTTCATGTGGCTCTTGCTATTTTTCATTGGCTATACAACTGCTTACCCAAAACATCAAAGCCCACTCATTTTGCGCGAAGCTTTGCTAGTGGGATTCTTCTTAGCTGGACTCGTAGTGCTAGGCGGACTGCAAGGCTGGTGGCTACAACCAATCCTCGAAACCATGAGCCCTACTGCAGTTTTCTATGGCAGTCTGGCCCTAACAGCAATTACCGACAATGCGGCGCTCACGTATCTGGGATCACTAGTACAAGGCACTTCACCAGAATTTAAGCTGGCTTTAGTGGGTGGAGCAGTGGCAGGCGGCGGTTTAACCGTGATTGCCAATGCCCCCAACCCCGCTGGACTAGCTATTTTGCGCAGCTACTTCCCCAATGCAGCAGTTTCTGCAGGATTGCTGTTTTTAGCCGCTATTCCACCCACCATTGTTGCGATTCTGGCTCTACGTCTGCTCTAAACGCCTTATCCCGTAAAATCTGAGCTTCGCCCCCAGCTATAAACCTGAGAACGGCATATGAAAAAGCTCTATATCAAAACCTTTGGCTGTCAAATGAACGAGTACGACTCGGGCAAGATGGCCGACCTCTTACATGCCGATGAAGGCATGGTCATGACTGACACCCCCGAAGATGCAGATGTGGTTCTGTTGAACACCTGCTCTATTCGTGAAAAGGCAGAAGACAAGGTGTTCTCTGACTTAGGTCGCTTACGCGAGCTTAAGAAAACCAAACCCAATTTATTGATTGGCGTGGGTGGCTGCGTTGCCAGCCAAGAGGGTCAACAAATTATCAGTAGAGCACCGTATGTCGATGTTGTCTTCGGACCGCAAACCTTACATCGCCTATCTGACCTCATTGCACAACGTCGCGAGACCGGCCGATCTCAGGTAGACATCTCTTTTCCAGAAATTGAAAAGTTTGATCACCTCCCTGCCTCTCGTCAAACTCGAGGCTCTGCTTACGTCTCCATCATGGAAGGCTGCTCAAAGTACTGCAGCTACTGCGTAGTTCCTTACACTCGGGGCGAAGAAGTGTCGCGCCCTTTTGATGATGTTTTGACCGAAGTGGCTGGTCTTGCAGCTCAAGGCGTCAAAGAAATTGTCTTGCTTGGTCAGAATGTGAATGCTTACCTTGGCAAGATGGGTGATACAGAAGAGATCGCAGACTTTGCTTTGCTCATCGAATACATCGCCGAAATCCCCGGTGTAGAAAGAATTCGCTTTACTACTAGTCACCCAAAAGAATTTACCCAGCGCTTAATTGATGTCTATGCAAAAGTTCCTAAGCTAGTAAGTCATTTGCATTTGCCAGTGCAGCATGCATCAGACTCTGTTTTATCCGCAATGAAACGCGGCTATACCGCCCTAGAATACAAAAGCATTATCCGTAAGATGCGTGCTGTGAGACCCGATCTGACGCTGTCTAGTGACTTTATTGTTGGGTTTCCGGGCGAGACCGCTGAAGACTTTGCAAAGTTACTCAAGATGGTTGAAGAGCTCAATTTTGATAACAGCTTTTGCTTTATCTTCAGCGCACGGCCTGGCACTCCCGCGGCGAATCTGAGTGATGACACTCCTTATGAGGTCAAACTCAAGCGCCTGCAAACACTGCTTGCTCTAGTGGAATCACAAGCAAATCAGATTAGCAAAAATATGCTGGGCAATACCGAGCGAGTACTTGTTGAAGGGCTTGCAAAGGATGGCGTGAACTTACAAGGTCGCGCCGCCAACAATCGCGTAATTCACTTTACTGCGCCAGATCACGATATTGAATTACTCATCGGCCAAATGGTAGATATCCGCATTACCGAAGTACTGAACTACACCCTTCGAGGTGATCTGATTAGTGAATCCACCCTCACTCATGCCCATTAAGATGACAACTAAGCAAGCACCCCCCTCTAAATTAGAGATCGATATTCAATTTGCTAGCGCCGCTATTGAAGATAAAGTTCTTGCGATTGCATCTTTAGGAGTAATTAAAAAATGGGTGAAATCAGCAGTTCAATTGAACGGGCTCATCACTCTGCGCTTTGTTAATGCGGCTGAAGGTAAAAAACTGAACTTTGCTTTTCGCAGTAAAGACTATGCGACTAATGTGCTCACCTTCCCATACGAACTCAGCAAAAAAACTTTAGCTGCCGATATTATTTTTTGTCTTCCTGTAATTCAAAAAGAGGCATTCGACCAAAGCAAAGCTGTTAAGGCCCATTTGGCTCACCTGATTATTCATGGCTGCCTGCATGCTCAAGGCCTTGACCATGAGAACGATAAAGATGCAAAAAAGATGGAAGGCAAGGAAATCATCCTCCTGAAATCTTTAGGATTTGCCAATCCCTACGCACCTATTTAAAGCATCTTTACGACTTCCTTCATTGAATTTACTTATTTCTACGATATTCTTGCTATATGCCTGACCCCAATAAATCCCTTTTAGAACGCTTGGCCGATTTTTTAACGCCACAGCCAACCAGCCCAACAGAGCGTCGTCAAGAACTGATTGATACCCTCAGAGAAGCCCAAACAGAAGGCTTAATTGATGCAGATGCCCTCTCCATGATTGAGGGCGTATTCCAAGTGGGTCAATTGTCTGCTCGTGATATTTTGATTCCTAGAGCCCAGATTGACTGGATTGATATCAATCAACCCCTGTCAGAAATTATCAAGAGCGTGATTACTGCCGCTCACTCCCGCTTTCCTGTATTTGAGGGTAGCCGTGACAACGTCATTGGCACCTTGCTAGCAAAAGATTTATTGCGCCACTCGACTGAAAAAGATTTTCAAGTGCGTGACTGGCTTCGCCCCGCAGTATTTATTCCAGAATCTAAACGTTTAAGCGTTTTGCTGCGTGACTTCAAAGACAACCGCAATCACTTAGCGATTGTTGTAGATGAATACAGCGGCGTTGCAGGTGTAATTACGATTGAAGATGTACTAGAACAAATTGTTGGCGATATTGAAGATGAGCATGATATTGATGAAGAGGCAGATAACCTCATCTCTTTAGACAATGGTGATATCCGGGTTAAAGGCATCACTGAGCTCGAGCAATTTAACGAGACGCTAGGCACCCAATTCCATGATGACGATATTGAAACGGTTGCAGGCTTAGTCATTCAGCATCTTGGCCGAGTGCCAAAGATGGGTGAGTTAATTGAGATCAACGGAATTGAATTTGAGGTTCAGCGTGCTGACCCAAGACAGATTCACATCCTGCTTGCGCGACAACTCCCGAAAAAATCTTCCTGAGAATTACTTTGATTGATCGGCAATCAACAAGACTAAGCAATGGCGTCAATTTATTGGCGCTATTTTTTCTAGGGGCATTGCTGGCTGCTGCTGCAGAACTACCCCATGGTGGCTGGATACAAATCCCCATCTTGAGTTTAATTTGGTGGCGAATGGGTCGGCAATCCATTCCCTCCATTAAAAATCAATTTATTTCTGGAATGGCATTTGGCCTAGGTTACTTCGTTCTGGGTCTATGGTGGATCTACATTAGCCTGCATGACATAGGTGGAATGCATGCTGTGGTTTCTTGCTTAGCGGTATTTTTACTAGCCGCTGGTATGGCTTTATTTTTCTCTAGCGCCTCACTTTCCCTTTGCCTGCGTAGACGAAAATATCTAACAGGTCTAGTGCTAGCAGCCTCTTGGGTGCTCATTGAATACCTCCGTAGCGTAGTACTCACTGGCTTTCCTTGGATGGGATTTGCTGAAGCGCAATTCAATGGTCCATTCGCACCAGCGGCACCATTCTTCGGGGGCCTAGCCTGCACATTTTTAGCGGTGTGGATTTCTTGGGAGATTACGCAGCTAAGAAAAAATATTGTCTTTAGTTCTGCCTGCATTATTTCCGCTGTCGTACTTGCGCAACTCGCGGGCTTTTGGACTTTCACAAAACCGATTGGCGAGCCACTCAGCGTTCGTTTAATTCAGGGGAATTTTGAGCAAAGCCTGAAGTTCAACCCCAAAGCTATTGAAGAACAATTTAGTTTTTATACCAATGCCATTGAGAGCCAATCGGCCGATCTCATCATTACTCCAGAGACTGCTTACCCTTGGCCCCAGAGCAATCTTCCCAATGGTTTACTGGGATCTCTCCAACAGTTTTCCACGAATACCTCCAGCAATGTATTGCTTGGTGTCATTGGGGAGTCGCACGACTCCACCGAAGTGAAATACACCAACCGCGCCCTTGGACTTTCTCCCGGTACGCCAAGTTATCAATATGACAAGTCTCACTTGGTGCCTTTTGGGGAATTTATTCCACCTGGATTTCATTGGTTTGTGAATGCCTTCCATGTCCCCATGAGTGACTTTGCCCGTGGCAGATTAGATCAAGCCCCTTTCAGTATTGTTCGCCCAGGTAAAGATGCTATTCAGGCGGCGATCACTATTTGCTATGAAGATGTCTTTGGCGGGGAATTGGCCTCCCGAATTCATCGAAGCACTAAACCCGTCAACCTGTTGATTAATATGACTAATTTGGCCTGGTTTGGGGATTCCCAAGCACCAGCGCAACAATTACGTCTATCGCAGCTGCGCTCCCTGGAGACTGGACTGCCAGCTCTACGCGCCACAAATACGGGTATTACGGCAGCGCTTGGGCCAGACGGCAAGATCTTGTCTCAGTTAGGCGAATTTACCCAAGGTGTACTTAGCCTCAAGATTCAAGCCTACTCAGGCACAACCCCTTATGTGATTTGGGGAAATGCGCCTATTTTGAGCCTTTCTTGTCTCTTGCTTATCTTGGGTCTGATTCGCCAAAAACGAATCTAATCGCTATTTCATGGTTCACTAGCTTAGCCATGTAAAATCAAAGGCTTAGCCAGGTAAATCATGCTTACTTTTCAGCAAATTATTCTCAAACTCCAAGATTACTGGGACCAACAAGGTTGCGCCCTTTTGCAACCTATTGACCTTGAGGTCGGTGCCGGTACATCTCATACAGCTACTTTCTTGAGGGCCATTGGCCCTGAGCCATGGAAAGCCGCTTACGTCCAACCTTCGCGTAGACCAAAAGACGGTCGCTATGGAGAGAACCCAAATCGTTTGCAGCACTACTACCAGTACCAGGTAGTGCTTAAGCCTGCACCAGAAAACATTCTTGAGCTTTACTTAGGCTCACTTGCCGCCTTAGGTCTCGATCTCCAAAAGAACGATGTGCGTTTTGTTGAGGACGACTGGGAAAACCCAACCTTGGGCGCATGGGGCTTAGGCTGGGAAGTCTGGCTTAACGGCATGGAAGTAACGCAGTTCACCTATTTCCAGCAAGTTGGCGGCATTGACTGCAAACCTGTTCTGGGTGAGATCACTTACGGTATCGAACGCCTAGCGATGTACATCCAAAATTGCTCCAACGTATACGACCTTGTTTGGGCCGATGGCATCTCTTATGGTGATGTGTATCACCAGAATGAAGTGGAGCAGTCTTGCTACAACTTTGAACACTCCAATACTGACCTATTGTTTGCAAACTTCACTAATTACGAAAGTGAAGCCAAACGTTTGATGGAAGTGCCATTAGCATTGCCTGCCTATGAAATGGTACTCAAGGCTGGACATACTTTTAATTTACTGGATGCCCGTGGCGCCATCTCAGTGACCGAGCGCGCCGCCTATATTGGTCGTATCCGAAATCTGTCTCGCGCGGTAGCACAGGCTTACTTTGAGTCTCGTGAGAAGTTGGGATTCCCGATGTGCCAACGTCAATCCAAAGCCTAAGTAGCTCGATCTAATTATGAGTACACCGAATTCCCTCTCTCAATCAGACAATCTTCTGATTGAAGTATTTACCGAAGAGCTTCCACCGAAATCTTTGCGTCGCTTAGGCGATGCTTTTAGTGAGGGTATTTTTTCCACACTGCAGACCGCTGGCCTCTTAAGCGAAAACTCCGTTGCTGCAAGCTTTGCTACACCGCGTCGCCTTGCCGTTCAGGTAACTAATGTCTTAAGTCAAGCTCCAGACTATCCAGTTCGTGAAAAACTACTACCGACCAGCATTGCTTTTGATGCTGATGGAAAGCCGACTGCCCCACTACAAAAGAAATTGGCTTCCCTGGGTTACGCTGATATCGACCTCTCCACCTTAGAAAAATCCGGTGAAGGAAAAAATGAAGCACTGTATCTCAATGTCATCGCCAAAGGCGCAGCATTAGAACAAACTGCACAACAAGCTCTCGAGCAGACGCTGAGTAAATTGCCCATTGCCAAAATGATGCACTACCAAGTACTGCAGAAAAATGGTGAATTAGCAGATGTTGAATTTGCACGTCCTGCACACCGCATCATCGCTCTGCATGGCAAGCAAAAATTACATATCAGCGCACTGGGCATTGACGCAGAAAACCAAACAGAAGGTCATCGCTTTTTAGCTCCTGGCGTTATTACGATTGCCTCTGCAGATCAATATGAATCTGATCTCAGCACTAAAGCAAAAGTATTGCCAAGCTTTAACAAGCGTCGTGAATTTATCGAGTCCGCCCTATCAAAAGCTGCTGGCACTGATTTAGTGTTGATGCCTGAGAGTCTGTTAGATGAAGTGACCGCTTTAGTTGAGTGGCCAGCAATCTATGAGTGTCATTTTGATCAAGAATTCTTAGAGGTTCCACAAGAATGCTTGATTCTGACAATGCAGACTAATCAAAAATACTTTGCTTTGACTGACAGGCAAGGTAAGTTACGCAATCGTTTCCTCATTGTTTCTAATATTGAAACTGATAAGCCAGAAGCAATTATTTCCGGTAACGAGCGCGTAGTTCGCCCACGTCTATCTGATGCACGTTTCTTCTTTCAGCAAGATCAAAAACGCCCACTGGCATCCCGCGTAGCTGATCTTGGAAAAGTGGTTTATCACAATCAGCTCGGCAATCAACTGGACCGCACCAAGCGTGTTCAAGGAATTGCCGTAGGTATTGCCAAAGCTCTATCAGCTGATGAGGCGCTAGCTAGCCGTGCTGCTGAAATTGCTAAAACTGATTTGTTAACCGATATGGTTGGCGAGTTCCCAGAGCTTCAGGGGATCATGGGTCGCTACTATGCAACGCATGATGGCGAAAATGCCGAAGTAGCATCTGCTTGCAGCGAACATTACATGCCACGCTTTGCTGGTGATGCTTTGCCTCAAAGTCAAACTGGTACCATCCTAGCGATTGCAGACAAGCTTGAGACTCTCGTCGGTATTTGGGGTGTTGGTCTTGCGCCTACTGGTGATAAAGACCCCTATGCTCTACGTCGTCATGCTCTCGGAATCTGCCGTCTCTTGCTAGAAAAGAACCTTAGCCTAAGCCTGCCAGAATTAATTGAACTAGCACGCAAACAATTTCCGCAAAAAGACGTTCAAGAAAAAGCTAAAGCAGAAGATATTTACGCCTTCATCATTGATCGTCTCCGCGCTTACTTACGCGACCAAGCCGTTGCAGGTAAGCCGTTTACTACTGAAGAGATTGATGCCGTATTAAGTCAGTCACCAGCCCAGCTCAATGACTTAATTGATCGCTTAACTGCCTTACGTGAATTTAATGCCTTGGCAGAAGCTGCCCAGTTAGCTGCCGCCAATAAACGCATCAGCAATATCTTGAAAAAGAATGCTACTGCTATTCCGGTGAATTGCTCAAGCACGCTTTTGCAGCTTCCTGCCGAAATCGCACTGCATCAAGCGCTTGAGAAACTGACTCCAACACTGACAGCGGCTTACGAAAAACGTCAGTTCGTGGAACTATTGAAAGCACTCGTTGCTCTCAGCGCCCCAATTGATCAGTTCTTTGCCGATGTCATGGTGATGGATCCAAATCCAGAGTTGCGCGATAACCGCCTGGCTCTCCTGCAACAACTTCACCAGAAAATGAATCTCATTGCCGACCTCGGCAAATTAGCATGAGCATCAGCTCTTCTAAACTAATCATTCTTGATCGCGATGGCGTGATCAATGAAGATCGAGATGATTATGTGAAGTCGAGTGATGAGTGGATTCCGCTACCCGGCAGCCTTGAAGCAATTGCACTACTCAATCAAGCGGGCTATCAAATTGCCATAGCAACTAACCAGTCTGGTTTGGCGCGGGGCTATTTCAATATCAACGATCTCCATGCTATGCATGGCAAGATGGATAAACTACTCAAGCCTTTGGGTGGTCACATAGACAGCATTTTCTTCTGTCCGCATACCGATGCCAATGCATGCGATTGCCGCAAGCCGTTGCCAGGGATGATGAAAGAGATTGCCCTACGCTACAAAAAGAATCAGAGCGCCACACCGTTATTGGGGGTGCCAATTGTGGGCGACTCCTTACGTGACCTGCAAGCAGGTGTTGCTCTTGGCGCTAGCCCGCATTTAGTATTAACTGGCAAAGGCAGTAAAACTTTAGATAAAGGCGACCTCCCGGAAGGCACCCAGATTCATGCGGATTTGATGGCATTTGCGAATGCACTCTTACAAGATAAGGTTTAATGCAAATATGACTTTTATTCGCTCAGCTCTATTTACCCTCTTCTTGCTGATATTTACACCGATCTGGTCAATACTCTGCATCCTCGTTTTTCCATTCCTCAACCCCGAGAATCGCTATCGCTTTATTGGACTCTGGAATAAGGTTGTAATCTGGATCTTGCAGCCACTCTGTGGAATTCGTTACGAAATTCGTGGGATGGAAAACATGATGGCGGTTTTGGATAAACCCGTTGTTGTGCTGAGTAAACATCAATCTGCTTACGAAACCATTTTTTATATTGCCAAGCTTCCTAAGCAAGTCTGCTTTGTTTTCAAAAGAGAATTGCTCTGGATTCCTTTCTTTGGCTGGGCTTTAGCCTTACTCAAGATGATTCACATCAATCGCAATAGCAAAGAAACCGCCGCACTCTCAGTGGTCGGACAAGGCAAAAAGCGCTTAAGTGAAGGTAAATGGATTTTGTTGTTTCCGGAAGGCACCAGAACCCCCACGGGATCACATCAGCCTTACAGCAAAGGTGGCGCTAGGCTTGCGAGCGCTACTGAAGCACTCGTTATCCCAATTGCCCACAACGCGGGTCGTTGCTGGCCTAAGAACAGCTTTCTAAAGCAACCTGGAACAGTCATCTTCTCAATCGGCCCTGCCATTACCTCTGCCGGAAAAACTGGCGGGCAACTGCATCAAGAAGTGGAAAAGTGGATTGAAGCTGAAATGCGAGTGATTGATCCTACTGCCTACCAGTAGACCCGCAGGCTTACTGGGCTAAAGTTTTGGCCCACTCAATATAGCGCTCCACCGGAATATCCTGAGCGCGCGCTTTTAATTCTGATTCAGATAAAGACAATCGATCAGCAAAGGCTGATAAGTTAGTGCGCAGCATTTTTCTTCTTTGAGAAAACGCTGCTGCCACTACTTTTTCCAAAGCATGCCACTGCGCATCACTTAAATTGAAATCTCGTCGCGGAATCATACGCACTACAGCGGAATTAACTTTAGGCTGCGGATCAAAAGCTTCAGGCGGAACTTCTAAAACTTGCTCCATGTCGTAGCGAGCCTGCAGCATGACTGAAAGTCTGCTGAATTCAGAACCACCAGCCTTGGAGACCATGCGCTCGACGACTTCAGCCTGGAGCATAAATACCTGCTCATCAATTGCATGGGCAGCCGAAACGAGATGGAAGAGTAATGGCGAGGAGATGTTGTAAGGCAAGTTACCAACCACCTTACAAAGACCGCTGTTAGTTGGGCGTGCATTTGCCCATTCTAAGAAATCAAACTTGAGGGCATCACCTTCTATAACATTCAGACCCTTGAGATTTTCTTGATTCCAATACGCCACTAAATCTCGATCAATTTCCAAAAGATCGAGATGGTCCAAATTACTTAATAAAGGTCTTGTTAGAGCGCCAAGTCCGGGCCCAATTTCAATCACGTGCATATTTTCACTAGGATTGATGGCCGCAACGATGGAATAAATTACTCCAGAGTCTTGCAAAAAGTTTTGGCCAAATCGTTTACGGGCGCGATGCGTCATGTCTTGAGGCTCTTTACGTTCTTGATATTTACTGCTAATTGATAAGCCAGTCGCAAAGCCTCTAACATGCTGCCTGGATCAGCAAGGCCTTTACCTGCAATATCTAGCGCAGTGCCATGATCTACCGAGGTACGAATAATCGGCAACCCTAAGGTGACATTGACGCCCCCACCAAAGCTCACAAACTTGAATGGCGCCAGACCTTGATCGTGATACATCGCAATGAACGCATCTACACTACCCAAAGCCTTGGCATCAAACATTGTGTCACCTGGATAGGGTCCACTTACCTGAACACCTAAATTTTTTGCTGCTTTGATAGCTGGCGCAATCACCTCGATTTCTTCGCGCCCAAGATAACCCGATTCACCCGCATGAGGATTGAGGCCTGCCACCCGAATTACTGGCTTAGCAATACCAAATTTTGCCTGTAAGTCCTGATCGACAATCTGAATGGTTTCCAGAATATGCTGATAATTGAGCGCCCCTGGAACTGCACTTAAAGGCAGATGTGTTGTTACCAATGCCACCCGAAGATCACGACCTTTCTGTAGACCTAAAAAGCCTGCTGGTAATGCTGCGCACAACATCATGACAACATGCTCTTGATGGCAAAGCTTCGCTAGGTATTCAGTATGGCCAGTAAACACGCTATCGCTTGAGGCAGATCCCTCGTTGATAACACTCTTTTGTATTGGTGCAGTTACCATCGCGTCAAAACGACCATCTAGACATCCCTGAACAGCGTTACCCAAAATATTGAGAACATACTGCGCATTAGCGGGATTGAGCTGACCAGCAACAGCTGGGGAAGAAAGTGGTATCGATTCCACTTTCAATCGAGCTGATAATTCTTTGGGAATATCAAGCGCTGGAAATACACTGGGATCACCAAGCAAGGTAATCGTACTTGCAGGCTGCTCCTGCAAAAAAGCGAGTGCAGCTGCAGTAGAGACCTCTGGACCGACCCCTGCAGGCTCTCCAGAGCTAATGACTAAGTTAACGGGGGCTGGCTGCTGGATCATCTGCGTTAATGATCTTCACCGTAGCAGTGTCGCGTAGCTCACGTAACCAATCTTGATAAGCCTGCTCAAACTTGCGCTCACGAATTGCTGCGCGAGCAAATTGACGTTGCTTCTCTAGAGTTAACTGAGCCTCACGACGCTCAAGCACCTGAATTAAATGCCAACCAAATTCAGTCTTGACTGGATTGCTGACCTCGCCAATTTGTAAGCGGTTCATGGCTTGATCAAATTCAGGAACCAGGTCACCAGGACCCATCCAACCTAGGTTGCCACCGTTCGCAGCTGACCCATCCTCAGAATATTTTTTAGCCAACTCACCGAAATCAGCTGTCTTGGCGCGAACCTGATCACGGTAACCCGCGAGGCGTCTCTCGGCATCCTGGTCCGTTAAACCTGCACGGCTACGTAACAAAATGTGGCGTGACAAAGTTTGCGTCACCATAATATTTTGTGGGGTAGAGGCAGACTCTTGAGCTACAGCTTGCTGTGGCTCAGGTGCTCCAGCCACTAGCGCACGCCTGTCGAGCACCTTCAGTACGTGGTAACCAGCAGGACTTTTAACAACTGCGCCAGCGAGCTGTCCGCTACCAGTATTTCTAACGGCCTCGTAAAATAATTGCGGCAAACGATCGGGAGTGCGGTAACCCAACTCTTGGAACTTAATTTTTGGATTGTCTTTTGCAGCCATTGCACCCAATTGCAAGAAATCAACATCGCCGCGAGCTTCACGTAACAAGGATTCTGCTTTTTTCTTTGCGTCAGCTTGGGCTCCCGCACCTGCACCCGCATCGGCAGGAATAAAAATCTGTGCAACATCGATTTCTTCTGGTTCACCTTTTGCAGCTGGAGTTGAGCGCACTGGTTTTCCTCCACCAGCTACCGCACGATTCCGATCCGCGATGAAGTTATCAATTTCTGCATCAGAAATTTTTAACTTACCCTCTACTTCGCGCTCACGATAGCGGCTAATAATCACATCATCTCGCAACATTTGGCGATAGCGCTCATAAGTACTGCCTGTAGCGGAAATTTTTACCTTCAACTCAGCAACTGTTAATTTATTTTTGGCCGCAATATCGCCAATAATCTTGTCGAGCTCTTTATTGCTAACCGTAACGCCTTCTTGCTCAGCATTTTGCAGCTGGATCTTTTCGACAATGAGACGTTCAAGCACCGTCTTGCGTAGGGTCGCCGCATCAGGGAGTTTCGTCCCCTGCTTCTGTAAGGCAGCGATACGATCATCAATTTCTTTACGTGTCACATATCCGGTATTTACAACTGCAGCAACACCATCAATATTGCGAATTTTGCTATCACCCGCAGTCTTTGAACTATCTTGCGCAAATGCAGATGGAGACATAAAAGCAGCGCCAGCCAAAATCATGGCTGCAAGGGCTTGGTTAAATCGATTCCTACGCATCATTGATAGTTCTCATATATTGAAGGTGGTATAGGCTTGGAAGTAGGCATATATCCGGGAACATTAAGCTTCATGATATCAACTGGATTACTACCAGCACTACCAAAGCCCCTAAATTCTATTTGGAATAAAACCTGGGTGGTGGTTATTTGTGAGGTATTGAGCATTTGTGTGTAGGCCCCTCTAAAAGTCCAGCAATCCCGCATCCACTCCAAGGCCACCAGAGTATTGAGTGTTTTAGTGGTTAATGCGTCATAACCCCAACGACCCAAGACTGAAACCTCACGCGTAAGTGGCCACTGGCCTGAGACGTTGTATTGGTCAGTTGTCGTCTGCGCCAAGGTTGCTGGAGTAGGACCAAAAGCTTGTGTTGGCGGAGACCAAACGTTTCGATATCCAAAATTCAGGCTTCTACCTGGTGTAGGGCGCCAACTGCCGCCAACTGTTGTCTGAACAAATTTATTTAACTGCGTGTTGTACTGGCCAAACATATCTGCACTAAAGTTGCCAAGCAGACGGACCGAGGCTGATCCCAAAGTATCTGAGTAGGTTGTGGGGTTAGCAATATTGCCATTAAGGCCTACTTTTTGCCCTGTAAAAGATTGGCGCTGGGCAAGCGTTACATTTGCACGCTCAGCACCAGTACCCGCCTCAATCATGCGGCTAGTCAGACCCCCAGTTAATTTATTGTTATCGGCAATGCGGTCATTACCAATAAACGTATTTTCACTAAAGATTTGAGTTACACCAAAGCCTGCATCAGCCGTATCAAAGAGGGGTGTCAATGATTGGTTTTGATACGGGGTGTAGACATAGTAGGCTCTTGGCTCCATGGTGAGGAGCATGTCGCGCCCAAAGAAACCTTTTAATTCTGCTGCGTCTCTTTCAAAGGCAAGGCCTGAATCAAGGCTAAAAGTGGGGATAGTGAACCCCTGTACTGGAGG
The DNA here is from genome assembly GCF_018882325.1 of Polynucleobacter sp. 78F-HAINBA. GTDB lineage: Bacteria > Pseudomonadota > Gammaproteobacteria > Burkholderiales > Burkholderiaceae > Polynucleobacter. The sequence continues at coordinate 168,585 of NZ_JACVOQ010000005.1, read as the reverse complement.
GGCGGCACCCAAGGGATTACTGCTGGTCACTGCCGCAGTGGCGGCGTAGGTATTGGACTGGAAGCTCACCTTAGGGGTGATGTAATAGCCAGGAGTAACCTGTGGCAAAGACATCGCGCCTTTAATTACAGTACGATCCGCCTGGCTATAGAGATAGCCTGCTGGAGCATAAGCAAGGTTGCTATTTACGTTGTAAGCAAAGCGGGTGTAATCCGTCGAGAAGGTCGTGACTGGCCCTGAGGGTAATGCCAAGTACCTACCACTAGCGTCTGAAACCGTTGGGGTTAATCGATTGGTATACGACGCATTGATATTTGGCAATACGTTGTACGGCGACTGAACCGGTGCAGTCAGGTCTGGCTGCAAGGTTTGAAAAGTCACCGCCTTTGCGGAAACAATCCAGTTACTCAAACTTCCAGTTAAATTCTTGGTTGTTCCAACTTCCTGACGAAACTGATTAGTTACAGCCCCCGCAATACTCTGAGAAAAGTCTGTGGGGTACAAGCTGTCTGAAACCCGTGACATATTGGCATAGCCTGTCCAAGCGCCCGCAATTGGAATCCCACCCATTCCCAGCAAAGCGCCACTAAAGTTCTGCCTCTGCTGCCAGTCGTAGCGCCAGCGATCAGTTCCAGTTTTACGGTCATAAGGAAGATAATCTCCACCCAAACTACCAGCGTATTGCTGATCCAAAAATTGATATTTAGCGCCCAGCTGAACACCCCGCTGGCCCATCACTCGCGGTATCAACAATAAATCGCGATTCGGAGCGATATTGACGTAGTAAGGCTGTGTTACATCAATACCATTGTTGGAGTTGTAACCTGCTACAGGGGCTAATATTCCAGAGCGGCGTTGATTTGATGTTGGCGCAGTAAAGTAAGGGACGTAAGCAATGGGCACATCAAAGAATCGCATGACACCATGCGTACCCACCATCTCTTTTTGCTCGTTATCAATCTCGAGTGTGCTTGCCGTGAAATACCAATCTAAATTTTCAGGAGTACAGGTTGTGTAGGTTGCGGTATCAAATACAAATACATCTGAAGTTTCGATTGTTAATTTTTTTGCATTACCACTAGCTCGGTTATCGCGCAGTTCGTAATTCGGAGCTTCCATTTCGCCTTCACGGGCATCGACCCTGAAGCGCGCCTTCGGCCCCTTAAAGGATGCGTTGCCTTTTGAAAACTCAGTATTGCCTGATAAATTCGCCACATCAGAATCAGGGTCGTATTTAATTTCATCCGCTTTAATCACGGCGCCATTGCGACGAATTTGTGCACGTCCTTTTAAGCGCATTTCACGATCGACGATTCCATCAATCGAATCACTAGAGGTAAACGTCAAAGCATTGCCGTCAGCGATAGGTTTACCAACCCGCAATTGATCATCCAACTTTAAGACGGTGACATCGCCACGATCAGGAATTAAAACGGAGTTGGCGGAGCTACCTAAGGACTGCGCAGTAGGGGGTAAAGGTGCGGGCGCTTGGGCAACACTTGGAAGCGGAAATTGCGACAATCCAACCCCCATCATTACGCGCAGGGTGACAGTTAAAAAAAGAGGGGCGCAAAGGCCGGCGCGACGGCGATAATGACTCATAGATCCAGACCCGCCTTATTATACGAATCGACCATGACTGACTCTCGCTTAAATACCCTCCGTAACTGGCTAAAAGGCCTTGAACCTAGTTGGCAATTAGATCTCCCCACTTTGGCCCCCGCCTCGGCAGACGCCAGCTTTCGACGGTATTTCCGGATTGAGTCCAAAAACCCGGATTTTCCAACTTTGATCGTGATGGATGCCCCGCCCCAACATGAACCCTTGGATGCCTTCATTCAGGTCGATTTATTGCTCGAAAATGCCGGCCTAAACGTTCCGAAAATTTTAGAAAAAAATGTGGCCGAAGGCTTTCTTTTACTCAATGATTTAGGCAATAAAACCTACCTGGCTGAACTCAATAATGAGAACGCTGATCATCTATACAAAGATGCAACTCATGCCTTAGTTCAAATGCAATTAGCAAGCAAACCGGAAGTGCTGCCAAACTATGATGAAGCACTCTTACAACGCGAGTTAGATTTATTTCCTGAGTGGTATTTAAAGAAGCATTTGCATATCGAGTTATCCGAGCTTCAACATACTCAAATCAAGCAAGCATTTGAACTCATTATTCAAAACAATCTTGCACAAGCAAAAGTCTATGTTCATCGTGACTACCACTCACGCAACTTGATGGTGACTGAAAACAATAATCCTGGGGTGATCGATTTTCAAGATGCGGTTTATGGCCCCATCACTTACGACGCAGCTTCACTCTGGCGTGATGCCTATATTGCATGGCCGGAAGAGCGCGTAATTGATTGGGTGATTAAATTTTGGGAAGAAGGTCGTCAAGCTGGTTTACCTATGCCAACTGATTTTGGTCAGTTCTATCGTGACTTTGAGTGGATGGGTTTACAACGCCATCTGAAAGTCTTAGGTATTTTTGCAAGACTGTTTCATCGCGATGGCAAAGATGGCTACCTCAAAGATATCCCATTGGTACTTGAGTATGCGATTGCCACTGCAAATCGCTATATCGAATTAAAACCCTTGGCACGCATATTAGAGTCGACGCGCCCCACTCAGGAATAACGGCAAACTGTCATGAATAAGCGCAATCTCATTCCATGCTTTTTACTGGCCGCTGGTCGAGGCGAGCGCATGCGTCCACTAACGGATGAATTGCCTAAGCCGCTCCTAACCATCAAAAATAAATCTTTATTAGCCTGGCATTTAGAAGCCTTGAGTGCGGCCGGCATTAAAGAAGTTGTAATTAACCATGCCTGGCTTGGCCACAAGATTGAGAAGGCTTTGGGCAACGGCAGCGAATTCGATCTCAACATCACCTACTCCCCAGAAACTAGCGCCCTAGAAACGGCAGGTGGGATTCGTAAGGCACTGCCTTTGCTCAACCCGAGCGATTATTTCCTGGTCATTAACGGGGATGTATTTAGCCCAAATCTACCGATTGAGCAGCTTTTGGAGCAAATCTCCAGTTTGCGAGGCATGCCAAATCAGCCTTTGGCACATCTTTTGATGGTTCCCAACCCGGTTCAGCACCTTGAGGGGGACTTTTATCTGAAGGGCTCCAAAGTGACTAATGAACCGCTGGATGGCGCTGAAAAACTCACTTTTTCCGGTATTGGGCTATATCACCGAGATCTTTTCCAAGATGTAGAGTTGGATGTACCCACTAAGTTAGCCCCACTCCTGAGAAGGGCGATGGCCGACAATAGAGTGTCCGGTGAAAAATATACCGGTCCGTGGCACGATGTAGGTACGCCCCAACGATTACAAGAGCTCAATGCAGCGCATGAATAAGTCCAATATTTACCAACAACGTCGGATTGAATTAGCAAAACTGATCTGCGCCAAAACTGGTGGAGGCATCGCCATCATTACTACGGCGCCAGAGACTTCCCGCAATAGGGACAGTGAATTTCCTTATCGTCACGATAGTGATTTTTTCTACCTCACTGGCTTTGAGGAACCGGGTGCAACACTGGTACTCAAGATTGCTGGATCAGCATCGCAAGCTCAACTGGAATCCCATCTTTTTTGCAGACCCAAAGATGCGGAGCGTGAAATTTGGGATGGCATTCGTTTAGGGCCAGATGCAGCACCTTCAATCTTAGGTGTGGAGTATGCGCATAGCAATCATGAATTAGATAAGAAGCTGGGTGAATTATTGGCGGATCAAGATGCTGTCTATATTCGCCTCTCAGAAAGTGCAGAGACAGATCGTCGCCTACGTCATTGGATGAAGCAAGTGCGAGCTCAGGCCCGTGCCGGGGTTAACCCACCTTCAGAGTTTCATGATGTAGAGAGTTTGATTCATGAAATGCGTCTCTTTAAAGATGCACATGAAATTGACATCATGCGTCGTGCTGCCCAAATTTCTGCGCGCGCCCACATTCGTGCAATGCAAGCCTGCAAACCTGGTATGCGTGAATATCATCTCGAAGCCGAACTTCTTCATGAGTTCCGCTATAGCGGTGCACAAAGCGTTGCATACAACAGCATTGTTGCTGGTGGTGCTAACTCCTGCATTCTGCATTACCGTGCCGGTGATACTGAACTTCGTAGCGGCGAACTCTGTTTAATAGATGCAGGCTGCGAACTAGATGGCTATGCTTCCGACATTACTCGTACATTCCCAGTGAATGGCAAGTTCACAGGGGCGCAACGCGCGCTCTACGACATCACGCTAGCTTCGCAAGAAGCAGCTATTGCAGCAACTAAGCCTGGCAATACATTTATGCAGCCACATGAAGCTGCACTCAAGGTGCTAACACAAGGATTGCTTGATGAGAAGCTTCTCAAGCTATCTGAATTAGGCTCGCTAGATAATGCGATTGAGACTGGCGCTTACCGTCGTTTCTATATGCACCGTACCTCACACTGGTTAGGTATGGATGTACATGATGTTGGCTCCTATCGTGAACCCCTAAGCACATCAACAGACTCTTCAGAAAAACCATGGCGCCTTCTCAAGCCAGGCATGGTCCTCACTATTGAGCCAGGCTTGTATGTCCGTCCGGCAGATGATGTGGATGAACGCTTTTGGAATATCGGCATTCGCATTGAGGATGATGCCGTTGTCAACGACTCTGGATGTGAATTGATTTCTCGCGGCGTACCAGTCAAAGCCGATGAAATCGAAGCGCTGATGAAAAATAATTAAATTGCCAAGCATGTCAGCAAAAATTTTTGATATTGCGATTCAGGGTGGCGGGCCAGTTGGTTTAGCCTGCGCAGCATGGTGCTTACAAAAGTTTCCAGAAGCCAAGATTGCGTTACTCGATCGCAACCCTGTTGATGATGCCGATTTAGCTGCCGCCGACAGCAGAGGCATTGCTTTATCGCACGGTAGCAAACTCTTGCTCGACACCATTAATGCATGGCCTACCGAATGTGCCGATATTCATCGAGTCCATGTGTCACAAGCGGGTCGCTTTGGCCGCGCCCTCATGACTCGCGAGGAGCTTGGACAAGATGCTTTAGGTCACATCATTCGCTATCGCGATATTCACCTGACATTGCGCAAAGCTTTAAGAGCCATCCAAAAAAAAAGTCCGAATTTTGTTTGGCAGCATATCGATGCACAAGCAGACACATCAAACATTCAAGCCAAATGTGTAGTTCATGCTGAAGGTGGTTTATTTAAAACTCAGGATTGGGTAGAGTCTGGTCGAGACTACGAGCAATCCGCTTTGGTTGGCTTAGTTGAGGTCGAGAATGCTGCGCCCTATCAAGCATGGGAGCGATTTACCTCTGAAGGACCTTTGGCAGTTTTGCCAAGTCACTATGGTTCCAACATCCTGAATCTGGTTTGGTGTGGAACCCCAAGTTCCTCACAAGCACGTCTCGCTTTAAGTGATGCTGAATTTCTGAAAAGTCTGCAAGCCGAGTTCGGCTCACGAATTGGACAGTTCCTCAAAATCCAAGACCGCCGCCTCTATGAGTTGGGGCTTAATTACCGCAAGGAAATTACTCAGGGAAATGAAGTTTGGATCGGCAATGCTGCACAGACTTTGCATCCCGTTGCAGGACAGGGCCTCAACCTTGGATTAAGGGATGCCTATCTCTTGGCCGAAAAACTGAGTGCCTTATTCTCGAAGCCTGAAGATCAAAAAACGCCTCTAGCCATTGAAAATACCCTGCAGGACTACGCTCAAAGCCGTAAGGCCGACCGGTCTGCCACCATTGGCTTAACCGACTTCATGGCCAGAATCTTCACTTCCAATCTACTGCCCATCGTGATCGGTCGTGGATTGGCTTTATCGGCCCTCCAATGGCTCCCATCAGTTAAAACAGCCTTAGCTCGCCAGATGATGTTTGGCAGGCGCTAAGAGGCTTAAAGAGCCCCCCAAATCCAAGCATTAGTCGTTTGATCTAAATCACGGAATCTGCCTATTTTTTAGGCAGATTTGGGCTGACTTGTGCTAAAGTGACACCCTTTCCCAAGCGCTTGAAGCCCTCCAGAACCCAGTCCGAAACAGATGAAAATTGGCCCACACCTGCTCGCAAATAGATTATTTGTTGCCCCGATGGCTGGGGTAACGGATCGTCCATTTCGCCAGCTTTGCAAAAAGCTTGGTGCCGGTTATGCCGTATCTGAAATGATTGCCTCAAACGCATTGCTGTGGAAGAGTGAAAAAACCCAGCGTCGCGCTAATCATCAAGGTGAATTTAAGCCAATCGCAGTCCAAATCGCTGGCGCCGATCCGAAGATGATGGCTGCTGCAGCCAAACTGAATGTCGATCATGGCGCACAAATCATTGATATCAATATGGGTTGCCCAGCCAAAAAGGTTTGTAATGTTGCAGCTGGTTCTGCGCTATTGAGAGACGAGCCTTTAGTGCAACAAATTTTAGAAGCTGTAGTTCAGGCTGTAGGTGTAGGACCTGATGCAGTTCCGGTGACATTAAAGATTCGGACAGGCTGGGATCGCGAACATAAAAATGCGATTGACATTGCACGTCTCGCTGAAAAATCTGGCATCTCCATGTTGACGGTTCACGGTCGCACGCGAGCTGACCTGTATCACGGCGAAGCGGAATATGAAACTATTACAGCAGTAAAAAATAGCGTTGCCATTCCGGTGGTTGCTAACGGTGATATCACCACTCCAGAAAAAGCAGAATTTGTTTTAAAAGAAACTGGTGCCGATGCCATCATGATTGGCCGTGCCGCTCAAGGACGCCCTTGGATCTTTCGTGAGATCAATCACTTTCTGGAAACGGGTGGCAAATTACCGACACCGCAGATTGATGAGATTCAAGAGATCATGAACGCCCATCTGATTGATCACTATGAGTTCTATGGCGAATATGTCGGCTTGCGCACAGCGCGTAAGCATATCGGTTGGTATTGCAAAGGCTTGCGTGACTCCCATGCCTTCTGCCAAAGAATGAATACTGCCGATGATTGCAAAACCCAATTACAGATGGTGAATGATTTTTTCAATGAAATGAAATCCCACTCTGATCGTTTGTTATTTTTAGAAGCAGCCTAAATTTAGTTTTAGTTATTTAATTTATCCATGACCAATAAGCACCCTATCACTGAATGTATTGAGACCCAACTCCAACGTTATTTGGATGATCTCAAAGGAACACCCCCATCTGACCTGTACCAAATGGTTCTCGCAGTAGTCGAAAAGCCGATGCTCGAATTGGTGATGCAGCACGCAAAGCAAAATCAATCATTGGCTGCCCAGTACCTTGGTATCAACCGTAATACGCTGCACAAGAAATTAGCTGAACACCAGCTCCTGAAATAAGCCAGACCCTATTTGCAAATTCTTTATTAATTAATCCTTCTGAAAAATATGATCCGTACAGCCCTACTCTCTGTTTCCGATAAAAATGGCATTGTGCCGTTTGCCAAATCCCTTCATGAGCAAGGCGTCAAGCTGATCTCTACTGGCGGTACCGCAAAACTCTTAGCTGAAAACAATTTGCCTGTAGTGGAGGTGTCTTCACTCACTAAGTTTCCAGAGATGCTGGATGGTCGTGTAAAGACATTGCACCCCATGGTGCATGGCGGTTTATTGGCTCGCAGGGATTTTCCTGAGCATATGGCAGCTTTGAAAGAGCATGGTATCGATACGATTGATATGCTCGTGATCAACCTCTACCCATTTAATGAGACAGTTGCTAAATCGGATTGCTCATTTGAAGATGCCGTTGAGAACATTGATATTGGTGGTCCAGCGATGTTGCGTGCAGCTGCCAAGAATCACCAAGATGTGACCGTACTCATTTCTCCAGAAGATTACGCGCCCGTACTCGAAGAAATGAAAACCAATAAGAACGTAGTTTCTTATAAGACCAATTTGGGTCTGGCCAAGAAAGTATTTGCTCATACCGCCCAATACGATGGCGCGATTGCAAATTATTTATCTGCGTTAGGCGATGACCTCGATCACAAGAAACGTTCCGCCTATCCAGAAACGCTGCACCTTGCCTTTGAAAAAGTACAAGAGATGCGTTATGGCGAGAACCCACACCAATCGGCAGCTTTCTACAAAGATATCTACCCAGTCGATGGCGCGCTTGCCAACTACAAACAATTGCAAGGTAAAGAGCTCTCCTACAACAACATTGCTGATGCTGACTCTGCCTGGGAATGTGTCAAAAGCTTCACCGGCAATGCTGGCGGTGCTGCAGCGTGCGTCATCATCAAGCATGCCAACCCTTGCGGCGTAGCGGTTGCTGCCAACGCCCTCGAGGCGTATCAAAAGGCATTCAAAACAGATCCAAGCTCAGCCTTTGGCGGCATTATTGCCTTCAATGTGCCATGTGATGGCGCTGCAGCCGAAGCGATTTCTAAGCAGTTTGTAGAGGTATTGATTGCACCAAGCTTTAGCGCTGAAGCCAAAGCGATTTTTGCTGCCAAGCAAAACGTGCGTCTCTTAGAAATTCCTCTAGGCACCGCATTTAATACTTTTGACTTCAAACGCGTTGGCGGTGGCTTGCTCGTTCAGTCTCCAGATGCGAAGAACGTCCTTGAAAACGAAATGCGCGTTGTGAGCAAGCGCCTACCAACCCCAAGCGAAATGCACGACATGATGTTTGCATGGCGTGTTGCGAAGTTCGTCAAATCCAACGCGATTGTGTATTGCGCTAACGGTATGACTCTCGGCATTGGTGCTGGCCAAATGAGCCGCGTAGACTCTGCGCGCATGGCAAGCATTAAGGCCGAGAACGCAGGCTTAAGCCTCAAAGGTTCTGCAGTGGCAAGTGATGCCTTCTTCCCATTCCGCGATGGCTTGGATGTCGTTGTAAATGGTGGCGCAAGCTGCGCTATCCAGCCTGGTGGCAGCATGCGTGATGATGAAATCATTGCAGCAGCTGATGAGCACGGCATTGCCATGATCTTTACTGGCACACGTCACTTCCGTCACTAAGCACCTATGCGCTGGATAGGAATCGACCCAGGTCTACGAACAACCGGTTTTGGTGTCATTGATGTTGATGGCCAAAAACTGAGTTACGTAGCCTCTGGAACGATTGAAAGTGGTGATCCAGACCAAGGCCTTCCTGTGAGATTGGGGATCTTGTACGCCGGCATTAAAGAAGTTCTGGAGACCTACCACCCAGAACAAGCAGCTATTGAGGAAGTATTCCTAAACGTCAATCCTCGCTCTACCCTGATGCTAGGTCAGGCCCGAGGCGCAGTGATTGCAGCCCTAGTGTCCGACAAACTCCCGGTTGCAGAGTTCAGCGCACTCAGAGTAAAGCAGTCCATCGTAGGAACCGGTAGAGCTACTAAGCCCCAAGTTCAAGAAATGGTGAAGCGCTTGCTGCGTCTAAGTCGCGCCCCTGGAACGGATGCGGCCGATGCTTTGGGAGTGGCGATTTGCGCTGCGCATCATGCCCAAATTCCGAAAGCAATTACTGCTGCTCTTGCACCCAAAAAGACTAGCAAGAAATAACAATGCAAACAGGTTAAGATCTTTACATGATTGGTCGCATACAAGGCATTCTCGTTTCAGTTCACCCCCCTCGCCTCTTGGTAGATTGCCAAGGCGTTGGCTATGAGATCGATGTACCAATGAGCACCCTGTATCAACTCCCAGAGACTAATCAAAAAATTACGCTTCTCACGCACTTTCAAGTTCGTGAAGATGCGCAACAGCTCTTCGGCTTTGCCACTGAAATAGAGCGTGAAGCATTTAGACAACTGATCAAGATTAGCGGCGTCGGTTCACGCACTGCCCTTGCCGTACTTTCTGGTATGAGCGTTAACGAATTGGCCCAGGCAATTGCCATGCAAGAAGCAGGACGCCTTACTCAAGTCCCCGGCATTGGTAAAAAGACTGCTGAACGCCTTTGCCTTGAGCTCAAAGGAAAGTTGGCCCCAGATTTAGGAATTGTGGGTGGCAAACCCCAGGCGATTGAAGCAAGCAGCGAAGTATTGCAGGCTCTCTTGGCGCTGGGTTATTCAGAAAAAGAAGCGCATCTTGCCCTCAAACAAATACCGCCTGACACCACAGTTTCAGACGGCATCCGCATGGGCCTGAAATACCTCTCGAAGTCTTCATAACTAGTCACCTAAACACCACTACACTTGCAGTATGGCAATCCACACAGAAGATCTCAGCTCAATTCCAGAAGACTTACCGGAAGGTAATGACCGCATCGTTAGCGGTTCAGCCGGCAACTCAGAGGCCATCTTTGAAAGAGCCTTGCGCCCAAAGCAACTTGATGAGTACGTTGGCCAAACGAAGGCTCGAGCCCAATTAGAAATCTTTATTACTGCAACTCGAGCTCGTCAAGAAGCTCTAGATCACGTTCTCTTGTTTGGCCCTCCAGGTCTTGGTAAAACCACCTTAGCCCACATCATTGCAAGAGAGCTTGGCGTGAACTTACGCCAAACTAGCGGCCCCGTTCTCGATAGACCTGGTGACCTCGCGGCTTTACTGACTAATTTAGAAGCAAACGATGTGCTCTTTATTGATGAGATTCATCGCCTCTCTCCTGTAGTCGAAGAAATTCTGTATCCAGCACTAGAGGATTACAGCCTAGACATCATGATTGGCGAAGGTCCTGCAGCACGTAGTGTCAAGATTGATCTCAAGCCATTTACTTTGATTGGCGCAACCACGCGTGCCGGCATGCTGACCAATCCACTGCGCGATCGCTTTGGCATTGTGGCAAGACTGGAGTTCTACACCACTGAAGAGCTCACCAAAATCATTACGCGCTCTGCCAGCCTACTCAAAGCCGATATTGACCCAGAGGGATCAATTGAGATTGCGAAGCGCGCTAGAGGCACCCCACGTATTGCTAATCGCCTATTACGTCGAGTGCGCGATTATGCCGAGGTCAAAGGTACCGGCACCATTACTAAAGAAATGGCGGACGCAGCATTGAAGATGCTTGATGTCGACCCAAGTGGTTTTGATGTAATGGACAGAAAATTACTAGAAGCCATCTTGCATAAGTTTGATGGTGGTCCGGTAGGCATTGATAACTTGGCTGCGGCAATTGGCGAAGAGCGCGACACCATTGAGGATGTATTGGAGCCCTACCTAATTCAACAAGGCTATCTACAAAGAACCTCTAGAGGGAGAGTGGCGACGCGTCAGGCTTATGAGCACTTTGGCCTCACGCCACCAAGCAACTCTGCAATAGAGTCTTAAGACTTAATTTAGAGTTACCTTAGCGAACTTACGCTTACCTACCTGCACTACGTAAGTGCCAGCTTCAACCTTTAACTGTTTATCAGCAACTGTGGCGCCATCAATCTTCACGCCGTTTTGCTCAATATTGCGCATAGCTTCTGATGTTGATGGAGCAAGGCCCGCAGCCTTCAAAAGACTGGCGATTCCCATAGGCGCACCAGAAAGATTTACTTCTGGAATGTCATCTGGGATTCCACCTTTTGCACGATGGTTAAAGTCTTCTAACGCTTTTTCTGCAGCAGCTTGCGAATGAAAGCGTGCAACGATTTCTTGTGCGAGTAGTACTTTGCAGTCTTTAGGATTTCTGCCGGCAGTAACTTCTTGTTTCATTAAATCAATTTCAGCCATAGGGCGGAATGACAATAATGTGAAGTAATCCCACATCAATTCATCGGAGATGCTCAAGAGCTTACCGAACATTTCACCAGCAGGCTCGCTGATGCCAATGTAATTACCTTTGGACTTACTCATCTTGTCTACGCCATCCAAACCAACGAGGAGAGGCATAGTCAAAATACATTGTGGCTCTTGGCCATACTCACGCTGGAGCTCACGTCCAACCAAGAGATTAAATTTCTGATCAGTACCACCAAGCTCTAGATCACTCTTCAAAGCAACTGAGTCGTAACCCTGCATCAATGGGTATAAGAACTCATGTACAGAGATCGGTACGCCACTACGGTAGCGCTTAGTAAAGTCATCGCGCTCCAACATTTGTGCAACGGTATATCGGGCCGCCAACTGAATCATGCCGCGTGCACCCAGGGGATCGCACCACTCGCTGTTGTAACGGACTTCCGTTTTAGCAGGATCAAGCACCATACTCGCTTGACGATAGTAGGTCTGCGCATTGACAGCAATTTCTTCGGCGGTCAGTGGGGGACGTGTTGCATTGCGTCCGGAAGGATCGCCAATCATGCTGGTGAAGTCACCAATCAAGAAAATGACCGTATGACCCAAATCTTGTAACTGACGTAACTTGTTCAAAACAACCGTATGACCCAAGTGAATATCAGGCGCAGTTGGATCTAAACCCAACTTAATACGCAAAGGCGTACCTGTTGCCTGGCTCTTAGCCAACTTTTGAATCCAATCAGCCTCAACCAATAGCTCATCACAACCTCTTTTAGTTACTTCAAGGGCTGCAAAAACTTCAGGGGTCAGTGGGTATTTTTGTTCTGGTTTAGCCGTCATGCTGATTGGGTTAGCTTAGTGACTTACTTAGTCGGTTAAATTAGTATTTAGATTGCTAAAGCATAATTGTCGCATTCCTGAGAACAAAGCCCTGATACTGCATGAATAAGCCTCAATCCCTCTATATTGGCCTGATGTCTGGCACTAGCCTAGATGGGATAGATGCCGTGCTGGCAAAGATTGAAGCCTCCGGGGAGGCATCCCTTCTAGACTCCGTAAGCATTGCCTTTAGCCCCGAATTACGTAAAGCCCTACTAGATCTCCAGACCCCCGGGCCAAACGAGATTCACCGGGAAAATCAAGCCGGCAATGCCTTAGCCGTAGCCTATGCGGATGCAGTCAAGCAATTACTTGGTCAGGCTAAGCTTTCTCCGGCAGATATCAGCGCGATTGGCGCTCACGGCCAGACTATTCGTCACCAGGCTGATCTGGCTCATCACCTTGCCTATACCCATCAAACTCTCAATCCAGCGCTTCTGGCAGAGTTGACTGGGATTGATGTCATTGCTGACTTTAGAAGTCGGGATTTAGCAGCAGGTGGTCATGGTGCACCTCTAGTGCCAGCCTTTCATGCGCAACAGTTTGCTACAGATAAAAATATCGCCGTGCTCAACCTTGGTGGCATTGCTAACCTGACGCTATTACCCAAAGAGGGCGAAGTAAAAGGATTTGATTGCGGGCCCGGCAATATGTTGATGGATGCTTGGATTGCGGATCAGCAAGGACACTCCTTTGATGAGAACGGTACTTGGGCATCACAAGGCAAAGTCAATCAAGCGCTGTTATCAAGAATGCTGACAGATTCATTTTTCGCAAAAGCGCCACCAAAGAGCACGGGGCGTGATGACTTTCATCTAGAGTGGCTGCAAAAGCAAATTGATTCAGACAACATCAATGCCGAAGATGTACAGGCCACACTATTGCAATTAACTGTGGACTCAGCCTTGCAAGCTTTAGAGGGCTATGCCCCGCAAACCCAGACGCTGGTTATCTGCGGTGGCGGTGCGCGCAATATTGCCTTATTAGATTTATTTAAATCCAGAGCTGAAGACTTATTTAAAAACTCACTGGAGATTGTTACCAGTGATGCGCTTGGCATTGACCCACAACTCGTAGAAGGGCTCGCGTTCGCATGGCTTGCTTGGGCTCATAAAGAAAAACGGCCAGCAAATTTGCCAGCCGTTACGGGAGCGAAGGGTCCTAGAATTCTAGGCGCTTGCTATCCTGCGTAATTAAATTGCTTTCCCTCTTTAAGCGGAGAAAGAAGATCCGCAACCACAAGTAGTTTGCGCATTTGGATTTTTGATTACGAACTGTGAACCATTGATATCTTCTTTGTAATCAATCTCTGCGCCAACTAAATATTGGAAGCTCATTGAATCTACCAATAAAGTTACACCGTTCTTTTCAAAGAGTGTGTCATCTTCATTCACAGCATCATCAAATGTGAAACCGTATTGAAATCCTGAGCAACCACCGCCTTGAACAAACACACGCAGTTTTAATTCAGGATTGCCTTCTTCAGCAATCAAGTCAGCTACTTTTGCAGCAGCGCTATCCGTAAACACCAATGGAGTTGGTGGCTCGGCTAAGTCTTGTGCTGGTTGTGTCGCTAGTTCAGTCATGATGTACTCCTAATTCAAAAGGCAATAATCTATTTTAGGCTTTTAATTCCAAGTGTGCTGAAGGGTCTTTCCAGCACGCCTGATTATGGTGAAACAGCAATCTGCGTTAATCCAGTGGTCTCAGGTAAGCCAAACATGAGGTTCATACACTGAACACCCTGTCCTGAGGCACCCTTCACCAAGTTATCCTCAACCACCAAAATAACCAAAGTATCACCATCGCCAGGACGATGAATAGCGATCCGCAAGCCGTTACTGCCCCGTACAGAGCGTGTTTCAGGGTGACTACCAGCCGGCATCACATCTACAAAAGGCTCACCTTTGTAGAAATCCTCATACAGCTTTTGGAAATCCACCTTCATGCCAGTCTCAGTCAAGCGCACATACAAGGTTGAATGAATACCTCTAATCATTGGCGTCAAATGCGGCACAAATGTCAGACCAATCTGATCGTGACCAGCGATTGCCTTTAAGCCCTGAACGATTTCAGGAAGATGGCGATGACCTTTAACAGCATAGGCTTTGAAGTTATCGCTAGACTCCGATAGCAAAGTACCGATCTCCGCCTTACGGCCAGCACCAGATGTACCTGACTTAGAGTCAGAAATAATATGTGTGCCATCAATCAGTTGTTTGCCACCAGTAGACTTTGGTGAGAGCAATGGAGCAAGCCCAAGCTGCACAGAAGTTGGGTAGCAACCCGCCAAACCTACTACGCGCGCTTTTTTAATTGCTTCACGATTGATCTCTGCCAAACCATAAACTGCCTCTGACAAGATTTCTGGGCAGCCATGCTCCATCCCATACCACTTAGTAAATTCTTTAACATCTTGCAAACGGAAGTCAGCAGCAAGATCCAAAATCTTCACATTATTAGCAAGCAACTCTTTGGCTTGTGCCATTGCTACGCCATGTGGCGTTGCAAAGAACACCACGTCGCATTCATTTAACTTAGCTTCATCTGGTGTCGTGAATTTCAGATCAATGCGGCCACGTAAAGATGGAAACATCTCAGCTACTGGCATGCCAGCTTCTGTACGAGAAGTAATTGCCTGAATTTTTACTTCGGGGTGTTGCGCCAATAAACGCAACAATTCCACTCCGGTATATCCAGTGCCACCTACGATGCCAACTTTAATCATGCCATTCTCCAAAATGCGCTATATCTAAATTATCGTATAGAGCTTAATACTTGATTCTTACAGTTTTCTTAATTGTAGAAACAAAAAGGGCCGCTTGCGCGACCCTTTCGATAAAACTTAAGCGACTGAAAGAATTAGCGCTTGCTGAACTGCTTACGACGACGCGCGCCATGCAGACCAACTTTTTTACGCTCAACTTCACGAGCATCGCGAGTTACCAAACCTGCTTTAGACAGGGTTGGCTTCAATGCGTTGTCGTAGTCAATCAATGCACGAGTAACACCGTGACGAACTGCACCAGCTTGGCCAGTTTCACCGCCACCGCTAACGTTTACTTTGATATCAAAGGTTGTTAGGTGGGCTGTGAGAGCCAAAGGCTGACGAGCGATCATGCGTGATGTTTCGCGAGCAAAGTAAGCATCGATAGGTTTACCGTTAACAGTAATCTCACCTTTGCCAGATTTAATGAATACACGTGCTACAGAGCTCTTGCGACGTCCTGTACCGTAATTCCAATTTCCGTAATTAATAGCCATTTGGTTTCCTTAAATCTCTAACGCTTTTGGCTGTTGAGCCGCATGCGGATGACTGGCGTCGCCGTAGACTTTTAATTTCTTAATCATGGCATAACCTAGTGGGCCTTTTGGCAACATACCTTTCACAGCCTTCTCTAAGGCACGACCTGGGAAACGGTCTTGCATCTTGTCGAAGTTAGTCGAGCTAATACCACCTGGGTATCCGCTGTGACGGTAATAAATTTTGTTCAAGCCTTTTGTGCCTGTGACACGCAGCTTAGAAGAGTTGATGACAACAATGAAGTCGCCGGTATCAACGTGTGGGGTGTATTCAGGCTTGTGCTTGCCGCGTAGACGGAGTGCCACTTCACTGGCGACACGACCGAGGACTTTGTCCGTAGCGTCAATCACGAACCATTCATGCACTACCTCATGGGATTTTGCAGAAAAAGTTTTCATGATTTCTCAAATTGTTATGGTCAAAAAAAATTACCCCAACCAAATTACGTCCACCTTGGCCCTGCTTATGTTTGCAAGCTCGCAGATTCTGCAATTTAACTGGTACAACAAATTACCGCTGACCGGCTCGGTAATCCAGTAAAGCCTTGAATTGTAACCTAAAAAAAACCCAGGAACGAGTCCTGGGTTGGAATCCACCTATGTTTTAAGTGGAGGAGACACTGGGAGGTAAGTCGCAGTCTTGTATAAGACTGACTACCAATATGGTTATTCTACACAAGATATATGGTGCGACGCAAGAAAATTGACCAAAATCAAGTTTTTGATGCTTTTTTGCCAAATTGGACTAGCAACTGAAGTTCAATATTATTGGTAAACTATTGATAATATTGATAAATTTTGTAATTTAGGGGTCACTAACATGGAATGTCGAGTAACTTGGTTGGGCAATGGCGGAATGGCCTTTTCAGCGGAAACGGGCAGCGGTCACCAAGTCACCATGGATGGCCCACCTGAAGCTGGGGGTAAAAATAGTGCCCCAAGGCCTATGGAGCTGATTTTGGCGGGAACTGGGGGCTGCTCCGCCTTTGACGTGGTTTTAATCCTACAAAGAGCCAGACAAGAGATTAGCGCCTGTGACGTCAAGCTAACAGCAGACAGGGCGGAGACTGAACCCAAGGTATTTACAAAAATTAACCTGCATTTCACGGTTAAAGGCAAAAACCTGGATTTAGCCAAGGTTGAACGTGCAGTGAAGTTATCTCACGAAAAGTACTGCTCAGCGACAACTATGCTCGCCAAAACAGCGGAAATCACCTATTCCATTGAAATCCAAAACGACGAATAAGTATTTAGAAAGTGCAGAGTCAATCGATAAGCCGGATTCTGTCGCCTAGATTTGCATCTAGGGGCAATCATTCCTCTAGGCCGGCAGTTACCTGACGGCTCAAGCTCCCTACCCGCAGACTCAGCGGGACGCCTCATCGCCTGCTTACTTGGGATTGCTCCAGGTGGAGGTTACCGCGTTTCACCGTAACTAAATACGCTCGTCTCTGTGGCCCTATTCCTCACGTCACCGTGGATGGCCGTTAGCCATCACCCTTCCCTATGGAGTCCGGACTTTCCTCCCCCTCAATAAAGAGGCGGCGATTGCCCAATTGACTCTGCGCCTGCAGTCTAACGCAGTCGCAGAAAATTATCTTAAAAACACAATATGGGGAATAAAGATTGGCTTAAGCCAAAGTCCAGGCGATAGTCTCGCCAGCGCGCAGCGGAACAATCGTGGCATCACCCAAAGGAAGTTCTGCTGGAATGCTTTGCGCCTGCCTCAACAAAGTAATTTTCTTGGTATTGCGGGGTAATGAATAAAAGTCAGGCCCAAAGAAACTGGCGAAGCCCTCAAGCTTATCTAACTTGCCAACACCCTCAAATGCCTCAGCATATAAACCCATCGCATTGAAAGCGCTGTAACAACCAGCACAACCACAAGCAGCCTCTTTGGCACCCTTGGAATGTGGCGCACTATCAGTGCCCAAGAAAAATCTAGGGCTGCCACTCGTTGCGGCTTCAAGCAAGGCAAGGCGGTGCTCTTCACGCTTGAGCACTGGCAAGCAATAATTGTGAGGACGAATACCGCCAGCAAAAATCGCATTGCGATTCATCAGTAAATGTTGTGGTGTGATGGTGGCAGCTAAAGTATTTTTTCCAGCGGTCTGTGCATCACGTACATAGTGCGCAGCCTGCTTGGTAGTAATGTGCTCAAACACAATCTTGAGCTCAGGAAAATCTTTGCGCAAAGGCTCGAGCACTTGATCAATAAATACTGCCTCGCGATCAAAGATATCAATCTCAGCACTAGTCACTTCACCATGGACCAGCAAAGGCATACCAACAGCCTGCATCGCTTCGAGTGCAGCATGGCAACGTTTGATATCGCTGACACCAGCATCACTATTCGTTGTCGCTCCAGCGGGATACAACTTAAACCCAACAATTCCAGCAGCTTTTGCTTTGCGCACTTCATCCGCCGAAGTGTTGTCCGTGAGATATAAAGTCATCAAGGGGGTAAAGCTAGTCACACCCAATGATTGAAGACTCGCTTCAATTCGAGTGCGATAGGCATTTGCCAGATCAACCGTAGTTACTGGTGGCTTCAAATTCGGCATGATGATAGCGCGTGCAAACTGGCGCGCAGTATCTGCTAATACATCTTTCATGACTTCACCATCACGAATATGCAAATGCCAATCATCCGGCTGAATCAGTTGAATTTGGGTTGAGGTATTAGTCATAGTTATTTATCTAGCAAGATGATGCGGAAATCATTCACATTCGTCAGTGTAGGGCCAGTTTCCACCAAAGCATCTAATTGCGCAAAAAAACCATAGCAATCGTGCTGATCTAGATACTGCGATGGGATCACGCCTTGCTTATTGGCAGCTTGGCGAATCTCAGGGGTAAACCACGCACCGGCATTCTTTTCACTGCCATCGATACCATCGGTGTCCGCAGCTAGAGCAGAAATACTAGGAATATCTTTAGAAGCTGCAAAAAGTGAAAGTAAATATTCGCTACAGCGGCCTCCGCGACCTTTAACCCCATCAGGAATGGTGACGGTACACTCACCACCAGAGATGAGGGCGATTCGCTTACTACTCTCAGCAAGCGAATGCTGACGCGCCAAAGCAGCTTGTTCGACGCCCACATCCTGCGCTTCACCAGTAATAGTGTCACCCAAAATGACAGGCTCGTAACCTTGTGTACGAACATAATCTGCTGCTGCCTCAAGACTCTTATAAGCAGTAGCAATCACATGGTTACTAACTGCAGTGTTTTGCAGGTCCGCTTCTTTTAAGGTCTCTGGAACTTCGCCAGCAACACCACGCTGTAAGTGAGATAAAACAGATGGTGGAATTGAGTTAGGACCTAAGTGATGTTTATCCAGGATATTGAGAGCATCTTGATAGCTTGAGTAATCTGGTGCACAAGGGCCACTGGCAATATCTGCCGGGGCATCTCCTGTGACATCAGAAATCAGCAAAGCTTCAACTCGAGCCCCTCTTGCAATCGCCAACCTTGCTAAATTGCCGCCCTGAATCGCTGACAAGTGTTTACGAACAACATTCATCTCCTCGATCGGTGCGCCAGAACGCAATAGCGCTTCAGTCGTCTTGCGCATATCTTCGATGCTGATGCCGGCCTGTGGCAAAGTGAGCAGACTGGAGCCACCGCCAGAGATCAAGGCAATTAGAATGTCGCCTTGATTCAACTCACTGACTAAGCGGTAGATTTCTTGAGCGCCATCCATGCCAGCCTGATCGGGCACAGGATGCCCCGCTTCAATAATTTGGATATGGTTAGTTGGAGAGTGGTGCCCGTATCTAGTCAACACGACGCCCTCAAGAATTGCATTGGGCCAATGATTATTCGCATGGGACTCTAGAGCTGTTGCCATAGATGCACTCGCCTTGCCTGCACCAACCACCAAACATCTTCCTTTGGGCTCTGAGCCAGAAGGAAAGATCTTCCCAAGATATTCAGGAACGATTTTCTTGGGGTCAGCAACTGCTAAAGCGGCTGCAAAGGCATTTTTGAGAATAGTTTCTTGCTGGCTCATGCAGATATTCTAATCAAGGGCAGTGCGCTCTTGCATTTGCCACATCTCAGCATATCGACCATTGGCAGCTAAAAGCTCGGCATGTGTTCCACGCTCCACAATCTGGCCATGATCCATTACCAATATTTGATCAGCGTGAACAATCGTGGAGAGTCTGTGGGCAATGATCAAAGTCGTACGGTTTTTAGCCAAGCCAAGCAGCTCCTCCTGAAATGCTCTCTCCGTCTTGGAATCCAGGGCTGAAGTCGCCTCATCAAAAATGAGCATCGCTGGCTTCTTTAAAAGGGTGCGCGCAATCGCAACACGCTGTTTCTCACCACCCGACAACTTCAGACCACGCTCACCCACTTGAGTGTCATAGCCATCTGGAAGATGTTGAATAAAACGATCGATCTGCGCAGCTCTTGCAGCCTCATGAACTTCTTCAATTGAAGCATTAGGATTGCCATAAGCAATGTTGTAACCAATTGTGTCATTAAATAAAACGGTATCTTGCGGAACGATACCAATCGCCTTGCGCAAGCTAGATTGAGTAACATCCACAATATTTTGATCATCAATCAGAATCTTGCCTGACTGAACGTCATAAAAACGAAACAGTAGGCGAGCTAAAGTGCTTTTACCCGCACCACTCTGCCCTACGACTGCAGTAATCGTTCCTGCCGGAATATTAAAACTCACATCTTTGAGAATTTCACGCTTAGCATCGTAATGAAAGGAGACATTCTCAAAACGAACATCCGGGCCGCAACCTTGATTTGCAATTTGCAAAGACTGGGCATTAGGCGCATCCGCAATCTCTTTCTCAGTATTAAGAAGAGAGAACATGCGATCCATATCAGTCAAAGCCTGCTTGATCTCGCGATAGATCACCCCTAAGAAATTCAATGGAATGTACAACTGAATCATTAGGGTGTTAACCAAAACCAAATCACCTAAAGTCATAGATCCGTCGATCACACCTAAGGTCGCACGCCAAAGTATGAGAACCAAGCCGACCGCAATAATCGTTTGCTGACCAAAATTGAGGAGCGCTAAAGATTTCTGAGATTTAACGGCAGCAGCTTGATAACGCACCAAATTTTGATCATAGCGACTAGCTTCAAATGCCTCATTACCAAAATACTTTACGGTCTCAAAATTCAACAGGGAATCAATCGCCTTCTGATTGGCCTTGGAATCCATGTCATTCATAGTGCGGCGGAAATGGGTGCGCCATTCTGTCACCACAACCGTAAAGCCGATATAAAGCACTAAGGCAACCAGGGTAATTGCAGCAAACCAAATATCGTATGCGTAAGCAAAGTAGCCGAGCACCAAACAAAACTCAATCAAGGTCGGCAGGATGCTGTAAAGCGAATAAGAAATCAGCGACTGAATACCGCGTGTACCGCGCTCAATATCTCGACTAACCCCACCGGTCTGACGAGCCAAATGAAAGCTGAGTGCCAGAGCATGTAAATGCTCGAAAACTTGTAGGGCCACTTTGCGTACTGCGTTTTGAGTGACACGCGCAAAGAGAGATTCGCGCAACTCGGTAAATAAGGAGGCAGAGATTCTTAAGAGTCCATAGGCCAATATCAATCCGGCCGGGACCACCAACAATGCTTGAGGAGAATCAGCTTTGATATTGAGGGCATCAATCAATTGCTTCATCAAAATTGGGATACCAAGGTTGGCAACCTTAGCGGCCACCAAACAAGTCAGCGCAATTGCAACTCTAAATTTGTATTCCAATAAATAGGGAAGTAAATCACGAATGACTTTCCAGTCGTTTCCCGATGATGGCTTTGGATTTCCTGCTGAATGGTGATGCCCTGATGAATGTCTCATCACTCTATCTTAGTCACTTCCACTCTAGCGCGCAGAGAATAGCTGCAAAATTGCTTCACCATTACTGCGTGAAAAACATTTTCTAGCAGCCTCCGAAAATGGCAACCACTGATAAGCTACATGCTCCCTAGGGGCCAATTGCACTTGAGTGTCGTCTACCACTAATAATGAAAACCAATGCTCAGTATTTCTAGTAACCCCAGGAGCGTAGCGGTGACGCCACTGCGGATAGATCTCGTACTCGATCTGATGGTGCATATCTTGCAAGGAGCCCGCCGGAAGAGCATCAACATCAATTCCCGTCTCTTCAAGCACTTCGCGTGCAGCGGCAATCCGGAGATCCTCATCGAGGGAATCGACACTACCAGTAACGGATTGCCAGAAATTGGCTTTATCGGCCCGCTCTATCAGCAAGACCTCCCCATTCGATTTGTAAATAACTACTAAAACCGAAATGGGGATTTTCAAGATACTGTTGATGCCTTAAGCAGCTGGTGCAGCTTGGCGCAAACGAATATGCAACTCTTTTAACTGACGCTCATCCACTGGGCTAGGAGCTTGTGTCAATAAGCACTGTGCACGTTGCGTTTTAGGGAAAGCGATCACATCACGAATAGACTCAGCACCAGTCATCATGGTGACGATACGATCCAAGCCGAACGCAATACCACCATGTGGAGGCGCGCCATATTGCAAGGCATCTAACAAGAAACCAAACTTGGCCTGCGCTTCTTCAGCGCCGATCTTCAATGCACGGAAGACCTGACTCTGAACTACCTCTTGGTGAATACGGACTGATCCGCCACCAATCTCACTACCGTTCAAAACCATGTCATAGGCTTTAGCTAAGCACTTACCAGGATTTGATTCAAGGTACTGCATGTGCTCATCTTTAGGGCTTGTGAATGGATGGTGACATGCAACCCAGCGGGCATTGTCTTCATCGTATTCAAACATTGGGAAATCAACTACCCACAATGGCTTCCAACCTTCAGTAGACAGGCCATTCTCTTTACCCCAAGCAGAATGACCAATCTTCAAACGCAAGCCACCGATAGCATCATTCACTACTTTTTCTTTATCAGCACCGAAGAAAATAATGTCACCATCTTTAGCGCCGGTACGCTTCAAGATGCCTTCAATCGCAGCATCATGCAAGTTCTTCACGATTGGTGACTGCAAACCATTGCGACCTTCAGCAACAGAGTTCACCTTGATCCATGCCAAACCTTTAGCGCCATAGATTGCTACAAATTGTGTGTAGTCATCAATTTCACTACGGCTAATTTCAGCACCGCCAGGTACGCACAAGCCAACTACGCGCCCACCCTCTTGATTTGCTGCGCCAGAGAACACCTTGAAATCCACATCTTTCATCAAGTCAGTCAATTCTGTGAACTCAAAATTCACACGCAGATCTGGCTTATCTGAACCGAAGCGCGCCATACCTTCTGAGTAAGGCATGGTTGGGAATGGATTAGGCAACTCAACATTCATCGTGGTTTTGAAAATATGACGGATCATGTTTTCAAATAACTCACGGATTTCTAATTCGTCTAAGAAGGCTGTTTCACAGTCGATCTGAGTAAACTCAGGCTGACGGTCAGCACGCAAATCTTCGTCGCGGAAACACTTCGTAATCTGGTAGTAGCGATCAAAGCCAGCCACCATCAACAGCTGTTTAAACAACTGAGGAGACTGCGGAAGTGCAAAGAACTGGCCATCATGAACGCGTGAAGGAACTAAATAGTCGCGCGCACCTTCAGGAGTGCTCTTCGTCAACATCGGCGTTTCAATATCAATGAAACCAGCGGCATCTAAGTAGCGACGGCATTCCATGGCAACGTTGTAACGCAAACGTAAATTTTTCTGCATTTGCGGACGACGCAAATCAAGTACGCGATGGGTTAAGCGAGTGGTCTCAGATAAATTCTCATCTTCCAATTGGAATGGAGGAGTAATAGATGCATTGAGAATGACTAAGCTATGGCAAAGCACTTCAATCTTTCCACTCACTAAATCATTGTTTTCAGTGCCGGCAGGACGTGCACGCACCAAGCCTTTGATCTGAATGCAGAACTCATTACGAACCTGCTCAGCCAATGCAAACATCTCCGGGCGATCTGGGTCGCAAACTACCTGAACAAAACCTTGGTGATCACGCAAGTCAATAAAGATCACACCACCATGGTCACGGCGACGATTCACCCAACCTGAGAGAGTAATTTCTTGACCAATGAGTGATTCAGTTACCTGACCGCAGGTATGGCTTCGCATCGACATAACAATTTCCTATAAATCAAAGATGATGGTTTGACCCAATAGCGGTCAAACCAGTTGAACTGGTGGGGGGAACGGATCCCATTGAAACAATATGTTTGAGCGCCTCTTCGACACTCATCTCTAATTCAATGGTGTGCGCACGTGGGACGATCATAAAAAATCCGGAGGTTGGATTTGGCGTAGTTGGCAGAAATACATTGACGTAGTCCTCGCCCAACTTGGCGGCAACTTCTTTTGCTGGCATACCAGTCTGGAACGCAATCGCCCAAGAATCTGCATGCGGGTAACGAATTAATAATGCTTTGCTAAAAGCTTGGCCACTGCCAGAAAACAAAGTGGAGGACACTTGCTGAACGCTGGAATAGATCGATCGCACAATTGGAATGCGATTCATCTGCTTATTCCACATCTTGATCCACCACTGACCAGCAAAACTAATCGCAATCAAGCCGGTAGCCATGATGACTGAAACAACAATCAAAATACCAACACCCGGCAACTCACGGAAGTGCTGTAGATCAGCGGCAAACTGACTGGGGAATACAGCAATAATGGCATGCATCACAGAGCCAAAAACACCGTCGAGCAGGCCTAGACCCCATGCAATCACCCAAATGGTGATTGACATCGGTGCCCACACCAGAATGCCTGCAATAAAGTATTTTTTCATTTGCCTATGCTTACGCCTTGCCTAACCTGGCATTTTAGCGGTTTAAGCGACGGCTGGGGACAGTCTAGTAAAGACCAAGACTGATTATCAGAATCCCAGCCAAAAAGCCGCCTGCAAACAGCAAAGCCCCCACCAAGAGGCGGTGAGTGCGTCTTTCCTGCAATAAAAGGCCTTTTAAGACCTCTAATTCAGCGTTTTGATCCTTTCGAGGGATTCGCGCTTGAGCCAAACTTTCGGCAATCAGGCGTGGCAAGGTTGGCAAAATTTGCGCCCAACTAGGCGCCTCGGCCTTAATGCCATCCACCAAAGCCCGCCAACCCAACTGCTGACTGACCCATTTTTCCAAAATTGGCTTAGCAGTCTTCCAAAGATCCATATCTGGATCAAGCTGGCGAGCAAGGCCTTCGACATTGAGCAAAGTCTTCTGGAGCAAAGTGAGCTGCGGCTGAATTTCCACCTTGAAACGGCGAGAGGTCTGGAATAAACGCATCAGCACGATCCCTAGGGAGATTTCCTTTAAAGGACGATCAAAGTAAGGTTCGCAAACGGAGCGTATTGCACCTTCAAGCTCTTCAACGCGCGTATTAGCTGGAACCCAGCCAGACTCAATATGCAATTCAGCAACACGACGGTAATCGCGATTAAAGAAGGCTAAGAAATTTAATGCCAGATAACTTTTGTCAGACTGACTAAGTGCACCAACAATCCCGAAATCCAAAGAAATAAATCGACCAAATGTTTCTGGCTCAAGACTGATCATGATGTTGCCAGGGTGCATGTCGGCATGAAAGAAGCCATGCTCAAATACTTGCGTGAAAAATATTTCTACGCCATCAGCGGCAAGCTTTTTAAAGTCAACACCAGCAGCGCGCAACTCTGCTGTTCGTCCAATCGAAATGCCATCCATTTTTTCCATCACGATGACATTGGTGTGACATAAATCCCAATACATCTCAGGAATCATTAACTTTTTAGAGTCAACAAAATAGCGACGCAATTGACTTGCATTTGCCGCCTCACGCATGAGATCTAATTCATCATGCAAATAGGTATCAAACTCTGCAACATTCTCACGTGGCTTTAGGCGACGACCATCCTCAGAAAGTCTCTCGATGATTTTTGCTAAGTCATAGAGTAAAGCAAGATCGCCATCAATGATTGGCAAAATGCCAGGGCGGAGAACTTTAACCGCTACTGCACGACCTTCCCACTCTGGATGCTTCTCGGTGCCGCGCAATATGCCAAAGTGCACCTGGGCTACAGAGGCACTAGCCACGGGGGTTGCATCAAAACTAATAAATACTTCTTCGATGGATTGCCCAAGCGCCTGTTCAATTAAGCGACAAGATTCAGCATTAGAAAATGGTGGGACTTGATCTTGCAACTTCGCCAACTCATTAGCAATATCTTCCGGCAATAAATCACGTCGAGTAGAAAGCACCTGTCCAAACTTCACGAAGATTGGACCTAGCGCTTCTAAAGTTAAACGAATGCGCTCACCTCTGGGCAGAGACTGGCCTGGAGAAGTCCAACAAAGAATAGTTAACAGACCACGACGAATACCGGGCTTCAGAATATCGCGTAGCAATGGCAATAAGCCATAACGCCATGCAGTGAAGAAAATGAAAGAAAGACGAGCTAAACGACGCACAATGAATTAACCTTTTCGCTCTAAAAGTTGGATGCGCTTTTCTATACGATCAACTGCATCACGCAATGCATTTAACTCATTTTTGCGAATCATAAAATCTCGTTTATTCAAAAGTACTTTTCTCTCTTCACTCACATACTCCACTACGTTTTCAAGTAGATCAGTCGCAGCGGACTTCCCAGCAGAAATAAATTTCTTACCTTGACGAACAGCAAAGTTAGCAGGAGCGTCTCCGATGAAACGCGCCAAATCCTCTTCATACTCCCACCGAATCTGACCTGCTAAGCGACCCAAGAGTTGGGCTAAATCAGCGTCACCAGTAATCTTGACCGACTTCATTGCCTGCTCTCGCAAATTACCAGGTCCACTAGCCAAAGCACTCAGCGCCTCGGGAGAAACCTCTAATTCTAGAGAGGGGCTATCAATATTTGTTAAAGAGGCTAATGAGCCCTCGGGTGTCAATTCAAAACAGAGCTTGCCAATTGGCAGGCTCAGCAAAATCACTTTGCCGGCATGACGGGCTAACTCTGCCATAGCCCATGGCTCAGCCTTCAGGACATGATTGATCCCTCGGCAAGCGGCAGAAGCTGCGATATGGTGGGTAGCAGGAGATGCGGTGGTCATAAGTGTAAAAAACCCGCACAAGTGCGGGCTTTCAATGGAAAGTACCTCAAGCTTAAACCAACTGAGAAATACCCGCTAGTACCCAGCCTCCAGGGCCGTTTACTGGCTTACTTAAATTCCAAATTTCAGAAAAATTATTCGCCTGTGCACCTACTTGCTCACGAATCATGCCCGTGAACTGCACGCTACAGTAATAAGTACTGTCGGTTGTCTCAATTCCGATGAGTTGCGCATTGAGCGTAACGACATCGGTTTGATTGGCGCTATCAGCACGACCCGCAAGATCCTGCTCAATTGTGGCGAACATCTCTGGAGTGGTGTACTCACGCAAGGCAGCAAGGTCACCCTGATCCCACGCCTTTTGCAGGCCTGAAAAATATTGCTTTGCATTATCTAAAAATGCGTATTCATCAAATCCTGGCGGCAAAGTGGATTGGAATGGCGCAGGCTCAGCTGCAACACCACCAAATGCATTTGCAGCTGGCGTAAATGCAGGCTCCTGCCTAGGTGTTTGATCTAGATTGGCACGCTGCATTCCTTGCGATGTGACCTGAGGACCCTTATTAGCACCAGATAAAGCCGGCATCAATCTTCTCATTATGAACATGATGACAAAGCCTGCTAAAACGGCAATCAACAATCCAGTAATTAATGAAGATGCGGCCTCACCCAAACCAAAGTGAGATAAAAGGTATCCAATGCCAAGTCCAGCAGCAAGACCTCCTAAGATGCCACCCATCCCGCCAAAGCGGCTTGGTGCTGGGGCCTGAGGAGCTGCAGCCGGTGTCGCTGGTTGAGCTTGTTGAGCTGGTTTTTGCACAGGAGCGGCTTGCTTTTGCATTGGTGCACTTGGCGCCTTACCAATACTTCTTCCGCCACCTAAGCGGGCAGCATCAGCATGACCAACGGTAGCAAATATTAAGCTGATGCTTAATAGAACTGCCTTGAAAAAATGCTTGTTCATATTTTTTATCCCCTATAAAACTACTTTAATTCTTGACTGCTAAAAACTACAAATTCACTAGTATTTAATACCAATATGCAGCGCAACGATACCCCCAGTCATCCTATGGGTATCAACCTCATCAAAACCGACCCCTAGCATGATGTCTTTAAGGGCTTCAGCGTCAGGATGCATACGAATGGATTCAGCTAAATAACGATAGCTCTCAGAATCCTGGGCAATTTTTTCACCCAACCAAGGCAATACCTTGAAAGAATAAGTGTCATAAACCGGCTGCAAAAAAGCATCTGGCTTGGAGAACTCCAGCACCAATACTCGGCCACCCGGCTTAATCACGCGCAACATCTCTTTCAAGGCTACATCCTTATGAGTCATATTGCGCAGACCAAAGGCTACCGTCACCACATCAAAGTGAGCATTTGGAAAAGGGATTTTCTCTGCGTCAAACTGAACGCAAGGCAAAGCCAAACCTTTATCTAAAAGACGATCGCGACCGACACCCAACATAGAAGCGTTAATGTCGCTTAACCATACTTGAGCTTCCGGGTTATGCCCCCAAGCTGCTGCACGCGCAAAGGCGGCGGCTAGGTCACCGGTACCACCAGCGATATCCAATACCTTTTGCCCAGGACGAACTTGCGCACGAGCAATCGTGACTTTCTTCCATAAGCGATGAAGGCCAAATGACATCAAGTCATTCATAACATCGTATTTGCTAGCTACAGAATGAAACACCTCTGCGACCTTGCCCGCTTTTTCAGCTTCATCAACGCTTTGGTATCCAAAGTGAGTCTTACTCATATTCTTCGCTCTATTTATTTAAATGCTCAATGACTACCGCAAGACTTGCCACCAGCAACACTCATTGGAGTATCGCGATCCAGACCAGCAGCAGCTAATTTATCCAAGTGCTCTTTCCAGAGGGCATCATGGTTCTCGCATAAAAATTGCAAGTAGTCCCAAGAATACAAACCGGAATCATGCCCATCTGAAAATGAAGGCTTCAGCGCGTAATGGCCTACCGGCTCAATATTGGCGATGAGTACCTCACGCTTACCGGTTTGCAAAGTCTCTTGCCCAGGTCCATGTCCTTGCACCTCAGCTGAAGGAGACACCACCCTTAAGAACTCAAATGGAAGACGATATGTATTGCCATTCTCATAACTGAGCTCTAGTACTTTTGACTGCTGATGCACCACAACATTAGTTGGAATCATTAAACCAATACCCTCTCGATACCACCTTGGTTTGCCTTGGAAACATAATCTTGCATCCAATCAGGGCCTAATAATTTTTGCGCCATTTCAACGACGATGTAGTCAGCTGTCGTATCACTATCCGCATCAAAGCGAGTGAGGCCTTGCAGGCAAGATGGGCAACTGGTGAGTACTTTGACGTCACCAGTGAAATCATCTTTGCGCAATTCATTAGCGCCCTTCTCCATTTCAATCTGCTTACGGAAACGCACTTGAGTTGAGATATCAGGGCGCGTCACAGCAAGAGTTCCGGACTCACCACAGCAACGATCATTCTTCTGAATCGCTTTACCGTCTTCTTGCTGAATCAACTCATTTACCGTCTTCAATGGATCTTGTAATTTCATTGGCGAGTGGCATGGATCGTGATACATATATTTCACACCAGTCACGTTCGAAAGTTTGACGCCCTTTTCAAGCAAGTACTCATGGATATCAATAATGCGACAACCTGGGAAGATTTGTTCAAACTGATAACCCGCCAACTGGTCATAACAAGTGCCACATGAAACTACGACGGTCTTGATATCCAAGTAATTTAAGGTATTGGCTACGCGATGGAAAAGAACACGATTGTCCGTAATCATCTTCTCTGCTTTATCAAAGTCGCCATTACCGCGCTGTGGGTAACCGCAACAGAGGTAACCCGGAGGCAAAACAGTCTGCACGCCGACATTCCACAACATTGCCTGTGTAGCTAAACCCACTTGCGAGAACAAACGCTCAGAACCACAACCCGGGAAATAAAACACGGCCTCTGTATCTGCAGAAGTTGTTTTTGGATCACGAATAATAGGAACGTAGTTCGCATCTTCAATATCCAGGAGTGCGCGAGCCGTTTTCTTGGGCAAGTTGCCTGGCATCTTCTTATTTACAAAGAAAATGACCTGCTCTTTTATATTGGGCTTTGTGACCGTCGCTGGAGGATGCGCAGTTTGCTTGCGCGCCAATTTACGGAAAACATCGTTACCCAAACGCTGGAGCTTATAACCCCAACCAATCATGGTCTTACGAGCCAACTTAATTGTGTCTGGATCGGTAGCGTTCAGGAAGAGCATGGATGCTGCTGTTCCAGGATTAAAACGCTGCTGACCCATCTTGCGCAACAAGTTACGCATATTCATGGTTACATCGCCAAAGTCAATTTTGACTGGGCATGGCGTTAAACACTTATGGCAAACGGTGCAATGTGCTGCAACGTCATCAAACATTTCCCAATGACGAATCGATACACCACGACGCGTTTGCTCTTCATATAAGAAAGCTTCGATCAATAAAGAAGTTGCCAAAATTTTGTCGCGCGGGCTGTACAGCAAATTAGCACGTGGTACATGTGTAGAGCAGACTGGTTTGCACTTACCGCAACGTAAACAATCTTTCACACTATCAGCAATTGCGCCAATATCACTCTGCTGCATGATGATGGACTCATGACCCATCAAACCAAAACTCGGAGTGTATGCAATGCTGAGATCAGCATGCGGCATTAACTTGCCTTTGTTGAAGCGACCTTCAGGATCTACACGCTTCTTGTAAGCGCGGAAATCTTTAAGCTCTTCTTCAGTCAAATACTCGAGCTTTGTAATACCAATACCATGCTCACCAGAAATCACGCCATCTAATGAGCGAGCCAATTTCATAATCCGATCGACAGCGCGATGTGCATCTTGCAACATCTCATAGTCATCCGAATTCACTGGAATATTGGTGTGTACATTACCGTCACCAGCATGCATATGCAGTGCTACGAACACACGCTTACGCAAGATATTTTTATGGATAGCTTCTAGTTCATTGAGGATAGGCTCAAATGCTAAGCCGCCAAAAATGATTCTGAGCTCAGCACGAACTTCCGTCTTCCAGGAGGCGCGGAGGCTGTAATTCTGTAAGCCTGGGAAATAGGTATCCATCTCCTTAAGCCACACAGACCAATTTGCACGCACTCTAGCAATCAGTTCAAGGGCTTGCTGTACACGATCACCCAAGATTTCAGCGCTAGGGATTTCATAATCTTCATCATTCTTGCCGAGCGGCAAGGCGCTCTTTTTCAGGAATGCTTCGAGACCATCTAAAACTTGTAATTTATTTTTGAGGGAAAGCTCGATATTGATCCGCTCAATACCATTGGTGTACTCACCCATACGTGGCAATGGAATGACCACATCTTCATTGATCTTAAAAGCATTGGTGTGACGAGCAATCGCAGCAGTACGTGCGCGATCCAACCAAAACTTCTTACGTGCTTCAGCACTAACCGCCACAAAGCCTTCGCCTACCCGGTTGTTGGCCATGCGAACGACTTCACTGGTTGCTGCCGCTACAGCCTCTTCATCATCACCAGCAATATCACCAATCAATACCATCTTAGGTAAAGCATTGCGCTTGGATTTAGTCGAGTAACCCACCGCTCTCAAGTAGCGATCATCCAAATGTTCTAGGCCAGCAAGGATTGGTCCGCCATCCTTACTCAAGCCATCAAGATAAGCTTTGATTTCTACAATACTCGGAATCGCTTCTTGCGCTTGACCAAAAAACTCCAAGCAAACAGTGCGCATGAATTTAGGCATGCGATGCAAAATCCAAGTAGCGCTCGTAATTAATCCGTCGCAACCTTCTTTTTGAACGCCAGGTAAGCCTGATAAAAACTTATCAGTCACATCCTTACCTAAACCTTCTTTACGGAAGCGCTTGCCTTCTACTTCTAAAATTTCTGTTTTGAGAATGCGTTCGCCTGGCTCACTCAAGCCATCAGACCAAGTCAGCTGAAAGCGTACTTTTTCTGCAACGTGAATTTTTCCCAGATTGTGTTCAAGGCGCTCGACATCAAGCCAATTACCCTCTGGATCCACCATGCGCCAGCTGGCTAAGTTATCAAGTGCGGTGCCCCACAAGACTGCCTTCTTGCCGCCGGCATTCATGGCAATATTGCCACCAATACAACTCGCATCCGCTGAAGTCGGATCGACTGCAAACACAAGCCCAGAGCGCTCTGCAGCATCTGAGACTCTGCGAGTTACAACGCCAGCACCAGTAAAGATCGTAGACACTTCGTGATCTACACCTGGCAAACGCTTGAGTTTGACTGCATCGATTTGCTCAAGCTTCTCGGTATTAATCACTGCCGACATAGCGTAGAGAGGAATAGCGCCACCGGTATAACCAGTACCACCTCCACGAGGAATAATTGTTAAACCCAATTCAACACAAGCTTTCACTAAGCCGGGGATTTCAGATTCGTAATCTGGCTTCAAAACTACCAGCGGAAACTCAACACGCCAGTCGGTTGCATCGGTTACGTGTGCTGCACGTGAGACACCATCAAAACAAATGTTGTCTGAAGCTGTGATGCGGCCAAGCTCTTTGCGAGCGCGTTTACGAATCTCCGTAACTTCCTTAAAGCCCTGCTCAAAATTCTCAACCGCGCGATGTGCGGCTTTCAACAAAATCTGAACTTGCTCAGCGGATTCGCCGCTAGATCTTTTCTTTACTTCGCCAAGGCGATGCCATAGAGCGTCAATCAATAATTGACGGCGATTGGCGTTATCCAATAAGTCATCTTGTAAGAAGGGGTTACGTTGAACCACCCAAATATCACCCAAGACTTCGAACAACATGCGAGCTGAGCGGCCGGTGCGGCGAACCCCACGCAAATCATTCAGAACGCGCCAAGACTCCTCGCCCAATAAGCGGATAACGATTTCACGATCAGAAAAGGAGGTGTAGTTGTAGGGGATTTCGCGGAGGCGGGGTGAGCCCGCTTCGGCATCCAGCAACTGGTTCAAAGCTAATGGAGCGTTCATAGCGTCATATTTGATAAATTTGCATTTTAATTGAGGGATCTTGATATTGGCAGGAAACCAAGAAAGATGTTGGCCTAAGGCGATAAACCCTTGCAAATCTAAGGGCTTAGAGCCCATTCATGGTACGCTCATCGCATGGCAACGAACTATTTAAAGAAAATTTTATCGGCCCGAGTCTACGATGTGGCCAGGGAAACAGAGCTCCAAGTAGCCCCCGAACTCACAAAGCGCTTAGGTAACCAAGTTTTACTGAAAAGAGAGGATAACCAGCCGGTTTTCTCCTTTAAATTGCGTGGCGCCTATAACAAAATGGCCCATCTACCCCCAGAAGCCCTAAAAAGGGGGGTAATTGCAGCCTCAGCAGGCAATCACGCCCAGGGCGTAGCCCTAGCGGCAGCAAAAATGAAGTGCAAAGCAGTCATCGTGATGCCCCTCACCACTCCTAGCGTCAAAATTGACGCAGTCAAGGCTCGAGGCGGGTCTTGGGTTGAGGTAATTTTGCATGGCGAATCCTATAGCGATGCTTTTAAATACTCTGAGCTTTTAGAGAAAAAACGGGGTTTGACCTTTGTTCACCCTTTTGATGACCCCGATGTCATCGCTGGACAGGGAACGATTGCCCAAGAAATATTTCAGCAATATCAAGAGCCGATTGATGCCATTTTTGTTGCTATCGGTGGTGGAGGCCTCATTGCCGGCATTGGCGAATACGTCAAAGCTGTCAGCCCAAAAACCAAAGTGATTGGTGTTCAGTCAGTAGACTCAGATGCCATGAGACGTTCGCTCGAAGCCAACAAGCGCATTGAGATGAAAGATGTAGGTCTTTTTTCGGATGGCACTGCAGTCAAGCTAGTTGGCAAGGAAACTTTCCGCATCTGTAAACGCGTAGTAGATGACATCATCACTGTCGATACCGATGAGATCTGCGCTGCCATCAACGATGTCTTCACAGATACCCGCAGCATTCTGGAGCCCGCTGGTGCTTTAGCCATTGCCGGCATGAAGAAGTATGTAGAGAAGCACCGCCTGAAAAAGAAAACATTGGTGGCGATTGCTTGCGGTGCCAACATGAACTTCAGTCGCTTGCGCTTTGTGGCTGAGCGCGCTGACGTTGGTGAATTTCGTGAAGCTGTTTTTGCCGTGACTATCCCAGAGGAGCGCGGCTCCTTCAAGCGCTTCTGTGAATTGCTTGGCAATCGCAATGTTACTGAATTTAACTATCGCATCGCCGATCAAAGTGAAGCACATATTTTTGTGGGTATCGGCACACAGAAGGCGACCGATAGCACCACCATTGCTAAGCATTTTCGTAAAGCAAAATTTGCAACGATTGATCTAACGCATGATGAACTAGCGAAGTCACACCTGCGCCACATGGTGGGCGGCCGCTCTACTCTTGCAAAGGATGAACTCCTATACCGCTTTGAATTTCCAGAGCGCCCAGGCGCACTGATGAAGTTCCTCACCAGCATGGCGCCCAATTGGAATATCAGTCTTTTCCATTACCGCAATCACGGTGCAGACTACGGTCGTATCTTGGTAGGCCTTCAGGTTCCCAAGAATGAGCAGAAGAAATTCCAAACTTTCTTGGCCTCACTTGGATATCCTCACTGGAATGAAACTGATAACCCAGCTTATCGTTTGTTCCTCAAATGAGATGTAACTCGTAATGTCATACACACTCACCGGGAAACTCGTCGTTGCGATTTCATCGCGCGCTTTGTTTGATTTCGAAGAAGAGAATCGCATCTTTGAATCCACTGATGACAGCGCTTACATGAAACTGCAATTAGAGCGCCTGTCTAAGGCTGCGCAAACAGGCGTTGCTTTTCCTTTGGTAAAGAAGTTACTTGCTTTTAATGAGGAAGGTGAGCAGCGTGTTGAAGTGGTGATTCTCTCTCGCAATGACCCAGTTAGCGGCTTACGCGTATTCCGCTCAGCCGAGCACCATGGCCTGCATTTAGAGCGTGGCGTATTTACTAGAGGGCGTCCACCCTATCACTACCTGCGCTCGCTACATGCCAACTTATTCCTCTCGGCCAATGAAGATGATGTGCGCGCTACGATTGATGCAGGCTTTCCTGCGGCGCGCGTTTATCCAGAATCTAGCAAAACTGCAGAGTCTCATCCAAATGAAATCCGCATCGCATTTGACGGAGATGCCGTTCTTTTTTCCGATGAAGCGGAGCAAGTATTTCAGAGTGAAGGCTTGGTAGCCTTTGTGGATCATGAAAGCAAGAAAGCTGCGATCCCTTTACCGCCAGGTCCATTCAAGCCATTGCTAGAAGCGCTACATCGCTTGCAACGTAGCACCAGTGAAAAAGGTATGCGTATTCGCACTGCCTTAGTTACCGCTCGCTCTGCGCCTGCACATGAGCGCGCTATTCGCACGTTGATGGCTTGGGGTATCGATGTTGATGAAGCCATGTTCCTCGGCGGACTTTCCAAAAGCGAATTCCTCCGCGAGTTTGAACCAGACTTTTTCTTTGATGACCAAACAGGTCACTGCCAATCCGCTGCATCAGTAGCACCTACTGGTCACGTTGTATCTGGCGTTTCTAATAAACCAAAAAGCTAATGTCCACAATCCCGCTTGGCCAGGCAACACAATATCCTGATCAATATGATCCGAGCCTGCTCTTTCCTATTCCGCGCTCTGAGAATCGCCTCAAGCTAAACATCAAACCCAATCAAGCTTTACCGTTTGTAGGCGTTGATATTTGGAATGCCTTTGAGCTTGGCTGGCTCAATAAAAAAGGGAAGCCCCAGATCGCTTTGGCAGAGTTTCAGATACCGGCGGATTCGCCCAACATGATTGAATCTAAGTCATTCAAGCTCTACCTCAATAGCCTGAATAGCGCCCGCTTTGAAGATGAGGCCGAAGTGCGCGAAAGATTGATTACGGATTTATCCGCAGTAGCTGGAAGCAAAATTGCCACCCGCATCAATCCAACTGAACTGATTGCCAAAAAAGGTATGCAGGAAATGAGTGGCGTTCTTATGGATCGCCTAGATATTGAGATCGATCCGAGTCTATCTGCTGATCCTAGCTTGCTAGAGGTAAATGAATCTTTTGGACCGATTGAGCAATGCTTGGTTTCCCATCTACTCAAATCGAATTGTCCGGTGACCGGGCAACCAGATTGGGCAAGCGTGCAGATTCGCTATCAGGGTCGTCCAATTTTGGAAGAAGGCCTACTCCGCTACCTGATCGGATTCAGGCAAAAAGGTGAGTTTCATGAGCATTGTGTCGAAACTATCTTCTGCGATATCAAGCGCCAGTGCAAGCCGGAGAAACTTTCTGTCTATGCGCGTTACACACGGCGTGGTGGACTTGATATCAACCCTTTCCGCACCGATCACAATGCGCCTTGGCCAGACAATACCCGCCACGCTAGGCAATAACTAAGGCTCGAGCACCTGTTTTGATGGTGCTACGCTGGGACCATAAATCAGTTCAAGATTTTTTTGAATACTCGGCACTTGTGAGAAACAGTTTTTAACTAATACTGGGTTTGCATACCAAGCATCGCTACCCTTAGCCTCATCAATAAATGATTTCATAACGATGGCGCTATCAACATCATCAAGCCCAGCAGCCTTCAGTTTTGTAAATCCTGAAGAGCAAGCTTTTGCCAAATCAGGGCCTTCTGCCTTGGAAATACGCTGTAGCAGACTAGGGGCGGAACTATTTAAGATCTGCATAAAATTTTGGCCCTAACCAGGCATTTGGAAGTTCAAAATATATTCAGATGAGAGATTTTCTCGACTTGCCAATCCTTCAATATTGGACACCGTTGGATAAAACACACTACGGAAAAATTGAAACTCCAACTTCACAGTAAACAGCAATTGCTTTTCTGATTTAGGATCTTTTTGTAATTGCAGAATTTGCTTATCAGTGAGACTGCCAACACTTTGATCAGCTTTATAAACCTGGATTTCAACTGCTCGAATACCTTTGCGTAATTCTGACCAGCTAAAAGTAACAGGAACTTTGGCATCAACCATTCCCTGCAAAAGGCTATTGGCTTTCTTTTGGGTCTCACCCACCACCGAATTTCCAACTGTCGCTGAAATTCCGCCAATCGCAGCTGCTGAACCACCAGTTGCCACTATTGCAGCAGCCCCCAATAGCAATTTGGCAGACCCAATGAAATCCTGATTAGAGTCGCTTGAACTTCTGACATTCAATACCAAGGAGAGCGCTCCTGGGTTGAATATGGAATAGGTTCCAAGCACCGTCATGGGAACGATGGATAAAGGCGTGGTGCTCAGTGAGGCGCACTCAGAGCCGCCCTCCCTGCCATCAAAGGTGGCAATAGGGATTTCTAGCTTATCGAGCTTCCCTTTGAAGCCCTGAGTCACAACTGATAACACGAGTTGGGTTTTATCGGATCCCCAAAAACTTCGGCTAGCCATTTGGGTGCAACTACTCACAGGAATCACTTCAGAGCTAATCGTGAGGTATCCATCATTACCCCGCCCATCATGTAACCAATCAGGAGGATCCCCTTTAACAAAAGAAGGATTCATATCTGGAAAGAAAAACGAGGCTGCTAAGGTTGACTGAGGTAAAGCAGCAACGCAAATGGCTACACATGCCAAAAGTGGAGATTTGATTATCCCTGGGAGATTCATGGATTCATTTTAAGGTGAATACGACAAATCAAGCATTTGCATGCGCCCGTATCAAAAAGAAAACCCCAGGAAGCCTGCGCTTGCTGGGGTTGATCTCTACGCAGTCAAATGACTGCTTACGTACCAATTAAAACGGAATATCGTCATCCATTGCACCAAGGGATGCAGCATTTGAAGATGCTGGAGCAGATTGCTCAGCCGGCTTTGAGCGGCTATAGCTTTCACCACCATCACCACTGCCACCTACTGGCTTACCACCAAGCATTTGCATTGTTTCTGCAACGATCTCAGTGGAATATTTTTCCTGGCCACTAGCATCAGTCCATTTACGTGTACGTAAACGACCTTCTACATAAACCTGTGAACCTTTTTTGAGATATTGACCAGCGATCTCTGCAAGCTTTCCAAAGAATGCAACGCGGTGCCATTCTGTGGTTTCTTTCATTTCGCCAGACTGCTTATCTTTGTAACGATCTGATGTCGCTACTGAAATGTTTGTTACAGCGTCGCCGCTTGGCATGTAACGTGTTTCTGGGTCACGCCCTACGTTACCTACGATGATGACCTTATTTACCGAAGCCATGTTGTCTCCCGAAGAAAAATACTGCTGTTATTACCACTAAAAATAAACTGCTCGCTTAAATTAAACCAATGAAGCTACGGTTATGTACTTGTCGCTACATCCTTTGATTCTGAAGCCCTTGTTGGCATCGAACCCATCGACCAAGCAATTATAAGCCAGCATAAAAGTAGCACTGAGCCCATCACAAAGACCGATAAATCACCATGGCTATCCATCAAATAACCCCCAATTACAGCGCCTGTAAAGAGGCCAATCGATTGAGTGGTGTTGTAAACACCCAATGCAGTACCTTTGGATTCTTTGGCAAAGCGAGATACTAATGAGGGTTGCAGAGCTTCAAGTAAGTTAAAGCCCACAAAGTAAACCAATAAAGCAATTGCGATAGATGTAATCGAAGCGGTATTTGTAAACAACACTTCAGCAATCAAAAGCAAAACAATTGCTACTAATAGGATGGTTCTTAGCTGCTGCTTCTTTTCACCAAAAATTAAAATTGGTGCCATCAAGAAAAAAGATAGCAAAACAACTGGGAGATAAACCTGCCAATGAGATGCTAATGGCAGCCCTGCTTGCACTAATAAACGCGGCACCACCAAGAACATCGCTACTTGAGTTGCATGCAATACAAACACGCCCGCATTGAGACGCATCAACTCAGGGCGTAAAAATACTTCTTTCAGACTCGCTTGCTGCAGCTTAGCCTCAGGCTTAGTGCTTGGTAGAACATAGTAGGCAACAAACATCGCCCCAATACCCAACACTGCAAGTACTACAAAAATTCCACTCAAACTAATTAAGCGATAGATTGGCGCAGCAATCACAAGCGACAGTGCAAATGAAAGTGCAATACTGCCACCCACTAAGGCCATGGCACGAGTACGAACCTGCTCACGCGTTAAATCAGCAACCCAGGCGGAGATCGCAGCTGAAACTGCACCGGCGCCCATTACCCCGCGACCGATAGCAATCCAGAGAAGATCGTCTTGAGCGGCGCAGATTAAGGCGCCCGCCACAAATAAAGAGAGCCCCCATAAAACGACTGGTTTTCGACCGATGCGGTCAGAAAGGCGGCCTAAGGGGATGTAGAAGCAGGCCTGAACAATATTGAAGATTCCCAGGGTTAATCCAACCCAAAGGGCATGCTCGCCACCAGGCAAGCCCCGCGCATGAATACTGAAAACCGGCAAAAGCAGGAATAGGCCCAGCATACGGAGGCCAAATATGCCTGCTAAGGCCAGAGTGGAGCGAAGTTCAGAAGGATTCATGGGAAAGGGCTATATTAACAAGTTACGCTAAAAAATCATGAATAACGAAATTAAGATCCGCGGTGCGCGCACGCACAACCTCAAAAACATCAATCTAGATATCCCTAGAGAGAAATTGGTCGTTTTGACTGGCCTGTCTGGCTCTGGCAAAAGCTCCTTGGCTTTTGACACCCTGTATGCCGAAGGTCAACGTCGCTATGTAGAGTCACTATCTGCTTATGCCCGCCAATTCCTACAGTTGATGGAAAAGCCCGATGTCGACACAATTGAAGGTCTCTCTCCAGCGATCTCGATTGAGCAAAAAGCCACTAGCCACAATCCTCGCTCAACCGTAGGTACGGTTACTGAAATTCATGATTACCTGCGTTTATTGTTTGCGCGTGCTGGAACACCACATTGCCCTGAACACGATCTGCCGCTAGAAGCGCAAAGCGTTTCTCAAATGGTGGATACCGTTTTGGCTATGCCTGAAGATACAAAACTGATGATCTTGGCTCCAGTAGTCAGCGAGCGTAAAGGTGAATTCGTTGATTTATTCCAAGACCTGCAAGCGCAAGGTTTTGTGCGCTTTCGTGTGCGCTCTGGTGGCGGTACAACCAATACTGCTAAAGCAGAGATCTTTGAAGTGGATCAACTGCCAGCCCTGAAGAAGAACGATAAACACTCGATTGAAGTCGTTGTTGATCGCATTAAAGTGCGCCCGGATATTCAGCAACGTTTAGCGGAATCCTTTGAGACTGCATTGCGTCTTGCTGACGGCAAAGCCATGATCGTCAATATGGACACAGGCAAAGAGATGATTTTCTCTAGCAAATTTGCCTGCCCAATTTGTTCATATTCCTTACAAGAACTTGAGCCACGCCTCTTCTCATTTAATAACCCGATGGGCGCATGCCCATCCTGTGATGGCTTGGGCCATCAATCTTTCTTCGATCCAAAACGGATTGTTGCTCACCCCGATTTATCGCTAGCATCTGGCGCCATCAAAGGCTGGGATCGTCGTAATCAGTTTTATTTCAAACTCTTGCAGACACTCGCTAAGCATGGTGGTTTTGATGTCGAGAAGCCTTTTGAGACTCTGAATAAGAAACAACAAGATCTCATTTTGCTGGGCTCAGGTGATGTCACCATTCCATTTGAATACATTAATGAGCGCGGCAAGAACAGTATTCGTGAGCATGCTTTTGAAGGCATTGTTGCCAACTTTGAACGTCGCTATCGTGAGACTGATTCAGCAACAGTTCGTGAAGAATTGTCACGCTATCAAAATGTACAAACCTGTCCATCATGCAATGGCAGCCGTTTGCGCAAAGAGGCTCGCTTTGTCAAAGTGGGTGATGGCAAGCAATCACGCGCCATTTATGAAATCAGCGCCCTGCCTTTAAAAGAAGCTAAAGACTATTTTGAGTCTTTGGAACTCAAAGGTGCTAAACGAGAAATCGCCGACAAGATTGTGAAGGAGATTGGTTCACGTCTACGCTTCCTCAATGACGTTGGCCTAGACTATCTCTCACTAGAACGTAGTGCCGATACCCTCTCCGGCGGTGAAGCACAGCGCATTCGTCTGGCATCACAGATTGGCTCTGGCCTGACTGGTGTCATGTATGTATTGGATGAACCGTCAATTGGTTTGCATCAACGTGATAACGATAGACTCATCGGCACCCTGAAGCATTTGCGTGATTTGGGTAACAGTGTCCTAGTAGTTGAACATGATGAAGATATGATTCGCGCCTCTGACTATGTCATTGACATTGGTCCTGGCGCTGGCGTACATGGCGGTGAAGTCGTTGCTGAAGGCACTCCTGCTGAAGTAGAGGCTAATCCAAAGTCCTTAACTGGCGCCTACTTATCTGGTCGCGAGTGGATCGCTGTTCCGGAAAAACGTATTCCAGTAAATGATAAGTTTTTAGAAATCATCGGCGCACGTGGAAACAACTTGCAATCCGTTCACGCCAAGATTCCAGTCGGCCTATTAACTTGTGTCACTGGCGTATCCGGTTCTGGCAAATCAACACTGATTAACGACACTCTGCACCACGCAGTTGCACAGCATATCTACGGCTCTAATGCAGAGCCGGCAGCACATGACGCAATCAAAGGCTTAGAGAATTTTGACAAAGTCATCAGCGTTGACCAATCTCCAATTGGTAGAACACCCCGCTCTAACCCTGCTACTTACACTGGATTATTTACACCAATCAGAGAACTCTTTTGCGGCGTACCTGCTGCACGCGAGCGTGGCTATGAAGCTGGGCGTTTTTCTTTCAACGTCAAAGGTGGCCGTTGCGATGCCTGTGAAGGTGATGGCGTTATCAAAGTCGAAATGCATTTCTTACCTGATGTCTATGTGCCCTGCGACGTCTGTCACGGCAAACGTTATAACCGTGAGACATTAGATATTCGCTACAAAGGTAAGAATATTCATGAAGTACTCTCGATGACTATCGAGCAAGCTCATGAATTCTTTGAAGCAGTTCCGATCGTCAAACGCAAACTCAAAACCTTGCTCGATGTTGGCTTAGGCTACGTCAAGCTAGGTCAAAGCGCTACAACCTTATCTGGCGGTGAAGCGCAACGCGTCAAACTCTCGTTAGAGCTTTCTAAACGTGATACCGGTAGAACCCTCTACATCTTGGATGAGCCAACTACGGGCTTACATTTCCATGACATTCAATTGTTGCTGACCGTTCTTCAGACACTGAAGAAACAAGGCAATACGATCGTCATCATTGAGCACAACTTAGATGTGATCAAAACTGCCGATTGGATTATTGACTTGGGTCCTAAAGGTGGCGCTGGCGGTGGACAGATTATTGCCACTGGCACACCAGAAGAAGTTGCTAAGAACGAAGCCAGCTTTACCGGACACTACTTAGCGCCACTACTAGTTCGTAAGCCAGCAGCCGCCAAAAAGAAAAAGTAACTCAAACTAAATCCGTTGAATTACATCATCCGAGCAATTTAGATTCGGCTAAATCAGTCGCTTCTGAATTGCCTGAGAGTACTAGAATGTCGTTAGCTTGCAGACGCAAGTCTGGGGTGAGCTCTAGTTTGACATAGTCAGAGCCGCCTACTTTTCGTCTGACTGCTTGCACGCTCACACCTTCATTTTCAAGATGCAACTCTTCAAGAGTCTGTCCAATACTGGCAGACTCAGGCAGCAAAGTGACTGAATGCAAACGCCAAGACTCCTTGGAATCGACCTCATCTGCAACACCACGGAAGTAGCCGCGCAGAAGGCTATAGCGAGCTTCACGTGCACTTGTAATGCGACGTACCACCTTGCGCATGGGTACGCCCATCATCAATAAGACGTGTGAGGCCATCATGAGGCTACCTTCAATTAACTCTGGCACCACCTCAGTTGCGCCAGCAGCTTGTAGCTTTGCTAAATCTGCATCGTCTTTTGTGCGCACCAATACCGTCATCCCAGGACGAAGATGTTCGACCTGATGCAATACTTTTAATGTTGCTGGTGTATCCGCGTAAGTAATCACCACTGCCTTTGCTCTCGATAAGCCGGCAGCCACTAAATAATTTTCTCGACTAGCGTCACCATAGACCACGTTGTCACCAGCTGCGGCGGCCTCTTTCACGCGATCTGGGTCCATGTCTAAAGCAATATAGGGGATCTTTTCTTGATCGAGCATGCGAGCTAAGCTTTGGCCTGAGCGACCAAACCCACAAATGACGACATGGTTTTCTGTACGGACACTTTTTGCGGCAACACGCGTCAGTGCCAGTGATTGCAATAACCACTCATTACTCGAGAAGCGCATTGCAATACGATCACTATATTGAATCAAGAATGGTGCGCCGAACATCGAGAGCAACATCGCTGCCAATACCGCTTGACTCAAAGCGGGATCAATTAAATCCAAGCCATCAATTTGGTTTAAGAGAACGAAGCCGAATTCACCAGCCTGCGCCAAACACAAACCCGTCCGAATAGAGATGCCGGGGCTTGAGCCAAAGGCACGCGACAGTAAAGCAATCAACCCAAACTTAAAGACCAAAGGTCCAATCAGCAGGAGAAGGACTAGCATCCACTGCTGATAGATCACCTCGAAATCGAGCAGCATGCCAACTGTAATAAAGAAGAGGCCTAGAAGTACATCCCTAAATGGCTTGACGTCCTCCTCCACTTGGTGACGATAAGGCGTCTCTGCAATCAACATACCTGCCAGAAAAGCCCCGAGTGCTAGCGACAAGCCAAAGTGCTCAGTCAGACCTGCCATACCCAAAACAATGAGTAAGAGGTTCAGCATGAAAAGCTCTTGGGAGCGTAACTTCGCAACCAAACTAAACCAACGACTCATCAAGGTTTGGCCAATTACAAAAATGAGTACAAGGGCTACGGTGATCTTGATGGATTCTGCCGTGAGCGCCAAGAATAGGTCTCCGGGATTCTTGCCCAGCGAGGGCAACAAAATCAACAGGAATACCACTGCCAAATCTTGGAATAGCAAAATACCGATGATGTTGCGTCCATGCTCAGTTTCTATTTCTGAGCGATCGGAAATGAGTTTGGTGACGATGGCAGTTGAGGACATGGCCAAGGCACCCCCCAGAGCAATGGCAGCCTGCCAGGAAATGGGGTAAATCCAGTTCATCAACAAGCTGGCGGGGACCGCTAGGAGCATGGTCAGAATGACCTGGCTGCCTCCCAGGCCAAATACGATGGTTCGCATAGCCCGCAGTTTGTGGAGGTTAAATTCCAGGCCAATCGAGAACATCAAGAAAACCACGCCAAATTCAGCCAAATACTTAACTGTGGCCGAATCATTGGCCAAACCAAGGGCATGCGGCCCAATAAGGACGCCGATGGCTAGATAGCCCAAAATAGGGGGTAGCCCAAAATAGCGGAAAATAACTACCCCGGCCACTCCGGAGGCCAGCAAGATGAGAGTTAACTGAAGGACTGACGGCATATACTCACCCCATGATAGCTAAGACTCGTGACCGAACCCTAAAGCTTGCGCGTGACACCCTCACCATTGAGGCTGCTGCACTGCACACAATGCGTGATCGCCTTGAAGGCGCAAACGCGGATGCCCTCGTTTTAGCGGTGGATTTGCTGCACTCCTGCAAAGGCCGCATCGTTGTTTCTGGAATTGGTAAATCAGGTCATATTGCTCGCAAAATTGCAGCTACCTTTGCTTCTACTGGTTCTCCCGCCTTTTTTGTACATCCTGCTGAAGCCAGTCATGGTGACCTTGGGATGGTGACTCGTGATGATGTCTTTGTTGCCCTCTCCAATTCTGGTGAGACTGATGAACTACTCACTATCGTGCCAATCGTTAAGCGCACGGGTGCAAAACTCATTGCCCTTACCGGCGCGCCAAATTCTTCTTTAGCAAAGTTGGCAGATGCTCATTTAGATACCAGCGTTGAAAAAGAAGCTTGCCCACTTAACTTGGCCCCAACTACCAGCACAACTGCAGCACTAGCCATGGGCGACGCTCTAGCTGTTGCCCTGTTAGATGCTCGCGGCTTTCAGGCTGAAGATTTTCAACGTTCGCACCCAGGCGGTCGCTTAGGTCGTAAACAACTCATGCATGTCAGCGAAGTCATGCGAAGCTTTGATGA
This sequence comes from Polynucleobacter sp. 78F-HAINBA, assembly GCF_018882325.1. Classification (GTDB taxonomy): domain Bacteria; phylum Pseudomonadota; class Gammaproteobacteria; order Burkholderiales; family Burkholderiaceae; genus Polynucleobacter. Next base: position 123,632 of record NZ_JACVOQ010000005.1, on the reverse strand, counting down.
GACCCCGAAGATTTCAATCTCCGCCTCCTTGCAAGAAGCTTTGCTTGAGATGACTGCTAAACGCATGGGCATGGTAGTTACTTTAGACAAGGCAAATAAAGTTGCTGGCATTTTTACTGATGGTGACTTACGTCGCCTACTAGAGAAGAGCACCAATTTAGACGGCCTCACATTAGAAAAAGCGATTACCTCAGCGCCGCGCACAATTCCTCCAGAGCTATTGGCAGAAGAGGCTATTGAGATGATGGAAAAACATCGCATCAACCATTTGGTGGTAACCAATCCAAACGGTGCGCTACTTGGTGCATTGAACCTCCATGATCTATTTGCCGCCAAGGTTATTTAAACCACTCATCTTTCAATAATTTATCTCCCCACTCACATGCCTAGCGCCTTTAACGTTCACAACACCAACCCTCTGAGTCAATATCCACAGGCCTGGGAGCGTGCTGGAGCGGTCAAGATTCTCGTTTTGGATGTCGATGGCGTCTTGACTAATGGCCAAGTATTTATTGGCGAAAATAGCAAAGAATCTCTGAAGGCTTTTGATATTCAAGATGGATTGGGGATCAAGCTCTTAGAAAAAATTGGTATTCCAACAGCCATTATTACTGGGCGCAGTTCCAAAATGGTTTTAGCCCGCTGCGATGAACTCGGTATCAAGCACGTGCACATGGGCGTTGAAAATAAAGCTGCAGCCTTAGAAAAGATTTTGCAATCACTGGAGCTGAAGTCAACTGATTGCGCTGTGATGGGTGATGATTGGCCTGATTTTCAAATGATGAAGTCTGCGGGCCTCAAGGTATGCCCAGCCCAAGGACATGAGGCCGTAAAAGAAACTGCTCACTTTGTCACGACGAGATCCGGCGGTAGTGGCGCGGTACGTGAAGTGTGCGATCTGATCCTGAAAGCACAAAACCGCTATGACGAATTGCTCTCTCAGGCGCGCGCTTAAGGTATTTCGCAATGCAACTGAAAGCCCAACAAATCAAACTGAGTATCTGGCGCACCTTATTGCGACTTATGCCTTTGCTATTGATGGGCACACTAACCCTCGTCACATTTTGGCTGGTTAAGAAAAATACTCCGGCAGAAAAGTCTGCTATCGAACGCGTCCGCTTACATGAGCCTGATTACATTATTAACAATGGCGCTCTATCCGCACTCAATGAGTCTGGCAACACTAAATATCGAGTGTTAGGCAAAAAGGTGACTCACTATGACGATGATGCTTCGATCGATATAGAAACGCCTCGGATGCGCTTGTTCCCACCTGAAAAATCACCTGTTACCGTTAAAGCAGATACGGGTCATTTAGATGGCGACTTAACGATTCTCAACTTGATTGATAACGCCGAAATTTTTCGCCCCCCTCAAGTAGCTACAGCAACTGAGCCAGCAAGGCCTCGCATGCTTGCACGCTCTTCGTACTTCAAAGTACTCATTAATGATGACATTATTGAGACTGATAAACCTATTACGCTTGAGCAAGGCCTTTCTGTTATTCGCTCAACTGATGGTGGGGTCTTTAACAACATCGAACAAAGCATGGTTTTATCTGGACAAGTAAGGGGCCGTATCGAGCGCGTTCAACCTGGAGCGCAACCATGATCTCCTTACGTAAACTCGTTCTATCTTTTTCACTATTAACGTCCTGTTTTATTGCCCCTGCTTATGCAGAAAAGGCGGATCAAGACAAACCGGTTGTTTTGGAGGCTGAGAAAGTTTCCGTGAATGACGTGCAGCAGGTCTATGAGCTTGATGGTCAGGTGCTATTAACCAAAGGTAGCATTTTGATTACTGGCGAGAAAGGCAATATCAAAGTTGATCCCGAGGGATATGAATACGTTGATGTTCAGGGCAACCCTGAATCTACTGCAAGCTTTAGACAGAGACGTGAAGGTCCCGCTAATGAGTTCATGCAGGGTCGCGGTCAAACGGTTACCTACAATGCAAAAACAGAACTCCTGACTTTAACTGGAGATGCCAGCTTAAAGCGTCTTCACAATATGCAAATGCTGGATCAACTGCGTGGCTGGAAAATTGACTACGACGATGTTCAACAACGCTACAAAGTCTCACCGCCCGCAAACGCCAAAGCCGAAGACCTCCCGCTGGCTAGAGCCATCCTTTCACCAAGAAGAAAAGCTACACTAGAGAAATGACCACGGACTCCAGCAACAATCAAAACTCGGCAACCTTAAGCGCGCAGCATCTACAAAAGCGTTACGGATCTCGTACAGTGGTGCGCGACGTATCGGTAGAGGTGAAGTGTGGCGAAGTAGTTGGACTCCTAGGCCCAAATGGCGCCGGCAAAACAACCTCGTTCTACATGATTGTTGGACTTGTTCCTCTAGATGGTGGCAGTATTGTTCTAGACGGCACTGACATCACCCATCTTCCGATTCATGAACGCGCCCGCATGGGCTTGTCTTATCTCCCGCAAGAGGCTTCCGTATTCCGAAAGCTCAATGTGGCTGAAAATATTCAGGCCGTATTAGAACTCCAAGTACAAGGTGGTAAGCCATTAAGCAAGGCAGAGATTGCGCATCGCTTAGATGAGCTCTTAGGCGAACTCCAAATCAGCCATCTTCGCGATAACCCAGCCCTCTCACTCTCCGGTGGAGAACGTCGTCGCGTTGAGATTGCTAGGGCCCTAGCATCCCAGCCTAAATTCATTTTGCTGGACGAGCCATTTGCCGGTGTTGACCCAATTGCAGTTGGTGAGATCCAGCGCATTGTGCGCTTCTTAAGAGACCGTCAAATTGGTGTTCTGATCACCGACCACAATGTTCGAGAAACTTTAGGTATTTGTGACCACGCCTACATCATCAGCGAAGGTAGCGTACTGGCTGCTGGTAAGCCAGACCAAATCATTGAGAACGATGCCGTCAGAAGAGTCTACCTAGGCGAAAACTTCCGCATGTAAATATTCGGAGTTTTTGAATATTTATTAAATAAAAATGATCTGCCCCCTTGGTTTTCAGCAAAATCGCTGATACGCTGGAGGCTCATGAAGTTCATTTCCGTATAAACAAGTACAACATTACAGGGGCATGCTGCGCACCCCGGGTAATTATTTGCGCATGCATTTTGTTTTGCTATGAATAGGAGCTGCTGATGAATCTGAAAATTAATAGCCGTCATGTTGAAGTTACTCCAGCTATGCGTTCCCACCTCGAAGCCGGGTTAGCCAAAATTCGCAAACACTTTGACCACGTCCTAGATGCTTCCGCATTTTTGATTGTCGATAACGCCAAAGAAAAGAATCTTCGTCAAGCGGCCGAGATCACGATTCACCTCAAAGGCAAGGAACTCTTTGCCGAAGCGCATAACGCTGATCTCTACCATGCTATGGATGCGGTGGTTGACAAACTTGAACGCCAAGTAGTCAAGCACAAAGAAAAAATCCAAGATCATCACCATGAAAAGCATTTTGAGTGATGCTTGACGTCAGGACACCTATAATCAATTGACATGAATGCCCTGACCAATCTTTTCGCTTTAGACCGCATTGCCTTAAATAGCCCTTCTAAAAATCGGGCTGAGGCATTTGCGGCCGTAGGCCAACTCTTTGCGAAGCAAGCGGGACTGGAGGCCGAGGGAATTGTTGGCTTCTTAAATGCTCGCGAGGACTTGGGCTCGACCGCATTAGGTGCTGGCGTAGCCATTCCCCATGGCCGCGTAAAGGGGCTTAAGCATCCGATTGCAGCCTTTGTCAAATTAAAAGAGCCAATTGAATTTGCCGCGCCCGATGGTGAGGCAGTCTCGATTTTGATTTTTTTGCTCGTCCCAGAAAAAGCAACCCAGCAACATCTAGAAATTCTGTCCTCGATTGCACAACTTCTTTCTGACCAAGACGCTCGTAAGTCGCTTGCCTCGGAAGACAGTCCAGAGAAGGTGTGCCAGCTGTTACAAACTTGGGGCTCGGCTTGACAACCCAACCCCTACTCCTTGAGGGAGTTACTGCCCAACAGATCTTTGATGACAATGTCTCTGACTTAAAGCTCTCTTGGATTGGCGGCTTAGAAGGTGCGGACCGCACATTTCCATCGGAGGCTGTTAAAGCAGCCGCAGCTAGCTCTGATCTAGTGGGTCACTTAAATTTGATTCACCCTAGCCGTATCCAGATCTTTGGCGAACAAGAGGTTGACTATCATGCTGAACTTGAGCCAAAACAAAGACAAGAGCAGATCTCCAGCTTAATTTCTAAAACGCCACCTTGCGTCATTGTGGCCGATGGAAAAGCAGCTGATGCTGATCTACAACTCTTTTGCCAAAGATCCTCCACCCCACTCTTTGCAACTGCTATTTCGGCTGCCGAGGTAATTGATCACCTTCGCACTTATCTCACCAAGATTGGCGCCCCTCAGATCACCATGCATGGTGTATTTATGGATATCCTGGGCTTGGGTGTCCTCATCATGGGTGAGTCTGGCCTAGGCAAAAGTGAATTAGGCCTAGAGTTGATTTCTCGTGGTCACGGTTTAGTGGCTGATGATGCTGTGGACTTTGCTCGTCTTGGCCCAGACTATATTGAGGGTCGCTGTCCCGTGATCTTGCGTAATCTCTTAGAGGTTCGTGGATTGGGCTTGCTAGATATTCGCACCATCTTTGGTGAAACAGCCGTACGCCGTAAATTGAAATTACGTTTGATAGTGCAGCTGGTTCGTCGTAATGATGGTGAATTTGAGCGCCTTCCATTAGAAGCGCAGCACATAGATGTATTAGGCATCCCAATCAGAACTGTCAAAATTCAGGTGGCTGCAGGACGCAACTTAGCGGTTCTCGTAGAAGCCGCAGTACGTAATACTATTTTGCAGTTACGGGGCATTGATACCTTAAAAGAATTCATGGAGCGCCAGCGTTTACAAATGAATGCTGAGGCTGAATCTTCCAAGTCTCAAGGCCGACTTATCTAATATGCAGATCAATCTGATTACCGGCATCTCCGGATCAGGTAAATCCGTTGCGTTGAGAGCTTTTGAGGATGCAGGCTATGACTGCGTAGATAACCTTCCAGTTACCCTCTTAGAAAACCTCATCACTACGCTAGAAAACGAAAAGAGTGAGCGCGTTGCTGTAGCCATTGACGCCCGTCGTGGTCAGTCCATTGCAGAGCTTCCCCAGATCTTAGAAAACCTACGGCGTAACCATCAAGTGCGAGTTGTTTTCTTAAACGCTGATACCAATACGTTGATCCAGCGTTTCTCTGAAACCCGTCGGCGTCATCCACTTTCCGGAAAAACTCAACAGACTCAAGCAGCCACTCTGATCGAGGCAATTGATAAAGAGCGTAATCTCTTAGAGCCCCTGCGCACTCAAGCCCATAGTATCGATACCAGCAACCTGCCTGCCCATGCACTGCGCTCCTGGATACAGGACCTTCTTAAAGATAAGCCTCAAGGGCTGACAGTGATTTTTGAATCTTTTGGCTTTAAAAAAGGTTTACCAAGCGAAGCAGATCTTGTGTTTGATGTTCGCTGTCTACCCAACCCACACTACGATAAGCTATTGCGCCCTTTGTCTGGCAAAGACCAGCCAGTTCGTGAGTTCTTGGAGAAAATTCCTGAAGTCGTCAGCATGGAAAATGACATCATTCAATTTATTGAAAAATGGCTGCCCCACTACATTGCAGACGGTCGCAGTTACTTGACTGTTGCTATCGGTTGCACTGGCGGACAACATCGCTCAGTCTATCTAGTAAGTCGCATCATTGCGCACTTTCTACCGCAAAAAGATTTAGCAGCACTCCAGATTAATTTCTTAAGCCGTCACCGCGAGCTAGACTCAATCCCTGCAACAGCAATTTGATTGGTTGGGGTAGGCCGTACTTTCCGAGCTGACGCAAAGGAACCCACTTCAAATCATCGCCTGAGAATTTCATGGCATCACTTGAAGTCACATGCCAAATCTGCATCCATAAACGTCGATGCGTAAAGACATGCTTAATCTCTACCCCTCGCTCGATTGGCTTGAACCTCTTTAAAGCGCTAGAGATCTTTTCATCTGGTAGCACTAACTGAAATAATTCTTTAACAGTTAAATCCATTGAATGGTTGGCGAAAGGTTTGGAGTTTTTTTCTTTAGGTCTCCAAGAGGACTCCGGCAAAGACCACAGTCCACCCCAGATGGCCTTGTCTGGACGCCTTTGCAGCAAAACTGAATCTCCATGCCTAAGCAACAACATATCGCAATTAAATTCGGGCGATTTTGCTTTGATTGCTTTACGGGGCAATAGCAACACTTGATCACTGAGATTGGCTTGGCATTCTTTTTCAAACGGGCATTTCTTTTCGCCACTCAAACACACAGGCTTGCGAGAGGTGCACCAAGTTGCCCCAAAATCCATCAGAGCCTGCGTATAGACCGGCATATCTGCAGATTTTTTAGGGAGGATTGTTTTGGCGATCAACCACAATGCATCGTTTACTGCTTTTTCTTGAATGGCGCCCTCTATGCCAAACAGTCTTGCCAAAATCCGCTTGACGTTCGCATCCAGAATTGGTGCCCGCTCATGAAATGCAAAAGCCGCAATGGCACCTGCAGTGGATCTACCAATACCCTTAAGTTGCTCGAGCAATACTGGGTCAGTAGGAAACTTTCCTTCAAACTCTTCCACAACCTGCTTGGCACAAGCGTGGAGATTGCGAGCTCGCGTGTAGTAGCCGAGACCCGCCCATTCTGCCAAGACATCATCTAAGGGTGCGGCAGCCAACTTCTTTACCGTCGGAAAACGTTTCATGAAACGGGGATAGCGCTCCAGAACGGTGGCCACTTGAGTTTGTTGCAGCATGATTTCAGAAACCCATACTGCGTAGGGATCTCGAATACTTTGCCATGGCAAGCCTTGACGCCCCTCCTTGCCATGCCAAGCGATGAGCTTAGTGGCGAAGTTCTTAATCAGCGCTTCTGACATTGGGGGCAAAAATAAGTAGATCGTTGACCTTGGACTATTTGCTTAATTGGCGTCTTACATACCTTGCAAGGCTGATCCTTACGATCGTAGACTTTGGTTTGCACCATGAAGTGTCCTGGATCACCTTCGCTATTCACAAAGTCTTTTAAGGTACTTCCGCCAGCAGCAATTGCTTTTTTCAAAATCGACCTCACTGCATTAGCCAGTCGAGAGCACTGCGGACGCGTTAATTTTCCAGCAGCCTTTGCCGGATGAATTCCCGCCTCAAATAAACTTTCTGAGCAATAGATATTGCCTACACCCACTACAGCTTGGCCCGCCAATAGAAATTGCTTCACGGCAACACTGCGCTTACGTGAGCACTGATACAAGACATCTGCGCCAAGCTCACCCTCAAACTCGGATGAAAAAGGTTCGACCCCGAGTTTTTGTAATAGCGCGTAGTTCTCAATCCGCCCCTTGGATTTTGAGTGCCATAAAACAGCGCCAAACTTTCGGGGATCATGCAAACGCAAACTCAGCTTGCCAAACTCAAAGGTCACTCGATCATGCGTCTTCAGTGGATCACTGCTGGGCAACACTCTCAATGTTCCCGTCATTCCTAGGTGTAGCAATAGATATCCGGCATCAAACTCCATTAAGAGGTATTTGCCTCGGCGCTCAATTCCCAAGACTTTCTGACCTGAAAGCAGCGTATTTAAATTGCTCGGTACCGGCCAACGTAAGCGGCCATCAATAATTTTGACCGCGCTTACCCTGCGACCCTCTAAATGGGGCGCAATACCCAATCGGGTAACTTCGACTTCTGGAAGTTCTGGCATAAATGGATTGTAGATTCGCGGATTAGAATGTGCTCATGACCAAATTTTCATTAAAGCCTTCTTTAGGGGCCTTATTGCTCGTAGCTGGACTTGGATTAAGTCTTTCCTCCAATCATGCCGGCGCCAAAACTAGCAGCCTGGATAACGGTCAAGCCGTATTCGAGGTCTTAGCCTCAGAAATCGCCCTGCAACGCGGTGAAGCTGGCCTGGCCTATAACACCTATCTAGAGCTTGCTCGACAGCTAGATGACCCTCGCTTGGCACAAAGAGCTATGGAGATTGCTATTACAGCAGGCGCGCCCAACCAAGCACTTCAAGCTGCACAAACTTGGGATAGCTTGGCGGGACCAAAACAAACTAAGCCCAAAGAAGTACTGGTCACCCTCTTGATTCTGAATCAACGCTGGTCCGATGCAGTCAAGCCTGCCATCTCCCTATTGAATCAGCAGACACCAGCCCAACGTGAAATTACTTTGTTACAGATTCAGGCACTACTAGCCAAGGCTACTGATGAGTCAGAAGCCTTAAGGGCTTTTTATGAAATCGTTTCAGCAGTAAAACCAGAACCAAAAGATCCGGGGCTACTCTATACCTACGCCATGTCCGCTGAAAAGTCAGGACAAATCGAAGTTATGGAGAAAACTCTGCGCGATATCTTGCGCAAGAATCCAAATGATGTTAACAGTCTTAACGCACTTGGTTACTCGCTGGCCGATCGTAACCAGAAATTACCAGAAGCATTTAAGCTCATTAGCAAAGCGCATCAACTCTCCCCTAAAGATGGTTTTATTTTGGATAGTCTTGGTTGGGTGAACTTTCGCATGGGTAAAAATGCGTTAGCACTTGAACAACTGCAACAAGCATTTAACATGAAGCCCGAGGCAGACATTGCTGCACATATAGGCGAAGTCTTGTGGGTCATGAATCGCCCAATCGAAGCCGAAGATATGTGGCGCAAAGGCCAGCAATTAGATGCCAACAATCCCACTCTCAAAGAAACTTTGAAGCGCTTAAAGCCAGATTGGTCTGTTGCGGATGCCGCCCTCAAAGGCTCATGGGACGGGCGTTTCTCGGTGAAGGTCATAGGACTTACCGAGAGTAAAAATCAAGGTGGCTCAGGTGGATTTACTTTGACTCAAGATGCGCTGACTGATGTATTAGAAATTCGCAATCCTGTTGGCGGATCAATTGCCAAGATTACGATTAAACCCTGTGAAGCAATTCTTGAACGTGACGGTCAATTAACAACCGCAATTGATGCCGACACCCTGATTCAAAATGCATTGGGACTTCCACTACCAGCCCGCGGTTTATCTGACTGGTTGCGTGGACAAACTCGCCCTGGTAGCAATGCAAGCGTGGAGCGAAATGCAAAAGGTCAAGTCAGCAAAATTACACAGGATGGCTGGACCTTAAATTACAACTGGAATAATTCTCAGCAGTTAGAAAAACTGACGATGACTCGTAGCTCCAATATCGGGTCGATTGATATCCGCTTAGTATTTGATACTCCGAATGAGTGATGCGTGAATGATGAGTAATGCGATAGAACTTCGTTGCCCCGCAAAGCTCAATCTTTTTCTACATATTGTTGGGCGCCGCAATGATGGCTACCATCTATTGCAATCTGTTTTTCAGTTGATTGACTGGTATGACGTCCTCACCCTAAAGCTCATCTCGGAAAACGAGATTCGCCGCATCAATCCCATTCCTGGAGTCCCATCTGAGCAAGACTTGGTCGTTCGCGCAGCCCAACTTCTCAAAGATCACTGCAAGATTGATCGAGGGGTCGAAATTAGCCTTGAGAAAAACATTCCGATGGGTGCTGGCCTCGGGGGCGGATCCTCAGATGCCGCATCCACCCTCATCGGCCTTAATGCGCTTTGGGATCTGCGTCTCGATATCACCACCCTCTGCCAGCTTGGCCTAAAACTCGGTGCCGACGTGCCATTTTTCATCTTTGGCCAAAATGCCTTTGTTGAGGGGGTTGGAGAGAAATTACACCCAATTTCCCTGGAAACCCAAGACTTTGTGGTGATCTTCCCAAATCAGGGGATTGCCACTGCTCAGATTTTTCAAGACCCTCAATTGACCCGAGATCACGCTCCGATTACAATAGATCGCTTTCTTGCATCGCCAAGGTCATATCAGTCAAATGATTGTCAGGCAGTAGCGGTGCAGAAATGTCCTGAAGTGAAGCAAGCATTAGATTGGATTTACAAGGCAGTGCCAAACTCGGCGCCTTGCATGTCCGGCTCTGGAAGTAGCGTTTTTGCCGCCTTAGACCCTAAGACGGACACTGCGAATCTGGAAATTCTTCTGCAAAATCTTCCAAAAGGATGGATAGGTCGAATTGTTCGGGGGCTAAATAAAAATCCCGCTTACAATTTGATTTCTTCAGATTGACCTGTAGGGGAATCGCCAAGCTGGTTAAGGCACTGGATTTTGATTCCAGCATGCGAAGGTTCGAATCCTTCTTCCCCTGCCAAATACTGTAGATACGACCAAAAGACATCCATTCGACCCCTACCAAAATTCCAAAATCACCTATGTCCGCCCCAATGAACGCTGATTTACTGACTCTTTTCACAGGCAATGCAAATCCGGTTTTGGCCCATGCGGTAGCCAAAGAGCTCAATCTCCCGATGGGAAAAGCATTTGTTGGTCGATTCTCTGATGGTGAAATTCAGGTAGAAATTCAAGAAAACGTTCGCGGTAAGAACGTGGTTGTTATCCAATCCACTTGCGCTCCAACAAACGATAGTTTGATGGAGCTGATGATCATGATTGATGCCCTAAAACGAGCATCAGCAAGCCGCATAACCGCAGTGATCCCTTACTTCGGTTACGCCAGACAAGACCGCCGCCCACGCTCAGCTCGGGTTGCCATCTCTGCCAGAATCGTTGCAAACATGCTCCAGTCCGTTGCCGGCGTTGAGCGTGTTTTGACCATGGATCTCCATGCAGACCAAATTCAGGGTTTCTTTGATATCCCAGTAGACAACATTTACGCTTCCCCTGTTCTATTGGCTGATTTAGAAGCCCAAAAAACTAAGAAAGACCTCATCATCGTTTCGCCAGATATCGGCGGCGTGGTTCGCGCCCGTGCGATGGCCAAGCAATTGGGCACAGATTTGGCGATTATTGATAAACGCCGCCCTAAGGCAAACGTATCAGAAGTAATGCACCTTATCGGCGAAGTAGAAGGCCGCCATTGCGTCATCATGGATGACATCATTGATACCGGCGGAACGCTCTGTAAAGCCGCTGAGGCGCTAAAAGAGCGTGGTGCCAAGGGCGTTACCGCCTACTGTACCCATGCCGTCCTTTCTGGTGGCGCTGTGGCCCGTATTGCTGCATCAGAATTAGATGAATTAGTCGTTACTGACACCATTCCATTGACTCCAGAGGCAATGAAAGTGGCAAAAATTCGTCAATTAAGCGTTGCTCCCATCCTCGCTGAGACCCTTTCCCGCATTAGCAAGGGTGATTCAGTGATGTCGATGTTCGCTGAATAAGCCAAAAACAGCGTTTCTACCCCTGTTTTTGGCAGTTTTGAGCCTTTTCTAGGCAAAAACCGTCATTCCCACGATATAATCAAAGGCTTTTCTGTTTGGTCGCGAACGGAAATTAACCTTAATTTAGGAATTCGATATGAAAGTAGTAGCCTTTGAAAGAAGCGTACAGGGAACGGGTGCGAGCCGCCGTCTGCGCAACTCCGGTAAAACTCCGGGCATCATCTACGGCGGTAAAGACGCCGCAACTGTAATTGAGTTGGATCACAACGCACTGTTCCATGCTCTCCGTAAGGAAGCATTCCACTCATCTATCCTTGATCTCGAAATCGGCGGCAAAGCACAAAAAGTGTTGTTGCGCGATTACCAGATGCATCCATTTAAGCCTTTGGTTCTGCACATCGACTTCCAGCGCGTTTCTGCGACTGAAAAAGTTCATATGCGCGTTCCATTGCACTTCATCAATGCTGAGACTTCAGCTGCAGTGAAATTGCAAGGCGCTGTAATCAGCCACATCTCAACTGAATTGGAAGTTTCTTGCTTACCAGCAGACTTGCCAGAATTCATTGAAGTGGACCTGAACAAGATTGAAGTTGGTCATGGTATCCATGCTAAAGACATCGCATTGCCAAAAGGCGTTACCTTGGTATTGCATGTTGAGCAAGAGAACCCAGTATTAGCTAATGCACGTATCCCAGCAGTGAAATCTGCCGATACTGAAGCTGCTCCTGCTGCTGCTGCGGCTCCTGCTGCTGAAGCCCCAAAGGACAAAGCTTAATTATTTAAGCCTTATCTTTGCGACAGAGGAAGCCCGCTTACAAGCGGGTTTTCTTTTTTGCGGAAATACTTTTATCCTTAAGCTCTCATCATGACTAAATTAATTGTTGGCCTCGGCAATCCCGGCGAAGAACACATAGAAGATCGGCACAATGCTGGCTTCTGGTTTGTTGACGCCCTTGCAAAACAATTAAGTACCCGCTTTGAAACTGAAAAACGATTTCATGGGAAAGTAGCAAAGGCCAAATGGGAAAGTGAAGATCTTTTCTTACTTAAGCCCAGCACTTATATGAACCTCAGCGGTCAAGCTGTAGGGGCACTGTGCCGCTTCCATAAAATTACACCCAAAGATGTGCTGGTAGTGCAAGATGAGCTTGATCTCAAGCCCGGTACAGCCCGTATCAAGCTTGGTGGCGGGACTGGTGGGCACAACGGCTTGAAAGATATCCAAGCTCACCTAGGAACACCTGAATACTGGCGCCTGCGCCTGGGTATTGGTCACCCGCGAGATCTCGCCGCAGAAGGTGCGCGCGTAATGGACGTAGCTGACTATGTATTGAGAAGACCTTTACAGGCAGAGCAAAAACAGATTGATGCCAGCATTGAGGATGGCTTAAAAATTCTCGGATTATTTATGAAGGGCGACACTCAGTCAGCAATGCTGGAGTTGCATTCAAAAACGAATTAGTGCGTTACTTTGTAGCCAGGGCTTTTTTGGCAGCAGTTAAGGCTTGATACTTCGCCATAAGTTGCGTTTGATTTTCTGAGAATGCGGGGTTGAGTGGAATACAGTCAACTGGGCAAACCTGCTGACACTGTGGCGCATCGTAGTGCCCCACGCACTCGGTGCATTTATTGGGATCGATCTCATAGATCTCTAGACCCATGTAGATTGCATCATTCGGACATTCAGGCTCACATACATCGCAGTTGATGCATTCGTCCGTAATCATTAAGGCCATCTTGTTTGCCTACCAGCCTTACTCTTTGCTCTTGTTGGCTTCAATCTTTTTGACCAACCACTTTTCTACGGATGGAAATACAAACTTACTCACATCTCCACCCATTGAAGCAATCTCACGCACAAAGGTGCCGGAGATAAACTGATATTGATCGGATGGGGTCAGGAATAGTGTTTCAACATCAGGCAATAAATAGCGGTTCATACCGGCCATCTGAAATTCATATTCAAAATCGGATACTGCGCGCAAACCACGCACAATCACACGTGCATTATGTTCGCGGGTAAAGTCTTTTAATAAACCCGAAAAGCCAACAATCTTTACATTGGAATAATGGCCGAGTACTTCTTTGGCGATTTCAATGCGCTCTTCCAAATTAAAGAATGGGCGCTTGCTACGACTATCAGCAACACCAACAATCAGTTCGCCAAAAATGCTTGAGGCACGACGCACCAAATCCTCGTGACCACGAGTAAAGGGATCAAATGTTCCAGGGTATACAGCTACAGTCATAACGCTCCTAAGGCTTTTTCAGCTACAGGCAAGAGTTTAGCCCCTCTTAGAGCGAAATAGACAGGCTTTTGCTTGCCCAGCCTCTAAGTACTTTCCACAATGCCAATCAGGCACTAAAGCCTCAATTTCCTCACGGGAGCGACTAGCAGGAAACTCCACATAAATCCCCCCGCCAGCGCTGTCATCGCAAACGCGAGCAGCCTCTATCAACGCTTGATTGAATAAGCCCTCCTCCTGAAAGGGTGGATCTATAAAAATCAGATTGCTTGAGCGATCGGCTTGTTGCTTTAAAAACTCCAAACTATCTCGATGCAAAATTTCGACCACTCCAGGAGCAGGAGATGACTGCAGCAAAGCAAAGTTTGCCAAAAGCTTGGCATGGGCCTTCTTATCTTTCTCTAGCAAGGTCACTGAATGAGCATGTCGTGAGGCTGCTTCAAAACCTAAAGCGCCAGTACCGGCAAACAAATCCAAGCACCTCAAACCTACCAGATCCTGCCCGAGCCAATTAAATAAAGTTTCACGAACACGATCCGTGGTGGGACGTAGGCCAGATAAATCAAGCACACTCAGCAAACGACTACGCCACACTCCACCAATAATCCGGATTTTCTGAGGGAGCTCGGAACGCTTGCCTAGCGCAGCAGGCTTAACTGGCTTATTTATTTTTCGCTCCCAAGACCACAATCTTCATTCGATCCATGGCTAAGTATTTTTGGAACGCTGCCTTTACTTGTTCGAGGCTGACCGCTTCCACTTGCTTGGTCCACACCTCCATCGTATCGAGCGGCAAATTATTCCAAGCAATTGAGGAAACGTTATCCAGCAACTTGCGGTTGTTATCAATTCTCAATGGGTAGCCATTAATCAAATTTGCTTTAGCAGCATCGAGCTCAGATTGCGTGGGTCCATCAGCAATAAATTGCGCAATGGAAGAACTCATCACTTCTAGTGCCAAAGCTGCCTGATCATTCTTGGTTTGCAAGCCAGCCTGAAATATTCCTGCATCCTTACCGGGTGCAAAGTAACTGAAAACGCTATAGGCGAGACCGCGCTTTTCGCGAACCTCTGACATGAGGCGCGATACAAAACCTCCGCCACCCAAGACATAGTTTCCGACTAGCAATGGAAAATAATCGGGATTGCTACGAGTTACCGCAGTCATTCCCATGGCTATATGCGCTTGCTGAGAATCAAATGGAATGGTGACTTCGCGTTGACTTAAAGGCTCTACTGGTGAACGCTCAAACTCTGGCAGCTTGGCAATAGCTGGGCCAGACTGAGGGACTCTTTGCAATAAGCCTTGAACAATTTCAGCTGCCTCTGCTTTGCTCACATCACCTACGATACTGACAATCATTCGATCGCCGCGGTAGAACTGTTTATGAAACTGCTGCAAGTCAGTTGCGCTGATATTGGCAATACTTTGTACTGTTGGTGAATTAGCTAACGGATAATTTCCATAAACCGATTTTCTAAAACGGCGATCCAAAACAGATTCTGGTTTTGTCTCCGACTCTAGCAATGCAGTTGTCATCCTTTGCTTCTCACGCGCTAGGATCTTGGCATCATAAGTAGGCGCACTCAACATAGCCGACGCCAATTGGACAGCGCGATCACGCAAATCTTTGCGACTTAAAGTCCGGATGCGCATCACGGCACGCTCACCACTGACAGAAACGCCAAGGTTTGCACCCAAGTCGGCAATTTCATCAGCGATCTGCGCCTCAGTCATTACCCCTTTTTCTGACTTGGCGCCATAGTTCATTAGCTGCCCAACCACTGTGGCTAAGCCACTCTTTACCGCTGGATCATAACGATCGCCAGCATCAATACTGATCTCGATATCTACCATCGGCAGAGCTTTAGTCTGAACGAGGTAGGCTTGCGCGCCCTTAAAGGGATCTAGTTTTTCAATCGGCAATATTGCATAGGCAGAGGTACTGACCCCAGCCAGCAGAACGAATACAAGACTAACTTGCTTGATGAATTTATTTAGCAGCACGATTGTCCCCTTGCTTGCTCTCATTGGATTGACGTGCCTGCGGATCTAAAACTGCAACTGTCAAACCTTCATCGACCAAATATTTTTTTGCAACAGCTTGAACTTGTGCAGGGGTAATTGTTTGCATCTTCTCCAATATCACATCAATATCTCGCCATGAGAATCCTGCCATCTCTGTGCTGCCAATTTCCATTGCCTGGCCAAAGATCGAATCGCGCTTATAAATTTGATCGGACAGAATGCGTACCTTGATGCGCTTGAGCTCTGACTCCAGAATTCCTTTATCGGCAATTTCTTTTAAAGCCTTCCGAATACTGCTCTCAGCCTGCTCTACTGTTTTGCCCTTAGCCATACTGGTGCTAATTAAAAAGAGTTCCGGCCCTCTTGAGATCATGTCGTAACCCACGCCCACATCATTGACAACCCGCTCTTGCTTAACCAGAGTGCGATTCAAGCGGGCGTTGTCATAACCATCGAGTACTGCGGCCAACAACTCCAAGGCATAAGGCTCATCATCTTCTAGCTGGCCCACTTGTAACTTGGGAACCTTCCATGCCATTGCAAGTTGTGCGCTATCTGCTGGCGCTTTGACCTGCACCCGCTTAATACCTTTTTGTGGTGGCTCAATCTGTGGTTTACGTTCAGGCAACGCTCTTGCAGAAGCGACTCCATAATATTTTTCTACTGCCTGCAAAATAGCTTTAGGGTCAACGTCACCTGCAATAACGACTGTAGCGTTGTTAGGCTTATACCAACTGCGATACCAATCACGTGCGTCTGCAGCCTTCATATTGACCAGGTCATTCATCCATCCCACTACCGGATGACGATAAGGTGAACTCATATAAGCAGTAGCCATGAGCGATTCATTCAGCAAACTACTTGGGTTGTCTTCGGTACGTAGGCGACGCTCTTCCATCACTACCTGAATTTCTTTCAAAAATTCCGCATCATCAAAGTTGAGGTTAGACATGCGATCAGCCTCTAACTTCATCACCTCATCTAACTTAGACTTTTCTACCTGCTGAAAATAGGCGGTGTAATCACGGGAGGTGAAAGCATTTTCTCGACCGCCTACTGCTGCAACTAAGCGAGAGAACTCTCCTGACTTCACCTTGTCCGTGCCCTTAAACATCATGTGCTCGAGCACATGAGCTACACCAGTCTTACCATTGACCTCATCCATAGAGCCAGCGCGGTACCAAACCATGTGCGCAACTGTCGGCGCACGATGATCCTCACGCACAATCAACTTAAGACCGTTAGAAAGTTGAAACTCATGGGTATTTGCTTGAACTGCGTCTGTGGCCGCCCAGGCGCTGGGACAGCAGAGCATTAAATAGAAAGAAAAACGCAATAAAGTGGAGCGCATCTGTAAGATCACCTATCCCTAGAATTAAATTGATAAGATGCAAGGATTAAATTGTATCGATTATGTTCGGCCTACGTAAAACCCTCGGATCCCTATTCAAATCCAATCAGACTGATGAAGCCTGGTTTGATGCCCTAGAAGAATCTCTCATACTGAGTGATGTGGGTCTACCCACGACTGAACAATTGATTAGCAAACTGCGTAAAGCTGCTAAATCAGAAAAAGCTAGTAGCCCAGAAGATCTAAAGCAACTGCTCATCCATGAGGTAGCAAGTCTCTTAAAGACTCTGGAGCCAAGCCCCAATCCCTTGTACGTTCATGAGCAAAAGACCACGCCAGAGGTGTGGCTAGTGATTGGCGTTAATGGTGCCGGCAAGACAACCACCATCGGCAAACTCTGCAAACTCTTTCAGTCGCAAGGTAAATCCGTTTTACTGGCGGCTGGTGACACTTTCCGCGCAGCGGCAAGGAACCAGCTTCTCGAATGGGGTGGCCGCAATCAAGTCGACGTCATCATGCAGGAGAGTGGCGATGCAGCGGCTGTGGCACACGATGCCATTCATGCGGCGATTTCTCGCAAGAGCGATATTTTGATTATTGATACCGCTGGCAGGCTCGCCACTCAAGACCATTTGATGGAGGAGCTGAAGAAGGTTAAAAGAGTCATCGGCAAGGCCCTTCTTGGGGCGCCTCACCAGACTTTGCTCGTTCTTGATGGCAATACTGGTCAAAACGGTTTAAGCCAAGTAAAGGCTTTTCATACTGCTTTAGGGCTTTCAGCCTTAATCGTGACTAAATTAGATGGCACCGCTAAGGGCGGGGTCATCTGCGCACTCGCCCACACCCTCAGTGATGGGCCGAAACCTGCGGTTTTAGCCTTAGGCAAAGGCGAGGGAATTGATGATTTAGCCCCCTTTACAGCCGCCCAATATTCTTCTGAATTATTCAATTAAATCATAGACTTATAGAAGTAAAAAACCATTAGCACTCTCTTGACAAGAGTGCTAAAATAGAACTCTATTAATACCTAAAATATATAAAAAGAAAATGGTTCAAAAGAAAGCATACAAACCGCAATTGCAAGCAAGGCAAACATTGCCAGCAGCGCAGACTGCTGCGGCTTCGCTTGCCTTTCCGATGTTGCCTTCCCTTGGGGTTGGCACACTCGACTCTTATATCTCGTACGTTAATCGCGTACCTATGCTCAGCGCCGCTGAAGAACTTCACCTCGCGCAAGAATTTCGTCGTACTGAAAATGTGGATGCTGCGAAAACTTTGGTTCTCTCACACCTGCGCCTTGTAGTGTCTGTTGCACGTCAATACTTAGGCTATGGCATTCCGCACGCCGACCTCATTCAAGAAGGCAATATCGGCTTGATGAAAGCCGTTAAGCGCTACGACCCTAATCAAGGTGCACGCTTAGTCTCTTATGCAATCCATTGGATTAAGGCGGAGATTCATGAGTACATCCTCAAGAACTGGCGCTTAGTCAAAGTTGCAACAACTAAAGCACAACGTAAATTGTTCTTTAACTTACGCAGCAACAAACCTACTCTGGCCGCCCTCACACCTAATGAGGTTGAGGCATTAGCCAAGGCTTTGGATGTCAAAGGCTCTGACGTTAAAGAAATGGAAATGCGTCTTGCTGGTGGCGATATTGCCCTAGAGGGTGATGACAGTGATGATGAGTCAGCCTATGCACCAATTCAATGGCTGGCTGATAACAGTCAAGAGCCTACTGAGATGATGGCTGCTGCCGCAACCGATGCATTGCATGGCCCGCAACTTGATCAAGCGCTCATGGCTTTAGATGAACGTAGCCGCAATATTGTGCAATCCCGTTGGTTAGCAATGGATGCGGATGGCAATGGTACAAAAACATTGCACGATCTCGCTAGTGAGTATGGTATCTCTGCAGAGCGTGTTCGTCAGATTGAGACTGCTGCTCTCAAGAAGATGCGTAGCCTCTTACAAACAGAAGCCGCATAAGCAGCCTTCTCTTCTCAGCTTTTACTTCAGCAGTTCCTTCAAGTCTTGCGCCAAGGTCTCAGCACCTTGCGCATGCTTGATGTAAAGGCGTAGATGCCCCTCTGGATCAAAAGCATAGCTCCCCGCTGTGTGGTCCATGGTGTATGAACCAGGACTCGTTCCGGGTACCTTTTTGTAATAAATCTTGAAGTCTTTGGTGACCTTTTCTAAAGCCGCTTCATCCGCTGGACGCAGACCCAAGAAACGTGAATCAAATGCAGGGACATACTGCTTCAAAATGCTTGCACTGTCTCGCTCAGGATCTACCGTTACAAACAATACCTGCACCTTATCAGCCTGAGGCCCTAATAGAGTCATGACCTGCTGCATCTCAGTTAACGTTGTAGGGCAAATGTCTGGGCACTGCGTATAACCAAAGAACATCACGACTGCCTTGCCTTTAAAGTCAGCCAAGGTTCTCACTTTCCCATCGGGATCAAGCAAGCTAAAGTCGGTGCCAAATGCCTTGCTGCCAGTGATGTCGACATTCTTAAAGCTTGGCTTAGGGCTACAAGCTAGCAACGCTAAACCAATAAGCGATAAGGTCAAAATGCGTGCAACACGAGTGGAAAGTTTTGATAAATTCATATTCATCTCAAATGAAATAGTGATCGATTAATAGCGCTGCAAACAGCAGAGATAAATACGTAATCGAAAAACGGAATGTTTTCTTTGCTAACTCGTCGCTATAAGAAACAAATAAAGCGATCACATAAGCTAAGAACATCAAACCTAAAATGATTGCGGAGACTAAATACACCAACCCACTCATGCCGTAGATATACGGTAGCAAAGTAGCGGCAATCAAGATTAAGGTATAAAGCAAAATGTTGAGTAGCGTAAAGCGCTCACCATGAGTCACTGGTAGCATCGGCAAACCACTTTGCACATAATCATCGCGACGATATAGGGCTAGCGCCCAAAAGTGTGGTGGCGTCCAAACAAAAATAATGAGCACTAAAAGCCAAGCTTCTGCAGACAGGCTATTCGTGACTGCCGCCCAACCCAGAGCTGGCGGCATCGCGCCAGATAGTCCACCAATCACAATGTTCTGTGGTGTAGCAGGTTTAAGCAACCAGGTATAAATCACAGCGTAACCAACAAAAGTTGCCACTGTGAGCCACATTGTTAATGGGTTGCAGAAGTTCCATAAGATGATCATTCCCAAGCTACCGAGAACAATTGAAAAAATAGTAATGTGGAACGGTGTTACCTCACCTGTTGCAGATGGCCTCCAAGAGGTGCGCTTCATCTTCGCATCAAC
Source organism: Polynucleobacter sp. 78F-HAINBA (assembly GCF_018882325.1). GTDB lineage: Bacteria > Pseudomonadota > Gammaproteobacteria > Burkholderiales > Burkholderiaceae > Polynucleobacter. Next base: position 103,456 of record NZ_JACVOQ010000005.1, on the reverse strand, counting down.
AGCTTGCTCAATCAAACAGTTCATTGCAAAAGCAGCGCCAGCCAATAACCATATTCCAACAATGCCGCCAATCAAAACCGGATATGGAACCATGCCAGGAGTAGCTAAGAACATTCCAATGACTGCACAGAACACTGCCAGCTGAGTGACGCGGGGCTTGGTAAGCACCCAGTATTGACGCCAACGCGGCATCGCTACAGGGGTGGAAGAAGTAGGGTTACTCATAATGATTTAACCATCTTAATATGAACGGGGGCACTCCAAGAGCACCACTGGGTCAGGCGAACCAAACAAAACACCAGAGCTGCGGAACCGCCGGTGTGCATCAAGGCGGCAAGTAGCGGCCACTGGAAAACTACATTGGAAATGCCTGTCAGGGCTTGAAGAATTAATAAGCCCAGCAATAACTTGGCAATCTTGCCCATTCCAGATAATGCGGAATTACTCAACTGAAGAGCGCTCACTCCCAATAGACTTAGAGCTGCAATAGCAACCACTGCAAATGCCCGATGCGCCCAATGAATTGTTTGCAAGGCAACGGGAGAAATAGATTCACCTTGAGCATTCAAGCCCAACGCACGCCAAAGAGTAAACCCCTCTTGCCAATCTGTTTCTGGCAAAAGCGCTCCCATGCAAGTCGGAAAATCAGGGCAGGCTAATACCGCGTAATTTGTGCTCACCCATGCGCCCAGGAATATTTGCATACAGAGAGTCATCGCGGCAAGTAAGAGCAACTTCGCAGAAAGTGGCTTAGGTTGAAAGCGCAATACTGAAGAAGATTTCTCCTCCCACTCTTGCTGCGCATAAGCCGTTAAACAGGCCAGCAAAACCAAAGCCAGCATTAAGTGAATAGTCACAATGATGGGTTGCAATTTAAGCGTCACAGTCCAGGCGCCAAACGCTCCCTGAACACATACCAAAATCAGTAAGCCCAGGCTACCCAGAAAAGGTTTCATGCCCAAGCTCTTTAGCTTGCCGAAAGCTAAGCCCACCTGAATCAAAATCAAAGCCCCCACTGTCATTGCTAAATAACGGTGAATCATTTCAATCCAAGCTTTGATTACGGTCACTGGACCTGTAGGCATATTGGCTTCAGCCAGCTGTATCTCGCCGATCGCATGCCATGGGTTTGATGTGCCATAGCAACCAGGCCAATCAGGGCAACCTAAACCCGAGTCTGTAAGGCGGGTAAACGCACCGAACACAATTAAGTCAAAAGTCATAAAGACCAAAACCCAATTGAGTTTTTGGAAAAAGTTATAGCCTGGTCTGGTCCAGAGATATAGCAAAGGCAGGCCTGCAAAGACAATTGCAATTGCAGCTAACTCCGCGAGCAGCAACAAACTAATCATTGCAATTGCTCACCCTTGCGATTGAGGCGCAGTAGCTTCTCGAGATCTTTTTTAATACTGCCAAATTCTTTTGGAGAATTCGTCACCGGGAAAACCATCATCTTCGCCGGACTTGGATCGATCAACTGAATCTTCTGACCTGCGCCATCACGATTAAGCCAAGTGTCAAACTCAGACTTCAATTTAGGATCTGCTGGCAAGCTCAGTATCTGAAATCCTGCAGTCTTTTGATCGTAGGCTAGCAATACTTCTGGGTCTACTGCCTTCCCATCCGTATTCACCCAAACTAACTGCACGCGACTACTCTCGCGACCGACCGCAATACGCAACTGACGCATCAAAAATAAAGCCTCAAGACAAGATTCATTTTTAATGGTGCATTCGCCGGCTGGTCTAGCCACTAACAAAGTCCACTTGCCATTAAAGGGAACATCAAACCAAGCAGGATTCACATCTTGCACCGGCTGAACCAGGGTTCCGAAATTGGTCTTTCCACCCTCTGGCTTAAAAACGTAATAAGCCAAATAGGATGCAATGACCGGCGCTGCACATGCAAGCAATAAAAACAGCATTTGCAGACGCCCGCGGCGAGTCTGCGCATTAATTGCCGAGGAATCCATTTGCGAAGCTGGGATCAATAACTCTTTATCACTCACACTCTATCTCCATTCACAGCAAGCTCTCGCCGATATTTCATAAGCCCATTAATGAGCCAAAATAAAAATCCAGCCAATGCCAAAGCAAACCACTGAAAGGCATAAGCATAATGGCGATCGACTCCATTTGTTGGAGAGGGCCAATTTCTGACTAAACCATCTTTTTTGGCTGAATCGGATTCACGAACAATAAATGGCAACTGCCTCCACCCATGACTTTGGGCCTCGAGCGCTAAATCAAAATTTTGCTCAATTCTAGGGCTTGCTTTCGTATCGCCTTTTTGCCCCAATTCATAAACCCTTCCAGGGTGGGGGAAAGCAATACCCTCAATAGTCACCACTTCATCTGGGGTATTGACTGGGGGTAGCTCAGTACGATTTTCGTTATTCCGAGGAGCCCAACCTCGATTGACCCAAACAACGGCATCTTGACCATCTAATTTCAAAGGCATCATCACATAAAAGCCAGACTGCCCTGCACTGCCAGCCCCACCATCCGGAATAGGACGCGGGCGGTTATCCAGCCAAATAGCCTCGGATGGGATAAAACGGCCACGGGCAAGAATACGACGCTCTGAAGCCTGCTCTAAGCTCAAGCTATCGGTACTAGCATTGAGTACGGGCATTTGCAGTTTGGCAGCCAGGGAGTCACCTAAGCGAATCTTTTGATCCGCCCGATTCAGCTGCCAAATACCCGCGCCACAGCCAACCAAAATTACCAGCAGGGCTGATAAAGTAGCGACTATACGACTAGTAATTAAGCTAGAAAACATATTCACAGGGGTATTTTGAGATGAAATGGATTATTCCGGTTGCACTGCTAATGATTGTAGGGAGCTTAGGCTCTGCTCTCTACTTCATGATGAAGGATAAGGGCGGCAGCTCAAGAATGGTTCAGTCGCTCATGTTACGTATTGGGCTATCAATCGTACTCTTCTTGGGAATTTTAATTGCCCACTACTTTGGCTACATTGAAGCTACCGGTGTTCGGGTGGGATCAAACTAAGCAATACAAAAGCAGCAATCCAAAACAAATCGGGGCTTAACGCCCCGATTTTTTATTTCCTTACATCCAGTAAACAGCGATGTAGAGGCCGAGCCAAACAACGTCAACGAAGTGCCAGTACCAAGCGGCACCTTCAAACGCAAAATGATTTTCAGCAGTAAAGTCGCCACGAATCATACGACGCAATACGATCGCTAACATCAAGCCGCCAAGGAATACGTGGAAACCATGGAAACCGGTCAGCATAAAGAATGTTGAACCATAAACGCCTGAAGTCAATTTCAAGTTCAGTGCATGGTATGCATGGTAGTACTCATACATCTGAAAGCCTAAGAAGATAATGCCAAGGCCAACCGTTGCAGCCAAACCATTAATCGCTTTCTTCATGTGATTTTCACGAAGAGCATGGTGAGCATAAGTAACTGTTACACCTGAGCTCAAGAGCAGTAAGGTATTAATAGTTGGGATTGGCCATGGGCCCATAGTTGTAAATTTCTCAACTAAACCTGCAGGGCCGTCGTTAGGCCAAACTGCTGTGAAGTTAGGCCAGAGTAATTTGCTCTCTACATCACCCATCCAAGGCATCGCAATATTGCGCGCATAGAACAATGCTGCAAAGAACGCACCGAAGAACATAATCTCAGAGAAGATGAACCAAGCCATCGACCAGCGATAAGAGATATCAACGTTGACACCGTTTTTACCGGAGTTAGACTCAGCAATCGTGTCGCCAAACCAGTTATAGAGAACAAACAAAACCCAGAGGACGCCTACTGCAGTTACTGGGCCGCCCCAAGCTGCATGGTTTACCCAACCAGACATACCGGCGCCAAAAGCAAGCAAACCTAAGGCTGCTGATGCTGGATGACTGGATAGTCCAGGAACGAAATAGTAAGGGGTTGAATTGGATGACATCTTATTCTCTCTATTCAATCAAAAAATAATCAATGGGACACAACTGCTTTAACTATCAAAAGGAGTATGCCCATAAAAATCAAGGCACCTAAAACTCCCGCAATAACAATATGGACAAAACTTAATGAAGCTACATCTTCCTGCAATCCTGATTTTTTACGCACACCCAAAAAAGCCCACAACACCGCGATCATGGATTGCATAAAAGTACTTTTTTTACTCATGACACCGATTTCGATTTAGGGGTTGTTGAGCCTGCTGGCTGCTGACCAACGCCTAACTCAAAGAAGGTGTATGACAAGGTAATCGTTTTCACATCCGCAGGTAGTCCCGCATCAATCACAAACACTACCGGCATCTTTTTCATTTCATGAGCCGCCAAAGTTTGCTGCTGAAAACAAAAACACTCTAATTTGGTAAAGAACTCCATAGCGCTTTTAGGCGCATAACTTGGTATCGCCTGAGCTTCCACAGAGCGATTCAAGTTATTTGTTACTTCATAGACAATTTCTGTCATTTCGCCTGGATGAACTTCCAAGAAGTTCTTTACTGGGCGAAACGTAAATGGACCACGACTATTCGAGTCAAACTCGATAGTTACCTTACGGGAATAATCGACCTGGGTATTGCCTACCTTGTTCGCACTGTACGCTCGGATACCGTAGTCATTCTTGCTAGTGACTACGTTAATGCCAGTCACTTCACACAAGGCCTTATACATCGGCACTAGCGCATATCCAAAACCAAACATCATCACAGAAGCTATCAATAGCTTCAGCAAGATTTGGCGGTTGATAGAGGCAATAGCAGACATGATGATGTAGGGCCTTAACCCAGCACGCTCCGTTTAATTACGATGCCGACAAAGAAAACAAGGGCAACGCTTAAAAGGATAAAACCCAATCTGCGATTGCTAGCAGATTGGGATTTGTGTGCGGCTAATTTAGATTCCTGCAGCATGCAACTCTTTAGCATCAGGAGGTGTTTCAAATGTGTGGTGTGGAGCTGGCGATGGAATTGTCCACTCCAAACCTTTAGCACCATCCCATGGCTTCATTGGCGCTTTTTCGCCTTTGCCGTTATAAGCCGGCAAGACAACGAATAGCAAGAAGTACACCTGAGATAAACCAAAACCAAGCGCACCAATAGAAGCAACCATATTGAAATCAGCAAACTGAGTTGGGTAGTCAGCGTAACGACGTGGCATACCTGCTAAGCCCAAGAAGTGCATTGGGAAGAAAGTAATGTTGAAGAAAATCATGGAAGTCCAGAAGTGGATCTTGCCGCGAGTTTCATTGGCCATGTAGCCAGTCCACTTTGGACACCAGTAATAGAAGCCAGCAAACATTGCGAACAGTGAGCCTGCTACCAATACATAGTGGAAGTGGGCAACAACGTAGTAAGTATCTTGCACACCAATATCAATTGGAGCCATTGCCAAGATCAGGCCTGTAAAACCACCCATTGTGAATACGAAAATAAAGCCAACTGCCCACAACATTGGAGTTTCGAAAGTCATCGAACCCTTCCACATAGTTGCGACCCAGTTAAAAATCTTCACTCCAGTTGGAACGGCGATCAACATCGTGGCGTACATAAAGAACAACTGGCCAGTTACAGGCATACCAGTTGCAAACATGTGGTGAGCCCAAACAATGAATGACAAGATCGCAATAGATGCGGTTGCATAAACCATTGAGCTATAGCCAAACAATGTTTTTCTGGAGAACGCAGGGATGATCTCACTCACAATTCCGAACGCCGGAAGAATCATGATGTACACCTCTGGGTGACCAAAGAACCAGAAAATATGCTGGAACATGATTGGGTCACCACCGCCAACTGCGGAGAAGAATGAAGTACCGAAATGACGATCCGTAAGAACCATGGTGATTGCACCAGCCAATACAGGCATTACAGCAATCAACAAATAAGCAGTGATCAACCAAGTCCAGCAGAACATTGGCATCTTCATCAATGTCAGACCAGGAGCGCGCATGTTCAAGATGGTCACGATGATGTTAATCGAGCCCATGATGGAAGAAGCACCCAATAAATGGAGTGCAAAAATACCCATGTCCAAGCCAGGGCCCATTTGTGAGGTCAATGGAGCATACAAAGTCCAACCACCAGCAGGAGCACCACCAGGAGCTAAGAACGAACCAAACAACAAGCAAGCTGCTACTGGAAGGATCCAGAAGCTAAAGTTATTCATCCGTGCGAAGGCCATATCTGATGCACCGATCTGAACCGGAATCATCCAGTTAGCAAATCCGACGAATGCCGGCATGATCGCACCGAACACCATCACCAAACCGTGCATGGTAGTTAACTGATTGAAGAACTCAGGGCGCAAGAATTGCAAACCTGGTTGGAACAATTCCAAACGAATACCCAAAGCCATCACACCACCAGCCATCAGACTCACGAATGAGAAGATGAGGTACATCGTGCCGATGTCTTTATGGTTGGTTGCAAACAACCAACGACGCCAACCATGTGGCGTGTGATCATCATGCGCGTGGTCGTGTGCGTGATCGTGGGTGGTAGAGACTGTGCTCATGGATTACTCCGGTTTAGTTTGATCTGTATTAATAAATAAATTACTTGCCAGCGCGTGCAGAAACAATATCTTGGGTCTGAATAATCTCGCCCGTTTTATTGCCCCAAGCATTGCGGGTATATGTCATCACGGCAGCAATATCGCCATCAGAAATTACACCAGCCCACTTCGGCATAGCACCCTTACCATTGATAAGAATGTTGTATTGACCAGCTTTTGGTCCAAGAACCACTTTGCTACCGTCAAGCGCTGGGAATGTGCCTGCACCCTTACCGTTAGGCTGATGGCAAGCTGCGCAATTAGCTGCATAGACTTTGGCACCACGCTCTTTTTGCTCATCCAAGGTGTAAACCTTAGTTGGATCATCAGAGGCCGCGCCCATTTCTTTTTTCTTCTCTTCTACCCACTTGGTGTAGTCATCTTGTGAAACTACATTGACCACGATAGGCATAAAGGCATGCTCAGCGCCGCATAACTCAGAACACTGGCCACGGAATTTACCGATAGTGTCAGCACGGAACCAAGTATCGCGAACGAAACCAGGGATGGCATCTTGCTTAACGCCAAATGCAGGAATCGTCCATGAATGGATTACGTCGTTAGCTGTAGTGATGAGACGAATCTTTTTGCCAACTGGTACAACCATCTCGTTATCCACTTCCATCAAATATGTATTTGATTTAGGAGCCAAGTTATTGATGGCCTCACGTGAAGTAGACATGGTTGATAAGAAGCTAATGCCCTCACCCTCACCTTTGATGTAGTCGTAACCCCATTTCCACTGGTAACCAGTGGTCTTAATAGTGATGTCAGAGTTAGTAGTGTCTTTCATTGCCACAACAGTTTTTGTTGCTGGCAAAGCCATACCGATAACGATCAACAATGGAATAACTGTCCAAATGATCTCAACCGTAGTGCTCTCGTGAAAAGATGCAGACTTAGCACCTAAAGATTTACGGTGCTTGAGAATGGAATAGAACATCACTCCAAAAACACCAATAAAAATGAGTGCACAAATAATCAACATCATCCAATGCAACCAATGGATTTCTTGCATGATTTTTGTCGCTGGAGCGGCAAAATTCAATTGATTGACAGCTGGGCCGCCTGGCATATTTTCAGCTGCATGTGCAATTGCAGTGCCGAAGGCTGCTACTAAATAGAGCGAAGCCCTAGTGACTTTTCCAAATAAATTCATCTTATTCTCTGTTTATTGTCATGAACTTTTGCGGCAATAAAGCCTCAAAAAGCCCAAAAAAGCGGTATCAAGCCAATACTTCTAGCGCTGATTATAGGGTTAATTAGGTTCAACAACAAACCGGGTTAACCATGTCAGCCTCAATCTTGGTAATGGTTTAAAAGATAGTGAGCACTTACACTTAAGCAGAATCACTCCTAGTCTTGCGTCCGATTTGATTTAGATCAATATAAGCGACATGATCTTGTGCCTTGGCAAGGTGCTTGCCCAAAGCCCAGGCATGTCCATAAACCACCTCTAAGGTCATTTTTTTGGGTAATTGGGTAATTTGGGTGATGTCTTGATCTTCAGAAACAAGCAAATTGAGGGCTCTGGCATCAGTCAATAAGAGCGCATCGGAGTCGTAATCCAAGTTCAAAAACTCCATATCCATTACCGGGTCCGAAAAACGCTCACCCAGCAGGGCATCCCCCATATCGTGCATATCCCAGGGGCTGACTAACTTTTGAAGCGGCAATTGCTGCACCAAAGCTTCAGAGTTGAGCTCTTTGGCGGTATCGGGGCCCAAATAACTCAACGTCAACAATCCACCTTCTTTAAGTACTCGCCAGCACTCTTGCAAGAAATGCTTGGGATCAGCCAAGTCCTGAATCAAGAGAACGCTGACCACTAAATCTACAGAATTGCTAGGAAGATTAATGCGGCCTGTTTTCTTGTAGTCATCAAGAGAAATCTGGGATGCCGACTTCATTCTTGAATTCCAAAAACGAGACACTCTCAGTTTCAACAAATCAAAACCGGATAGCTCGCATTCTGGTGCACTGTGAAAACGAATTCCCGGAAAACGTTTTGTCAGAAAAGGGGCATGCGCTCCAGGGAAATCTGGAATCAATAGGACGTCTTTTGCCTCCAACTTCACGATGTCTAATTTTTGCAACATGCGAGCTGCAATTTCATCCTGAAGCCATCTAATTGATTGGGTCATTGGCTCAGTATACTCAGCGGCCCATGCGCGCAATAGAGAATATTTTTCAATCCATTTGTTCTCACCTATTACCAAGCTCATGCATTGTTTGCGGGGAATTTCAGCGACACACTCTCTGCCTTGATTGCTTGATCCAGCTGCAATCAGATCAACTGTCAAATTACGAATGCTGCAGGCAATGTGGCCTCACCCTTGAAGTAACAGAGTTAAAGGAAAAACGTTGTCGAGAGTGCATCACTAACCCACCCCACTTCGATGAAACTTATTGCCTAGATCGATACGATGGCAAACTACAACCTGCTTTGCATCAATTGAAATATCAGCGTCGACTTGCATGTGCGCATGGCTTGGCATCCACATGGAATGCTCTGCTTACGCAGGACTTAATAACAGTCCAAGCAGACTTTCTTGTGCCGGTACCGCTGAGCCAAGAAAAACTATGCGCCAGAGGTTTTAATCAAAGCTGGGAATTGGTTAGGCGAATTGACTGTGACAAACATATTCATAAAAACCCACATATTTTGAAGCGCTACCATCACACTCAACATCAAGCCAATGAGAACCGCGCCAATCGTCAGCTTGCTATTCAAGACATGTTTTATATCAACCCTCAGCATCAGAGGCAGCTAGAGTCTGCATCAGTCATTGTGTTTGATGACGTCATGACTAGCGGAGCAACCTTAAATGAAATCGCCCGCATATTGAAGGACAATGGTGTATCTCGTGTTATTAATTGGGTTCTACTGAGAACACTTCGTCCGTCACAAAGATCAGAGCATGTTTAATATTGTTTTATTCGAACCAGAAATTCCACCGAATACAGGCAACATCATTCGCCTGTGCGCAAACACGGGTGCAAAGTTACATCTCATTGAACCCCTCGGCTTCCCCATGGAGGATGCCAAACTTCGCAGAGCGGGACTGGACTATCACGAGTTCGCAAAAGTAAAAGTTCATAAAAACTGGGCGCAATTTCTGATTGATGAAAAACCTCAGCCTGAACGTATTTTTGCTCTCACCACCAAAGGTACCGGCAAGTTTCATGATGGCAAATATTTACCTGAAGACTATTTTGTTTTTGGCTCAGAAACCAAAGGTATCACCGAAGAAGTGAGAAGCTCAATTCCAACACCCAATCAAGTTCGCCTAGCTATGCAAGATAGTAGTCGTAGTTTGAATCTCTCAAATACAGTAGCAATTGTTGTTTATGAAGCATGGCGCCAAAACGGATTGCTTGGCGGAAGTTAAGAAACTTAAACTTCGACCTTGGGGTCGCGCCCCATGAGTTTTTTCACGGCTTCATGTGGTGAGAGTTTTCCAGATAAGACTTCCCCCATCATGGCAGTAATTGGCATCTCAACACCTAGGCGTGTCGCCAGGTTGCCCACCGCAGAGGCACAAAGTACACCCTCAGCAACATGTCCTAAGTTGCCCAAAATTTCAGGCAAAGGTTTTCCTGCAGCAAGCGCTAAGCCAACACGGCGATTACGCGATAGATCACCAGTGGCAGTCAAAATCAAATCGCCTACGCCGGTTAAACCCATGCAGGTCTCCGGTCTGCCGCCCGCAGCTTTTACCAAACGCATCATTTCCGCAAGGCCACGAGTTAACACTGCAGCGCGTGCATTTAAACCAAGGTCTAGGCCATCGCCAATACCGGCCGCAATTGCTAAAACGTTTTTAATCGCACCACCTAATTCAACACCAACTAAATCATCGCTGGCATAGATGCGCATATTGCCATGATGAAATGCACCCTGAACAATGTCGCATAAGGCATTCGATTTGCTGGCAATAGTTAATGCACATGGCATGCCATTACCAACTTCTTGCGCAAAACTCGGCCCTGATAGAGCGCCGTAAGCATGGCGCAGACCATGACTGTGCAACTTATCTTCCCGGTCTACTACTTGGTGCGGCAATAAGGTAGTGCTGGGCTCCAAGCCCTTGCATAACCAAACAATATTGAGTGGGTGTTTAGCAAGGCCCAGTACCTGCGCCACCGTTTCAGACAAACCTGACATCGGAGTAGCAATGACTAAAAGATCATTTTCAGAAAGACGTTGGACAGCCCGCTCAAAACTCACCTCTAATTGCAAGCCCTTTGGCAAGATGACGCCAGGCAGATAGTCTGCATTTTCGCCAGACTTCTGAATACCCTCTAACTGCTCAACGCTTCGGGACCACAAGCAAACATCGCCAGTCTGAAGATGGCGCGCTGCTTGCGCAGCCATAGCAGTGCCCCATGAACCAGCTCCAAGTAGCGTCACTTTCATGATCTGTGGGCTTTAATTAAATCGGCTTAGTGAGGAAGAATGATTTTGCTTTCATCGGTAGAGCCACTTTCCGTTGCAGCAGCTTGCGCAGCCTGCATCAGGCGATGCTCGTACATACCGTGGAAGTTAATCTCATTCAAATGAATTGGTTGGAAACCAGCGCGACTAATAGTGTCAGCAATATTCGAGCGCAAGTAAGGATACAAAATCGTTGGGCAAGCAATGCCTAACATCGGATCAATTTGCTCTGGAGGAATATTGCTAAATTCAAAAATACCAGCTTGCTTTGCTTCAACCAAAAATAGCACCTTGCTTTCTACTTTGGCAGTTACTGTGGCAATTAAAGCAACCTCAAAAATTTCATCGCTCAAACGTGTAACTGCAACATCCACCTCAACCTCAACTTGAGGCTCAGCGGCAACCAATAAAATTTGTGGTGCGTTTGGCTGCTCTAAAGATAGATCCTTGAGGTAAATACGTTGAATACGGAAACCAGGCTCTTTTGAGTTATCTGCTGCATCAGGAGCGGAAGTAGTTTGTTCAGTCATGGGAAACTTTCTGGGTAAATTTTTTAAGCTAAGAGTGGATCAAGTTGGCCGGCACGATCTAGTGCAACTAGATCGTCATAACCACCAACATGGGTTTCACCAATATAAATTTGCGGCACAGTGCGGCGGCCAGTACGAGTCATCATGATCTCGCGCTGCGCAGGATCGCGATCAATCAGGATCTTCTCTAGATTTGCAACGCCCTTCTTCTGCAATAGCTTCTCCGCCATAACGCAGTAAGGGCAAACTTGAGTGCTATACATCGTGACTGGTGGCATATCGAAGATCCGCTGAATTATTTAACCAATGGCAAGGCTGCAGCCTGCCAGCCTTGAACGCCGCCATCCAAGACCGCAACTTCAGAGAACCCCAATTTCTTCAATTCTGGAACCACCTTACGGGCGCTCATACCTGAGTGACAAACCAAAATAATGGGGTTTTTACGGTCCAGCTTGAGCTTATCGATTCCGGACGGGATTTGATCGGCCAAAAGATGCTTTGCTCCAGGCAGGTGGCCAGCCTTAAAGTCGAATTCTGGACGTAAGTCCAAAACAGCAGCTTTACGGCGATTCATCCAAATTGTTGCTTCTGTGGGCGATAAGCCTTTTCCGCTAATAAGCGTAGATAATGTTGGGAAGAAGAGTGCTGCGCCCGAAACAAGCAGGAGGGCGATAAGCGCTAAATTATCAATTTGCGTGAGAAAGTTCATCACCGGATTATAGAATGGCTCTATGAAACAACTTGTCCTTATTCGTCATGGCGAATCCGCCTGGAACCTTGAAAACCGCTTCACTGGCTGGGCGGACGTTGACTTAACCCCAAAAGGCACTGAACAGGCCCTAGCTGCTGGAGAAGACCTTCGCAAAGCAGGCTACGAGTTTGATGTGGCCTACACCTCAGTCCTCAGACGAGCTATCCGCACCCTGTGGCATGTTCAGGACACTATGGACCTGATGTGGCTACCGGTCGTTCACAGCTGGAGACTGAACGAACGTCACTATGGCGCTCTCACTGGCCTGAATAAAGCTGAAACTGCCCAACAGTATGGAGATGCCCAAGTTCATATTTGGCGTCGCTCTTACGATGTACGCCCACCACTCCTAGAAAAAGATGATGAGCGCAATCCACAAAATGATCGACGTTACGAAAAGCTCAGCGCTTCCGACATTCCTTTAGGCGAGTGCCTCAAAGATAACGTCGAGCGCGTATTACCTCTTTGGAATGAATCCATCGCTCCTGCCCTCAAAGCAGGCAAGCGCGTATTACTCGTTGCACACGGCAATAGCATTCGCTCATTAATTAAGTATCTCGACCAGGTTTCTGACGAAGATATTATGGAAATTAACGTTCCTAATGGCATCCCGCTTGTTTATGAGCTCGATGACAACCTCAAGCCCATTCAGCATTTTTACTTGGATTAAGGTAAAACAGAAGCATGCGCGTATTTTTCAAGAACTTTGCCCTAGTCTCTGTCGGCCTCATCGCCGGGGTTGCAGCCACTATTCAACTATCAGCCACCGCCCAACAAGGCGCGACGCTACCTTTGGATGAGCTGCGCACATTATCGAATGTCTTTGCTCAAATCAAACGTGAGTATGTTGAGCCGATTGAAGATAAACAGTTACTGACCGATGCTGTCAAAGGGATGGTGAGCAGTCTTGACCCGCACTCTACCTATCTTGATAAAAAAGATTTCTCTGAAATGCAAGAACAAACCAGTGGCAAGTTTGCTGGTCTTGGAATTGAAATCACTTCAGAAGATGGCGTTGTTAAAGTACTCAATCCAATTGAAGATAGTCCCGCAGCGCGAGCTGGCTTACAGGCTGGCGATCTGATTACCCGCTTAGATGACAAACCTGTTCGCGGGATGTCGCTGGATAAAGCAGTGCGTACCATGCGCGGTACGCCAGGCACAAAAATTACTTTGACCGTCTTCCGTAAGAGTGAAGAGCGTAGCTTTCCAGTAACAATTACCCGGGCTGAAATTAAAGTGCAGTCAGTTAAAGCCAAAATTTTAGATAACGATATTGCCTGGGTAAGAGTCACTAGCTTTCAAGAGCGCACTGTTCCTGATCTAGCCAAAAAATTAACCGAGCTGGCAAATCAAGATCCCAAAATGAAGGGCATCATTCTTGATCTCAGAAACAATGGTGGTGGCTTGCTACAAGGTGCGGTCGGTGTTGCCGCCGCTTTCTTGCCAGCAGATGCTGTAATTGTTTCCACTAAGGGTCAGACAGCTGACTCTAAGCAGGTGTTCAATGCAACACCTGCAATGTATCGCCTCAGTGAGCCTGGTGATCCCTTAGCTGGTGTGCCAGCGATGTATAAAAAATTACCTATGGTAGTTTTGGTAAACGCCTACTCCGCTTCCGCTTCTGAAATTGTGGCTGGCGCATTACAAGATTACAAACGCGCAACCATCATTGGTAAGACTACTTTTGGTAAAGGCTCTGTACAAACAGTGCGCCCACTGACTAATGATTCTGCGCTGAAGATCACTACTGCTTATTACTACACACCGAGTGGTAAATCGATTCAAGCTTATGGCGTCAAACCGGATATCGCAGTTGATCAAAATAAAGATGGCGATCCGGATGATGTATTAATTACCCGCGAAGTTGATAGCGAGAAGCATTTGCGCAACAAGCAATCATCAGAAGAAAAACTGGTTGCCGATCGTGAAAAGCGTCGCCTTGAGGAGCTTCAGCGCATTGAAGAAAAAAATGCCAAGAAGACTCCTGAAGAGAAAGAAAAAGACAAGTCTAAAAAACCTGTCGAGCTCGGTAGCGCAGATGATTTCATGCTTACTCAGGCAGTCGCATTTATCAATGGTGAGCCAGTTAAACGCTCAGCCTCTAAGCTAGAGTAAGTTCTAGCAACTAGGCATGCATATGAATGATGAGCAGCTACTTCGCTACTCGCGGCATTTACTGCTAGAAGAAATTGATGTTGCTGGCCAAGAAAAGCTTCTTGGCTCGCACGTCCTGATCATTGGTGCAGGTGGACTTGGAAGCGCTGCTGCACCCTATTTAGCCGCAGCCGGTGTCGGAAAAATAACGCTAGTTGATCATGACAAAGTCGAGCTCACTAATTTGCAACGACAAATCATGCATAGTCAAAACTCCATCGGCAAAAGTAAGGTGGAGTCAGGAAAACAGTTTTTGCACAGCATTAATCCCACCCTCACGATTAACGCAATCGCAGAGAAGGCGACCAAGAATTTATTGAGCAATCTTTTGCCATCAGTAAACCTCGTCCTAGATTGCACTGATAACTTTGCTACCCGCCACTTCATTAATGCAGCCTGCTTTAATCACAAGGTGCCACTCATCTCTGGATCTGCCCTCAAATTTGATGGTCAATTGAGCGTCTTTGATTTTCGGAGTGCAACGTCACCCTGCTACGCCTGCCTTTTTTCTCCGGAAGAACAGTTCGAGGAAGTTAGCTGTGCCAGCATGGGTATCTTCTCGCCCTTGGTTGGCATTATTGGCGCGATGCAAGCAGCCCAAGCCCTTCAGGTATTGATTGGCTTTGGTCAGCCTTTAGTAGGAAGAATGTTGCTTTGGAATGCGCTCAATACTCAAATTGATGAGATTCGCATTTCTCGAAATCCCGCATGCAAAGTTTGCGGCTCCCAACATTAGGGAATTAAGAAAGCAATCGCTCCAATGCCTTGGCCTGCTCTTCGGGCTCGTAAGCACGCAGAACCCTAGGAACACGGGCTTTTAATAGGCCCACATTTGCCTTTAGGATCTCACGCTTAACTAACAACAGCTGACTGAAGTGCATTGAGAAATCCGTTAGCCCGAGTGCGAGCAATAGCTTTGTTAACGCAGGATCGCCCGCCATCTCTCCGCAAACAGCAACTGGCACATCCGCGCGTTTAGCTTGGTCAATAATGCTTGCCAGTAAATTCAAAATAGCAGGATGCAAAGGATCGTACAGGTGCGCTACCGCATGATCTGCGCGGTCAATTGCCAAGGTGTACTGAATTAAGTCATTCGTACCAATCGAAAGAAAATCAAATCGATTAATAAACAAGGGTAGCATCAATGCAGCCGCTGGAATTTCAATCATGGCACCAACTTGAATATTCGGATTGAATGCTTTGCCACGCTGATGCAATTGCTGCTTTGCTTTTTCAATTAATCTAAATGTTTCGTCGATTTCTTTAGCATGGGCCAACATCGGAATCATGATGCGCGCCTGACCATGGGCCGATGCACGTAAGATGGCCCTAAGTTGCGTTAGAAAGATTTCAGGCTCGGTCAAAGACCAGCGAATCGCTCGCAATCCCAGTGGTGATGCACCAGTTTGAGAAACATCGCCTCCACCACCCAATGCCTTATCGGCACCAACGTCAATAGTTCTAATATTGACAGGCAGACCATGCATTAAATCAACTACACGGCGATATTCTTGATACTGCTGCTCTTCATCGGGCAAGGCTTGCTTGCGATCCATAAATAAAAATTCGGAGCGGAATAAGCCAACGCCTACAGCACCCAACTTCACTGCCTGAATAGCATCCTCAGGCAACTCAATATTGGCAAATAACTCAATCTCAACGCGGTCAGCCGTCTCTGTCTTGGCATGCTTTAACTGTTTTAATTTGCGGGCCTCTTTTAAGGCTTGGGCTTGTAGCTTTCGATACTCAGCAAGGAGTTGTTCATCGGGCGCAACTACGACAACCCCATGCTCGCCATCCAATATCAGCCAATCACCATGGCGAATCATTTCGCTGGCATGGCGCACACCGACTACTGCGGGGATTTCCATGCTTCGCGCAACAATGGCGGTATGGGAGGTCTTACCGCCAAGATCCGTTACAAACCCCGTAAAGGCATGCTCTTTGAAGCGCAGCATGTCATGGGGAGCAATATCGTGGGCAACAATAATCGACTCTATGCCGATATCGCTTGCAGGCAAAAAATCGGCATCGTGTAAAGGATCTTTTTTCTGAGCATTCAAAGCCTTAATTACGCGCTCAGCTACCTGCCGAATATCGTTGGCACGCTCTTTTAAATACGCATCCTCAATATCAGCAAATTGCTCTAAAAGATCATTCAGCTCGGTTGTTAAAGCCCAAGCAGCATTTAATCTTTGAGTGCGAATTAATTTAATTGGCTTCTCAGCTAAAGCCGGGTCTGCCAGAATCATGCCGTGCACATCCAAGAACGCAGCCATTTCTTGTGGTGCATCTTTAGGCAACCCTTGGCGCAATTGCGCCAACTCCAGACGCACCTGCTCAAAAGCATCTAATAACTTTTGGGCTTCAGCCTCTTCTTTACCAGCTTCAATTAAGTGATGACTAACCTCTAATGCTGCGCGTGATATCAGTACGGCTTTGCCGATAGCAATGCCTTTAGATACTGCTATTCCGTGCAAAGCAAAAGTCATCCTTATTCGCCCTCGCCAAATCGATCGTTAATCAATGCCGTTAAGGCCTGCATTGCCTCATCTTCTTTTTCACCAACAGTCTCTAAAGTGACTGTACTGCCAATGCCAGCAGCTAGCATCATGACGCCCATAATGCTTTTGGCATTAATTTGACGGCCATTACGGGACAGGAAGATTTCGCAAGGAAACTCTGCAGCAAGTTGAGATAACTTCGCAGATGCGCGAGCATGCAAGCCCAACTTATTAATGATTTCAATTTCAGCAACAGGCATAGTGGGCCCTATCTCTCCGTAGTGGCTTGTGGGGCTTTAGAACCCAATCGTAGGATGCCATTTTGGCCACCCTGAAGCGCTTTCTGAGCCAGCTCCTCTAGGCCCTCTCCGCGATGAGAAATGCAACGCATCAACATCGGTAAATTAAGTCCCGCCAACACAATCACTGGCGCATTCAGGCCAGATAATGGCCCTAGAGCTTCAAGCTTAGATGCCACATTGGCTGGAGTAGCGCCCATCACATCAGTGAGGATTAAAACGCCCTGACCAGTATTGACGCCGTATGCCGCCCTTAACACTCGATCGAAGCTAGCCTTTGTGTCTTCATAGGGCGGAATATCGACAGCCCTAACCCTCTCGGGCACTACACCAAATGCATGCTCAGCAAAACCGAGCATCGCGCTTGCCACTGGGGTGTGGGCAACTATTACGATTCCAACCATGTTTATGCCAATGCCTTTTCAAGCGCTGTTAACCAAAATTTCGGGACATCAAATCCGCTTTGCTCAGTAATTTCTACAAAACATGTTGGGCTGGTCACATTAATTTCTGTGACATAAGCACCAATTAAATCTAATCCTACCAAGAACAAGCCCCGGGCATTCAAAATTGGGGCAAGGCGCTCTGCAACCTTAAGCTCGGCATCCGTCAGTGGCATAGCCACTCCTTTGCCACCAGCAGCTAAGTTACCTCGGATTTCGCTACCCTGTGGAATGCGAGCCAATGCGAATGGCACTACCTCGCCACCAATCAGCAAGACCCGTTTATCGCCTTGAGCTATTTCAGGCAAGAATCTTTGCACCATCAAAGTACGTGCGCCGTTCTCGCCAAGCGTCTCCACAATACTGGCAAGGTTCAAGCCATCCAGCCCGACACGAAACACGCCCATACCACCCATGCCATCTAAAGGCTTAATCACAATATCCTGATGCTCTTGATGAAATACCTCGATTGCACTAAGTTCGCGCGTAATCAAAGTTGGCGGAATAAGCTCTGGAAATTCAGTAATAGATATTTTTTCAGAATGGTCCCGAATAGCCATCGGGTTATTAAATACTTTTGCACCCTGACGAACTGCAGCAGATAACAACCAAGTGGTATTGAGATACTCAATATCAAACGGTGGATCAGTACGCATCATGACTGCGTTAAAAGTATTTAATGGGCGATCTTCAACGGGGCCCAATTCAAACCATGCAGTACCGCTTGGCTTAATGTCGAGAGACTGACAATCCGCTACTACAAAGTCATCCCTCCAAAGGATATTGCGACTTTGACAAAACCACAATTGATGCCCTGCCTCTTGTGCAACTCGCATCATTGCCAAGGTGGAATCTTTACTAATCTTGAAAGACTCCAAAGGGTCAGCAATGAAAAGGAGATTCATCTTATGTCCGAGCATTCAAATAAAGTTAAGCAGCTTCAGCATTAGGATCGGAACGCTCCAGTTCTAAAGAAGCGGCCAATAAAGCTAGGCGAGCGACAACGCCATAGAGATAAAAGCGATTGGGCGGTGCGCTACCAGGCTTAGCAGCCAGATCTGGCATGGAGTTTTGCTCGAATGCCAAAGGTACAAAATGCATGCCAGGCGCGTTCAAATTCTCATCGGGGCCACGGTCAGTATGTACGCGATAGAAGCCGCCGATTACATAACGGTCAATCATGTACACCACTGGTTCAGCGACAGCTTCATTCACTTTCTCGAAGGTGTAAACACCTTCCTGAATCAATACATCACTTACCTCAAGGCCTTCTTTGACAACACTCATCTTATTGCGGTCTTTACGATTCAAGCCTTTGAGCTGGGCAGGATCATTCACTACCATTACGCCCATACCGTATGTTCCAGCATCGGCTTTAACAACAACGTATGGTTTTTCTTTAATGCCGTACTCACGGTATTTCTTGGCAGTTTTCTTGAGAACTTTCTCTACAGCCGCTTGTAATTCTTCTTCGCCCTTGCGCTCATGAAAGTTCACATTAGAGCAACTAGCAAAGTAAGGATTAATCATCCAAGGATCAATGTCCACCACCTTTGCAAATTTCTTTGCAACTTCGTCATAGGCAGCAAAGTGATTTGATTTGCGGCGCACATGCCATCCTGCGTGCAGGCCCGGCAAGAGATACTGCTCATGCAGATTTTCTAAGATTGGAGGAATGCCTGCTGACAAATCATTGTTTAGCAAAATTGAACAAGGATCAAAATCTTTTAATCCCAATCGCTGTTTCTTCAAACCCAAACGAGATAAAGGCTCCATCAAGAGGCGATTGCCATCAGGCAAATCAATCCACGTTGGCTTTTTAATTTCATCTGACAAAGTACCCAGACGCACATTGAGGCCTGCTTGTCGCAAGATCGAAGATAGGCGTGCAATATTCTGCAAGTAGAAGGTATTGCGAGTATGTCGCTCAGGTATCAACAGTAAATTTTTTGCTTCAGGACAAATCTTCTCAATTGCAGCCATTGCTGCCTGAACTGCCAAAGGCAACATCTGTGGAGATAGATTATTAAAGCCGCCCGGAAAGAGATTAGTGTCGACTGGAGCTAGCTTAAAGCCAGCATTACGCAGATCAACTGAGCAGTAGAACGGCGGAGTGTGCTCCTGCCACTCAAGCCTGAACCAGCGCTCAATAGTTGGGGTTGCTTCTAATACCTTCGACTCGAGATCGAGAAGAGGGCCGCTAAGGGCAGTGATGAGATGTGGAACCATTTCACCATTGTAAGATTTTTAAAAGAAAGACGCGGAATCCGAGGATCCCGCGCTTAAAAACCGGGCAGCCAACAAAAGCCGCCCAGTGAGGGGTAAAAACGCTAATTAAGACTCGTAAGCAGACTCACCGTGGGAAGTGATGTCCAAACCTTCGCGCTCTGCATCTTCTTTAACGCGCAGGCCAATCACCATATCAACCAATTTGTAGGCAATATAAGAAACTACGCCAGACCAAATTAGGGTAACGATGACACCTTGGCTCTGAATCCACAATTGGCTAGCGATGGAGTAGTCAGGAGCAGCAGCATTTGCTACGTAATCCCAAATACCTGTTCCGCCTAAAGCTGGATCTGCGAACACACCAGTCAACAAAGCACCCAAGATACCGCCAACGCCATGCACACCGAATACATCCAAGCTGTCGTCTGAACCCAAAATCTTCTTGAGACCAGAAACACCCCACAAGCAAACTACGCCAGCAGCAGCACCAATTACGAGGGCACCCATTGGGCCTACAAAACCAGCAGCAGGAGTAACAGCAACTAAACCAGCTACGCAACCAGATGCACCACCCAACATGGAAGGCTTACCTTTGTGGACCCACTCAGCAACTGACCAGCTCAATACTGCTGCAGCTGTTGCCAACAATGTGTTTACGAATGCCAAGGCTGCACTACCGTTTGCCTCTAAAGCAGAACCGGCATTGAAACCAAACCAACCGAACCACAATAGTGAAGCGCCGATCATTACAAACACTAAGTTATGCGGCTTCATTGCTTCTTTGCCGTAACCCAAACGTTTGCCGATCACGAATGAACCTACCAAGCCAGCGATAGCAGCATTGATATGAACAACGGTACCGCCAGCAAAGTCGAGAACACCCTTCTGCCACAACCAACCAGCACGCGCTGTAATTGCTTCAAGTGATGCTGCATCTTTGATGTCATCAGGACCAGGCCAGAACCAAACCATGTGAGCGATTGGCAAGTAGCTAAATGTGAACCAAAGGATTACAAATACAACGATTGCAGAAAACTTAGCACGCTCAGCAAATGAACCAATGATCAAGCAGCAAGTAATAGTTGCAAACGCAGCTTGGAAGGCCATAAATACATACTCAGGAATCACAATGCCTTTACTAAATGTAGCGGCAACTGAGTCAGGAGTAATGCCTTGCAAGAACAAGCGATCGAGTCCACCAATGAATGCGCCACCTTCAGTAAATGCAAAGCTGTATCCATAAAGGGACCACAACACTGTGATCAACGCGAACACAAACATACACTGTACGAGTACAGAAAGAATGTTCTTGCTACGTGTTAAACCACCGTAGAACAAGGCCAAACCAGGCAATGTCATCAAGATTACTAGTGCGGTACACACCAGCAACCAAGCTGTATCACCCTTATTTGGGACCAATGCCGGAGCAGCAGCAACCGCAGCGGCAGCGGCAGCGGCAACTGGCTTAGCCTCTTCAGCAAAAGCTGATGAAGTCGCCATAACGCCAGTAGCACCAATAGCCAAAGCTACCGCACCGCTAGCAAGGAGTTTTTTCATCCAAGTTAACATTTTGAACCTCTCTTTAAAGTGCTGACGCGCCGGTTTCACCGGTACGAATGCGAATGACGTGTTCAACCGGGGAGACAAAAATCTTGCCATCACCAATTTTTCCAGTACGAGCAGATTTTTCAATTGCTTCAATCGCTCGCTCCAAGATGCCATCTTCAACAGCAGCTTCAATTTTTACTTTAGGCAAAAAGTCGACAACATACTCAGCACCGCGATACAACTCGGTGTGACCTTTTTGACGGCCAAAGCCTTTAACTTCAGTGACGGTAATACCCGAAACTCCCACTTCTGAGAGAGCTTCGCGCACTTCGTCAAGCTTGAAGGGCTTGATGATTGCGGTAATTAATTTCATAGGTTTCTCCGTTCAGAGGAAAGAATTAAAAAGTTTTTGTGAGAGACACTAAACCTGTTTGACCGCCAAGATTTCTTCCTGTTGGTGAATAGTAAGCGTATGAACCTCCACTACCCTGCTTGACATTGGTACCAACATAAGCTGCTGATGCGGATAAGCCACCACCAAAGTCTTTTGTAAGGCCCAGCTTCCAGTCGGTATAACTCACAGTAGCCTGCTCAGCCGTGTAGTACTGGCCTGCAATTCTTTGCATACCCACGTGTGCATTTAATGAAATGCCATAGAAACCAGTATCGTAGTTCCCCGTTAAATCAAGGTAGCTTGATCCCGTACTGTTAGCAAATCCGAAAGTATTGCTGAGGGCATATGAAAATTTCAAGAAGCCCGTAACCGGTCCGAATGTTGCATTTTGTGCAGCATAAATTTCCGTTGTATTTGGATTTGTAAATCCAGCGATGATTCCACTGGTTGGATAGTAGTACTGTAAAAGACCAATATCAGAAGCAAAGCCTTCTGCTATTAAATCCTTTTTAAAGCCGCCATAAAAATCCATCTCTATAGGGGCGCTAGTGGCGGCACCACCATCTGACACCCAACTTATTGATGAGTTCCAGTTACCAATGTAGAGGCCACTTTCATGGGCATAGTCAAATCCACCTTGAATCGCAGGCTTGAAATTTGATTGCGAAATACCGCGGTAGATATAGTTATTTGTTACTGTCACGTTAGCTGTAATTGGACTCACCTCAGGAGCCTCTGGAGCAGCTGCGGGTGCTGTTTGCGCAAATGCCGCTGTTGCAAATAAGCCAGATGCCGCTAGAGCGATGGCTGTCTTTTGAATAGTTTTCATATAAAACTCCTTGGTGGTCATGAAAAAAAGGGATAAATGCTTTATTGCATGGAGTGATCATGAATCTCGGGAGTCATCTCAATTTGGGGCGATTCCCCTAAATAAGGCTTATGCCCAATTTTGGTGCTTATATTTGCACCATTTGCGTTCATTTTGGTGCAATTGCAGCATTTTTGGCTGGTTTTGCCTGTTTTTGGCTCTACAACTTAAAATACGATCTGTATCTTTTAAGCAACTTTCAATAGAACGGCGGGCCGCATTATGCAAAAACCAGGCGAAATCCTAGAACAAATCCAACGCATTGCTAGCGATATGCAAAACAAGGTTGGAGATGCTATTCGTAATTCACCTGCGCAAGAGATTGAAAAGAATGTCCGCGCGATGATGAATCAGGGTTTTCAGAAAATGGATCTGGTTACTCGCGAAGAATTTGATCTGCAATCTAAGGTGCTTGCTAAGACCAGAGAAAAACTAGAAGCCCTCGAAGCTAAAGTAGCGGCTTTAGAAAAGTCTTAATCAGAATTTTAGTTTCGTCCGGAAACTATTCTGGATGAAACTCATCAAAGAAATTAGAGTAGGCCTCTTCAGAAAAAAATTGTTTTGCAGCTACTCGCGCTGGCGCAGTATGTAAAACCGAAATTTGATAAATCCAAGCTCCATTGTCTGGCACAATCCTGGTGATCCAACGCACACGCATTGACTGCTCTATCGCACCAGTGGATTTGAATTCTAAAAAATAATCTTTAGTAGGCAAGCGTTGACGATTAGCCGCTTGATAAGAAGCATCTTCAGTAACCGCATTTTCAAAATTAGCATTTGCACGATTTAATAGGTTGCCTTGTAATTGCTCTAATAACTTAGGCGCTAGCGCGACTTGATCTTTACCCAAGTGAATTGTGCTCACCGAATAAATATCATCCTCAATTTTTACTGCCTCTAAGGTTTGTGGAATTTCTTGGTTTTGATATGGGAGTTTTCGCTCAATCTTTTCGGGCTTGCCTGGGAACAAAGCGCTATAGCCTTCTTGTGGAGACTGCACAGTCCGCCAGTCTAATTTAGGACTACAAGCAGATAGTAGAAATCCAAACGCTAGAGCTACACCAAACTTTTTAAGAATACGTTTAGACAATGCCAGCCCCATGCGCTTGTTGGTCAGCATGGTAACTAGAGCGAACCATCGCGCCCACGGCAGCATGTGAGAAGCCCATAGCATAAGCCTCTTCCTCAAAATGCTTAAAGACATCAGGATGCACATAACGACGAACTGGCAGGTGATGTCCTGAAGGAGCTAGATACTGACCAATAGTCAGCATATCAATATTGTGCTCACGCATATCGCGCATGACTTCTAAAATTTCTTCATCAGTTTCTCCCAAGCCAACCATTAAACCGCTCTTAGTTGGGATATGCGGGAAGCGCTCTTTGAAATCTTTCAGCAACTTTAAAGAATGTGCGTAGTCAGCACCGGGACGCGCCTCTTTGTATAAGCGTGGAACTGTTTCTAAATTGTGATTCATCACGTCAGGCAAACCTTGCGGGGCATGCTCTGAAAAAATATCCAAAGCTTTATCTAAGCGACCCCGAAAATCTGGAACCAAGACTTCAATCCGAGTGCTTGGGGAGAGGTCTCGTGACTGAGATATGCAATCCACATAATGCATAGCGCCGCCATCACGCAAATCATCGCGGTCTACGCTAGTAATCACAACATAATTTAATTTGAGAGCAGCGATCGTACGCGCTAAATTACCAGGCTCTTTGGTATCTAGCGGATCTGGTCTACCGTGACCCACATCACAAAATGGACAACGACGGGTACATTTGTCACCCATGATCATGAAGGTAGCAGTGCCCTTGCCGAAACATTCACCAATATTGGGACAACTTGCCTCTTCGCAAACTGTGACCAACTCATTCTCACGAAGAATCTTTTTAATCTCAGAGAAGCGAGAATTTCCAGAGGCAGCTTTAACTCGAATCCAATCTGGTTTTTTGAGCACTTGCTCCAATGGAACAATCTTGATCGGAATACGCGCAGTTTTTTCACTCGACTTCTGCTTACGGGAAGCATCGTAATTAAGGTCCTGGCGACTATTGCCAGTGGCGGTGATATCGAGATCCGGCTTATTGGTGGTCATGATGAACTTAGTTGCTTTTGCAAATGCCCTAAAAGGGTTTGGCTAATAATGTCTATATTGTCCTTGATCCCAAGGGTTTGCATATCCACCGTCCTTAAGCCCTCATACCCGCATGGGTGAATACGGGCAAAAGCTGCTAAATCGGTCGATACATTCAAAGCAAGCCCATGATAGGAGCATCCCTTGGAGACTTTGAGGCCCAAAGCAGCAATCTTGGCGCCCCGATACTCCAATGGCATCGCACTCTCCCGAGCAACATAAATACCGGGTGCACCAGCATGTCTTTCTGCCTGAATTCCAAAGTCACCAAGAGTATTAATCAAAGCCTGCTCAATTCGGGATACAAGCTCTTTTACAAAAATCCCCAATCGCCTCAGATCGAGCAGTAGATACACCACAATTTGCCCAGGCCCGTGATAAGTGATCTCGCCACCACGATCGACCTGTACCAACGGGATTTCATCGCTAGGGGAATGCAAATTACTTGCATCTCCCGCTAAACCCAATGTGAATACTGGAGGATGCTCCAGAATCCAGATTTCATCTGGAGTATCGCTATCTCGCTGCTGCGTAAATTCTCGCATCGCTTGATAAGTTGACTCGTAGTCAGCCACCCCTAAATGTTTTACTAAAAAACTCATGCAAATAATTTAGAGAACAACGCTCACCAAAGGATGTGTCGATAGAGTGCGGTACAACTCATCTAACTGCTCACGGCTGGTCGCAGTAATTGGCAAAGTAATACCGAGATAATTTCCATCTTTAGAAGGTCGTTGCTCAACCTTGCTCTCATCAAGAGTAGGGTCAAATTGACGCGCAATATGCAAGATCGCAGGCAAATACTCTGGGTTAGTCTTGCCCATCACCTTAATTGGAAATTCTGATGGATATTCAATAAGGGATTTTCTATCTTCAGTCATGTCTTTTTCTCTTTCTCAATTTTCTTTATTGATTACGATGATCGGGCATTCCCAACCAAGCGCCTGTGATGATGTTGCGAATGCAATGTAAACGTCGATGGAAGAAATGATCCGCTCCTGGCACCACTTGCACTGTTAACTCTTGAGGACGCGCCCAATCTAAAACGTCAATTAGGGGAATGGTTTCATCCACTTCGCCATGAATCAAAATCGTATCAGCAGGAACGGGTGCTAGGACCCACTTGCCAGCTGCGCTACCTACCATGACAAGCCGCTCAGCTGGGCGTCCTAGCTCCGCTAAGCGTTGCACTAAATGCGTTCCGACAAAACTTCCAAATGAAAATCCAGAAACCACCAAAGGTAAGGTATTCGCAGTCTGCACCCATGCCTGTTGCGAGGTAGCCTCAAATTGATTCCAGCTGGAAGGTGTGCGCATCCAATCGGTGACGTGTAGCAAGTCTTCCATCTCGCCAACGCCGTCATCATGCACACCAGCTGTAGCACCCACTCCGCGAAAATTGGGGCGCACACTGACGTAACCCAATTGATTAAAAGCGCGAGCCATCGTTTGCGCAACCTTGTTATCCATTGTTCCACCCATTAGCGGGTGTGGATGTGCAACCAAGGCCAAACCTCTCACTACAAAATCAGGGTTGTTTTTTAATTCATCAGGAAGATCAATCGACATTTCGATTTGACCAACAACACCATCAATATGAATTATTTTTGTACGGCTATTCATGAGGCAAACTTTCTCAAATCTTTTTAAGCTAACTGCAGACGCTCTACTGGGCGTCCTTGTATTAAGTGTGACTGGATTATTTCTTCGATGTCTTCGGTATCCACAAATGTGTACCAAATACCCTCTGGATAAATCACCGCTACAGGGCCATCAGCACAACGGTCTAAACATCCCGCCTTATTAATGCGAATGTTTCCAGGGCCAGACAGTCCCAACTCTTTCACGCGTTTTTTTGCATAGTCAAATAATGCAAAAGCATTATGGCGATCGCAGCAGTCTTCGCCATTACTGCGCTGGTTTAGACAGAAAAAAACATGGTACTTAAAACTCATAAAAAATCTCAATCAAGGTTTTAAATTAAAGGTGGCTCTATTTCGGAGCGCCCAAAGCAAAGCTAATGGCAACCATACTACGGAAACCCATTGCATTAATTCATTAAAGTGTAATAGTCGGCCTTGGTACCAGTGTCGTAATGTCAAAATGAAATAAGGGTTGTCCGGCAAGAGATTAATTGCCAGGGTGGCGCTGACCAAACAAGCGATTGCAAGCCAAGCTTTACTGGATACAGGCAATTGAAGTGCCCATCTCAGCAACAGGGTTCCCAATACCATCCCCCAAATAGCGCCTGCGGTAAGCCATGAAAAACTGAATTCTGCCCCGAATTGCAATGCGGTAAAGGTAATTTTGACCAAAACGGTGAAGCAAAGCAGGCTATTCAAGATTTTCCACTGGGGCGCTTTTGCGCGCATACCTAGAGATAGTAGGAGTCCGGTTCCTAACCAGCAAACCGCCGTAATGATGGATTCTTGGACGAAATGATTCACCACCATCGTTCCCCAGTCGACTGAGGCAAAAATCGCATGACCCCACACCCCAGTCCCCAACCACGAACTCTGGGGATAGATCTGAGCCCAAGGAAAAAGTAAAAATAAGGCGCAAGCTGCCCAGTTCAAACCAAACCACTGGTCAAAACGACGGCGTACTGCGCTACCAGAGAGCCACTGAGGCCCCAAAGGGATCGCCAAGAGGCCGCCCATCAATCCACCCAAAACATTGGCCCACCAATCCATTTGACTGGGAATGCGAGTGGGCAACCAAGTTTGTAATGACTCGACGCTAAAAGCCAATGCCGCGCTAAAGCTCAAGGCGATACCCAGAGCAACGAAATTACGCCATCGTGGATAGCAGGCAAAGACCAATAAAAATCCCAAGGGGATGTAGGCCAAAATATTGACCGAAACGTCAAAGAGTGTAATAAAGCGGGGTAAAGGAGCATCTAACCACGCCCAAGCAGCAATTCCATTGTCAAAGTTGAAATCAAAGGGGTTGAGACTGACATAGACGATTAAAAGCGCATAGCTCAAGCTGATGGCTCTGGCCAAAGGCATTGCTTGGAGTGGCCAAACAAACTTGCGAGGACGCTGATCTTCGTGATGCATTCCATCATTCTAGGTCAGCTAGGCCAGATCTTTCTACAATAGGAAAATGAGTCCGAATTGCATCCTAGAGCGCGTTGCCACCACCAAATCAACTAATGATGATTTATTGGCCCGCTGGCGTGCCGGGGAATTAATTGATCCCGTTGCTCGTATTGCCCACGAGCAGACCTCGGGCAAGGGTCGAGCTGGAAGAGTTTGGCTCTCCAACCCTGAGGATACTCTGTGCTTTTCCTTGGCCTACCCATTCCAGAAGCGCCCCAATGAACTGAGTGGGCTCAGTCTAGTTATCGGCTTGGCGGCTATTTCCGGCATTGCGACAGCTCTGGGGCTTAGCGAGGATGCGCTTCATCAACAGGGTCTACGACTGAAGTGGCCCAACGATTTACTACTGAACAATGCAAAGCTTGGTGGCATCTTGATTGAAGGTGGACAGAGCAATCCAAATTCACCCACTTGGATGGTAATCGGACTAGGTCTGAACTTACGTAACCCAGCACTCATTCAAAAAGGTTTGAAAGATCAATCCTCTCTTAATGTTGCCACCTTGGATCAACTCATACCGCATCAAACCTCAATTCCCGATACGGAATTTATTTGGCTAAAACTAATTGAGTCATTTGAAAAGCATTTGACTCAATTTGAGCAATATGGATTTGGCTATTTTAAAAATTCCTGGGAACGCTGGGATGCCTTCAATGACCAGTCAGTTTGCATTTCAGGCACAGGCACGGATCCCATCATTGGAATTTCTTCCGGAGTTGATGACACTGGCGCGCTCCTCCTAAAACAGCATGACAAATTGATTGCCATTCATGCAGGCGATGTTTCTTTGCGAGTTCAATCATGAGTCTGTATTTAGTATTTGATCTTGGCAACACTCGGCTTAAATGGGCCGCCGTTGAATCCACACAGAATATTGCGGACAGGAATAAAAAACTGTGGGCATACTCTGGATCGATTAGTACTAAGTCTTTCCAATCGCCCGAGCTACGCGCCGAACTATCTGACTACATTTCTAAAACATTGCCAAAGCCAGATGCGATTGCATTTTGCTGTGTAGCAGGTGATGCTGCCATTGAAAATCTACGTAGCCTCTTTCCGCAGTGGCAAGACCTTGAGTGGAAGCAATTTACAGGTAGCAGTGCTTACGATGGTGTGCGCACACTCTATCAAGATCCAAACAAGCTGGGTGCAGATCGATGGGCAGCACTCATTGGTGCAAGAGCACTCTCAAATACGAACACACTGGTGATTAATGCAGGAACAGCCACCACTATTGACTTATTGGGTGGCAACGGCGTTCATTACGGCGGCTGGATCTTGCCGGGCCTTAGCCTGATGCAAGAAAGCCTTCAACAAAATACAGCCCAACTTCCACTTGCGGTTCGCACTAGCAATTCTGAGGCTCAAGCAAGCTTTGGCACAACGACGGATGAAGCTATTACTGGTGGTTGTGATGCGGCGCAAATAGGAGCGATACTGCGCGCGGCTTATTTAGCTAAGGCCATGAATCATCCTGTCGAGCGAATTTGGCTTGATGGTGGCAACGCCAAAATTTTGGCAAATGAAATCAAACGGTTTCCAGAGTTGTCAGCGCTTCCTGTTGAACCGATTGAAGGTTTGGTACTGCGCGGGCTTTGGGCTTGGCTCTTACAAAATCTTTAGCTAGTTCGGATCTTGCCTAACAGGGTTGTCGTAGAGCGCTCATACAGAAATGGAATAGCGACTGCTTTACCGCCCCAAGTCTTCACCAAGCGAGTTTCTTCAAGAGTATCGATTTCATAATCTCCACCCTTAACGTAGATATCCGGATGAATTTTTTCAATCAGATTGACTGGGGTTTGCTCTGTAAACATCACAGCTAAATCCACGCTCTCCAGCGCCGCCAATAAAGCTTGGCGGTCAGCCTCGGTATTAATAGGCCTGTCATCACCCTTCCCCAACATCCTCACTGAGGCATCTGAGTTCACCCCCACCACAAGGCTAGCACCTAAGGCACGTGCTTGAGCCAAGTAACTGGCATGTCCGCGATGCAGAATATCAAAGACTCCATTCGTAAATACCAGGGGCCTTGGGAGCGCCGCAATGCGGGCCTCTAACTCTGCCGGGGGGCAGACTTTAGACTCAAAAGAAGGTAAAGGTAAAGAGCTCATAGCGTCATATTAATGGCATTGCGCTAGGCTCAACGATATTTGCCAGAATGTCTTAGACTTGGACATCCCAGTCCCACCCTAAGGTTCAAGATGACTCGCAATATGCCTAGCTACTTACTAGCACTATTTTTGCTGCTGCCGGCAATGCAATTTGCAAAGGCAGCTCCTCCAGCTTCGGCCAGCTGCAGCCCCCTCTTGTCACACACCTTCCCCAGACTACAGGATGAGGCACCTCAAAATCTATGCCAATATCAAGGCAAAGTCATTCTGGTCGTCAATACAGCCAGCTTTTGTGGCTTCACCAGCCAATATGAAGGTCTTGAGAAGCTGTATGCCAAATATAAAGATCGTGGCTTAGTTGTACTGGGATTTCCATCCAATGATTTTGGACAACAAGAGCCGGGTAGCAACAAAGAGATTGCTGACTTCTGTAAAAATACCTATGACGTGAAGTTCCCCATGTTTGCCAAGAGCTCAGTCAGCGGCAGCAATCCCAATCCTTTATTTAAGATGTTGATTGCTAAAACTGGTACAACTCCTAAGTGGAATTTTTATAAATACCTCATTGATCGCAACGGCAATGTTGTGGACTCCTATGGCAGCATGACTAAACCATCGAGTAGCAGCATTACTGGCGAGATAGAAAAACTTCTTGGAGAGAAAATTTAGTGGGTAAGAAAAAAGTTGCCATCATTGGCGCTGGTATATCTGGCTTAGGCTGCGCATATGCATTAAGACAGCACCCAGATTTAGACATCACCCTATTCGAAGGCGGCAATCATATTGGTGGTCATAGCAATACCGTAGACCTAACGCTCGAAACCCCTCAAGGTAAGACTACTCATGGAGTGGATACTGGATTTTTAGTATTTAATCGCAAAACCTATCCTCGCTTAGTTCGTCTATTTGAAGAAATTGGAGTGCCGATTGCTCCATCAGAAATGTCTTTCTCAGTATCGATTGATGCCAGCGAAAAAACTGGGCACAACAAAAAAATAGAATGGGCTGGTAACGACCTCAATTCTTTCTTTGGCCAACGATCTAATTTATTCTCGCTTTCATTTTGGAGAATGGCCTATGACATCTTGCGCTTCAATCGTCTTGCTACTCAGCTTGCCGAAGAACAAATCACCTCTAAGCTTGAATACTCAGAACCTGATGAGCGTATTAAAGATTTTTTAGATCGCAAC
This sequence comes from Polynucleobacter sp. 78F-HAINBA, assembly GCF_018882325.1. Lineage (GTDB taxonomy): Bacteria > Pseudomonadota > Gammaproteobacteria > Burkholderiales > Burkholderiaceae > Polynucleobacter. The sequence goes on along the minus strand of NZ_JACVOQ010000005.1, from coordinate 72,221 downwards.
CGCTTTAGCACCAGCTTCAGAGAGAATTATTTCTTACCGATGATTGGTGCTATCTGGTCATGCTCTGTTGAGCAGATGCTAGAGTTTCCAATTCAAACTATGGTGCGTTTCTGCCATAATCACGGCCTTTTGCAAATTCAGAATCGCCCGCAATGGCTTACTGTTAAAGGCGGTTCAAGAGAATATGTAAAGCTTTTAGTGGCGGCCCTTGAGAAACATCAAGTCCAATTTGTGCGCGAATCCGCAACCCGAGTTAATGCAAGTCAAACTGAAAACTCTCAGGCTGAAGTCATTACCGCATCTGGGTCACACTGGTTTGATGAAGTAGTCATGGCTTGTCATAGCGATCAAACTTTAGACTTAGTTCATGGCATTGACCAAGATGCTCGTAATATTTTAGCCTCGGTTCCTTATCAAAAGAATCGTGCGATTTTGCATACTGATATCAATTTCTTGCCAACTACCGAGCGCTGCTGGGCGGCCTGGAACTACACTGCAAAATCGGGTGCAACACCAACTGCACAACAACACGTTAGCGTTAATTATTTAATTAACCGCTTGCAACCTCTGCCTAAGGCATTCGAGAGCACGCAGATTATTGTGAGCTTGAACCCACTGACTGATCCCAAGCCAAGCTTAGTGCATGAAGAAATTCATTACTCGCATCCAGTCTTTGATATGCGCGCAGTCCAGGCCCAAAAGGCACTGCCTTTAATTCAGGGCAACTCCTCAATTTGGTATTGCGGCGCATGGACTGGCTTTGGCTTTCATGAAGATGGTCTGCGATCAGGCGAATTGGTCGCAATGGATCTAATGGAAAGCATCTCTCATCGCGTTAAATCTAGCTCCATTAAAGATGCTCAGTAAATGAATTTGCCAACGATTAATTTCGGAGCGGTTAAGCATCGGCGTTTTCGTCCCGCTAAAAATGCGTTTGGCTATGGTGTATTTACTTTGTCTATTCCAATGCGTGCGCGTAGGAATGATCCAGCGTTACTCAGTAAACATGGTCTTAGAGACAATCGGTTTGGACTGTTTTCATTCTTCGATCAAGACCATGGCCTAGGAAGTCAGGATAGCCTGTCCTGGATCGAAACAATTCTTGAAGAAAACAACATCCAGAATATTGATGGCGAGATTTGGCTACAAACCTTCCCACGCGTACTAGGCTATGTCTTCAATCCTGTCAGTTTTTGGATCTGTACCCGAGCCAATGGTCAGGTTCAAGCAGTGCTAGCCGAGGTGAATAACACCTTTGGCGAACGACACTGCTACTTACTTCATCATGACTCTGGAAAAGCCGTGCAATCTGGAGAGACTCTGGTGAGCAAGAAGGTCTTCCACGTATCACCTTTCTGTGATGTTCGAGGGGAATATCACTTCCGCTTCTTATTTCCCCAGGATAGTCATTCAAAGCGAAATATCGTTTGCCGAATTGAGCTCCATGAAGATGGAGCCCCATTGATCAACACCAGTATCAGCGGTCTTGCTCAGGCACTGAGTAAAAGCGCCCTCTATCGTGCCTTCTTGCGGTACCCGCTGATGAGCCTAGGTGTCATCGGCCGGATTCACTGGCAGGCATTGAAATTGTGGCTAAAAGGAGTACCCTTTTATTCAAAACCTAAACCACCAGAACTTGAAATTACTAGATGAATCGCCCCGGTCAATCCCTGCTATCTCGACTCACATTCTCCCGTCCGGAGAAGCGGGAGTCTAAGCAACAACAATACCGTGCAAGCACACAGACTTTATTAAGTCTCCTAGCGGAATTGCGTAGCGGGCATTTGGTTCTTACATTACCAAACAAGGAAGTAAGGGAGTTTGGAAATAGCTCAGACCAACTGCATGCAGAAATTCAAGTTTTAGACTGGTCAGTATTTAAGCAAGTTTTATCTCATGGCGATATTGGCTTTGCCGAGAGCTATATTCGAGGCGAATGGAATACGCCTGACCTTAAAGCCTTGCTGGAATTAGCCATTCGAAATCGCAACATTTTAGAAAAAGCAATCTATGGAAGCTGGTTAGGTTCTATAGCGTATCGCTTGAAGCATTGGTTTAGAGACAATTCCAAATCTGGAAGTCGTAAAAATATTCATGCGCACTATGACCTAGGCAATGCGTTCTATACCCTGTGGCTAGATCCGTCAATGAGCTATTCAAGCGCCTGGTTCTCTGAGGGAGACAAGCAATCCCTGATGGATGCGCAGCGCGCCAAGATCAAACGCATACTAGACTCCATCCACGCTAAACCGGGTGACCAACTACTAGAAATTGGATGTGGCTGGGGTGGATTTATGGAAGAGGCCTTACGCAATGGCAATCAAGTTACAGGCTTAACTTTATCCACAGAGCAAAAAGCCTTTGCAGATACTAGACTTCAAAAAGTTAATACAGAGGTGGGTAATCAACAGAAATTCGAGGTACGCCTTCAGGACTATCGGGACTGCGCAGAACAATTTGATGGTATTGCCTCCATTGAAATGTTTGAAGCAGTTGGCGAGAACCATTGGGGCGAATACTTCCAAACAGTTGCTAAGCGACTGAAAGCGGGTGGCCGAGCCTGCATCCAAACTATCGTGATTGCAGAGGACTTGTTTGATCGCTATCGTCATAGCACCGACTTTATTCAGCAATACGTTTTCCCAGGCGGTATGCTTCCCTCACCTTCTAAATTCAAGGCTGCTGCAGCTAATGCGGGTTTAGAGGTTGAGGCAGAGTTTGCATTTGGTGCTGACTATGCCAAAACCTTATGCCTATGGCGCGACAGCTTTAATCACAAGATTGAAGAAATCTATCGCCTTGGATTTGATGAAGCTTTTATTCGACTGTGGAATTTCTATCTTATGTACTGCGCTGCTGGATTCTCCGAAAAGAATATTGATGTCGTGCAATACACCCTCAAACATTCAGATGTTACCCACTCGAACGATGCCCTGCGCCCATGAAACAAAAAGGATTTGATTCATTTGTAAATCAACGTATTTGGATCATTGGCGCTTCCAGCGGAATTGGTGAGGCCTGTACACAAGCCTTTATCAAGGCAGGTGCAAGAGTTGCTCTTTCTAGTCGTCGCGCTGAGAAACTCAATACCATCGCACAATCCGCAGCACTGGGGCAGACCTTAGTCCTGCCGCTAGATGTCACTCAGCAAGAACAGCTCATTTCCGCCTACCAGACCATCCTTGAAGCCTGGGGTGGCTTAGACCTATTGCTATTTGTGTCGGGCGTATACACACCATTACGCGCCGATAATTTTGAGTTTGAAGTTGCGCAGAAAACAATTGATGCAAACCTACTTGGCCCCATGAGAGCGGTCAGCATTGTTTTACCCAATATGCTCAAAGAGCATGCTGGTCATATTGCCATCGTTGGTAGCGTAGCTGGATACAGTGGATTGCCAAAAGCCTTGGCCTATGGACCTAGCAAAGCAGGAATTATTAACTTCTGCGAAACCCTGTACTACGACTTGCTACCGCAGGGTGTGAGCGTGCACATGATTTCACCAGGGTTTGTAGCAACCGAAGCGACTGCACAGAATGATTTTGAAATGCCAGCACTCATTACTGCTGAGGAGGCTGCAACAGAAATTCTCTCAGGACTACAGGCTGGAGAATTTGATATTCACTTCCCTAAGCGGTTTTCAGGATTCTTAAAGTTCCTCAGAATCCTGCCTTACCCACTCTATTTTTGGATAGTAAGACGCTTCGTCAAAATCTAAGACCCTGAATTACTTGTACTTATCCTTGCGGATTTTTTGCTCCAAGTAATCCATCACTGCAATCGCTTTAGCTTTGGTTCCAGCAATTGATGGAGAGGTCACATAGCGGCCCTGCATCACAATAGTTGGCACACCATCAATGCGGTAAGCATCAGCCATCTGTCTTGCCGCACGTGCTTTAGAAACAACCGCAAATGAACGGTATGTAGCCAAGAAAGTATTGCGATCAATACCCTGAGAAGCGACCCAATCTGCTATCTCATTTTCTGTCATGAGGCGCTTATTTTCTTTATGCATGGCGTACATCACTTTGTCATTCATCGCCTCACCCTTGCCCATGGCCTCTAAGGCATAGAACAATTGGCTGTGTGGCATGAAGTCATCACGGAAGGCAACCGGCACCTTACGGAATGTGACATCCTTTGGTTGGCGCTTAAGCCAAGCATTTAACTCTGGCTCAAAGTCATAGCAATGTGGGCAACCATACCAAAAGAACTCGATAACCTCTACCTTGCCCTTAGATTCAACCGGCTGAGGAACAGGCAGAATGCGGTAATCAAATCCCTCTTCGATCTTAGGACTTTGCGCAGTAGCAAGGCCTGAAAAAGAAAAGGCCAGGCCAAGAATGGTCGCAGATAAAAGGGCTCTCTTAGACTTAGATAATGTAATCATGATTTGCTAGATTTAATAACGCTCGGTTTAATGCCCATGCCATTTAACTTATCTCGCACAGGATTGCTTTCTTCAACACTGTTGTACGGTCCAACGCGAACACGCCAGAGTGTATTGCCTTCACTACTGATCTCACTCAATTGAGACTGAATACCCTGAATAGCCAAACTCGCTTTTTGCGCATCCGCATCAGCGCGCTTATTAAACGCACCAACTTGTAAGAAATAGATAGCGTCTGATTTTGCAGCAGAGGCTGGAGCCGCATCCACTGGCTTCTTGCCATTAGCCAAGTCAGCAATGGGGTCTGGCGCACTAGCGGCAGGTGCAGCAGACTTACCTTGCAAAGGCTTATTCAGGTCGAGCGCTTCCGCTGGAGCAGCAGCCTCTCCTTCGGCAGGAGCCGGTCCTGACTTAATGGTTAAGGGGAGATTGGGGGCCCTAACTCCAGGACGCTCTTGGGGTGTATTTTTTGAAAGGTAAAAGGCGATCACAAAAGCAACCCCCAGGCCAACTCCAAGCCCTAAGATAAAACCAAGAATAGTGCCGCCATACTCGGGGCTCGAAGACTGTGTCTTTGGAGCGAAGCTGGTGTGTTGATTGTTTTTTTTCATCGTGTCCCCATCCTTCTTTTTACTTCTTAAGCGCTAGCAAGTACTACAGCTTACATCTTAGCGGGTGCTGATACACCCAATACTTTTAATCCATTTTCAAGCACTTGACGAGTCGCCGAGAGTAAGGCGAGGCGAGCTAATTTCAATGCAGGGTCGTCCACCAAAACGCGGTCTGCGTTATAGAAAGTATGGAAGTCTCCCGCTAAATCACGTAAGTAGAAAGCCAAAGCATGTGGCGCCAAGTCTGCCGCTGCATCAGTAAGCATTTCTGGGTATTCAGCTAGGCGGCGCAATAAATGATCGGAAGCTTTGCTTTGTAACAAAGAAAGGTCCGCGCCCTTCAGGTCAGAAACTTGTCCGCCCCATTGAGTCAAAATTGAGCAAATGCGAGCATGAGCGTATTGCACATAGAAAACTGGGTTCTCATCATTTTGCTGCAATGCCAAATCAACATCAAATACAAATTCAGTATCGGCTTTTCGAGAGATGAGGAAGAAACGCACAGCATCGCGTCCGCGCTGCAGCGCAAGCTCGCGCTCATCAGCAGTCATCTCTGGCGTAACTCCACCAGACCACTCAACCAAGTCACGCACAGTCACATAGGAGCCTGCACGTTTAGAGATTTTGACTTCTTCACCATGGCGCATCACTGTCACCATCTTATGCAATACATACTCAGGATAGGTTTTTGGAATATCCCAACCACGCTTCTGAGCCACACCTTGTAAGCCTGAGCGCACGCGTGCGATCGTGCCATGGTGATCACTGCCCTGGACATTAATCACTTTTTCAAAGCCACGATTCCATTTGCTGGTGTGATAAGCAACATCAGGCACAAAGTAGGTAAAGCTACCATCAGACTTTCGCATGACGCGATCTTTATCATCACCATCATCCGTTGTCTTGAGCCAAAGTGCACCCTCAGACTCATAGGTCTTACCAATGCTCTGCAGCTCTTCAACAATTTTTGCAACACTGCCATCGGTATACAAAGAAGACTCTAGGTAGTAGCAATCAAACTTGACGCCAAATGTTTTTAAATCGATATCTTGTTCATTGCGCAAATACGCCACAGCAAATTGACGGATAGCTTCAAGCTCATCTTTATATTCAGATGAAGCTTTAAAAGCGGTTGCAATCTCTGCAATGTATTCACCGTTATAAGCACTCTCTGGCCAAGCAGCATCACCTGGTTTAAGTCCATTTAATCGAGCCTGCACAGAGAGTGCCAAATTCGCAATCTGGACTCCAGCATCGTTGTAATAAAACTCGCGGTGCACTTTAATGCCCTGCGTTGCTAATAAGTTTGCCAAGGCATCGCCGAGTGCAGCCTGACGGCCATGACCAACGTGTAGTGGTCCAGTCGGATTAGCAGACACAAACTCAATCATGGCACTGGAGACCGGGGCCGCTTCTGGAGCTAACTGACCAAACTGGGATCCTGCCGTGAGAACCTCTTGTACCACCGCAGTTTTAGCGGCATTGCTCAGGCGAAAGTTGATAAATCCAGGGCCCGCGATTTCGCAAGAGGCGATGAGGTCGCCATAGCCGGGTTGCTGCTCTAGGCGCTCAACCAACGCTTGTGCCAACTCCCTAGGATTTAGCTTCCAAGCTTTAGAGAGCTGGAGGGCAATATTGCAAGCGACATCTCCGTGGTCTACCGCCTTAGGGCGCTCCAAACGAGGCGCAGGGGCATCGCCCAAACCACGCTCCTGAGCCAAACCCTGCAGGGCTGCGCTCAGCATTTCAATTAAACGATTTTTATTAGTTAACAACATAGATAAGTGAGTTTATCAGGTGGTAAGCTATCGAAATGATCTATCAATTTCGCTCCAAAGCGGGTCCTGACGTCATCATGCTGGCTGATCTGACCCAGCGAATCTTTGAAATTTTGGGCCGCCCATTAGAGCCGAGAGGTATTTTGACGGTTGAGCAATTGCCAGCCCTCATCATCGCCCTAGAAACCGCCATTCTGAAAGACCTGGAAGAGCGAGCTAAAAGTAATGCGGCTGATCAAGAAAATACTGAGAAACCGAAGCTGGCCGACAGGCTGGGGCAGCGCGCCTATCCCTTCCTAGAGCTCATGAAGCAGGCTAAAGCCAAAGATGAACCAGTGATGTGGGGCGTTTAAAGCACCACATCAAGGAAGTTCTTAGTCGATCGAGCTAGCCAGCTGGCGACGGATGTCTTCAACAGATTCATTACGGCGCTTAGCAAGATCTTCAATCTGGTCTGCTGACAACTTGCCCACATTGAAATAACGCGCATCTGGGTGTGCCAAGTAAAAACCACTGACACTAGAAGCTGGGTTCATAGCCATCGACTCAGTCAAGGTCATACCAATATCTTCTGAACCAATGACGCGCAATAAATCTTTTTTCACTTCATGTGCAGGACAAGCTGGATAACCTGGCGCCGGACGGATACCACGGTATTCCTCATTGATCATTTGATCATTCGTCAAAATCTCATCAGTTGCGTAACCCCAAAGATCCGTACGAACGCGATGGTGCATCAACTCTGCAAATGCTTCTGCCAAACGATCGGCCAAGGATTGCAACATGATTGCACTGTAGTCATCATGCTTTGCATGAAACTCGGCAACTTTTTTCTCAACACCATGACCAGTCGTCACAGCAAAGCAACCAAGGTAGTCAGCCACCTTAGAATCTTTTGGCGCCACATAATCTGCCAAGCAACGATTAGGTCGACGAACGCCATCAACTACTGGGCGCTCAGACTGCTGACGTAAGTTGTGCCAAACAAATAAGGGGTGCTCACGCGATTCATCGCTGTATAAGACGATGTCATCACCTATCGTGCTTGCTGGATAGAAAGCGACTACTGCATCAGCCTGCAACCACTGACCTTTGATTAATTTATCTAATAGAGCCTGGCCATCTTCAAATACTTTGCGAGCCTCTACGCCAACGACTTCATCATCCAAGATTGCTGGGAACTTACCAGCCAAATCCCAGGTCTGAAAGAATGGTGTCCAATCAATGTATTTAGCAATGTCACTTAAAGCAAAATTCTTGAAAACACGGCGCCCAATAAACTTCGGCTTCTCAGGCACATAACTAGCCCAATCAATCAGCTCGCGATTCTTACGTGCTGCTTCTAAAGAGATCGTTGGTGATGCTTTTTTGTTGGCATGCTGCTCACGAATACGGACATAGTCATCGCGCAGATCTTGAATAAATTTCTTGGCGCTTTCATCGGATAGCAAGCTTGATGCAACGGATACTGAGCGGGACGCATCAGGCACATAGACCACAGGGCCATCGTAATGAGGTGCAATCTTCACCGCGGTATGCACACGAGAAGTGGTAGCACCACCAATCATCAATGGAATTTGACGCTCACGGAAATAATCATCACGCTGCATCTCTTGAGCAACGTAAGTCATCTCTTCTAAGGATGGAGTGATCAAACCAGATAGCCCAACAATGTCTGCTTTTTCTTCTTTGGCACGTTTCAGAATTTCTGCGCAAGGCACCATCACGCCCATATTGGCAACTTCAAAGTTATTACATTGCAGCACTACTGTCACAATGTTTTTACCAATATCGTGCACGTCACCTTTAACAGTCGCCATCACAATCTTGCCTTTGGCCTTGGCTTCGCCTCCAGAAGCAATATGCAGGCGCTTTTCTTCCTCAATATAGGGAATCAAAATCGCTACCGCTTGTTTCATGACACGCGCACTCTTAACCACTTGCGGTAAGAACATCTTGCCAGCGCCAAACAAGTCGCCAACAACGTTCATGCCATCCATTAGAGGGCCTTCGATAACCTCGATAGGACGACCGCCCGCACCCATAATTTGGGCACGCAGCTCTTCAGTATCTTCTTCAATAAAAGTAGTGATGCCATGCACCAAAGCATGGGTTAAACGCTCACGCACGGGTGCTTCACGCCACACCAAGTTCTCTACTTGCTTGGCGCCACCGCCCTTAAATTGATCGGCAATATCCAGCAAGCGCTCAGTTGGAGTCTTACCGTCTTTTTCTTTAAAGCGATTGAGCACCACGTCTTCAACGCGCTCACGTAATTCTGGATCCAAGTCTGCATAAACACCAAGCTGTCCCGCATTGACAATACCCATGTCCATACCCGCTTGAATAGCGTGATACAGGAACACGGTATGAATGGCTTCACGTACGCGATCGTTACCGCGGAAAGAGAAGCTCACATTAGAGACGCCACCGCTCACCTTCGCGCCCGGTAGATTTTCTTTAATCCAACGGGTGGCGTTAATGAAATCTACCGCGTAGTTGTCATGCTCCTCAATACCAGTCGCAATGGCAAAGATATTGGGATCAAAAATAATATCTTCTGCTGGGAAGCCAATCTCATTCACAAGAATTTGATAGCAGCGCTGACAAATTTCAGTCTTGCGCTTAAAAGTATCCGCTTGACCTACTTCATCAAATGCCATCACTACAGAAGCTGCGCCGTAACGACGAATTAGACGCGCTTGTTTTCTGAAAGGCTCTTCGCCCTCTTTGAGAGAAATTGAGTTAACAATCGGCTTGCCTTGAATACATTTCAGACCCGCCTCAATCACACTCCATTTAGAAGAGTCGATCATGATTGGTACACGAGCAATATCTGGTTCTGAAGCAATCAAATTCAAGAAGCGCGTCATCGCCGCTTCCGAATCCAACATCGCCTCATCCATATTGATATCAATGACTTGAGCACCATTCTCAACTTGCTGTCTTGCAACTACCAAGGCTTCATCAAATTGATTATTCAAAATCATGCGTGCAAATGCTTTGGAGCCTGTGACGTTAGTACGCTCACCAATATTCACAAAGCCAACATCGGCTGTAACATTAAAAGGCTCTAAGCCCGAGAGCTTCATTGGCGGCATTACCTTCGTAGTCTTATTCATGCCGACACCTCTGCGCTCTCGCGATAGAAGGCACGTGGCTTGCGCTTAGCAACCGCATTAGCAATGGCACGAATATGGTCCGGCGTCGTTCCACAGCAACCACCTACGAGATTGACTAAGCCATCTTTTGCAAAGCCATCGACAAGGCTGGATGTAATTTCTGGTGTTTCATCAAAGCCGGTATCACTCATTGGGTTGGGCAAGCCGGCATTGGGATAGCAAGATACAGCGGCATCGCAAATGCGAGCAAGCTCAGCAATATAAGGACGCATTAGTGCAGCACCTAAGGCGCAGTTCAAACCAAAAGTTAATGGCTTGATGTGGCGCAAACTATTCCAGAATGCTTCGACTGTTTGACCCGACAAGATACGGCCAGAAGCATCAGTAACCGTACCTGAAATCATCACTGGCAAACGCTCGCCAGTTTCTTCAAAGAATTCATCCAAGGCAAACAATGCAGCTTTAGCATTCAGTGTGTCGAAAATGGTTTCGACTAAAAATAAATCAACGCCACCTTCAAAGAGGCCTTCAATCTGCTCGCGATAGGAAGCGCGCAATGCATCAAACGTTACATTGCGAGCACCTGGATCATTCACATCCGGAGAAATGCTGGCCGTCTTTGGGGTAGGTCCAATTGCGCCCGCCGCAAAACGTGGCTTATCTGGCGTAGAGTATTTTTCACAGGCGGCACGGGCCAATTGAGCAGAGATGACATTCATCTCACGTGCCAAGCCAGCCATTTTGTAATCCTCTTGCGCAACAGAAGTAGCGCCAAAAGTATTGGTTTCAATAATGTCTGCACCCGCATCCAAATACTGCTCATGAATCTTGCTGATGATTTGTGGCTGAGTGAGAACTAGGAGTTCGTTATTGCCCTTGATGTCACCAGGATGAGCCTCAAAGCGCTTGCTAGTGGGCAATCCACGGTAATCCGCCTCATTGAGCTTGCATTGCTGAATCATGGTGCCCATAGCGCCATCCAAAATCAGAATGCGCTGCTTCAGTAGCTCGGGAAGTGCCTGACCACGGGTGTAAGGCTGGGATAAACCATTAGATTGCATTGCTTAACCGGGATTAATCTCTAGAATCTCTTATTGTATTGGCATTAAGCCACTTTTATCTGACCCGGAGCCCGCCCTATGTTTGGAACTATCCCTGAATTCAATCAAAGCCTAGAAATGATGAAAACCATGTGGGGCCAGGGAGCAGGCGGATCGACGCCAGGGCAATTTCCCTTCACTACAGATGCCTCCAAGGCTGCAGGGGGTTTTGGCTCAGCATTTCCAGGGCTAGATACTGATGAGCTAGAAAAGCGCATCAAGGACCTCAAAAGCGTTGAAAACTGGCTTAACCTCAACCTCAATATCCTGAAGTCCACAATCCAAGGCCTAGAAGTGCAACATGCCACCATGATGGCCCTCAAATCATTCGGGGATGCTGTTTCAGCAACTGCTGCTGCCGCTACCGGCGGATCTACTGAAGAGTCTGGAACAAAGGCTTCTAAACCACGCAAAACCGCAACACGCCGTCGTCGCAAAGCTGGCGACTCAACTTTCCTCGACGAAGTAGGTAATTCAGATGAGCAATAGCCTCACCCATAGCAAATGTCATTTGGTGAATATCTAATTCACGCTTAAATAAAACCGGCACTATCTCACGAGCAGTTGCCGGTTTTTCACATGCTCCAAGAGTTTCTGCCAAGCGCTCATCGTGATGCGCTTTCAACTGATCAATCCGCGGCTTCATTCCTGTAAATGGCTTGCCATGCGATGGCAGCACTAATGCGTCATCGGGTAGCGGGAGATATCGATCTAAAGAGCTCAGATATAAACCCAAAGGATCTGCATCTGGATCAGCATCATAGACACTGACATTAGTGGAGATGCGCGGCAACAACATATCACCAGAGATTAATACGCCGAGATCTTTGCAAAAGAGTGAAGCATGTTCAGGTGCATGACCAAATCCCATGATCACTTGCCACTCATGTCCACCAATCAAAATCATTTCACCATCGATGATGCGACGATATTGTCTGGGCACACCCGGAACCATATTGCTATAGTAATTTGAACGCGCCCGAATTTTTTCTAAATCTTCTGGCGCAATCAATCCATGCTTCTGAAAGTGATCTGCAGAACCGCCGCCGCCAGCACGTGCACCAACCGCAGCACCGCCCTCTTTGTGGCTCAGCCATTGCGCGGTTAAATAATCCGTCATCGAAATCCAAAGCGGCGCATTCCATTTTTCGCAAAGCCATTGAGAGAGCCCCACGTGGTCTGGATGCATATGGGTCACGATCACCCTGAGTACCGGCAAGTCCTCTAGCTGCGTAGTAAAGATCTGATCCCAAGCTGCTTTTGTCTCATCATTTGCAATCCCACAATCCACGATGGTCCAGCCCTGAACGCCTTCAAACTCGTCACGTAGCAGCCATAAGTTGATGTGGTCTAAGGCAAACGGTAGGCGCATCCGCAACCAACGAACACCAGGTGCGACCTCCATTGAGCTCCCCACTTCCGGCAAAGCATCGGCTAAGGGATAATGAATAGAACTAAGATCGCTGGATTGGTTTTTGGTATTCATTTTTTCTATTCTAGGTTTGCTTTGACAACAGTTCCATCACCTTGCATCAACTGGTGCGACATCAACCCTGAAAATGGTTTTTGCCGTGGCTGCTATCGCACGCTATCGGAGATTGCAGACTGGTCAGAACATTCTAACTCTGACAAGCTTGAGGTCTGGGAAAAACTGGAAACACGCAAACCTCAAGCACCACAGTAAGCATTTTTAATTGCTTATTTATTGACATCCACAATTAAGCGACCGCGCACATTGCCCGCCATCAGCTCTGCCGCATATTTAATGGAATCTTCCAAACTAATTTCGTGAGAGATCTCCTCTAGAGTTTTGAGATCAACCAATTTACTCAATTGCTCATAAGCAGCAATGCGTTTTGCTTTTGGTACTGTCACACTATTGATGCCATACAAAGTGACGCCACGCAAAATGAATGGCGCAACAGTCGATGGAAAATCCATTCCTTGAGCAAGACCACAAGCGGCAACCGCACCATCACTCTTGGTTTGAGCACAGGCATTAGCTAATGTATGACTACCAACGCTATCGACTACCGCTGCCCAACGCTCTTTTGCTAAAGGCTTACCAGGAGCCGAGAGTGCGGCACGATCAACCACTTCGCTCGCGCCTAATTTCTTCAAATAATCAGCCTCAGACATACGACCAGTACTGGCAACAACCGTAAAGCCCAGCTTGCTCAAAAGAGTAATAGCAAAGCTGCCAACACCACCTGCGGCGCCAGTCACCAAGACCTCGCCATCACTAGGCTTAAGGCCATGCTTTTGTAAAGCCATCACACACAGCATTGCGGTGTAGCCAGCAGTACCAATCGCTAGGGCCTGCTTAGCAGTAAATCCTTTTGGCAAGGGAATAAGCCATTCGGATTTCACGCGCGCCTGTTGAGCCAATCCACCCCAATGACCTTCACCAACGCCCCAACCATTGAGTAACACCATGTCGCCAGCCTTAAATTCTGGGCTAGCGCTCTCTAACACTTCCCCTGCGAAATCAATACCGGGAACCATAGGAAAGCTACGTACCACCGGACCCTTGCCAGTAATGGCCAGGCCATCTTTGTAATTTAGCGTGGAATAGAGCACCTTAACTCTGACATCTCCCTCGGGCAAACTAGCCTCATCGACCTGAGCAAGCTCAGCCCGATAACCCTGATCATCTTTATTTACCAAAATCGCGTTAAACATGTCTCTTCCTTTTAAAAGCGCTGCATTCCCCACAGCAAATACGTAATAGGTTTATCCTAACGAGCATTGCTGATTATGGAGGTTTCCATGAAAAAAATTCTACTATTAACTACGATTTCTGGCTTAGCTCTGATTGGCTGCTCATCGAGCCAAATTAACATGTCCATGGGCAATATGCGCTTAATTACCTCCAGCGCAGCACCTCAAGACGTGATGGACTTTGCCAATACGACTTGTAAGAATGATTTCTATCAGGGCGCAAGCTTCCTCTCTAAAGCTGGAAAGGAATATCGCTTTAAATGCGTAAAAGCCGAAGAGAATGAAATCCTGACCCCGATTCCAGGAACGACCATCCCTGCCGATGTCCCTGCTCCAGCCACAACAAAGTAAAACACTTAATAAGCTCACAAGATGACCCCATTTACCTCCCAAGAGCTCCGCAAAGGCTTTTCTTCCTTTGCAACTGGGGTCACAGTCATAACCTGCTTAGATGCCGACCAGAATGCTCACGGCATTACCATCAGCTCCTTTAATACTGTTTCACTAGAGCCGCCACTTATTCTGTGGAGCCTTAAGAAGCATTCACGTTTGATGCCCAATTTTGAAGTGGGTCACAAACAGTTAATTCATGTCTTGGAGCGCTCACAAGAAGCAATGGCAATGCACTTTGCTACCGTGAAAGAAAATCAATTTGTGAGCATCCCCCATAAGCTTGCAGTAAGCGGGCTAACCCAAATTGAGGGATGCTGCGCTTACTTTGAGTGTGAAACCGTTTCTGTTCATACCGGCGGCGATCACAACATCATCGTTGCTAAAGTACTTAACCTAAAGCACACCCCAGAAAGTCACCCACTCATATTTGCACATAGCAAATTTATGGGCTTAGATTCATCACTTTAAAAATACCAAAAAATAGGAATTCTCATGATTCGCTTATGGGGAAGAAAAAGTTCCATCAATGTGCAAAAGGTACTTTGGTGCCTTGCAGAACTGGGGCTGGAAGAAGGCAAAGATTTTGAGCGCATTGATGCAGGCCTTCACTTTGGCAAAAATCGCACCCCTGAATTTCTAGCACTCAACCCCAATGGCTTAGTCCCGACTCTGCAAGACGGTGATCTTGTACTCTGGGAATCCAACACCATCTTGCGATATCTGGTTCGTCAGTACGATAAGTCGAAGCGCTTTCCAACAGACATCGCTAGTCAGTACCAATCTGAGAAGTGGATGGATTGGCAACTAGGTACGATGTGGCCAAGTTTACGCGTTGCATTTCTTGGGCTAACTCGGACGCCTGAAAACGAAAGAAACTACGAAGTCATTCGCAAGGCATATCAAGATACCAATGCTTTCCTCGCATTACTTGATCAACAGCTGGCCAATCAACGTTATTGCTCAGAAGACTCTTTCAACATTGGGGATATTCCACTGGCACTTTGTGTAAGTAGATGGATTCTATTAAATGAAACCTTTCCAGAGCAAACTGGGCCACGTCTTTCTTTGCAGAACGTCGAAGCATGGATGCAACGCATAGAGGCGGAAACAAAGTACAGCGTAGTTGCAGAAAAAGAGCTCAATATTGTGAAGTAAGTCAGAAGCTCCGATTGAAAAGGGTGAACTGAGTTCACCCTTTTTCTTTAACCATTTGCGGAATAAATTACTGTTGCTTAAATTTCTTCTGATGGTGATCTGCACCAATAAACAAGTACATCGCTGGCACTACAAAGAGCGTAAACAGAGTGCCGATCGATAAACCAGTAAAAATCACGATACCCATCGATTGACGGCCAGCAGCGCCGGCGCCAGAGGCGATCACTAGAGGCACGACACCCAAGACCATCGCTGCAGTAGTCATCAGAATCGGGCGCAAACGCACACTACTTGCTTCTACGATAGCGTCCAACTTACTGCGGCCAGCCTCTTGCAGCTCATTGGCAAATTCCACAATCAAGATTCCGTGCTTACTGATCAAGCCCATCAATGTGACAAGTCCAACCTGGGTATACACGTTCAAGGTTGTAAATCCAAGGTTGATAAAGATAAGGGCGCCAAACAAGGCAAGTGGCACCGAAACCAAAATCACGATCGGATCACGGAAGCTTTCAAACTGTGCAGCTAAGACTAAGAACACGATCAAGATCGCAAAGAACATCGTCACCAAGAAACCGCCTGACTCCGCCATGAACTGGCGGGATGGGCCGGCGTAATCCATGGTGTAACCATTGGGGGCGACTTCTTTCAAAGTTTGACGCATAAACTCAAGTAAATCCGCTTGAGAAATAAATGGCGTACTCACACCGGAGATCGTTGCAGAGTTAAGTTGCTGAAAGTGATTGATAGATTGTGGAACTACTTTTTGCTTAATCGTTGCAATCGTGCGCGCCTGAATCATCTGTCCACTAGGCGTACGGATGTAGTAATCCAAGATCTGATCCGGATTTAAGCGGTCCACTTGCTTTACTTGTGGAATAACGCGATAGGAGCGGCCAGCTACAGAGAAGTAATTGACGTAACCGCCACCCAAAGCAGCAGATAGCGCGCTACCCACCTGCTGCTGAGTCATACCTAGTGCGGCAACTTTTTCACGATCAATTTCTAAAACGTCTTGCGGCTTATCAATCTTCAAATCTGAATCCACGAAGAAGAAATTTCCACTGCGACGAGCCTTATCTAAAACTGCCTGGGATACTTCGTTGAGCTGCTCGTAAGACTCAGTAGTGTTGATGACCACCTGAACCGGCAATCCCTGCGCACCAGGCAAAGCTGGGAACTGGAAGGCTGCTACGCGAGCGCCTGCGATCGTATTCCACTTGCTTTGCATATCTTCTTGAAACTTCGTGGCATTACGACTGCGTTGATCCCAATCCTTAAGCAATACACCACCAAAACTACTGGTTGGACTGGTGATCTGGAACATCTGCTCATACTCAGGCTCTGCTGCTGATATTTGATAAATCTGATCAGCGTAAGTCTGCATCTGATTAACGGTACTATTGGGTGGGCCTGAAGCCTGCATCAACACAATGCCCTGGTCTTCTGTTGGTGCTAATTCAGCACGCGCTGTGGCGTAAAGGTAAGCAACTCCACCCAACAAAATCACGCCCATCACAATGATGACCTGCCAAGTACTCAAGAGTTCACGCAAAGTGGTTTGATAACTGTGGTGCACCTTATCAAAAATACGATCGATCTTTTGTACAAAGGAGGAGGCTTCTTGCTCTTCAGTAAAGATGCGTGAGCACATCATCGGAGAAAGCGTCAATGCAATCAACCCTGATACAGCCACCGCACTAGCCAAAGTAAAGGCAAACTCGGTAAAGAGCGCCCCCGTTAAGCCGCCTTGGAAGCCAATTGGAATATAGACCGCGATCAACACAATCGTCATTGCCAAAATTGGACCGCCTAATTCACGCGCAGCAATTAAGGAGGCTTCTAATGGCGACTTACCTTCCTTCATATGACGGTCAACGTTCTCAACCACAATGATGGCATCGTCCACTACCAAGCCAATTGCAAGCACTAGGGCTAACAGCGTCAGTAAATTAATGGAGTAACCCAATACCTGCATTAAGAAGAATGTGCCAATTAAAGAGAGTGGCATCGCAATCACAGGAACTGCAACTGCACGCGCACTGCCCAAGAATAGGTAGATCACCACTGTCACAATCAATAGCGCTTCTAGTAAGGTAGCCACCACTTCATCAATCGAAGTAGTAATGAACTTAGTGGAGTCATAAACTACTTTGCCCGACATACCGGTTGGCAACTGCTTCTGTATATCTGGCACCGCGGCACGAACACGTTCAGCTACATCAAGCAAGTTCGCCTGAGGCGCTACCTTGATGGCAATAAATACTGAGCGCTTGCCACTAAATGCAACATTCGTGTTGTAGTCCTCGGAGCCCATGCTCACGGTTGCCACTTGATCTAAATAGACAATATTGATGCCATCTTTCTTGACAACCAATTTGCGGAACTCATCGAGCGTGTGTAGATCCGTGCCAGCCACTAAGTCCACGGCAACCATGTCGCCTTTAGTACTACCCACCGCTGATAGGTAGTTATTGGCGGCCATCGCACTATAGACATCATCCGCGCCTACGCCAAGGCCAGCCATCTTCTCGCGATCCAGCCAAGCGCGTAGAGCAAACTTTCTGCCGCCAGTGATTTCAGCATTTTGGACGCCATCTACAGCATCCAGCTTTGGTTTAACTACCCGCAACAAGTAATCGGTGATCGCATTGTTCGGAATGTCATCGCTATAAAAGCCCATGTACATCGCCGCAGTCGACTGACCAATTTGCACAGTCAATACCGGTTGCTGAGCTTGGGGTGGCAGTTGATTCTTGACCGAGCTAATCTGCGTCTGAATTTGGGTTAATGCAGCATTGGAATCGTAATTAAGTTTGAGAGTAGCGGTAATCGTCGATAGGCCGCTCACACTCATTGACGACAAATAATCGATACCCTGAGACTGAGCAATTGCCGTCTCTAATGGTTGTGTAATAAATCCAGCAATCGTCTCAGGATCGGCGCCATAGTAGGCGGTTGTAATCGTAACAATCGCATTTTGGGTTTGCGGATATTGATTGACCGGCAAAGATCCAACAGCCTTCAAACCAAACACCAAGACAAGCGCACTCACTACCAGTGAGAGCACTGGTCTACGAATAAATATGTCAGTCCAATTCATCTAGGACTTATTCCTGTGGCTTCGGGTTTGGTGAATTCGAAGGCAACACTTTGTTATTCACAATCAGTGGTGTACCGTTCTTCAACTTGAGCTGACCGCTAGTAACTACCGTAGCACCCTCTTCAACACCCTTGAGAATCGCCACTTGGTCGCCACGTGTTGGTCCTGTAGTCACAAAGACTTGCTGGGCCTCAAGCGTAGGCTTGCCCTGCTTATCCTTCTTACCGGTTGGCTTGGCAATAAAGATTGTCGAGCCGTAAGGGTTATAAGTTACAGCCGTTTGGGGCAAAGTCAGCATCTTCACTTCATCACCCAGCTTGATATTCACATTGGCAAACATGCCCGGCAAAATCTTTTTATCCGGATTGGCTAATTGAGCTTCAATCTGAATATTGCGCGTATTGGTATCGACCTTTGGACTGACTGCAGTAATCTTGCCAGTGAAACTCGCATCTTTAAACGCATCAGTAGTCACTACGATTTCTTGCCCAACCTGAATCTGCTCAGCATTGCTTTGGGGGAGATTGAAATCCACAAAAATAGGATCCAAGGTTTGAAGGGTGAGCAACTTATCACCTGGGTTAACAAACTGACCGGGATTAATCATCACAATGCCCACACGGCCACTAAAGGGGGCCTTCAAATTCTTCTTTGCAACTAAAGCCGTTTGCTGCTCTACCTGAGCTTGCTTGGACTTTGCGTCCGCCTTACTTGTGTCAAATACGTTCTTACTAATCGCCTGAATCGCCAACTGCTGTCTATCACGCTCATTAATGACTTTAGCCAAATCTGCCTGAGCCTTTAATGAATTCAGTTGTGCAACATCTGAAGCATCATTCAACTTAATGAGTAGGTCGCCTTCTTTTACATCCATGCCAGATTTAATAGGCACGGTTTGTACAAGGCCACCGATTTCAGTACTAAGATCTACGCCTCTAAATGCGCGTACATTACCAACGCTGGAGAGCTTAGGCTGCCATGCAGTGGTCTCTACTACCATCGTGGAAACGGTTGCAGGAGGCAATCCCATACCAGCAATAAAGTGTTTGATCATGAAGGTCTTGAGTTGATTAAACCCAAAGATCAAGCCGAGTAACAAAAATACGCCACACAACATAATGGTCATGCGTCGACCCAAAGGGGTCATCGATTGCAATTTGGCGTTGACCTTACTGCGCAAGAAGCGCTCGCGCAAGCGGAACCACACACCTTTTGCCTTTTCCCAAAGCGCAATCGCCTTATCGCGTAGCTTCCACTCTTCAGCTTTAACAAGCATCCAAGCCCACAAGGCAACTGCTGCTGCAGTCACTTTGGTTTTAATTGTTTCCAGAAGTTTCATTTTGATCTTTGTTCGCTATGGCTTTTGGTTGAAAGGCTGGGCCGGTACGATTCCACCAGCCGCCGCCTAGTGCTGCAAATAATGCTGCCGTGTCAGAGAATCGGGTCGCTTGTGCAGACACTGATTTGACTTTAGCAATTTGATATTGATTTTGATAATAGAGAACAGCCAAGTAACTTGCAGTGCCCAACTTATATTGCTGCTGCACTAACTCTAAAGTTTCATAAGCGTAACGCTCTGCGTCTGATGCAGACTTCAATGCTTGGGCACCTGTCTCTAAAGCGCGCAAGGAATCTGCAACCTCTTGAAACGCCTTAAGCACAGTTGCTTGATATTGATAAACCGCTTGCTCGTAATTAGCAATCGCTCCACGGCGTTGTGCCAATAACTGACCACCCTGAAACAGCGGCTGGAAGATGCCGCCAGCAATAGACCATAGAGTAGCGTTCGGCCCAAACAAGGCTGCGCTAGTTAGTGCCGCAGAACCAATGGCACCCGTAATATTAAATTGTGGCAATAAATTAGCGGTAGCTACACCTACCAAAGCATTCGTCGCCTTGAG
Organism: Polynucleobacter sp. 78F-HAINBA; assembly: GCF_018882325.1. Lineage (GTDB taxonomy): Bacteria > Pseudomonadota > Gammaproteobacteria > Burkholderiales > Burkholderiaceae > Polynucleobacter. Next base: position 51,947 of record NZ_JACVOQ010000005.1, on the reverse strand, counting down.
TTGTGCTTCTGCCGCACGTACATCTGGACGTTGACGAACAAGACTTGAAGGTACTGACAGTGGCAACTTCTCTGGCAAATGTAGAGACCTCAAATCAAACTTAGTGATGTTGGCATTACTAGGCAACTCACCCACCAAGACCGCTAACTGATTGCGCGCAAATGAAAGATTGCGTTCGTAAGTAAATAAATCTACTTGCGAGTTAGACACTAAAGTTCTTTGCGATGTTACGTCCACCTTAGAGACAGTACCAATGACCAATTGCTTCTCAGTAACTTCGGCTAAATTAGTTTGCGCCTTAAGAATTTCTTCTGTGGCTTGCATTTGTGCGCGCAAAGCTGCTTCACGCACAGCGCTAGTGACAATGTTGGCTGTCAAGGAGAGATATGCGCCCTCCAACTGAAACTGAGCAATCTCTGCTTGCGCTCTCGCACCCTCAACTGCTCGGCGCGCACCACCGAAAACATCTAGCTTATAAGTGACGTTTACAGAAGCGTTATAGAGGTTGTAGGTATCTGAACCATATGGCAAGCCATAAATAGCGGAGGGTTGGAGCTGACGAACTACGCCACCATTCAAACCAATCGCCGGAAAATACTGTCCACCAATTTGTGCGCTGACATTTTCTTGGCTAGCGCGCAGGGCCGCATCAGCAGCGCCTAAATTTGGGTTTTGCTGCAAAGCTTTTTTGATCAATACATCAAGCTCTGGAGACTTAAATAATTCCCACCACTGAGCCTCAATATCCGCACCCTCAACAAACTCTTGATCAGTACCGCCTGGAACACCAGGCGCAGTAGCTAGTTTTTTAGAAAGCGTAGTCTCGGTATAGGTAGAGGTATTAGGAGAATCAGGCTGTTTGAAGTCAGGGCCAACGGCACATGCAGAGAGAAACCCCGCGGATAACAACGGAAGCCAACGCAAAATAAAGAATTCTTTTGAACCAAACATGTACTGTGACAAATTTCCTTTTCTACAGCAGATATTTGAACATACTTTTCTAATCCAGTCTGTGTAAAGCCTTGATTTAACTAATGAATTTTTTTGTACACAGCTGAGTGTAGAAGTCAAGCGGATTTTTTTAGGCTACAGCCACATTCTTAGTGAGTAATTTTTCCAAAACCACCACTATTGAAATCTTGCATTGCCTGAGCAATCTCTTCTTTGGTATTCATGACAAATGGGCCGTAACCCACAATAGGTTCATTAATAGGTTCACCACTCAGCAGCAAGGCAATGGTGTCTTCCAGCACGTTCACTTGAATATCTTGACCTTGATTGCTAAACATCAGCATCTGGGCATCTTTGGCGACCACGCCCTCACCCGCCTCAACGGCGCCCCTCAGGACAACCAGGGAGGTATTCCAGCTCTCAGGCACAGGAATAGTTGTTGAGCCCTTCTTTAACTTCAGGTCAATCACATTGAGAGGGCTAAAAGTATTGGCTGGGCCTGTATGGCCATCAAAATCTCCAGCAATGATGCGTGCTTGTCCTGCGCCGCTCTTCAACTCAATCGTAGGAATCTGTTTATCCAGAATGGCTTGATAGCCTGGCTTGGTCATTTTGAGCTTTGCTGGCAAATTCACCCACAACTGCACCATATTCAGAGTTCCGCCATTTTTAGCAAAACCCTCTGAGTGAAATTCTTCATGCAAGATGCCAGAGCCGGCCGTCATCCACTGAACATCTCCAGGGCCAATCGTTCCACCCTGACCTGTGGAATCTTTATGCGCTACTTCACCTTCATAAACAATGGTGACCGTCTCAAAACCACGATGTGGATGTGAACCCACACCCTTACGTTCAGATGTTGGGAGAAACTCTGCTGGACCTGCATAGTCCAGCATCAAGAATGGACTCATTTGATTGCCGAGGTCTTGATAGAAGAACAAGGTGCGCACAGGAAAACCGTCGCCTACCCAGTGACCTCGATCATTTCCTTGTAAACCAATGAGTTTTTTCATGATTCCCCCAATTTCTTTCAGATAAAAAGCTTACTTAGCTTTAAGTTCAGCGGCAATCTTGGCAATACGCTCACCATAGAGACGTGCTGTTTCTAAATCGCCCACATTTACCTCATCAGTACTTGCGTCTGAAGGAGTCTGCATCATCGCACCAGCAGAAGAGCCAACATAGTTCACATCATCACGCTTCGCGGCTTTGGAGTTCGAAGGCATTAAACCAGTGCCAACCCAGATACCTGAATGCTGCATTGCCAGAGTGAAGAAGTAATGCAAGGTGGAGTGCTTATCACCATTCATCGTGGCAGAGTTTGTGAAACCACCGAATACTTTGTCTTTCCACTGCTGTGAAAACCATTGCTTAGAACTGGCATCAGCGAACTTCTTAAACTGCCAGCTTACTGTGCCCATATAGGTTGGCGAACCAAATACGATGGCATTAGCAGTATTGAGAATTTCCCACTGCGCATCAGTAATATTGCCTTCGGAATCAATGGCTATTAGCGTGCCATTTGCTCCCTTAGATAGGGCTTCAGCTTGTTTAACTGTGTGGCCATACCCACTATGAAATACAACGGCTACTTTAGTCATGATCTTTTCCTTTAATGAATGGAATTACTTCGCTGCTTTACGACCATCAATACTGAATCTACCAGCACCAGTAGAAGCCAACACCAATAAACCACCCATTACCGCAATGTTCTTAAAGAATAGCAATTGAGCGATAAATACTGCATCTGCTGGAGCAGCCCAAAATGCATGCCCAGTAGCAGCAGCGATTAAAGTAAAGATCGCCATGATCACTGCAACGATACGTGTCTGAAAACCTACGATCAATGCAATGCTTCCCAGAACTTCAATCACAATTGTTGCTACCAATGCGAATACTGGAGCTGGAATACCCAAAGAAGCGAAGTAGCCTAATGTTCCCTCAAATCCAGCAATCTTTCCCAAACCTGCCGGTAAAAATAGTGCAACGATAAGCAATCGACCAACGAGGTTAAGTATGCTTTGATATGTGTTCATGTAATGTTCCTTTGTAATGTTTACTGAAAAATTGTTTAATTAAAAATTGCTTTTACTTCTTTTAAAACCATTACCGCTTGTTCTAATTCTTTTTTGGTGAGCTTGCTAAACGCCTTGCCGAGGTATTCCACATGCTCCGGAAATACCTTCTTAAATAATTTGTCGCCAGACTTTGAGAGGCCAATCTTGTAACTACGGCCGTCTTCAACGTTCAGAAACTTTTCAATTAAGCCTTTCGCCTCGAGCCTTTCTAAAACACCCGTCATAGTGCCTTTAGAAACTAGCGTCTTCTCACCCAATTCCTTACAAGTCATTGGGGGCTGATTACCTAAGGTCGCCACAATGTCAAACTGGGTTGTGGTTAAGCCCATCTCTTTAATATGCGCTCCAGAGTGAGCCTCAAAGGCCTGATAGGCCTGAACCAATTCCTTAACGAGCGATAGGTGATTCATTTCATTACCTCAATTTAGTCTGTATGCGTACTAGTTTAGTACTAGTTCGTACTAATTGCAAGACCCTACAGAATCAAGGGAATAAACCCAGTTGATTGGATTACGCCTGGGTTAATGAAGTTACTTGGAATTTTGAGGTGAATCCACCCCAGAGAAATTACTCGACGGTAACGCTCTTTGCGAGATTACGCGGCTTGTCTACATCAGTACCCAGGGCGCAAGCGGTGTGATACGCCAGTAGTTGCAGTGGAACTACATGCAAGATTGGGGAAAGATTTCCATAGTGCTCAGGCAAACGAATCACGTTGATGCCTTCACTGCTAGTAATTTCGGTATCTTGGTCTGCAAAGACGTACAACTTACCGCCACGGGCTTTGACTTCCTGCATATTGGATTTGAGCTTTTCCAGCAAGTCATCTTTTGGGGCTACTGTTACCACTGGCATCTTTTCAGTAACCAGGGCTAATGGTCCGTGCTTTAACTCGCCCGCTGGATAAGCTTCAGCATGAATATAAGAAATCTCTTTTAACTTGAGCGCACCTTCAAGGGCAATTGGGTAATGCATGCCACGACCCAAGAACAAAGCATTTTCACATTTAGCAAATGCAGTGCTCCAAGCCATGATCTGCGGCTCAAGCGCTAACACTGCATGCAAAGCTTTTGGCAAATGGCGCAAGTCACGCAAGAGCTCTTTCTCTCGCTCAGGACTTACTTTGCCAGCACGCTTAGCCAATGAAACAGCTAACAGATATAGGGCAACCAATTGAGTAGTGAAGGCTTTAGTAGAGGCCACGCCAATCTCAGTGCCAGCCTTGGTTAAGAAATTCCAATTCGTTTCGCGAACCATGGCGCTACTTGCAACGTTACAAATTGCCAACGTGTATTGATGTCCTAAAGCCTGGGCATGACGTAAGGCCGCCAAAGTATCCGCAGTCTCACCAGACTGGGAGACCACCACAATTAATGTATTCGGGTTAGGAACAGTTGTGCGATAACGATACTCACTAGCAATCTCTACCTGCGTCGGTATGCCTGCTAAATCTTCTAACCAGTATTTAGCAACGCAAGCGGAGTAGTAACTAGTGCCGCAAGCCAATATCAAAATTTGATCAAACTTTTTCCATTGCTCAGGATTTGCATTAAAGAGTTCTGGACCAAAGCTAGCAATATTGGCAAGCGTGTCGCTAATTGCTCTTGGTTGCTCAAAGATCTCTTTCTGCATGTAGTGCTGATAAGGACCTAGATCTACGGAGTCAGCTTGAGCTGGCATTGATTTTTGCTCACGCTGCGCTGTCTTACCTAACTGATCAATGATCTCAACGCTATCCGCCTTAAGAATAGCAACATCACCTTCTTCGAGATACATCATTGAATGTGCGCGACCGGCCAAAGCCAGTGCATCAGAAGCAAGGAAATTTTCATTCTCGCCAAGCGCTACAACCAAGGGCGATCCAACGCGTGCACCGACCAAAATATCTGGACGATCTTGCGCAATCACACCGATCGCATAGGCACCATGTAAGCGCGGCAATACAGATCGCACTGAAGCAACTAAATCAACCTGCTCGCTTGCTACATAAGCTTGATGAATTAAATGCGCAATCACTTCAGTATCTGTTTCTGAAGTAAATACGTAGCCAGCAGATTTCAGCTCGGTGCGCAGTGACTCGTAATTTTCAATAATGCCGTTATGCACCACAGCGATTAATCCACCAGAAATATGGGGGTGTGCATTTTGTGTATCAGGCTTGCCGTGCGTTGCCCAGCGGGTATGCGCAATACCTAAAGTGCCATGAAAATCTTTCCCCTGCTCCGCTAACTCGGAAACACGGGCTGTCGTGCGAGCACGTTCAATGGGGTGCTTGGCATCATCACCATTAATTACGGCAAAACCACAGGAATCATATCCACGGTACTCAAGGCGACGCAGGCCTTCGATCAATACCTCAACAATATTCTTACGCGATGCTGCGCCAACGATTCCGCACATTATTTTTTAGCCTTCACGGATTTTTTAGCAGCTACTTTCTTTATTGCTACCTTCTTATCTGCCACTTTCTTTTCCTTCTTTACTGGGCGTTGCCACTGTAAAGAGATTTGCTTAGCGCGCGACACGGTAAGTTGATTAGGGGGCGCATCTTTAGTCAGAGTCGTGCCTGCACCCAATGTGGCGCCACGACCAACACGCACTGGGGCAACCAACTGAGTGTCCGAACCAATGAAGACATCATCTTCAATAATGGTTTGGTGCTTATTCACACCATCGTAGTTACAAGTAATCGTACCTGCACCGATATTGACTCTAGAGCCCACAATGGAATCGCCAACGTAAGCTAAGTGATTAGCTTTGCTATTGGCGGCAATCTTGCTGTTCTTCACTTCTACAAAATTACCAATGTGCACATCATTCGCCAAGTCAGCACCTGGGCGTAAGCGAGCATAAGGCCCAATCAGCGAACTTGCGCCAACTTTTGCACCGTCAATATGGCTGTATGGGTGAATAGTGACATTCTTACCAATCACGCTATTGCGAATGATGCAGTACGGGCCAACTTTTGTGCCCGCAGCTAAAGTTACGCAACCTTCAAATACACAACCCACATCAATAAAGACATCGGTACCGCACTCCAACGTTCCGCGAATATCAATGCGTGCTGGATCAGCCAATGAAACACCGGCATCCATTAGTACGTTTGCTTGGTTTAATTGATGCACGCGCTCTAAAGCAGCCAACTGATCGCGACTGTTAACGCCAACAGTTTCATATTCAGCATCAGCTTGCGCAGTGCGAATGGGCACACCATCTTTAACCGCCATCGCGATGACATCAGTTAAATAGTATTCACCCTGGGCATTGCTCGCTCGCAAAGACTTCAACCATTTCTTGAGTGAATTGGTTGGTAGAACCATGATGCCGGTATTGATTTCTTGAATACGCTTTTGCTCTGGCGATGCATCTTTTTCTTCAACAATCTCCTTTACAGAGCCGTCGATATCTCGCACGATACGACCATAGCCCGTTGGATTGCTGAGATTTTGAGTCAGAAGTGCTAATGCAGAATCTTGACCACGCACACCATCAGCCAATTTAGCTAATTTAGAGAGCGTCTTTTTACTTGTAAGTGGCACATCACCATAGAGAACCAAAGTAGGTTCATTTACATCTAGCTTAGGCAGTGCTTGTAATAAAGCGTGTCCTGTTCCTTTTTGCTCGGCCTGCAGTGCAGTGCCCACTTTGCCGAAGCGAGAATCTTGCTCGCCGACTGCTTGAAGAAACTCTTTAACATCGGCTGCGCCGTGACCAACAACAACGATGGGGCCAGTTTTAGCGCTCTTGCCTTGTAGATCTAGAGCGGTATTGAGAACGTGCTGGAGAAGGGGTTTCCCGGCCAAGGTTTGGAGAACCTTGGGTAATGCGGACTTCATCCGCTTTCCCTGCCCAGCAGCCAAAATAACGATGTTCATAAAGAGGGATTATAAGACCCCTGAATCAGCGTTCCGCAGGCTATTTCATCGATTTCTGTCTCATCAATCGCTTTGTCACCAGCCGATCTGGCAGCAATACCCGACAGCTCTGTAGAAATCTCGAGATTCTTGAAATCAAAGGCCTCTCCATCCATTAAATGGGATGGCACGATATGGTGCATTGAGCGAAATAGATTCTCGACACGCCCTGGGTGCTTTTTCTCCCACTCGCGCAGCATCTCTTTCATGGCACCGCGCTGGAGATTGGGCTGACTGCCACAGAGATTGCACGGAATAATTGGGAAGTTCATATCTACTGCGTAACGTTCAAGTAACTTTTCAGGAACATATGCGAGGGGACGAATGACAATATGCTTGCCATCATCAGATCGCAACTTTGGCGGCATACCCTTGAGCTTGCCAGCAAAGAACATATTCAACATCAATGTTTCTAAGATGTCATCACGATGATGACCTAAAGCAATCTTGGTAGCACCCAACTCATCTGCAACACGATACAAAATGCCACGACGCAATCGAGAGCAAAGACCACAAGTCGTTTTTCCTTCTGGAACGACACGCTTGACAATGCTATAGGTATCTTGGTTTTCAATGTGGTACTGAACACCCAAAGCTTTTAAATAGTTCGGCAAAATCTCTGCTGGGAATCCTGGTTGCTTTTGATCCAAATTGACAGCAACAATTTCAAAATCAATTGGGGCACGCTCGCGCAACTTCAATAGAATATCGAGCATGGCATAACTATCTTTACCACCCGATAGACAAACCATTACTTTGTCACCATCTTCGATCATGCCAAAGTCACCAATTGCTTGGCCAACTAAACGGCAGAGCTTTTTCTCAAGCTTGTTTTCTTCGAAGACGACTTTACGAATATCACTCATGGCTACTAAATCTTTTCCGAAATTTCTCTTTAAGCCTGCTTAATCCGAAATACTTCAACGCCAACAGAGTGGCAATCTGGATAGACATCAGGCTTAGCTGTACTAACGCGAGCCGCAATGACCTTCGGATGCAAGAGCATCGCAGTCACGATGTCGTCGCAGAAGGTTTCCTGTAAGTGGATATGACCCTGGGAAGACCGTGCCTTAATGGTTTCACGCATGAAGTCGTAATCCACAACCTCTTCCAACAAGTCTTTAGAAGGAGTGTTCATATTCAAAGGAATGTAGAGATCAACATTGAGAATGACGCGCTGCTCAGCCTTCTTCTCAAAATCATGCACACCGATATTGATATAGATTTCATAGTCACGCAGAAATAAGCGACGGCAATCAACTAAAGCGGGATGAGAAAGAATAGCGTGCATGAATTTTTTAACTTTTAGTTTGTTTTAAACATCACATCGCGTGATGATGGCAATAGATGTTGTCCGCCATCCACATATAAGGTGGTGCCAGTGATCGCATTTGAGCTTGCTAAAAATACGGCTGCTTTTGCAATATCACTTGGTGTTGATGACTTACCCAATGGCGTCATCTGATGCGCCTTAGTAAAACCTGATTCAGTTTGATCGCCTGAAGTCAGCGTAATACCGGGAGCCAAACCAATCACCCGTAAGTGCGGAGCAAAATCTACTGCTAACACCTCAACTGAAGTGAGTAGTGCAGCTTTAGATAATGTGTAAGACAAATAATCTGGATTGAGATTAATCAATTTTTGATCGAGCAGCTGAATTACCGAGGGAATTGATAAATTACTCTCGCTTGCTTTCTTTGTCTGGCTCTTTTGATAGTCAAACATTAATTGAGACAGCAAGATAGGTGCAGCCAAATTGACTTGCATGTGGTCTTGCAAACTTTTACCGCTGAGCGGGGTGTCTGAATTAGCGCGATCATATTCAAAGATTGAAGCGCTATTCACGAGACACTCGAGGTCTTGAAACTCAGCAACAACTGCGGCAAACAGAGAATGAATTTCTACTTCGCTAGCGAGATCAGCCTTAAATGCCACGGCCTTACGCCCTAAGCCCTGGATTTCCGCAACGGTAGCCTGGGCATCTGCGGCAGACTTGCCATAATGAATCGCAATATCCCAGCCCTGACGAGCAAATTCCAAGGCAATTTCTCGGCCAAGACGCTTGGCAGCGCCGGTCACTAAAACTGCTTTATTTTGCTGAGGTTGTAGGTTTGAACTCAAGTTCACTTAAATTCTCTTAGACTAGCGAGCTATGGATATTACCTTGACCAGCCTTGAAACGGCTCATACCGAGCTTCTTAGCCAAAAAATAATGGGCGAAATCGCCTCTAATGGCGGCTGGATGCCCTTTTCAAGGTATATGGAAATGGCTTTATATGAGCCAGGTATGGGTTATTACAGCGCTGGAGCCCACAAATTGGGTACTGGCGGTGATTTCACGACAGCCCCAGAGCTCTCCCCCCTATTTGGCGCTGCCATCGTAGAAACCCTTTTACCGATTCTGGAGGGCCTTCAAGCCCAAGGACTCCCTACTCAAATTCTGGAGTTTGGCGCCGGCACCGGCAAATTGGCTGAATCCATTCTTACCCGACTGCACGATCTTGAATTTTCCTTAGATAACTACGACATCATCGAGATCTCGCCAGACCTAACCCAAAGACAAGAAGAACGCCTCAAGCAACTTACCGAGAAACTAGCTCTATCTACTCAATGCAATTGGTTAAGCTCTTTACCTAGCAACTTCAAGGGCATCATTCTAGCCAACGAGGTAATTGATGCCATCCCTTGTGACGCCATCATTTTTCAAAATGGCTTTTGGTATCAACAAGGCGTCGCTGTAATTGATGGCAAGCTTGCTTGGTCAGTAGGACAACCTGTTGAGCAGTCGCTGCTTCCAGAGACTTTACTCAACGGAAACTTTTCTGAAGGCTACCTTACTGAATTACATGCACCCGCAAATGCTTGGATGCACCAAGTAGCCAAGCATCTCGATACTGGACTCTTCCTCACTTTTGATTACGGATTTCCGGAGAGTGAGTATTACCATGCACAACGCCTAGAAGGCACACTCATGGCGCATCATCGCCATCATGCTATTCAAGATCCATTTCACCTTCCGGGGCTATGTGATTTAACAACCCATGTGGAATGGTCGCAGATTGCACGCAGTGCACTCAAGGAAGAAGTCGATGATGCCTATCTCAGCAATCAAGCGTCTTATTTGCTAGATGCGGGCATTGGCGATATTGCATTAGAGATTGGCGACCCTGGCGATCCAGAAACTTTCTTACCTATTTCGAACTCGCTGCAAAAACTATTATCTGAAGCGGAGATGGGCGAGCTATTCAAAGTCTTTGCATTCTCAAAGAAACTGTCTGAGGTATTGCCAGACCACGTCTTAGAAGACCTACCGGGCCTTCGGGGCAGAAATCGGCTGTAAGTTTTTAAATGCTTACGGCTGTAGTAATAGCTAAGAGTCGCGCAGCATCTACTGCACTGCGAATTCTTTCACCGTTAGATCTCTGGTCTGCAGGAACACTTTCAATAATTGAGGCCGTGTTGAGCGATTGAGCATTTTGCATTGCTGAAATTAAAGCGCTGACATTCAAGCCAATACGCTTTGCTAAATTCAACAAAGCATTTCCACGCTCAGACTTACGCCATACATCTGCCCGATTAAACCAGGTCAATACATCTGCAGGCTCATAGCTAAAACCTGCATCATTGACTGATTTCTCAATGAGTACATTGAGCTCGCTAAATATTTCACTGAAATCACGCACCTCATTTGGCATCTTGACGCACTCCGCCCACGAGCGAATTTCACTGGCAGATAAATGCATGAGAGTGACGGCGCATCGATCTTCCAGACGGTTATCTACTGCATGCAAATGTGCAATGAGTTGCTCGCGGAATTCTTCTTTAGCCAAATGGGATGTCAGCGTTGCCGGCAGCAATACTCTGGCTGCATCAGTATCCAGTAGAACTTGGAACATTCGCATTGGCTTATCGGCAGTGAATCCTCTGGCTAACTCCTGCCAGATTCTCTCAGCTGAGAGCGCTGATAATTCATTGGATTGAACGATAGCCTGCAAAGCAGCCATGGTTTCTGGCGCAACAGTAAATTCTGGAAAGCGCGCTGCAAAACGAGCGATGCGCAATAGACGCAAAGGATCTTCAGCAAATGCATCGGACACATGACGAAATACTCTAGCCGCTAGATCTTGCTGACCGTTGTAGGGATCCAATATAGGCCCCACCCATTTGCCATCAGCGCCGACCTCTTGCGCCATTGCATTAATAGTCAGATCACGACGCTCTAAGTCTTGCTCTAGCGTGACGGTTGGGTCGGCATAAAACATAAAGCCCTTGTAGCCCTTGCCTGTCTTACGCTCCGTGCGAGCCAAGGCATATTCAGCCTGGGTCTCTGGGTGCAAGAACACTGGAAAATCTTTGCCCACTGGACGATAGCCCTGGGCAATCATCTCTTCTACGCTAGAACCAACCACCACATAATCAATGTCATGCACCGGCAAACCCATGAGGGTATCCCGAATGGCGCCACCAACAGCGTAGATCTTCATGAGCTTATTTCATGCCTTCTAGGGTGCGGCGGCTGATACCAAAAACTTTAGTCAAAGCATCCACACCATTCAGTGGCAAGATATTTGGCAACTGCATTGAAGCAATATTGTCGCGAGACATCAGGGTTGGAACGGGCAGGAACTCAAAAGCCAAAGCTTGAAGATAGCCAACAAAAGCAGGCACAGGAATGATCGCGCATTTTGTGTTGACCTTATGTGCAGCAAATTCCACAATTTCTTTCATGGTGTAAACGGTGGGCCCCACCAAATCATAAGATTGATGAATGGTTGATGGCATCTTCAGAGACTTGGTAAATGCACTAGCCACATCATCCACGCTCACCGGCTGAAACTGTGCTCCGGAGTTTGCTAAAGGCATTGCGGGGAATAGCTTGGTTAACTTGGCAAATAAATTAATAAATTGATCTTGAGCGCCAAAAATCACTGACGGCCTAAAAATAGTCCAGTCAAGATTGCTAGCTTTTACTGCGGCCTCGCCATCACCCTTACTGCGCTGATACATCGATGGACCATTCGAATCCGCGCCCAATGCACTCATGTGCAAGTAACGCTTGAGACCATGTAACTGCATGGCAGTGATGATGTTTTTAGGGAGCTCTACATGTGCAGCTTCAAATACTTTTCCGTAAGGCTGTGCAGGCTTGTCATGCAACACACCCACCAAATTAATGACTGCACCACCCGGCTTAATTCGTGAGCAAAGTTCTTGCAATGAATCAAACTCATGCACATCAGCATCCTCTAAGTGCACTTTCGGCAGCATTCGCAATTCACGCGCAGATGCTAAGTGTCTAGTCGGCAATAAAACGGAATAGCCCTCCGCTTGCAATTGTGCCGCCAAGACTCTACCTACAAAACCGTTACCGCCAATTAGCAGAATGTCATATTTCATAAAACTCCAATTTGGTTGAAATACTAAGGTAGCTCAGATGCGTTTGCCGCTTTAGGAGTAATCACACCTAAACGCTGCTTTAAAGACTGCGACTGCCCATGCATCACCGATGAATAATACGTTGCATTGGCTAAAACATTTTTTACATAAGTGCGCGTTTCATTAAACGGAATAGTTTCTGCGAAGATCGCACCCTCTGTAGGGCTGGTGAGTTTTTCCCGCCAAGTTTTAGAGCGTGATGGGCCCGCGTTATAAGCAGCAGACGCCAGAACCCAAGAACCATCAAGGTCTCCTAAGACCATATTTAAGTAATTACTACCCAAAGTGAGATTGGTATTGGTATCAGCAAGTTTGTCATTGGTATAGGAGGTCATGCCAATTTTCTTTGCCACATACTTTGCTGTATTCGGCATTACCTGCATTAAGCCTGAAGCGCCAACGGATGAAGAGGCATTCATGATGAAACGTGACTCTTGACGAATCAGTCCATAAGCCCAAGCTAAGTTCAAATCAATTTGCTTAGCAATTGGGGATAGCTCATCCCGATATGGGGTTGGATAGCGCAAGCTAAAGTCATGCTCCTGCTTGGTACGATCCGCCGTATTCACTACGCGGTCATACAAGCCAATACGCTTGGCATACTCAGCCGCTGCGAGCAACTGCTTATCGCTCATATTGCGCAACTCCCAATTCCAGTCACGATTGCCTTCAAAGCGTAAATTCATGGCATAGAAGCGCTCACCCCGAATAAATCCCTTACGTTGAGACATGGCGTCAATTTCTGCATCGCTCACTTTGGTGCGCACAGGTGCATGATTCGATTTACCTAGATCTTCTCGTGCAAGCTGTCCATAAAAGTTGTACTGGTCAGCAACAAGCTCGAGGTTCTCGCGAGCCTTTTCATTTTGGCCCTCCACTTTCAATGCACGCGCATACCAATAAGTCCAAGCGGGATCTTTGCTACGCACCGCAGGATTCATGCCTTCAATTGCATTCTTTACCAGCGTCCAATCCTTAGCGCGCAAACCCGCACGGACTTTCCACTCTTGCCCCTCAGTAGAAAGAAGCTCGTTGTAGCCTAGCTCCTGTTGAAGGCGATACGCATCATCTGCATTGGGGTCTAATTTCTTTGCGAGGAATTGACCAATCACACCCCAAGCAACCGCCTGATTCTCTTTGCTGTAACGAGATGCATTTTGTGAAAAATCTTTAAACGCTTTTGCAGGATCTGCTTTAGCAGATTTAACAATCTCAGCAATAGGATCCTCGCCACCCAAGCGACGCGACATCGTGTCAAAACCCATCTCGCTAGCAGCGCGACCAATCGCCTTTGCTTCGCTCGGCGTCATACCGCCAGCACCAACCAAAATAGGCACTAATTCTTGGCAAGCCTGACCGAAATAACGTGGGTCCAATAATATTGCGCGTGCATCAAGCCCCACTTTTGTTGGGTTCTCACCTTGAGCCAACTTCGATTGCAAGGAATAGCATTTCACTTGAGTGTCATCATCCAAAACAAACTTGGAGTATTCAGCATCAAAGCGAGACCAGTCTTTACGCTTACCTAAAACAAGCAACCAATCATTGCGCATCCGATCAGCTAGTGCAGTGCCTTGGTATTGATTTAAAAAAGCTACCACTTGAGAGTCCACATTGCTGTCGGATCGAGCACCACCAGCGCCATCAAATAACTGTGGCTTGATACGGAAATAAGCTACGTAATCGTCATATGGGTAATTCGAGAGGCTGGCAGCTAAGGCCTGTGTGCGAGCCACATCATTTCGTTTAGCAGCCTCACGCAATTCAATAAAGGTACGATCACCTTCGGTAATTTCAAAGGCTGAAACTCTGCTTTCTTTGGCGGGGGCGACTTTCTTGGCTTTTTCTGCAGAAATGCTAGGCGCAGCTACTGCCAGAGCCAGAAATAAAATTCCGCCCATCGTTTTTTGCCAGCCACTAAAAACATGAAACTTCTTTTTCACCGTCTTACCTTATCGATTTACTATATCTCTTAATTTTCGCCTGATAATGGTCGATATGCACGGCAATTCTCCAAAATCGCTACGGCAGGACTTACTAGCCCAAAGGAAACAGTTTGCGGCTAGCGCAAGCTATCCGATGGCACGAGAAGCTATTTCGGCTGGCCTAGCCAGTTTTCTGGGCGCCCATGGCGCTCAAGTTCAATCTATTGCCCTGTATTGCCCTATACAAGATGAGTTGGATCTGCGGCCTCCTTTATTAGCTTGGGCTGAGAGTGGCGCAGGCAAAACACTGGCCCTCCCTTTTGCGCGCCCTGATAAACATTTAGATTTTTATGCATGGCAAGAGGGCGATCTACTAATTCCAAGTCGCCATGGCGTTCCGGAGCCAGACCCTAATAACCCCCGCAGACCTCAAGTCACTCCAGACTGCATCTTGATACCCTGCGTGGGCTGGTCAGAATCCAAGGTGGGCGATAAAACACATTATTGGCGCCTTGGGTATGGGGGTGGCTACTTTGACCGCACCCTGGCTCAGTTGCGTAAAGCCAAACCAAGCCTACTATGCATCGGCATAGGCTTTGATTGGCAAAAATTAGATGATGCTCAATGGCAGGCTCAAACGCATGATGAACCTTTGGATGCCATGCTGACTGAGTCAGGCTTATTAATTACTTATTGAGACTGAGATTGTCTGCAATCGCTAAAACGGCATCCGCTTGATTCAGTGAATAGAAATGCAATCCTGGAGCGCCAGCAGTTAAGAGTTGATCACAAAGATCCGTAACTACCTCTTCACCAAACGCACGAATCGAAGCGGTGTCATCACCATAAGACTGCAAACGCAAACGAATCCAGCGCGGGATCTCTGCGCCACAAGCATCTGAAAAACGCAGCAACTGAGTGCTATTAGTAATCGGCATAATTCCAGCGATCACTGGCTGAGTAACGCCCAAGTCATACGCCTCATCAACAAAGCGGAAGTACGCATCGCTGTTATAGAAATACTGAGTCACTGCCGAATTGGCTCCAGCCTTCATCTTCTGCACAAAGAAATCCACATCAGTCGCTGGCGACTTAGCCTGAGGATGACTTTCTGGATATGCGGCCACATCAATGTGGAACCAGTCACCAGTTTCAGCACGAATAAATTCGACTAATTCATTTGCGTGATGGAACTCACCATACTGACCCATGCCAGATGGCAAGTCGCCACGTAAAGCTACGATACGTTTAACGCCTAAAGCTTGGTACTGCTTCAACATTTCGCGCACGCTTTCACGTGAGCTACCAACACAAGATAAGTGAGGGGCAACCGCTGCGCCTGCAGCATGAATATCACTCACCACTTTTAATGTGCCGGATTGAGTAGAGCCACCAGCACCAAAAGTCACAGAATAAAAAGCGGGCTTGAGCGTTTCACTAAAACGCTCGCGCACGAGATGCAGCTTGCTCTCACCTTCAGGTGTTTTTGGAGGGAAGAATTCAACGCTTAATTCCATGATCTTGGGCCTGTATCTCTATTTCTCTATTGAATAATATCTAGCAAGGGTACAAATTAATAACGGTAGTGGTCAGCCTTGTATGGGCCTTCCTTCGTTACGCCAATGTATGAAGCTTGCTGATCTGACAATACAGTTAACTGTGCATTCAATGTCTTGAGCTGCAAACGAGCAACCTTCTCATCCAAATGCTTAGGCAAGGTGTAAACGCCGACTGGGTATTTATCTGTGCCAACTGCATTCCACAATTCGATCTGCGCAATCACTTGGTTCGCAAATGAAGAACTCATTACATAAGATGGGTGACCTGTGCCGCAACCGAGGTTAACCAAACGACCTTTAGCCAGGATGATGATGCGCTTCTCAGGATTGCCATTAGCTGCTGGGAAAATCACGTGATCTACTTGTGGCTTGATTTCTTCCCACTTGTATTTGTCGATACCAGCAACATCAATCTCGTTATCGAAGTGACCGATATTACAAACGATGGCTTGGTTCTTCATCTTGATCATGTGGTCATGTGTAATCACATGGTAGTTACCTGTTGCAGAAACAAAGATGTCTGCCTTATCTGCAGCGTAATCCATTGTGACAACGCGGTAGCCTTCCATCGCTGCTTGTAATGCGCAGATTGGATCTACTTCAGTAACCCAAACTTGAGCAGACAAAGCACGTAGAGCTTGAGCTGAGCCTTTACCCACATCGCCGTAACCACAAACCACTGCAACCTTACCGGCAACCATGACGTCAGTAGCGCGCTTGATCGCATCAACTAAAGATTCGCGGCAACCATAGAGGTTATCGAACTTGCTCTTAGTAACGGAATCGTTCACATTAATTGCCGGGAACTTCAAGTCACCTTTTGCGAACATCTGATAGAGACGATGTACACCAGTTGTGGTTTCTTCAGTTACGCCTTTTACTTTTTCTAAGCGTGTGGAGTACCAAGTTGGGTCTTGCGCCAATTTCTTTTTAATAGCCGCGAACAAAATAGTTTCTTCTTCGCTTGTTGGATGATTCAAGCAAGCTTGATCTTTTTCAGCGCGTGCACCGAGGTGCAATAACAAAGTAGCATCGCCACCATCATCCAAAATCATATTGGTAAAGCCACCATCAGCCCACTCAAAAATACGATGGGTGTAATCCCAGTACTGCTCAAGAGTTTCGCCCTTGATCGCAAACACTGGAGTGCCGTTAGCAGCAATAGCTGCAGCAGCGTGATCTTGTGTAGAGAAAATATTGCAAGATGCCCACTGCACTTCAGCGCCGAGAGCTTCAAGCGTCTCGATCAATACTGCAGTTTGAATGGTCATGTGCAATGAACCAGTGATGCGTGCGCCACGCAATGGTTGCTGCGAAGCGAACTCGTCGCGAATTGCGATGAGGCCTGGCATTTCAGTTTCAGCAATGGCGATTTCTTTACGGCCAAAGTCAGCCAAAGAAATATCGGCAATAGCGCAACGGGTTGCTACAAAGTTGTTTAAATCGGAAACGGTACTCATGAATGCTCCAGCTAAATACGATCCAATGCTGGAGTAGGAACTCGCTAGCCATTGAATCATGGGTTAGCGAGCGCAGTTGCAATTAGCAAACTCTGGGGTTACCTAGGAGTCCACTCCCTTCAAGCCTGGGGAAACGCTGGTTCTCAGCATTCCTTGCAACGCTCCTTGAAGGTATGGCGAAATTGTAATCAATTTCGCCATATTTCGCCTCAATACAAAACAAACTGCAAATTTACTACCTAGAAAGCAGATTACAAGCCAGCTGCTGCACGTAAGGCAGGCGCCTTATCGCACTGTTCCCAAGTAAATTCCGGCTCCTCACGACCAAAGTGGCCATAAGCAGCTGTCTTGCGATAAATCGGACGCAAGAGGTTCAACATCTTAACGATGCCTTTTGGACGCAAGTCAAAGTGCTCAGATACCAATTGCGCAATCTTCTCGTCAGAGATCTTGCCAGTACCAAAGGTGCTCACCATCACTGAAGTTGGTTTAGCAACACCAATCGCGTAAGAGATCTGAATCAAGCACTTGCTTGCCAAACCAGCAGCAACTACGTTCTTCGCTACATAACGACCAGCATAGGCAGCGGAACGGTCAACCTTGGATGGATCCTTACCAGAGAACGCGCCACCACCGTGAGGGGCTGCACCGCCGTAGGTGTCCACAATGATCTTGCGACCTGTCAGACCGCAATCGCCTTGCGGGCCGCCGATAACAAATCGACCTGTTGGGTTTACCAAAAAGTTAATCGCGCCTTTGATCAAATGCTTTGGCAAGACTGGTTTGATGATTTCTTCGATGACTGCTTCACGCAATTTCTCGAGAGAAATTTCTTCATCATGTTGTGTAGAGAGAACCACGGTGTCAATTGAGTCAGGCTTGCCATCGACGTAACGCAGGGTCACTTGTGACTTTGCATCTGGGCGCAACCAATTCAAACGGCCATCACGGCGCAATTGAGATTGACGCTCTACTAAACGGTGTGACAAATGAATTGGCAAAGGCATGAGCTCTGCAGTTTCGTCACAGGCGTAACCAAACATCAAGCCTTGGTCACCAGCACCTTGATCTAAGCCGTCGTCATGTGCTTTATCAACACCCTGAGCGATATCAGGACTTTGCTTGTCATAAGCAACCAACACCGCACAACCTTTGTAATCAATACCGTAGTCAGTGTTGTCGTAACCAATTTCACGCAAAGTGTTACGAGCCACTTGGATGTAATCCACATTGGCGTTCGTTGTGATCTCACCAGCCAAAACTACCAAGCCGGTATTACACAAAGTTTCCGCAGCAACACGTGCAGTTGGGTCCTGAGCCAGGATTGAATCCAGGATGGCATCAGAGATTTGGTCTGCTACTTTATCGGGGTGACCTTCAGAAACTGATTCTGAGGTAAAGAAGTAATCATTTGCCATTGCATATTCCTTTAAAAATTAACACGATCTATGGGACAACTCGACGTGCCAGGAACTTCAACGGCGACGCTTTAGCAGAATTTATGAATCGCCCTGCAAGTTGCCTTAACTCAGCGATAGACGAATTCTATCCGAAAAACGCCTTATTCATCAAGCCACTCAGTAAATTTGGCCCTAGCGCCAGCATTGAATATCATTAGAGGGTGCGCAAACTCCTTCTTAAGCTAACCCTCGCTGCAATAGCGGTATTGCCCTTATTCCTGGTTCAGGTGATTGGGGCTGCTTTAGGGGTGCTGGCCTATGTCGGCTCCAAGCAATATCGATCACTTTTCCGCCCTCAATATGAGGCCGTTGTTAAGAGTCATCATTTACCCCTGCAAATCTGGCGTGCGGCGGCGGCCTCAGGTCAGCTCTTCTCAGACAGTTTGTGGATTTGGCGCAATCCAGCAAAGGCGCTCAAGCTAGTCGAGGTGCAGGACTGGGATCTGGTTGAGGAAGCTATTAACGAAGGTCATGGCTTAGTCATGCTTACTCCACACCTTGGTGGCTTTGAAATCATTCCTCGAGTCTTAGCCCAGCACTTCCCAGCCACCATCCTTTATCGCCCATCACGCCAAGAATGGCTTAACGAAGTGGTGGAAGAAGGTCGTGCCTACCCCAATATGCATTTCGTGCCCACCAATCTGAATGGCGTCCGTCAAATGACACGGGCACTGACACGTGGAGAGGCCATTGGCATTCTTCCAGATCAAGTGCCTAGCGGCGGTGAAGGTGTTTGGGTACCCTTTTTCGGACGCCCCGCCTATACGACCCCACTTCCCGCTCGCTTAGCCAATCGCAACAACACGCCAGTTGTGATGTTTACCGCTAAACGCAAAGGTCTTGGTAAAGGCTGGTTGATGCAAGCCAAGAGATTGGCACCGCTCTCTGAAGACTCCATACTTGCTGCCGCCGAACTTAATGTCGCCATTGAAAATGCGATCCTAGTTGCGCCCAATCAATTCATCTGGGCCTATAACCGCTACAAACATCCCAGCGGAGCAGAATTACCACCAAGCAATTAGTTAATAAATTTATAATTTATTCAACATGACCTGGTTACAAAACGTTTTTAATTTTCTGGCGCTGAACTTACTGCGTCTTTTTGCGTTTCTGCCCTATACCTTCACCATTTACATTGGCTATGGCCTCGGCTGGTTAGTGGCGCATATACCGAATGAGCGTGTAAAAGTTGTTAAAACCAACCTTCGTCTTTGCTTTCCCAATCTGAGCGAAGATGAAATTGATACGCTTGCACTAGAGCATTGGAAATTGTTTGGACGTAGCGTAATTGAGAGAAGTCGGATTTGGCTCGGCAGCGGAAAGCAGATCACTGACATCGTTACGATTAACTCCGCGATTACGCTGGGCGATCGCAAGCCACGACTCTTGATCAATCCTCACTTTGTAGGACTCGAGGGCGGCTTCATGGCGCTTTCTGTTTTGGCCAGTCAGCATGATTGGCCACGCGGTGCCGGCCTCTACCAAAATATGAAGAACCCATTCTTTAATCAAAAGATGATTGAATGGAGAAATCGTTTTGGAGGCAAATCGATTGAGAGACAAAGTCGCTTACGTGATCTGATTCGTGAAATTCAAACGGGTAACTTTATTTTTATTGCGCCTGATATTGATCTTGGTCCACGCGACTCTGTTTTTGTTCCCTTCTTTGGAATCCAAACCAATACGATCACTTCGGTCTCACGCTTAGCCAGACTCAGTGGTGCAGAAGTTTGTCTCATGACCACCACTTTGAATCCCGATCGTAAGGCTTATACCTGCAACATTAGCGCACCACTTCCCAACTTTCCAACGGATGATGTGGAAGCCGATACTGCACGCTTAAACAAATACATTGAAGACCTTGTTAGAGAAAGGCCGGCGGAGTACTATTGGGTACACAAACGCTTTAAACATCGGCCAGCTGGCGAGCCAAGTCTTTACAAATAATTGGAATTCTTTTGAGCACGAATTTAAACAAGCCTGCACGCACATTACGCTTCACCAAAATGCATGGTGCCGGCAACGATTTCATTGTGCTCAATGGAATTGATCAAGACCTCGGCGACATCACACGTGAGCAGTGGCAGAAACTAGCTCATCGCCAATTTGGCATTGGTGCTGATCAAATTCTGCTCGTTGAAAAAGCCACTCGTCCCGATGCAGATTTTCGTTATCGCATTTTTAATGCGGATGGTGGTGAAGTTGAGCAATGCGGCAACGGTTCACGTTGCTTTGTTCGCTTTGTGCTCGACCAAGGTCTTTCCACAAAAAATCCTTTGCGCGTAGAAGTAGCGCATACCGTTCTTACATTGAGATCTCATGATGATGGTCAGGTGGAAGTGGATATGGGCGCGCCGATTTTTGAGCACAGCCAAATTCCTTTTAACGCAAGCGGCTTAGCAAGTAAGCAAGAGTTTCATGAAATGCTCTACGCCCTGCCTATTACTACGCCTGCTCCACACGACAGCTGGATCGGCGTTGTGTCGATGGGCAATCCCCATGCAGTGCAAGTAGTGGGCGATGTTGATAGCGCACCCGTACTCGAAGAAGGTCTATCAATCGAAAAAGATGCAGCATTTCCAAAAAGAGTAAATGCTGGTTATATGCAAATCCTCAATCGCAATGAAATCAAGTTGCGCGTCTATGAGCGTGGCGCCGGTGAGACTCTCGCTTGTGGCACTGGTGCGTGCGCTGCAGTAGTCTCGGGCATTCGTCGTGGCTTAATCGACTCTCCCGTCAAAGTGCATACCCGTGGTGGCGATTTACTAATTGCTTGGAGCGGCATGATCAATGAAGTTGCTCAGCCCGTCACCATGACAGGCCCTGCCATTACCGTATTTGAAGGCGAAACAAAAATCTAAAGAGCGAAAATGTAGGGCTGCTACTCTTTAGATTAAATACCGTACTTCTCGCGATAGTCTTTTACTGCTGGCAAATAGTTTGTTAGCTCGGCATTGCTGGAGGTGGTTAAGAAAGCCATCAAGTCTGCCAAGTTCGCAATCGCTACTACCGGCAATCCAAATTCTTGCTCAACAGCCTGCACTGCTGACTTATCACCAATCTCAGTAGCAGTCCCTGATTTTTCCATACGATCTAAAGCAATCAATACCGCTGCTGGCTCTGCGCCTGCATCGCGAATCAATTTCACAGACTCTCTGACAGATGTTCCCGCGGAAATCACATCGTCAATGATGACTACTTTGCCTTTAACTGGGGCGCCGACCAATGAACCGCCTTCGCCATGATCTTTGGCTTCTTTACGGTTGTAGGCATAAGGCACATTACGGCCAGCATCGGCCAAAGCAATTGCAGTGGCAGCAGCCAAAGTGATGCCCTTATAGGCTGGTCCATAAAGCATGTCGTACTGCAGGCCAGACTCTTGCAAAGCCTTGGCGTAATAACGACCCAAGGCGCTTAAGCGTGCGCCATCGTTAAATCCACCCGCATTAAAGAAATAAGGAGAAAGGCGACCCGCTTTAGTTTTAAACTCCCCAAACGACAAAACATTTGCCTCCAGGGCAAATTGAATAAAGTTATCTTGATTAGAATTTTTTGAGCTCATAGGCCTATATGTTACGCATCATTTCTGCCAACCTCAACGGTATCCGTTCTGCAGTCAAAAAAGGCTTCATGCCTTGGGTTGTAAAACAAAAGGTTGACTTTGTCTGCATGCAGGAGCTCAAAGCTCAGCAGGACGACTTGGAAGATGCCATCCTCAATCCAGACGGGCTGCATGGCTTCTTTCATCACGCTGAGAAAAAGGGTTACAGCGGTTGTGGCATCTATACCCCTCACAAGCCTGATGAGGTGCTCTATGGCTATGGCAATGAAGAGTTTGATGCAGAGGGGCGCTATGTAGAAGCCCGATTCAAGAAGCTGTCAGTAATCTCGGTGTATATGCCCTCAGGCTCAAGCTCACCAGAAAGACAGGAGGCTAAATATCGTTATCTCGACTCTTTCTTGCCACACCTAGTTGAACTCAAAAAGTCAGGGCGCGAGATTGTGCTGTGTGGGGATGTGAATATTGCCCACAATGAGATTGACCTCAAGAACTGGAAAGGCAATCTGAAGAACTCGGGCTTTTTACCGGAGGAGCGGGCTTGGCTGACAAACCTATTTGGCAAAGTCGGTTACGTAGATGTCTATAGAAAGCTAGAGCCCGAAGCGACTGAGTCCTGCTACACCTGGTGGAGTAATCGGGGTCAGGCTTATGCGAAGAACGTCGGCTGGCGTATCGATTATCACATCACTACCCCAGGGATTGCGGCAAGCGCCAAAAATACTGCTGTGTATAAAGATGAGCGCTTCTCAGATCACGCACCACTCACAGTAGATTACGACTGGTCTATTTAGCGACCTGAGCGTTGTGTTTTTTAAACTCGACAACCTTGAAGTGAATGGTGAGCCAAATCAGAATTAATGCTGGAGCACCAATAATTGCGGTGCTAATAAAAAAGTTTGAGTAGCCAAAGTTATTTACAAAGACGCCTGAGAATCCAGCTAGCCACTTTGGCAACAGGAGCATCATCGAACTAAACAATGCGTACTGAGTTGCAGAGTATTGAATATTCGTCAGCGCCGACAAGAACGCAATAAAGGCGGCTGAAGCAATTCCGGAACTCAGGTTATCCGCAGAAATTACCCAGATCAAGCCATGTAAGTCATGACCCTGAGTGGCAAGCCAAGCAAATAACAAATTGCTGACGGCCGATAAAATCGCACCTAGAAATAAAATGCGCATCACTCCGAAGCGCAATGTGAGGACGCCGCCTACAAAGGCTCCGACCAAGGTCATCACCACGCCAAAGACCTTACTAACTGCCGCCACCTCATCTTTGGTGTAACCCATATCCACATAAAACGGATTGGCCATGATGCCCATAACCACATCACTAATGCGATAGATGGCAATTAAGGACAAAATCAAAATTGCGTGCCAACCATAGCGTTTAATAAAGTCGGCAAATGGCTCAATCAAAGTTTGATGCAGCCATGCTTTTGCATTACGAGCTTTTGCAAGCTCAATACGAACAGGCTCTTTACTAAACAAGGTGGTGATCACACCCACACCAATCGAGAGCGCCATACAAAGATAGGCAAATTGCCATGCAGCAGGATCATAGCTAGCAGAGCCTGACTCAGCGCGGGCAGCCAACCAAAGAACGCCAGCACCAGCCCAAATTAAAGCGAGTCGATAACCTGTTTGATATGTGGCGGCTAAAGCCGCTTGATGATCGCTATCAGCAGACTCGATCCGAAAAGCATCTAAAGCAATATCTTGCGTTGCAGAACCAAAGGCAACCAGGAGTGCGCACCACACAACCGGCGTGAGCTGAACTTTGGGGTCAATACTAGCCATACCCACCAAACCCAGAACAATCAGCAACTGTGCAAATAGAAGCCAGCTACGCCTTCTACCAAATAAAGTCGATAACAAGGGAATGGATAGTCGGTCAACCAAAGGAGCCCACATCCACTTAAATGCGTAGATCAAACCAACCCAAGTGAGATAACCGATGGTGCTGCGATCAATACCAGCCTCTCTTAGCCAAAAGCTCAGAGTTCCTAAAATCAGTAGTAGGGGGAGACCTGCAGAGAAGCCCAAGAAGAGCATTCGGAGACAAGGCCATTCGAGATAAACCCGAAAATCTTTCAGCCAGGACTCAATCGTACTAAGCACGTCGAACGCGGAACAGCGCTAGGCTTCCAAAAAGATTGGGCATCAAAGTAACCTGACGACCCTCATGCAAGATGCATTGATCCGAAATTTGCAATCCCAAGCTCGAAGCCAGCTTTTCAAAATCGGCCACCGTGAGAACGCGCACGTTAGGCGTGTTGTACCACTGATATGGCAAGCTCTTAGAGACAGGCATGCGGCCAAAGCCAACTGCTAGGCGATGAGACCAGTGGCCAAAGTTTGGGAAAGAAACAATCGACTCCTTGCCAACTCGGACTACTTCACGCAAGATCTTTTCAGTTTCATGAATAGTTTGCAGTGTTTGCGAGAGCACTACCGTATCAAAGCTATTGTTCTCAAAGAGCGCTAAGCCCCCTTCAAGATTTTGTTGAATGACGTTCAAACCCTTTTGAGCGCAAGAAAGTACGCGCGCATCATCAATCTCAACTCCGTAAGCATGAACAGGCTTTTTCTTTTGCAAATACTCTAGGAAGCTACCATCACCGCAACCGAGATCAAGCACTTCACTATTCGGCGCAATCCAGTTCGCTATTGCGGCAAAGTCTGCGCGCTTCATGATTTAGCCTCTAGCATTTGTTCAAAATAAGCACGAATCAAATTGTGATAACGAGGATCATCCAACAAGAAAGCATCGTGCCCGTGTGGCGCATCAATCTCTGCATAACTTACTTCACTCTTGTTGCTGAGCAAGGATTGCACAATCTCGCGACTGCGATTTGGCGGGAAGCGCCAATCTGTAGAGAAGCTCACAACTAAAAACTTGGCCTGCACTTCAGCTAAGGCGCGATTCAAGCTGCCCTCGTAACGACGAGAAGGATCAAAATAATCCAATGCTCTGGTAATCAACAAATAGGTGTTGGCATCAAAGTAAGTGGAAAACTTATCACCTTGATGACGCAAATAACTTTCAACCTCAAATTCAACATCA
The DNA here is from genome assembly GCF_018882325.1 of Polynucleobacter sp. 78F-HAINBA. GTDB lineage: Bacteria > Pseudomonadota > Gammaproteobacteria > Burkholderiales > Burkholderiaceae > Polynucleobacter. The sequence continues at coordinate 26,538 of NZ_JACVOQ010000005.1, read as the reverse complement.
AAGCTAAAACGATAATCTTGAGATTCACCGTTAGGCCTTTGCAGCTCGCGCCCAAACTTTTCTGCCATGTCATCGTCAGATAAATAGGTGATATGACCAACCATACGAGCCAGCTTTAAGCCACGCTTTGGCACCACGCCATGCTCGTAGTAATTGCCACCATGAAAATCTGGGTCCGACAAAATGGCATTACGCGCCACTTCATTAAAGGCAATGTTCTGCGCACTCAGCTTTGGTGTTGATGCAATTACTAAGCAATGCGCAAGGCGTTTTGGGAACTGAATTGACCAAGCCAATGCCTGCATGCCGCCCAAACTACCGCCCATTACTGCAGCAAAGCGACGAATGCCCAACTTATCAGCTAAGCGCGCCTGAGTATTAACCCAATCTTCCACCGTAATGACTGGGAAGTCTGCGCCATAAGGCTTGCTAGTAGCCGGATTGATGCTCATTGGACCCGTGGATCCGAAACAAGAGCCTAGGTTATTAACACCAATAACAAAGAAGTGATCGGTATCAACAGGCTTACCCGGGCCAATCATGTTGTCCCACCAGCCAATATCGCTTGCATCATCTGGGTTAGGACCGGCCACATGGTGTGATGCATTTAGCGCATGACAAACTAGTACAGCATTACTTTTATCGGCATTGAGCTTGCCGTAAGTTTCAATAACTAAATCGTAGCCCGATAAGATGGCGCCACTTTGCAAAGGCAAGGGCTCGGCAAAGTGGATAGTGTTTCTAGAAAGGTGTAGCTCGCTCATTCGGACAGAAGAATGCGAAGACTAATATCTGACGCTTCGGTTGGAAGCTTCTTGAAGCCGCTACGAGCAAAACGGTGCCAGCGGCCCAAGACATAACTCATCAACATCGCCGCACGGATGCTCACTTCATCTTGAGACACGTTTGCCCATGTGCCACCCTGAGTTTGTGCAATACGCAATGCCTGCTTTAAAGAAGCCTCTACGCGATCAAGTACTTGGGTAATCCGCTCTTGCAAACGGTCATCCTCTTGCAATAAAGCATCGCCCAAAAGGACGCGAGTCATGCCGGGATTCTTTTCAGCAAAGAATAAAAGCATCTGCAAAATACCGCGGGCTTGTGCAAGTCCAGACTCTTCTTTCTGATTAATCTGATTAATCAGACCAAAAACTGTTTGCTCGACAAAAGAAATCAAGCCTTCAAACATCTGCGCCTTACTAGCGAAATGTCGATAGAGGGCCGCTTCTGAAACTTGAATTTTTGCTGCCAACGCTGCAGTAGTTACACGCTCACCCTTAGGGTTTTGCAACATCTCAGCCAACACCTGCAATATCTGGAGGCGGCGCTCGCCAGGGCGTGGACGCTTACGTGTCTTACCCTCTTCGGCAGCTGTCGCTTCGATCTCTGATGCAGTAGGGTCTAAAGAATCACGCATGTCTATATCTCTTATTCAACTCTTAGCGGGAGCGAATCATTGTTCCAAACGCTTGCTCTGTCAGGATCTCTAACAATAGAGAGTGTTCGATTCGTCCATCAATAATGTGAACTGAATTCACGCCACTCTTTGCGGCATCCAATGCCGAGGAAATCTTTGGCAACATTCCGCCAGAAATCGTGCCATCAGCAAATAGGCCATCAATCTCACGTGCAGTTAAGTCTGTTAAGAGCGTGCCGTTTTTATCCATCACACCAGGAATATTTGTCATCATGACTAATTTCTCTGCATGCAAAATTTCGGCCATCTTGCCAGCTACCAAGTCAGCATTGATGTTGTAGGCCTGACCTTCTTCGCTAAATCCAATTGGGGAGATCACTGGAATAAAGGCGTCGTCTTGCAATGCTTTTACAACTGCTGGGTTAATTGCTTCGATTTCACCAACAAAACCTAAATCAATCGTTCCGCCAGCTTTCTTCTCATCAGCAACCAACATTTTCTTGGCACGAATCAAGCCACCATCCTTACCAGTCAAGCCAACAGCCTGACCGCCAAAGTGGTTGATCAACATCACGATATCTTGCTGTACTTCACCACCGAGAACCCACTCGACCACTTCCATGGTTTCTTCATCGGTTACACGCATACCTTGAATAAAGGTGCCAGTCTTGCCAATCTTTTTGAGGGCCTCATCAATTTGCGGTCCACCACCGTGAACGACAACTGGGTTCATACCAACCAGCTTGAGCAAGATGACATCGCGCGCAAAACTTTCTTTGAGGCGCTCTTCAACCATAGCGTTTCCGCCGTACTTAATGACGATAGTCTTACCGTGATACGCACGAATGTAAGGCAAGGCCTCGGCCAAAATCTCCGCCTTAAGTAGTGGAGAGATTTCGCTAATAGATGGAGATTGCTTTGTCATTGCTACTTTTTTATTTGATCTGGCAATTAATCGCCAAACAACTTTTGACGAAGCTCGCGACGCTCTTGCGCCTCGAGAGAAAGATTGGCTGTTGGACGAGCAATTAAACGGTTCAAACCAATCGGCTCCCCAGTCTCTTCACACCAACCATAATCGCCAGACTCAATGCGGGCTAGCGCCTGCTCTACTTTTTTCAATAACTTGCGCTCGCGATCACGTGTGCGCAACTCAAGAGCGTGCTCTTCTTCAATCGTTGCGCGATCCGCAGGATCAGGAACCAAAATGTTTTCACGCAAATGCTCTGTGGTCTCAGAAGCATTTTTCAAAATATCGTCTTTTAAGGTCAGAAGCTTTTGGCGGAAAAAATCAAGTTGAGCCGCATTCATATAGTCCTTTTCGGACATCTTGAGCAATTCAACTTCTGTTAAAGGGGCACCCTTAGCAGCCTTTGCACTTGCAGCCTTACTAGGCGCTTTTGCTGTAGCCGTAGATTTCGTTGGTGTTTTTACCGTCATTTCATTCTTTCCATGGTTCTAAACCATTATTACTTCATTCTGCCAAACTTTTACCGCCCTTTTGCCAATATTGACCGTGGCGCCGGATTGTACTTGATATTTCCTAGGCCAAACAGCCTTCAAGCCCAGCCAGCAGGGTGTCTTTAGGTAAATCGATGCCAATAAAAACCATCCGCGTTTGCTTCGGCTCGGCACCCCAAACACCCGCTAAATCGCTCCCCATCATCTGATGGACGCCCTGGAACACGACTTTTCGGTTACTACCCTTCACATAGAGGACGCCTTTGTAGCGCAACATCTTCTCTCCAAAGACCTCCAAAATGCCTCCTAGGAAGTCCTCTAATTTTTTATGATCAAAGGGTTTATCACTACGAAAAACGAAGGATTGGATACGGTCTGTATGGCCCGCATGGCCATGATGGTCGTGACTATGGTCATGGCCACAAGTGCTGTGATCATGGTGGTCATGGCTGTGATCGTGGCCACAAGTAGCGTGGTCATGATCGTCTTGTTCCAAGAAGTGAGGGTCAATATCGAGCTTCGCATTCAAATTAAAGCCCTTGAGATCCAAAACGGCATCCAAAGGAACCGCGCCCTTAGAAATACCCTGAATTGGGGCGCGAGGATTCATATGCATTAAGCGATTACGTAAGGCATCAACTTCCGCAGGCGTCACCAAATCGGTCTTAGTGATGAAGATTTGATCAGCAAAGCCTACTTGACGTTGTGCTTCCTCATGCTCAGTCAATTGCCGTGGGCCGTGCTTGGCATCCACAAGTGTTACTACCGCATCTAATACGTAATGGTCCGCAACGTCATCATCCATAAAGAATGTTTGTGCTACTGGCCCTGGATTAGCCACACCAGTAGTCTCGATGACTACGCGATCAAAGCTAATCTTTTTATCTTTGCGCTGCTCCCACAATGAGTTGAGCGCCTCAACCAGATCACCACGAATCGTGCAGCAAATACAGCCATTGCTCATTTGGACAATGTTCTCTTGATTGTCTTGAACCAAGATGTCGTTATCAATATTCTCTTCGCCGAACTCGTTTTCAATCACAGCAATTTTTTTGCCATGCTCTTCAGTCAAGATGTGTTTCAGCAAAGTCGTTTTGCCGCTACCTAAAAAGCCTGTGAGAATTGTTACCGGAATTAACGCCATCATTGATCCATTCAAAATCTATAAATACATTCCCCAAATGGGAAACCTTCTATCTTACCGAGTTCCTCAGGCTTTGCCAGCCTTTGCGCGAGGATGGGCTTTATCGTATGCCTGCGCTAGGTGCTGGAAATCCAAGGAGGTATAAATCTGCGTACTAGCAATACTGGCATGCCCCAGCATTTCCTGTACTGCCCGCAAATCTTGGGATGATTGCAAGACATGACTGGCGAAGCTATGGCGCATCATGTGCGGATGCACATGGGTCGGCAGCTCAGCCCTCATTGCCAAAGTCCGTAGGCGTGCCTGCACAGTCCGAGGGGATAGGCGCGCACCTGTAGCAGAGATAAATAAAGCTATCGATACATCTGCTTGCTCCAGTTCATCGCGGAGCGTACGCCAGACTTTGAGGGATTGCATTGCAGGTCCACCAATCGGAACTGAGCGGCGCTTGCCACCTTTACCCAAAACCGTTACTTCTGCAGCATCCCAATCCAACCATCCAGCAGACTCCTGTTGGCGATCTTTGCTTTGCATTACATCAATACCCAGAAGCTCTGATAAACGTAGGCCAGAGGAATACAGCAAATCGATGATCGCTGCATCACGTATCGACTCCAGATCTTTCTTTTCTTCGGCTTCTTTTACGGCTTGGTTTACTAAAGAGAGTGCCTGCTCAACTGAGAGCGCCTTAGGCAAAGACTTCAAACGCTTGGGAGCCTTCACATCATCAACAGGATTAGCCACTAGGTTTGCAGTCACCCTTCCTGCCTGCGCATCACGACATGCATCTTTCTCAGTCAACCAGTCATACCAACCTCGCCACGCAGACAGCGCTCTAGCTATCGTGCGAGATGATTTTCCTTTGGAGTGCAGGCGGCCAGCCCAGCGACGTACATGCGCATTGGTGACTTTTAATAATTCAATGGAATCATCGGTTGCCAATGCTTGCAACTCACCCAGATCCATGCGGTAAGCTTTGAGCGTATGAGGTGATAGCTGCCTTAATACATGCAGCTCGTGCAAATACTCTTGCACTAAGGGATGAAGATCAGCTGGTGCTTGGCTCATAAGCCTGGATACGATCCAAAGCTGCAGCAGTCAGTTCAGCAATCTGACGTAAATAGAATGCGCCCATATCCGCAGTAAAGCGAGACTCGTCTTTGCTTGCTAGCAAAAGCACTGCTGGTGATTGCACTGCGCCAATACTTTTACCTAGAGGCAAGCCAATAGCCACCATGCTTTGCCACTCAGGATCAATGCTCACTTGGGTTGCCAGCAAATCTACGCTGGCAGATGCCAACTCTTTAGCAGAACCGCATAGAGGCGTATCAATCCAAGGGCCAAAAGCCGCATTAGGCGAGAGTAGTTGTGCCGACTCCACTTCAAAAACTTCCGCCAGCCCAGCAGTCACCGCAGATTCCACATCCGCCTTTGTGTTTGCACGCATCAGGCGTAACAACCAAGCAACTAAGCTCTGTTGAGTTTTGTCATTGCGACTACCAAAGTGCAGCATCTCGCTGAGACGGCGATTGAGCTCTTGATTCTGTGTGCGCAACAAAGTCATTTGACGCTCTTGCAAGGAGATTGCACGATCTTCATGAGGATGCTTTAAACGAATTTCATTTAAGAGATTGGCATAGCGCTCAAAAAAACCTGGAGTAGCGCGTAACCACTCCGCTACCAATTCTTCTTGTTCGGCTTGCTTAGGATCGATTGCGCTCATCTATGTCTTTCTTGCTTATTTTCTGATTTAACTTTTTAGCTCAGCTTTTTACGCAGCAGCTCATTTACTTGGCCTGGGTTGGCTTTGCCTTGTGAAGCTTTCATGATCTGACCAACCAAAGCATTAAATGCTTTTTCCTTGCCAGAGCGGAACTCTTCAACAGACTTCTCGTTAGCCGCCAGGACCTTATCAATCATGGCTTCAAGCTCACCACTATCACTGATCTGCTTCAGGCCTTTGGCGTCAATTACTTGATCTACAGTGCTAATGACTTTGCCAGCGACAGCCTCTTCCCACAGAATTGCAAAGATATCTTTTGCGATCTTGTTAGAGATAGTCCCATCTGCTACGCGAGTTAATAGTGGCGCTAAATGTTCTGCCTTCAAGGGTGCATCTGCAGTAGCAATTCCAGCACGATTCAGTGAAGAAGCAAGCTCACCTGCAATTAGGTTGGCCGCAGCTTTTGCCAGCGGCTTACCAACGATTGCTAAAAGCGCTTCAAAAACTTTTGAGGTATCTCGATCTTGTGTGAGTAGCTGCGCATCGTAAGCACTCAAGCTGAATTCGCTTTGCCACTGCTCCCGCAACTGTGCTGGTAATGCTGGCATCTTGCTACGTACATCAGCAATCCATGCGTCATCAATCACTACAGGCAATAAATCGGGATCTGGGAAATAGCGATAGTCGTTTGCGTCCTCTTTACTACGCATACTCCGAGTCTCTTGACGATCAGGATCGTATAGGCGGGTTTCTTGTACGACTGTACCGCCATCTTCAATTAATTCAATTTGACGCCGCACTTCATATTGAATCGCCTCTTCCAAAAAGCGGAAGGAGTTTAAGTTCTTAATTTCGCAACGGGTACCAAACTCTTTTTGACCAACAGGCCGAACAGATACGTTGGCATCACAACGGAAAGAGCCTTCTTGCATATTGCCGTCACACACACCCAACCAAACTACTAATGTGTGCAATGCTTTTGCATAAGCCACTGCTTCTGCAGCACTACGCATCACTGGCTCAGTCACAATTTCTAGCAATGGTGTGCCGGCACGATTTAAGTCAATGCCACTGGATGCTTCTCCGTGTGGGCCTAGGAAGCCCTCTTCATGAACCGACTTCCCTGCGTCCTCTTCCATGTGGGCACGGGTGAGCTCAACTACTTTGACTTGATCGCCGACTAAGATTTCCAGATGGCCACCCACAACTATAGGTAGATCCATCTGACTAATTTGGTATCCCTTGGGTAAGTCGGGATAAAAATAATTCTTGCGCGCAAAAATACTCGCTGGCGAAATCTTTGCGCCTACTGCCAAACCAAAACGAATGGCATGCTCAACCGCTTGGCGATTTAATACTGGCAATACACCCGGTAAAGCTAAATCGACTGCGCAGGCCTGTGTATTTGGGCTCGCCCCAAAGTGCGTACTTGCGCCACTAAATATTTTTGATTGTGTTTGTAGCTGTGCGTGGGTCTCTAGGCCAATAACGATTTCCCATTGCATCATGCCACCTCGCTTGCTTGACGCAAATGCCAGTCACTATTTTGCTGATATTGATGCGCCACTTGAAGTAAGCGCGCTTCAGAAAAATAATTACCAATCAGCTGCATGCCGATAGGTAGATTGCTTGAATTAAATCCGCAGGGAGCACTCATTGCCGGTAGTCCCGCTAAATTAGTTGAGAGCGTGTAAATGTCTTCTAAATACATCTGCACTGGATCTTTTGATTTTTCACCTAAACGCCATGCAACATCGGGTGCAACTGGCCCCAAGATCACATCACACTTCTCAAATGCCGCCTGAAAATCAGCCGCAATGATGCGACGAATTTTTTGAGCCTGCAAGTAATAAGCATCGTAGTAGCCATGACAAAGCACATAGGTACCAACCAAGATCCGACGCTTTACCTCTGCACCAAAACCTTCGGTACGAGACTTCTTATACATGTCGGATAAATCACGATATTCATTTGCTCGGTGCCCATAACGCACTCCATCAAAACGACTCAAATTACTTGAGGCTTCGGCCGGGGCTAAAACGTAATACACCGGAATGGACAACTTAGTTTTAGGTAGGCTTACTTCAAGTAATTCTGCACCTAGATCTTGCAAGGCTTTTGCTGCAGCATTGACGGCGTTAGCCACTTCCGGTGCAAGGCCTTCCGCAAAGAATTCTTTTGGCAAACCAACACGCAAGCCTTCTAGAGGTTTTACTGGGTTAGAGCTACCTTCTTTCCAAGGCTGGGTGAGATAGCGGCCATAGTCCTCTCCAGAATCTGCCAAAGAAGTGGAATCACGCGGATCATGGGAAGACATTGCGGTGAGCAATAAAGCGCAGTCTTCTGCGGTCTTGCCCATTGGGCCAGCCTGATCTAATGAAGATGCATAAGCAATCATTCCGTAGCGAGATACGCGCCCATAACTAGGCTTGATGCCAGTCAGCCCACAAAATGCGGCTGGCTGACGTATAGAGCCGCCAGTATCTGTACCTGTCGCAATCGGGGCTAATCCTGCGGCTACTGCTGCTGCAGAACCTCCAGAAGAACCGCCAGCAACATATTCTGAATTCCAAGGATTTAATACTGGGCCATAGGCTGAATTCTCATTGGAGGAACCCATTGCGAACTCATCCATATTGGTCTTACCAAGGCAAACCATGCCGGCACCACTGGGATTAAGTTCATCCGGAATTCCGAGATTCGAAACTACCGTTGCATCAAATGGACTGAGGTAACCCTCGAGCATTTTGGATGCTGCAGTGGACTTCCAACCACGGGTTACAAAGACGTCTTTATGGGCAACGGGGATGCCTGTCAATTTTCCAGCTTTGCCTGAGGCAATAATTTTGTCTGCTTTAGATGCTTGCTCTAAACTTAAGTGAGCACTTACATCAAGATATGCATTCCAGTGCTTTCCGGCCTCAATGCGGTCGAGAAAGTACTTTGTCAGCTCGGTGCTAGAGACCTCTTTAGCAGCCAAGGCTTTAGCCATTAAGGCGATGGGGGTTTTGTGCCAACTCATTCGATCACCCGCGGAACTAAGAAGTAGCCATCCTGCACGGCAGGGGCAGATTGCATGTTTTCGGCGCGATGGTCAGTTTCCGTCACCATATCACTTCGCAGGGGCTGCGCCAAATCACGCAAAAAGAGGATGGGATGAGCCAAAGGGGCAAGACCACTGGTATCGACAGCTTGCATCTCCTCAACCAGGGCAAAAACTGCCTGTAATTGGGGCAAAACTGCCTCGGCTTCTGCCTGACTTAACTCAAGGCTGGAAAGGTGCGCAATGCGCTGGACATCATCAAGTTTCATGGGGCGCTAGAGTATCATTCCTATATATATTTTTTAACACTTACTTATTTTCCCACTACATCATGTTTGGTTTTTTCCGCAGCTACTTTTCTAATGACCTGGCCATCGACCTAGGCACCGCCAACACCTTAATTTACATGCGTGAACGGGGTATTGTGCTTGATGAACCGTCAGTTGTGGCAATTCGCACCGAAGGCGGCCCAAATGGCAAAAAGACCATTTTGGCGGTTGGAAAAGAAGCAAAAGCCATGTTGGGTCGTGTTCCTGGAAATATTGAGGCCATTCGCCCTATGAAAGACGGCGTTATTGCCGATTTCACGATTACTGAGCAGATGCTCAAGCAATTTATCAAAATGGTGCACGAGAGCAAGCTTTTAAAGCCTAGCCCACGCATCATCATTTGCGTTCCTTGCGGATCCACTCAAGTCGAGCGTCGCGCAATTCGCGAATCTGCCTTAGGTGCAGGCGCATCACAAGTATTTTTGATTGAAGAGCCAATGGCTGCTGCAATTGGTGCAGGTCTGCCAGTTTCTGAAGCAGCTGGTTCGATGGTTGTTGATATCGGCGGCGGTACAACTGAAGTTGGCGTTATGTCATTAGGCGGCATGGTTTACAAAGGCTCTGTTCGTGTTGGCGGCGATAAGTTTGATGAAGCAATCACTAATTACATCCGTCGTAACTACGGCATGTTGATCGGTGAACAAACTGCTGAGTTAATTAAGAAAACTATTGGCTCTGCATTCCCGGGACAAGAAGTTCGCGAGATGGAAGTAAAAGGTCGCAATCTTTCTGAAGGTATTCCACGTAGCTTCACCGTGACAAGCAATGAAGTACTCGAAGCCTTGACTGACCCGCTGAATCAAATCGTGACTGCAGTAAAAGCGGCCTTAGAGCAAATTCCTCCTGAGCTTGCATCTGACATCGCTGAGCGCGGCATGATGCTCACTGGTGGTGGCGCGCTATTGCGTGACCTCGATCGCTTACTGCTCGAAGAAACTGGCCTTCCTATTCATGTTGCAGAAGACCCCCTCACTTGCGTTGCTCGTGGTTGCGGTATTGCTTTAGAGCGCATGGATAAGTTGGGTGGCGTGTTCTCTCAAGAGTAATTGACCTAAGCGTCGATTAGGGAATTGCAACATAGCGCTCCTCCTCTTTTCAGACAAGGCGTTCCGGCTTTAGTCAAACTGATTGTCTGTCTATCGATCAGCATCGCATTGATGTTGATCGATTTTCGCTTTAAAGCACTGGATCCGATTCGCAATAACGTAAATTGGTTATTGCGCCCGCTAGAGTATGTGATGATGATGCCGCGCAATGCCTATGAAGCGACATCAGAATACTTCACCAGTCGCGGAACGCTAGATAAAGAAAATCAAGAAATGAAAGTGCGCCAAGCAGAGCTCTCTTTGCTTGCCAACCAATCTGAATTTCTTCTTGTAGAAAATCAAAACCTACGTCAGCTAATGGATTTGCAAAAGCACTCTCCATTTAAAACATTGCCAGTAGAAATTTTATTCAATCCACCCAATCCAATTTCTCAGCGCATCGTGATTAATCGCGGCAGCGATGATGGCCTTAAGCTGGGCAACCCCATCGCAAATGACTCTGGCATCTTAGGTCAAGTGGTACGCATTTACGATCACTCTGCAGAAGTCTCATTACTTGAAGATCGTGACTTTGCAGTTCCAGTACAAGTCGCTCGCAATGGCTTAAGAGCAGCGGTATTTGGTGCGGGGCGTGGCAACCCACTTGAACTTCGCTACCTTCCGGTGGCCAGCGATTTAGAGGTGGGGGATGCACTCATTACCTCAGGCATTGATGGCATCTACCCGCCCGGCTTTGCGGTGGCGGTAATTAGCCGAATTGAACGTAATGCAGACAAAAACTCTTCAAATGTATTTTGCGTACCAGTTGCAGCAGTCAATCGCTACCGTCAGGCCTTAGCCCTGCTTTACGATCCACAGTGGGATGCAAAAGCATCCACCGCTACTAGCAAACCTGGTGCGCCACTGACCAACACTCCAGGTCGCCGTCAAACTCGTGCGCGAGGCATGCAATGATCGATTTTCAAAGCGGCTACATTCTGCGCCCGGTGAATCCGGTCTTTATTTATTTCAGCTTGTTTTGCGCCCTACTGCTAAACCTTCTGCCAATTGGTAATTACGGCTGGGTGCCAGACTGGCTCATTATTTGCATCGTGTTCTGGAATATCCATCAGCATCGCTATGTCGGCGTCATCATCGCCTTCATTCTCGGTCTATTGATGGATGTCCATAACTCGGACTTATTGGGGCTGCATGCATTTAGCTACTCATTAGTGGCTTACCTTGCCATCTCTTGGCATCGTCGCATCATTGCCTTAAATGTTTTAACGCAAGCCCTGCATCTTTTGCCCATCTTCTTATTAGTTTCCTTATTCCCAGTGCTGGCTCATTGGTTATTAAGTGGTGAGATACATTGGTGGGCCTTAACTGGTGCCATTCAAGCCCTGATTGAGGCATTGCTGTGGCCCGTGGCAACACGCATCTTGTTGTCACCTCAACGTCGCCCCATTGACGTTGATCACAATCGTCCAATTTAGAGAGCGGTATGGTTTCGTTCAAAAAACCAGATCTCGACTCGTTTCAAGAGCGCATTCATATTGCGACCCTATTTGTCACATTCTGCTTTTTATTATTAATTACACGGTTGGTGTGGCTACAGCTTGTGAGTCACGGCAAATATGCCTTATTGGCCGAAAATAACCGCATTGCTCTCGTGCCAGCTCCAGCTAATCGGGGTCTCCTGATAGATCGCAATGGCATTGTGATTGGCAGAAACTACTCAGCCTTGACCTTAGATGTGAATGCCGAAGAAGTTAAAGGAAATGTGGATGAACTTATCGACGAGCTGTCTCAAATTGTGCTGATTTCCCCGCGAGATCGCCGCAATTTCAAGCGTTCGCTGGAAGATTCTCGAAAAATGGGCACTTTTCCGCTCAGATCGATGCTCACCGAGGCTGAAACTGCTCGATTTATGGCTAATCGCTACAGATTCCCGGGGGTGGAGATCCGCGCCCGCAGCTTCAGAGAGTATCCATACAACGAATTAGCGTCGCATTTAATTGGCTATATCGGACGGGTTTCTCAAAGAGATAAAGAGAAGATGCAGGCGGAAATCGAGAACTCTAAAGTCGATGATCCGGATGCATTGCAGACTTCTTTCTTGCCGGGCATTCAGTACGTTGGGAAGATTGGTCTAGAGCAAAGTTATGAAGCGGTTCTTCGCGGCGTACCAGGATATGACCAAGTAGAAATTACAGCGGGCGGCAAGCCGGTGCGCACGCTTTCTAGCTCGCCTTCAATACCAGGCAAAAATGTGGTGTTGTCAGTGGATATCAAGCTGCAATACTTGGTTGAACAACTCTACGGAAATTTCCGCGGCGCATTCGTAGCGATTGAACCAGAGACTGGTGACATCTTGGCATTTGTATCCAAGCCAAACTTTAATCCAAATGATTTCGTGGAGGGCATTGATTCAGTGACATGGAAAGAGTTGAATGACTCCCCGCAAAAGCCACTATATAACCGCCCACTTAAAGGCATCTACCCACCGGGATCAACATACAAACCATTTATGGCGCTCGCAGCTTTAGAAACTAAAAAGCGCACACCGTCACAAACCATTTCAGATCCAGGTTATTTTGATTTTGGAAATCACACCTTCCGTGATGACAAAAAAGGTGGGCACGGTATTGTGGACATGCAAAAGTCCATTGTTGAATCTTGCGATACCTACTACTACATGTTGGCGCGCGATATGGGCGTCAACATGATGCATGACTTCATGAAACCATTTGGCTTTGGGCAAATTACCGGCATCGACTTACAAGGTGAATCCAAAGGTGTCCTGCCATCCACGGAGTGGAAGAAAAATACCTTCAAGAAACCAGAGCAGCAAAAATGGTATGAGGGCGAAACCATTTCTCTTGGCATTGGACAGGGCTACAACGCATTTACTATTTTGCAGTTGGCACATGCTATGGCAAACATGGCAAATAACGGCATCGTAATGAAACCACACTTGGTGAAAGCGATTGAAGATCCTTTCACAAGAAACCGCACCCTTACAACGCCAAAAGAAAGTTATCGCATCGATCTTGTTCCAGAGAACGTTGAGGTGATCAAGAAGGCTATGGTTGAAGTGAACAACTCTGGAACCTCTGCCTCAGTTTTTAAAGGTACGGGCTATCAAGTTGGCGGCAAGACAGGGACAGCGCAAGTATTTAGTTTGAACTCGAAAGAGTACAAGCACGGATCTACTGCAGAATTTTTACGCGACCACGCTTTATACATTGCTTTTGCTCCCGCAGAAAAGCCAACTATCGTGATTGCAATGGTCGTTGAGAACGCAGGATTTGGTGCGCAACATGCCGCACCGATTGCGCGCAAAGCGTTAGATTTTTATCTTGAAGGTAAATGGCCAAAGGAGATTCCTGAATGGAAAAGAGCGCCATAAGTAAAACCAAGAAAATATTTCTGAGTATTTTTAGCGGACTTGATCGCCAGCTAGGTCTTATTTTACTTGGCTTAGCGGGGGTTGGATTTATTACCTTCTTGTCTGCAAGTCAGAATACGCCTGTACGGTTTGAAGATGAATTGCGTAACTTGGCACTCTCATTTGCAGTGATGTGGATCGTTTCTCGTATTCCGCCAAAGTGGTTAGAGATGGCGGCAGTATGGGTTTATGGGATTGGAGTTGCGTTACTAATAGCGGTTGCTGCATTTGGATTAATTAAAAAGGGTGCGCGACGTTGGCTGAACATTGGGTTCGTAATTCAGCCATCAGAGCTCATGAAAATTGCCATGCCATTGATGTTGGCCTGGTACTTTCAGAAACGTGAAGGCATCCAAAAATCGTGGGACTATGGAGTGGCAGCGATCATCCTCGCTATTCCGGTATTCCTCATTGCACGCCAGCCCGATCTAGGAACAGCACTCTTAGTTTTCGCTGCAGGCATGTATGTGATTATTTTAGCGGGACTACCGTGGAAATGGATTCTGCCATTTGTAGGCCTCGGCGCTTTTGGCATTATCTTGATCATTATTTTTGGCAATATGATTTGTGCGCATGATGTTGTTTGGCCACTGGTCCATAACTACCAAAAACATCGGGTCTGCACTTTGCTCGATCCAAGTAGCGATCCTCTCGGCAAAGGCTTTCATACAATTCAATCCATGATTGCAATTGGCTCGGGTGGATTTTTCGGCAAAGGCTGGTTTCAGGGTACGCAAGCGCATCTTGAATTTATTCCAGAAAAACATACCGACTTTATCTTTGCGGTTTTTTCTGAAGAATTTGGTCTTCTAGGCAACTTGGTCTTGCTAGCACTTTTCTTCGCCCTGATTAAACGAGGCCTAGCCATCTCCGCCAGCGCGCCCAATCTTTTTACACGACTACTAGGTGCATCGGTCACACTGATTTTCTTTACCTACGCATTTGTGAATATCGGCATGGTAAGCGGTCTATTGCCCGTTGTTGGCGTGCCATTGCCCTTCATCAGTTACGGAGGTACTGCCTTAGTAACACTGGGGTTTGGTGCCGGCATTTTGATGAGCATTCATCGCCACCGACGTTTAGTGCAAAGTTAAAAATCAGATTAGGCGATCGCTCAAGATTCCAGCGCTATCTCTAGAAACAAAAAAGCCCGGCATGCCGGGCTTTTTCATCAACAAAGCAAGAATTACTTCTTACGCTTGTTAACTGAATCTTTAAATGCTTTACCAGCAGAAAACTTAACAGTTTTAGCAGCAGCAATTTTGAGTGGCTCGCCAGTTTTTGGGTTACGGCCCATACGTGCAGCGCGCTTACCAGAAGCAAAAGTACCGAAACCGATCAGTTGTACTGAGTCGCCTTTAGTAACAGCTTTAATGATTTGCTCAATAGCAGAATTCAATGCAAATTCAGCTTTGGCTTTTGAGATCTCAGCGTCGTCAGCAATCGCTGCGATTAGTTCTGCTTTGTTCAAGTGAAGCTCCTTATAGATATTGATGTCAGCGCACAGTGCGCTTACATGATTTTAACCACAAAAAATTACAAAAATAAAGCTGCGTCACAGCAAATTTTTTTATTGCTGCTTTTTTACTCTTCTATAACTGTCACATCGGACACAAAATACTCGGTATCGCCAAAACAGCTTGTAGGCAATCCAATGTGCTGATCATATTTAAGGGCAACTTTTTTACCCAAATTCGCATTAATTTTTTGCGCCACAGCATCTTCACGAACCGTAAAGAGGAATTTTTCTGACATGGTTCCTGGCATGGAAACCATGGCTAATTCGCCTTCCCAGGTTTTACATACATAACCACGGTTAGAGAATTTCTGGACGTAGCCGGCACGCTCACCGCTGCCATAGCTCCAATTGAGCATAATCCAGGTATAAGCCGCTAAACCGGCTAAGCCAATCAATACAAGGCTTAAAAGCCATTTTACGAATCCATTCATGTGGTTTTCCTTAACAAATCATCTCTGCAGCCCTAAATAGGTGCATTCATAGCGGTCCATTTGACCCCAATCAACATTTGAGCATATTCATTACAAAAATAGGGATGAAATGGCACTCCATACAAATTAAAATACTAGCGTTAACGCTAACTGGTAAATCTTATGGAATTACGTCACATCGTCTTTTTGATCTTTGTTGTCTCGGCTGTTTATGTCTACTTCAGGGGTAAGGTTCGATTTGGCTTAGTGCGCTCACTAACGGACTATCAAGTTCTTTTGGCGCCAGTTAATACTCTCCTTTATTTATTCTCAAAAACTAAGGCTGGGGCATTTATTCCAGTTGCAGACTTTCCAGAGATGAAACCCCTTCAAGATAATTGGCAGATCATCCGCGATGAAGCGCTTGCTTTAAATGCAGATGGTGCAATTGCTGCTGCTACGGGATATAACGATATTGGGTTTAACTCCTTTTTCCGGACAGGCTGGAAACGTTTTCACCTCTATTGGTATGGCAAAGAAATGCCATCCGCACAACTCCAGTGCCCTAAAACCGTTGCCCTCCTCAAATCGATCCCCTCGATCAAGGCTGCGATGTTTGCCTCCCTACCCCCTGGGGCAACGCTTGTACGCCATAGAGACCCTTATGCAGGCTCACTGCGCTATCACATTGGCCTTGTCACCCCAAACAATCCAAAGTGCTTTATCGATGTTGATGGGGAGCGTTATTTCTGGAAAGATGGCGAACCAGTGATGTTTGATGAAACTTACATTCACTACGCCGCCAATGAGACGGATCATCAGCGCATTGTCTTGTTTTGCGATGTCGAACGGCCTGTTCACACTAAATTGGTGCAATTATTCAATCACTGCTTTGGTCGCTACGTGATGAGCGCAGCCTCTTCTCAGAATGTTGAGGGGGAGAAGGTAGGATTTGTAAACATTCTCTTTAAGTACTTTTATCACTTGAGAGCGCAAGCAAAGAAGCTGAAGGCAAAACACCGCCGTGTTTATTACATCGGAAAATGGGTTTTGATTTTAGGAATCCTCTGGGCCATCTTTTGGTAAATCCTTAAGGACTTAAAGCTTCAACAATCTGCTCTGGGGTGATTGAGCCCCAGATTTCCAGCCGCTTTACACGGCTATTTTGTCCCGATAAGAGCTGAATTTGTTTTTGGGGCACCCTTAATCGCTTGGAAAGCCAGGACAACAACATCTCATTCGCCCTATTTTCCAAGGCCGGAGCCTGAAGGGATATCTTGAGGCAGCCATCATGAAGGCCAACCACCTTGGTTAGCTTTGCGCCCGGCTGGCAATGTAAATTAAGAACAATGCCAGTGGGGGTTTGTTTTAACCAAATAGGCATCATTAAAGTACTTTAAACTCAAAACATGATTATGAAGAACTCCAGCGCCTTAGACCAGCTATTTGCCAATAATCGCGAATGGGCAGAGGCGATGATCGCTAAAGATGCTAATTTTTTTAAGCGCCTAGTTTCTCAGCAGGCGCCAGAATATCTTTGGATTGGCTGCTCAGATAGCCGCGTACCTGCAAATGACATTGTTAACCTGCTGCCAGGCGAACTCTTTGTGCATCGTAATGTTGCCAATGTGGTGGTTCACACTGATCTGAACTGCTTATCCGTAATCCAATTTGCCATTGATCTCTTAAAGGTCAAACACATTTTGGTAGTGGGTCATTATGGCTGCTCTGGTGTACATGCCGCCTTAACTGACAGACGCGTTGGGCTTGCTGACAATTGGTTGCGCCATGTTAAGGATGTGCATCAAAAGCATGAGCGCTATCTTGGCGAAGTTATTCCAACTGCAAAACGACAGGATCGTTTGTGCGAACTCAATGTTATCGAGCAAGTGGTGAACGTTTGCGAAACCACCATCGTTCAAGATGCATGGGCAAGAGGACAAGATCTAACGGTGCATGGCTGGGCTTATCGCCTTGAGACTGGCTTAGTAAATGATTTGGGCATGTCGATTAGCTCTACCGAAGAAATGAATGTGCGCTACGCTAAATCTTTATCACGCTACGACGCCGAATAAATTGAGTTTTGTTTAAAAACTTTTCAAATAATTCTGGCGTAGCGCTACTTCGATTTCTGGTATCGCTTCCCTACAAGACCCTCGTATCGATTGGCTATGGACTGGGATACCTGGCAGCACTTATTCCCAGCGATCGAAATCGAGTAGTTCAAAAAAATTTAGAACTGTGCTTTCCTGAACTAAATTCGGGCGAAATTAACGAGCTTAGAAAACAACATTGGCAGCTGCTCGGCCGCAGCCTGGTAGAGAAAAGCATTATTTGGCTTGGAACTAAAAAACAGCTCGATGACATGATCGAAGTTCGATCAGAGATCGACCTGAGCGATAGAAAGCCACGCATCTTAGTAAATATGCATTTTATTGGCATTGAAGGCGGCATTATTTTGAGTGCGCTTGCTCACGACAGGGGCTGGCCACGAACTTCGGGGTTTTTTCAAAGAATGAAAAGCCCTTTCTTTAATAGAAAAATTATTGAGTGGCGCAATCGCTTTGGTGGAAATTCTATTGATCGCCAAGGAAACTCTCTTGAGCTCATCCGAGAAATTCGGAGGGGGAGCTTCATTATCATTGCGCCTGATATCGATTTAGGCCTCAAGGACTCAACCTTCGTTCCCTTTTTTAATATTCAAACCAATACGATTACAGCTGTATCACGCCTCGCCAAAATCACTGGTGCGGAAGTCTGCATGATGATTACGACGCTAAAAAAGAATGGGGCTGGTTATGTTTGTACGATTAGCAAACCGCTTGAGAATTTTCCAACCGAGGACCCGCAAGCAGATACCGCACGCTTAAACCAAATTTTTGAACGTGAGATTAGGCTCAGGCCCGCTGAGTACTATTGGGTTCATAAGCGTTTTAAAAACAGGCCATTTAACGAAGCTGGGCCTTATTAACCCTTCTTCTCGCAGCGCTTTTGTCCTATCATTAAAGGATGACTGAACGTATTGGGCTATTTGCCGATCTACATAGCAATTTAGAGGCATTCGATGCTTGCATGGAGCAGGCCAAAGATTTGGGTGTTACCCGCATGGTTTTTTTAGGCGATCTTGTTGGTTACAACGCGGATCCTGGCGCTCTGATTGATCGTATTGGAGAAATGGTTGCCAATAACAAGGCGATTGCCGTTCTAGGCAATCATGACCAAGCAGTCTTTGAAGACCATAGCCATCAAATGAATGCGAGTGCGAATGCCGCAATTGAGTGGACTAAATCCCAACTTAACGCTACTCAAGTGCAATTCTTAAAAGACTTGCCATTAATGATTCAAGAAGATGCGATGTGTTTTGTTCATGCATCGGCACACAATCCAGGAGACTGGAATTACATCACTGACAGCATGAGCGCCTGGCGCTGTGTTCAAAACTCTGGCAAGACATATACGTTTGTCGGCCATGCTCACGAGCAAGCGCTCTTTTATCAAAGTGCCGTTGGTAAATTAATTCGTTTTGCCCCACATCCTGGTGACGAAGTTCCAGTAATGCGCCATCGTCAATGGGTCGGAGTGGTTGGCTCGCTTGGTCAACCGCGAGATGGAAATCCTGAGGCTTGCTTTGCTGTTTTCGAGCCAGAGTTAGAAGTACTCACTTTTCATCGCACTCCTTACGATCAATTTACAGCAGCGGATAAAGTGCGCCGCGCTGGATTGCCGGAAGATCTTGCCAACCGCCTAATCACGGGCAAATAATTACCTTATGTCGATTAATACTGATATTGAAGCAGTTGATGAGATTTTCCAAGAAGGCAAAGTAGTTGATGGATTTGTCTTGGGGACAGAAGTTCATCGTGGTGGCATGGCCAGCTTGTACTCGGCAACCAAAGAGGGGATTGATGTTCCCATACTTCTCAAAATACCTAGAGTAGGTCGTGATCAGCCTGTTGAAAGCCTCATTGGTTTTGAGACTGAACTTACTATTCTGCGCTCGCTCAAGAGCCCCTATGTTCCGAAATATCTTGGCTCCGGCAACATGGCTACGCGCCCCTATATTGCAATGGAGCGCGTCGAAGGGCGACCGCTTGAAGACCTCATCAAAGAAGGTAAAGTTTTTACGATTGATGAGGTGGTAAAGATTGGCGCTGACCTAGCACAAGCGGTGCAATCCCTTCATTCGCAAGATGCTATTCATTTAGACATCAAGCCAGAAAATATTCTGATTGACGATAAGGGCAAGCTAACCTTAATTGACTTTGGCTTATCGCATCATGCGCGCTTTCCCGACTTACTTGCAGAAGAAATGCGCAAGGGAATTGGCTCTGCGCCATACATTTCGCCAGAGCAAGTTACTGGAATTCGCTCTGACTATCGCAGTGATATTTTTTCTATCGGCGTGATTATGTACGAGCTGCTAACGGGTGAACTACCTTTTGGCAACCCACAGTCGATGAGTGGCCTACGAAAACGAATGTGGGCGCAGGCATTTCCTCCCAGAGCCATTCGTAAAGAAATCCCACGCTGGTTACAGGAAATTGTTTTGCGCTGCCTAGAGCCGCGCGCAGCAGATCGATATCAAAGTGCCACACGTCTCCGTCAAGTCTTGCGTGACCATGAAAGCGTCACCCTTACAGAGCGCGCTGACCGAGTTGATCCCCTGAGCTTTTGGGAAAATCTCAAACGCATGTTCCGCGCAGCAGGTTACGAACCCTCCCCAAGCCCGCGCCCTAGCGTCGGAAATTATGACGCGCCATTAATGATTGCAGCGATTGATACACGCCAATCAGATGAAGACTTGCGTGAGCGCATGCAAACAACCGCGAAGAATTTATTGCAGGCTTATCCCGAAAGTCGCCTTGTATGTCTCAGCACCATTGCGAGCACACCAACTTTTGAAGGCAATCAAGAAAGTGAAACTGCTAGCGGTATTGTGCGAGGTCATCTTGTGCAGCTCATGGAATGGGCTAAACCATTGAAGTTGCCGCCTGAACGGATTTCATATCACGTGCTAGAGGCACTAGATCCAGCAAGTCGCATTGTGGAATTTGCTAAAGACAATGATGCCTCCCTAATTTTGATTGGGGCATCCCACAAGCCGCCAAACAAAGTAACGCCATGGCGGACCTCCATGACAAAGATTGTTGAAGAGGCCCCTTGCAGCGTGCATATTGTCAGAACCTAGTCTATGTTTGGGCAATTGCCCGATAATATGGCTATGGAAGAAAAAATTCGTGTCTCCAAGCTGCTCTCTGAATTAGGTCTGTGCTCTCGTCGTGAGGCTGACTCCTATATTGAGCAGGGCCTGGTAACCGTTGATGGTGAGGTAGTGAATGAGCTGGGCTCACGGGCTTTTCGTAGCCAAAAGATTGAATTGCAGTCTGGGGCCAAAGCTCAACAGGCCTCTCGGATTACGGTCATTCTGAATAAACCTGTTGGCTTTATCTCTCATTACGATGATGAGCAAGAGTACCAACCGGCTGCCTCGCTGATCACTCCAGACAATTACTTTCCTAGTCCGTTGGATAAGGGGCGCAACCCACGCTTTAATACCCGCGGCTTAGCACCTGCAGGTCGCCTCGATATCGACTCCACTGGCATGCTGGTGTTAACCCAAGATGGTCGTATTGCCAAACTCCTCATCGGCGAAAATAGTCCGATCGAGAAAGAGTATTTGGTTCGAGTTGAAGGCGCCCTCTCTTTTGAAGATCTAGATCGACTAAAACATGGTCTGGAGCTAGATGGCGTTGTTTTAAAGCCAGCTCAAGTCAGCTGGCAGAACGAAGACCAGCTGCGTTTTGTTCTGAAAGAGGGTCGCAAGCGTCAAATTCGTCGCATGTGCGAAATGGTTGGCCTGAGAGTTCTAGGTCTAAAACGTGTTCGTATGGGCAGAATTTCTCTGGGCGCCCTACCTCCTGGAAAGTGGCGTTTTGTAAGACCTGAAGAGCAATTCTAAGAAGCTCGGCACGCTTATAATTCTGTCAATTAGATTAAGCGCAGAATTACCATCGATACCATCACCTCCAGCACTCCCGGCGCAGAAGTTTTAAGACGTCGCAGCTTTGCCATCATCTCTCACCCGGATGCTGGAAAGACCACGCTTACCGAAAAACTTTTGTTATACGCGGGAGCTATTCAGATTGCTGGAAGCGTCAAGGCCCGCAAAGCGAGTCGTCACGCGACCTCTGACTGGATGGAGATTGAGAAGCAACGTGGTATTTCGGTTGCGAGCTCGGTCATGCAAATGGAATACCGTGATTGCATTATTAATCTTCTCGATACCCCGGGGCACCAAGATTTCTCTGAAGACACCTACCGCGTACTGACTGCCGTTGACTCTGCACTCATGGTGATTGATGCCGCAAATGGCGTTGAATCACAGACCTTGCGCTTGCTTGAAGTCTGCCGCGCACGCAACACGCCAATCGTGACCTTCATTAATAAAATGGATCGCGAAGTAAAGCCCCCCATGGAACTCATGGATGAGATTGAAACTGCGCTAGGCATCGAGGTAGTCCCTTTTACTTGGCCTGTAGGCATGGGTAAATCATTTGCCGGTGTGATTGATATCGCCAACTCACAAATGCGTATGTTCAAGGCGGGCGAAGATCGTGTGACTGAAGATTCGCATGCAATTATTGATGTCAATGATCCTGCTCTGAAAGAGCGCCTAGGCACTGATCTCGAAAATGCACTTGCAGAAGTGGATCTCATTAAAAACGCGATGCCTGCGTTTGACCGAGAAGCCTTTTTGGCCGGTCGTCAATCGCCAGTATTCTTTGGCTCAGCTATTAATAATTTTGGTGTACGAGAAATTCTCAATACCTTAGTTGAGCTTGCTCCATCACCGGGATCACGCAAAGCTTTGCAACGAGAAGTCAGTCCCGCTGAAAATAAATTCTCTGCAGTGGTGTTTAAGATTCAAGCGAATATGGACCCAGCGCATCGAGATCGCGTTGCCTTCTTGCGTATATGTTCTGGGCATTTCCAGCGCGGCATGAAGTTGAAGATTTGTCGAAATGGAAAAGAAGTGCGCACCAATAATGCACTGTCTTTCTTGTCGCAACGTCGCGATATTTTGGATGAGGCCTTCCCTGGCGACATCATTGGACTACCAAATCACGGCCTTCTGAGACTGGGTGACACACTCACAGAAGGTGAGCAATTGCAATTCACAGGCTTGCCATTTTTTGCCCCAGAAATTTTCCGCATGGTCGAATCCGCCGATCCATTACGCTCTAAGCAATTACGCACAGGCTTAATGCAGCTTGGCGAAGAAGGTGCAATTCAAGTATTCCGCCCTATGACTGGCGGCACCATGCTCCTGGGCGCCTTTGGACAGCTACAGTTTGAAGTGGTGAGCCATCGCCTTCAAACTGAGTATGGCGCCGAAGTTCGCTTACTGCCTGCACGCTATAACCTGGCTCGCTGGGTAAGCTCAGACGATCCTGTAGCACTTAAGAAATTCATACAAGAAAATATTCACCGCATGGCAGAGGATGTTGTCGGTGCTTCAGTATTTTTGGCTAGCCACAAATCAGAACTAGATGTTGCTCAACAGCGCTGGGAATCCATTCAATTCCATGCCCTGAGAGAGCATGCGGGCCTCATCTATCAATCAGACCTCGCTGGATAAATCTAGCGTGGGCTTGATTGCGGCCAATTGCAATCGAACACTGCAACTAACTGAGTATCGGTCTTCCTAAAAGACGCTGTCTTTCCATATTGCGCACAGTACGCATTGGCCTTGGGTGTTAGTGATGCAATGGATTCACCATCACTATTTAAAAAGGTGACGTGATTTGAATCTGATGCATCGGTATAAACAGCCGCGCAAGCACTCAAAAACAAAACCCCCAAAAACAAAACATATTTGAGATGCTTCATTTAAGCTCCCTTATTTAATAAGCGTATTAGCCTATTCATAGCTCAAGCCTCTTCACCAAGCTTGCAGTGAGTTTGCTAGCAAATGGTCGATAGATCAAAATACAGATAATCGCGACCGGATAGGCCACTGACCAAACCTCCAACCAAACCCATAAGAAATCTGGCGCAAGACCCACTCGTACAAAAGTCGTGGCCAATGTAATGCTCAAAGACATAAGCCCACCCATGATGGCGGCAAAAATCAGATTAGGAATATTCATCATGATCTAATCATAGCGCCTGGACTGCTTAACTGTTATTCTGATTTGTGATCACTATTCCGCGCCCTATATAGGGGAGTCTGCTGAGCAAGCTCAGAGGTTCATCATTCCAAGACTCTAGGAAAAAATATGGCTGTTGGCCAAAATCAAAGAAATAGAAAAAACGATCCCATGGTTAGTAAAACCGGCAAAGCTAAATTGGGCCCACTTACCGTCACTCAACTCAATAAATTACTTGAATCTAGCACCAAGCCAAAAGAAAAAGCAAAGATTCAGAGGGCTCTCAATAAGCGCCCTCCAGCGCCAGCAGCTATCGCTGAGCCTGTCGCAGCCTAAGTACTAAGCCCCAGAAATTACCGGGGCTTTTTCTTATGTAATATGCTCTCATCATGAAAGCACTCCCTCTGATTCACTCCATCTACATTGCCTCTCAAGCGGGCGAAACAATGGCACAGATTACACAAGCCAACATCGTTGCTGGCGAAGGAATTGTGGGGGATCGTTATGCGCTAGACAGAGGCGCATTCTCCAAAACTAAAATCAAGATACGTCACATCTCCATCATCGCCCTAGAGGGTGTGGAGGATGCTAATCATCAATTAATAGCTAAGCAGCAAATACCCTTTGGTGAAGGCGAGACTCGTAGAAACGTCATCATCAGCGACATTTCTGCGGATGAGCTCAACGATTTAGTTGGCAAGATTTTTTATTTGGGTGGTCTCGCATTTAGAGGTACCGAGTTGTGTGAGCCATGCCAACGACCAGCCAACTTACTGAAAAGACCAGATTTCATGAGCGCCTTTGAAAATAGGGGCGGCCTCAGGGCAGAGGCGTTAGAGTCTGGACAACTCACCCCTGGAGATCTTCTTCACCTTTCAGAGTCTGAAGAAAAGTAATTCAATTTAATATTGCAGTATGTCCACAACTAAACTCTGCCTCATTCGCCATGGCGAAACTTCTTGGAATGCCGAAAGGCGCTTGCAAGGGCACACCGATATTCCGCTTAATGCGACAGGCATGTTGCAGGCTCGCCAAATGGCGCAAGCACTTAAAGACATCAAACTCACATTTGATGTTCTGTACACCAGCGACCTCAAGAGAGCGGCTGACACCGCAAATGCTGTAGTTGAATTATTTGGTGTAGATGCACAAGTGGATAGCGAGCTACGAGAGCGGCATTTTGGCGCACTTCAAGGACTTTCAATTGGCGAGGCCCCATTGAAGCGTCCTGACATTTGGCAAGCACACACTGCTCGTGACTTAGAGCATGATCTTGAGGGCGGAGAAAGCATTCAGAAATTTGCATTGCGCGTACAAAATGCGCTGGATAAAATTCAAGCAAGGCATACTGGTAAAACTATTTTGATCGTTAGTCATGGCGGAACGCTCGATATGATGTATCGAATTGCTAGCAAGCAAGCCCTCAGTGCTGAAAGAATAGCTTCAGTACCAAATGCATCACTCAACTGGCTTACCCATAGTCAAGATAGTGGATGGGCGGTGGGGCAATGGGCCGACACTCGACACCTTGAGGGCCCCGCTCTAGAAAACGTTGACCTCTAAATAAAAAAGTCACCCGCGGGTGACTTTTGACTTTTCAGAAAAAGCTTACTTTCGGATGTGCGCATGACGAGCAGCATCTTGTGACATACCCTCACCTTTTGGCTTGCCTTCAAGCGCTTCTTTTTCAGCAGTAATTTCTTTGCGGCGTTCTTTGCAAGAACCGGCAATCTCTTGCAATGCTTTACGAGCTCTTGCAGCAGAAGCTTTAATGCCTTTTCCGTGAAACTTTTCATTCTCTGATTGATACGTTTCAAATGCAGCAATTAACTTGTCATGATGGGACATATTTTTCCTTATGAATAATTGAAATGATCAGCTTAAGATGCACTTTAACCCAATATATGAAAATCACTTCAATTTATTGTGTCCAGCGATTAATAATTGCCTTTAGCTTTTCTGGGCCCAGCTCAGAAAGGTATAAATTAAAGTCATCGCGTAATTTTGAGCCTTTTTTGAAGGCAAATCCCAGATTATCAAACCCGACCACTTGGTAACTACTGCTAACCGGAAGATTTAAAGATTTTTGATAATTAACCAGCATGACGTTGTCCACAAATACCAAATCTACATTGCCATTTTGCAGCGCAATGAGCGCCTCAGCGGGCGATGGATATAGCTTTACTTGGTCTACCGAGTAATATCCTTTTGGCTGCAATACGGTTTTTACGTAGTCATCAAATACGCTGCCAGTCGGATAAGCAATAGTGTATTTTTTTAACTGGGATAAATCCGTAATTTTGATATGGCGGTTTTTTAAGCCAATCAACTGCCAGGTGCTGGTGAAATAAGGATTAGAAAAATCCATCACCTCTTTACGCTTATCTGTAATAGAAATCCCAGAGAATGCAACATCAGCTTGGCCACTAGTCACCGCGCCCAACATACCCAGCCAATCATAAGCAGTCATTTTGAATGTGCAGCCCCTTGACTTGCAGTAGCCCTCAAATATCTCCAAGTCTATGCCTGTATATTTGCCATCTTTTTCAAATAGCATGGGGGGTATCGTTGGGGATACGGCAACCTTAATTACATTAGATTGCTCTTCCTTGGAACAAGCCCCAAGAACAAATAGGGTTGCTAACAATATGGAAATTAGGCGCGCTAGTTTCATGATGTATTCAGAATTAAATTGGATAAACGATCTTATCAAGATTTGAATGTAAAAAACCACCCGTATGAACTGACCCCCAGTAGTTGGACGGTTTAGTTAGGTTAGCACGAGGGATTGAGTTCGGTATTGCACCGGGCTCAATCCCTTTAGTTTTTGTTTGATTCGATCGTGGTTGTAGTAGTGGATGTATTC
>NZ_JACVOQ010000004.1 GCF_018882325.1 Polynucleobacter sp. 78F-HAINBA | reverse complement strand
ACCCGTTTTTGACCGCCTGACTTTAAAAACTCCTTAACTACCTTTAGTTTGAACTGCTTGTTGTACTTGCTCATAAAACAAAACCCCCTTGGTTGGACATAGCGTCCAACTTTTGGGGGTCAGTTCAGTAGGTGGCTTTTAATTTTGGATCCTTACTTCCTAAATCTCGCTATTCTGCAGTCACTTTTTTCACTGGAACATGACTCGCTTTGCAGAAATCCACAATGGCGTCTGCAAACTTTAGATAACGTGAATTTACTCGCCTCAGTTCGCTCAACTCAGAGACGCCTTTTGAAACTTCATGTTTAAACGATGCATCCTCATAGCCTGGATGGTATGGTGCTTCTTTGGTGTAGATATTGCTCATATTGTTTGCCTGATTCAGTAAGTTTTTTAAGGTCCCGTGACGGGAAATTTGTCATGCGCTCTTACTGAGTTAGCTTGGGGTGGTATTCATGCAGGGCTCCTAACATGCGTGTGCGCAAAGAATGCGTCACCCGCTTGCCGCTCCCCCTGTCCTTGATACCTGAGAGATTCACACTAAGACCTAACTTAGTGCTTGCTCCTTCGGTGCACCATTAATATGGTGACTCTCCAGACGGCTGTTTAGGATAAGCAGTACCTTCCTAGTGGGTACCTGAGCGTTCATGGGAGTTTGCGCCTTCGGTGGAGGTCTAAGACCTCACTCTCCTGCTTGTCGCTAGTATATCTCGTGATGCTATTCGTGTAATGCTGGCTTACACCTAGTCGACTACCAATCAAAAATTAATTGACCTTCTTGATTTCTTTAATGGCATTGCCTTCGCCCAATAAAACAATTTTAGGCACATGCTTTGCAACCTCATCATTACTGACTTGGCCATAGGTACAGATAATGAGATGGTCGCCAACATGCGCTTTGCGTGCAGCTGCACCATTCAGAGAAATAATCCCAGAACCGCGCTTTGCCTTAATGATGTAAGTTGAGAAACGTTCACCGTTGTTAATGTTGTAGAGCTCGATCTTTTCAAACTCGCGCATATCAGCAGCATCGAGCAAATCCTCATCGATTCCACAAGAGCCTTCGTAATGCAAATCCGCCTCAGTAACGGTTGCCCTGTGAATTTTTGCTAACAACATAATGCGATTCATACTATTTCCTCAAGAATTAAAAGCGCGCCTCTTCATGCATTTTTAACAGCTATCTGGCTATTTTCTCAAATTTTTTTGAAGTAACGCCATCAAAAAACCCCGCTTACACGGGGCTTTCTGTGTGGCTATTATCTACTAATTACTTGGCGCGGCTTTTTGCTGCCTTAGGGGCTTGGCCAAATTGACCTTGTGCAGTCTTCATTGCTGTTTCAACACTTTTCTCAAAGTTTGCAAAGGCGTCTTGTGTTGTTGAACGCACTTGGTCAAAGTTTTGCATTGCTGTATTGAACGCGGATGTAAAGGCGCTTACATATGCCTCTGAGCCAGCCGGGGCTTTTGAAGTAGCAGCGGCTACAAAGCTCTTCAAGTCATCTTGTGATTGGTCAATGGCGGCTTCTACAGCCTCAACCAACTCTTGATTACCGCGACGCAGCACTGCAGCTACTTTTTTCTGATAAGCAGCCACCTCAGCAACAGCCTCTTGTACTTCTGGGCTTTGCAGAAGGTCTAGTGCAGCTTTGGCATCTTTGCCCTTCAATAGCTCAGCAGCCTTAGCTTGCGCATTTGCTACAGCTTGTTGTGCAGCCTGGTAATTGATTTCTGCCAACTCTTGAGCATTCTCAAGAGCTGTTTGACCCAATGCACGGGCGCTTTCTACGGATTTGGCTTGATTTTCTGCGAATTGATTTTTGAACATGATATTTCCTTTAAAGGGTTATTTTGTTGCACTGCACCATATTAATAGCTTATTTTGGCCTTTGCAAGCAAATATTGCTGCAAAGCAACATATAATCTTGTCAATTCAGGTGGTTTATTACAAAAACAGCATTAATCCTTACTTAAGAGACGTTTTGCCTTTTTCAGTTCAGAAATTCTTAGTTATGTGCCGTAGATTCATTGTTCTTTTGCTTCTCTTGATGCCATTTGCAGCCCCTAGCGCTGAAACCGTATCCGAGTGGTTCCAGACTACAACTACGCATCTTGAGTCAGTTTGGGATAAAGGCGGTAACGAGCTTTACATTCCCCTCTATACCTATCACATGCCTTATGCGTATTCTCAAGACAAGATCAATGAGTACACCGAGTACCCAATGGGCATTGGATTCGGCAGAGGATTGATGAATGAGAGCGGTAATTGGGAGGGCATTTATGGCATGACCTTCAAAGACTCGCACGGAATTTATGAGTACATGGTCGGCTATGGATGGATACCGATGTGGAACATCGGCAATAGCCCAGACTGGAAGTATGGCGTTGGAGCAACTGTCTTCATGATGTCTCGCCAAGACATCATGAACTACGTCCCCTTCCCCGGGGTGCTACCCATTGCCTCAATCAGCTACAAAGATCTCAGCATCCAGACTGCCTATGTGCCTGGTGGACAAAATGTCGGAAACGTCTTGTTCACCTGGGCTAAATACAATTTGCCTTAGCTTAGGCAGGATTATTTTTTAGGTAGTCCATCACCCAAGCCGGATCGCTATCGCTCGGAAATATTGGGTAGTGCACAGCTTCAATCACGCCATCATTCACAATCAAAGTGATGCGCTTTAATAAAGTCATTCCAGCAGCAACAAAAGTTGGCAAGTGCAAAGCTTGCTGAAGTTGATAGCCTGCGTCACTTAATACCGGAAAAGGTAAGTGCAATCGATCCGCCATCTCTTTTTGGTATTCGGTAGACTGCACGCTGAGACCAACAACATCTGCACCTAAGGCGCGTAACTCTTGATAGTGATCTCTAAAGGAACAACTTTGTGGCGTACACCCTCTTGCTCCAGGTATTTGATCCCACCCTTCCGGTAGCGGAACATTGGGCTGGCCTGTCATCGGATAACAGTAAATCACTAAGCGGCCTTTGCTCTCACCAAGATTAAATTGGCTAGCATTAGTCGTGCCCAATGAGATAGCGGGCAAGCGCATACCTACTAAGTGAGCTGCGGCCCCATCATCCTGAGGAATCGGTAAATCAGTGGGGAGTTGATTGAGATTAGTCATGTTCACATTACTCTAAAGCAAAATTTGAAAGAAGGTGCTAGAACGCCATTCCGATGATCAAGATTCCCGAGATCAACATCACTAACTCCATTAGGAACATAAAGCTTTTTTCAGGCAAAGACAGCACAATGCGTTTAGATAGTATTGATCCAGCCATGACTGTGCTGCCAATTAACAGCCCCTGAATAATGGCCGTCAAATTTAAGACGCCTAGCTGATGAAAAGTAATTCCTTTGGCAAATAAAATAGAGAGGGTGCTGGCTGCCTCCGTTCCCAAGAAGGCGCCCTTACTTAATCCATAGGCCAAAAAGAATGGTGTATTAATGGCTCCGGTGGTCGCTACAATTCCTGTGAGATAGCCAATAAAGGCACCGACTAAACTCAACTGCCATAACTTTAAATAGAATTGCTGTCGTCGCATCCATCGACGAATTGGAATGAGGCTAATCAAAAAAATGCCGAGCACTAATTGAATTAGACGCTCATTTAAGGATATAAGAGTATGTGCCCCAAGAACTACGGCAGGTATTGCAGTTAGGCTGTAAACCGCACAAGCCTTCCAATCAATGACTCGCCACCATAAAAATATTCTAGAAATATTTGCAACAGTCGCAGTAATAGCAATTACCGGAATCGTTTGCATGGGCCCATAAAAGTAAACCAGGGCGGGCATCAATATGATGGTTGTCCCAAACCCCAAGACACTACCCAAGACTCCAGCAATGAGCCCTAATGAGCCAAGCAATATGCTCTGAAAAATCAGCTCACTCATTACAACTTACATGCCGTTTTTTGAGGGGGCTTTCTTTGAGATGCCAACTCAGCCATTGACTCAAACTGTCGTCGCACGATGTTTTTGATAAAAAACTCGATCACCGCCGATGGCACAAGAGAGTTTGGCTCAACCTGTGCATCGTATTTAAACGTAGTGAAATCTTTTTCAGGCAAGAGCCGCCAGCTCCCCTTGTAATACTTGGTGTCTCCACTTACCTGCTCGAAGAGCAATGCTTTATTGGGCAGCTCTACGAACTCCAATTCAGATCGCATCTCAAATGGAATGAATAAAATTCTTTCTTCGAGCAAGCGAGCAACCTTCACTTTATTGCCTGATCTAGAGAGCACTTTTGACTCCACTATTCCAGGCAAAATTTTAGCGCCCTCATAGTCAGTAATAAATGCAAAAGCTTCGCATACGTTAATCGGCACCTCATAGCTTGCATTTACCTGAAAGCGATCGCCTGCCCTGGTGACGGCAACTTTTAAGTCGTAAGAATTAGATACCTCTTGCGCAAAGGAAACCCCAAACGCTGCAATCAGAAAAAAGTATAGAAGTTGCTTCATGCAAGTAGTTTAGTGGCTAACACGGCCGCCTCATACTCATCACCAAAGGGTGCTCGCTCTCATTCTGCCGCTGTTCGCATTAGCCTTAATAGCTCAACATCATGCTCGGGCAGCCCGTCCAATACGCCAGTAAGGTTAGGCATCTTTGCAATGATTTCTTTTGCCAAGAAGAAGCGCATTGACCAGGCGGGAAAACTTCTTTCCTCGATCTCTTTCATATTCAACAGGCGCACCTGGTGGTGGCGTGGGTCTCGCTGAATTTTTTCCCATATTTTTGTGACCTCTGCACGAGGCCCCTCTAATATCTGACCAAAATGTTGATTTTCATAAAAGAGCACTCCGGATAGCCCCAACTTTTGATTGAGTTGCGCAGCCTGATCAGTCAAGCGCATCAATGCCAAGACACCCATGTCCTGGGTTGCCTTGCTGATGTAGCTTACGGAAATCAATGGGGGCTGGCTCATGTTCTTGTCTAGGGGCTCAGGCCCGAATTACCTGATGGTAACTTTTGATATTGGCTTGATCAATGCTGATTTACCTGCGAGACTGAGGATGTCCTATGACACCATCAAATTCATATCGCTCAATTTTATTATCTATTTATTCGATAAATAAGTTCATATTAATTCATTGGACGAATCATTTAACAAAGAACAAGATGATCCCATCACAACACACAAGGAAGGGAGTTAAAAATGAAGATTCAAACCAGATTGGCTGTAATTGCAGAAGGCTTGTACTTCCTCAGCCATCAATATGAACGGGACCTACTGACCATTTTGCGGCCAGAGCCCAACCGGAAGGGCTAAATATGAACATTCTCATCACATTCATGGCGGGCGAATAAAAAACTGCTAACCAAACAGACTGTTTATAGCTTTATCAGTTAGTCTGAATAAGTCAGGCTAACTAAGCAAAAATGATTTACCTACAAGGAGATCTAAATGACATCAAAAGGAATGTGCCCAGTTGCTCACGGGGCCAATACTGAATCCAGCAACACCCCTATGGCATGGTGGCCAAAGTCACTGAACCTAGACATTCTTCATCAGCAAGATACAAAGACAAACCCAATGGGTCCGTCATTCAACTATCGAGATGAATTGAAAAAGCTCGATGTGAGTGCGCTCAAGCAGGATATGAAAGATCTTCTCCTCAATAGCCAAGACTGGTGGCCAGCAGATTGGGGGCATTACGGCGGCCTAATGATTCGCATGGCCTGGCACTCCGCTGGAAGCTATCGCATTGCCGATGGTCGCGGTGGGGCTGGGACAGGTAATCAACGCTTTGCTCCATTGAACTCTTGGCCAGATAACGCAAACTTAGATAAAGCCCGTCGACTCTTGTGGCCAATCAAAAAGAAATATGGCAATAAGGTGAGCTGGGCCGATCTCATGATCTTGGCCGGCACCATTGCCTACGAATCCATGGGACTCAAAACATTTGGTTTCTCATTTGGCCGAGAAGATATTTGGCATCCAGAAAAAGATATCTATTGGGGCTCTGAAAAAGAATGGCTCCAAAAAAGTGGTGGTGAAGGAAGTCGCTATTCTGGCGAACGAGACTTAGCCAATCCTCTTGCTGCTGTCATGATGGGTTTGATCTATGTAAATCCAGAAGGCGTAGATGGCAATCCAGATCCCCTGAAAACCGCACAAGATATTCGGGTGACTTTTGCTCGCATGGCAATGAACGACGAAGAGACTGTTGCGCTAACTGCTGGCGGACATACTGTTGGGAAAGCACATGGCAATGGCAGCGCAGCCAATCTTGGGCCAGCGCCAGAGGGGGCTCCGATTGATGAACAAGGTCTTGGCTGGATGAATCACAAGACTCGTGGCATTGGCAGAGATACTGTAACCAGCGGAATTGAAGGCGCTTGGACAACACACCCAACCCAGTGGGATAACGGTTACTTCCATTTGTTATTGAATTACGAATGGAAACTGGCTAAGAGTCCAGCGGGTGCCTGGCAATATGAACCCATCAATATTAAAGAAGAAGATAAGCCGGTTGATGTTGAAGATGCCTCCATTCGTTGCATGCCAATGATGACCGATGCAGACATGGCAATGAAAATGGATCCTGAGTATCGCAAGATCTCAGAGAAGTTCCATAAGGATCAAGCCTACTTCTCCGAAACGTTTGCTAGGGCTTGGTTTAAGTTAACCCATCGAGATATGGGACCTAAAGCAAGATACTTTGGGCCAGATGTTCCTAATGAAGATTTAATCTGGCAGGATCCAGTACCGGCAGGCCCAAAAGATTATGGCGTTGAAGCAGTCAAAACGAAGATCAAAGCCAGCGGCCTATCCATCAGCGATCTCGTAAATACTGCTTGGGATAGCGCTCGCACTTATCGTGGCTCAGATAAGCGCGGCGGTGCTAATGGTGCGCGTATTCGTTTAGCGCCACAGAAAGACTGGGCAGGCAATGAACCAGAACGTTTGGCAAGAGTTTTGTCGGTGTACGAAAAAATCGCAAAAGAATCCGGCATCAGCATTGCTGACACCATCGTACTGGGCGGCAATATCGGTATTGAGCAGGCCGCCAAAGCCGGAGGATTTGATATTAAGGCGCCATTTACTCCAGGCCGTGGTGATGCTACCCAGGAAATGACAGATGTAGAGTCATTTGAAGTTCTTGAACCACTAGCAGACGGCTATCGTAATTGGTTGAAAGAAAACTATGTTGTCACTCCAGAAGAGTTGCTCTTAGACCGCACACAGTTGATGGGGCTCACCGCCCAAGAGATGACGGCGCTGGTGGGCGGTATGCGCGTACTTGGCACAAACTATGCTGGCACAAAACATGGGGTATTCACAGAAAGAGAGGGTGTATTAAGCAATGACTTCTTCGTCAATCTAACTGATATGAATTACCAGTGGAAGCCTACCGGTCGGAATAGCTATGACATTGTTGAGCGCAATACAGGCGATACCAAATGGACTGCCACTCGAGTTGATCTGGTGTTTGGCTCTAACTCCATATTGCGCGCCTACGCAGAAGTGTATGCGCAAGATGACAACAAAGAAAAGTTTGTGAATGACTTTGTTGCCGCTTGGACTAAGGTCATGAACGCAGACCTGTTTTAATTAATTTAATAGTAATCCGTTATCAATAAGGGAGGCTTTTGCCTCCCTTATTTTTTATCATTGCAGTACAGGCCGCATCCTATTCGCATCCAAATGCGAAAAAGCTAGCCCTTTATTAGCACTCTAATGTCCCGATACATCTGCAAACTGGCTATTAACACCAAAGAAAAGGAGAGTGGTATCACCGCTATATAGCCGACCGTTTTGAAGCTAAGCGCTCCAATAATTCCGCCAACCAAGAACATTCCGAAAATAAATAAATGGGTTTTTAATTTATCCCTATTCGCCCTGACGTATCCACTTTCATTGGCTTGCGTAGATTTATTCCAATAAATTAACTTCCCTACCTCTATTCCAATGTCGGTAATGACGCCCGTCATATGAGTTGTTCTAATTTCTGCTTTAGAAGCTTTAGTGACAATAGCATTTTGTAAGCCCATCACAAAACACAGCAGAAGGGCGATTGCTGGAATGGTTAAAGGTAGATATAAATTGAGGTTAGCGCCTACCAAACCAAAGACTAACAACAGAGCAGCCTCAAGGAATAGCGGCAAGGCAAACTCACTATGAATTTTTCTTCTATGGCCCCAATTAACAATGATGGCTGTTGTAGCTGCGCCAAATAGAAATGAGAGCAAAAGTGAGATGCCGCCTAAAACCGCAATGAAGTCATTCAGAGCAAGGTCATCGCCAATTGCGGAAATAATCCCGCTCATATGAGATGTATAACGAGAAATAGCCAAGAAACCACCGGCATTTACAGCGCCCGCCACAAACGCCATGTAGGCGCCCAATTGAATGTTGGTTTTGGGGGATCGCTGTACGCTTGTTAGACGCTGAATGAACTCAATTGGCATTAAGAATTCATTTTACGTCTCAAGACTTAAAGGCTCTAAATAACTTCTAAAACGTTGCTTAACGAACTGCCTTCATAGTTTGGCTTCTCACCAATCTCCTCAAAGGGGTGCCCAAGCCGATTAACCCAAAATACATCAAAACCAAACCACTTTGCTGCTAGTGCATCCCAAGCATTGCTCGATACAAAAAGAACCTCTTCTTTTTTAACTGGAAACGCTTTTAAAAGAAGCTCGTAGGCTTGAGGGGCGGTCTTAAATAATCGCACATCCTCAACAGTGACGACCTGATCCAGGTAAGCTGCAAGACCATTGCTCTCAACTACCGTCGCCAACATCTCTCTACTACCATTGGACAAAATTGCCGTGGAAATACTTTTATTTTTTATTGACTTAAGAACGTGCAGACTATCTTCAAAACCAGTGAGCTTGGCATACTGATCCATCAACCGCTTCTCGTAGTCAGGAGTGAGATTTAAGTTCATGCGCTTACATACATAACGCAATGAACGAATTGTTAATTCCCAAAACGGAAGGTAGTGCTTACTGCCACCAGGATTAGGATCGCTCATGGTGACTAGGCGAGTGTACTCAATTTGGCGATCACGCCACATTAGAGCAAAGGCCTGGCCATTGCCAGGAAATAAATCTTCTGCCAACTTTCCCATGGAATACACATCAAATAATGTTCCATAAGCATCAAAAGCGATAAGCTTATACATGCAGCCCCCTGTTATCAGTCTGACTTTGTATTGTCGTTTAAAACAATTTTTCTGGTGAGGCAGAATATCTAGGGATACTTAAGCCTTATCGGCATATTGCATTTCACCATTACCAAATGACCAATTTTCTTTGTTCACCTCAAGTAAGTTGATAAAGACATCTTGAGCTCTGACTTGAAGATTTGTAACTAGGGATTCACAAATGGCTCTGTATAGCTTCTTTTTAAGATCTGTGGATCTGCCAAAGCTTATGATCGCCTGAATAAAAATGATCCCTTCTGAATATTCAATGCCCAAATAGCTTTTTGGAAGATTAAATTCCGATACATCGTGTCTAGTGATAATCTGGAACTTATCATCTTCAGGAACGTTGATTTGTTCTCGCATTACGTTATAGACAATGTCCCCGGCCTGCCGTGCAAAGCCCTCAGAGTATTTTTTGCTTAAATCAATTCTTACCAATGGCATCGTTATTCCCCCCGGCTTCATCCATCTTATAGAAGTCTAGTAATTTGCGTCCTTCTTGGTGGCTCGGGGCGGAATCGAACCGCCGACACAAGGATTATCTACCCTGACAATCAAGAGGCAACTCCCATAATGGCTTGCCTTGGCTATAGTCGCAATTCACACCCACGGGCGATGTTGTGCTCGCAAGACAGCCGCTTAAGGCCAAAACGAGTAAGGCTGAGCCGAAGGCAATTAGCAAATTTTTCATATGAATCACCGGTAATTAACTTATATTAATCTTAATACCAAAACCACCCGATGGTGGTTTTGGTATTTCTTGATAGCTCGAGACGGGATTGAACCAGGGCCTAGGAAATTTGCTTTGTTAATAGTGCCAACTTAAGTCCAACGACCTTGGGAATACCAACCCCAGCATTTGCTGGATAGTCTGAGATTATTTCCGTGGATTGATAGCCTCTGCGTAAATAAAAATCATACAACTCCTTACGCTCTGAAATGACAAACAAATTAAGTGTTGAAGACTCATATTGGTTCTCGACATACTCTTCTGCGAGCTGGAGCATTTCTTTGCCCAACCCAAAATTTTGGCATGACGGCTTAACAGTTAGCATGGCCAAATAAATCGCCCCTGACTCTTCATTGATATTCACGCAGGCAACAATCTCGCCTTTGTTTAGGCCGAGCAATATTGTCGACCCATCTCTATCAAGCAGATCAGTAAGTTGCTGTGGGTTAATTCTGTCGCCCTCTATGAGTTCTGACTCATGAGTCCAGCCAGCCTCAGAATCGTTGGGACGATACGAGTTGTTTATCAAGCTCACCAACTCTGGAACATCTTTGACTGTTGCTATACGATATTCATCAATATTCATGATGGTAGTTTTACACAAGGCAATAAAAAACCACCCGAAGGTGGTTTTGGTGTTTCTTGGTGGCCCGGGGCGGAATCGAACCAGGGCCGAGGATGCCTGACTCTAACTCTAAACTGTCCTTTAAAACGACATTTCATATGATCCTTTAATCATTATCCAAACCATTGAGTTAGCTCAACAACACAAATACCCCTTTTGATGCAGTGAACTATTATTGTGATGTTAAGAATTCCAACAGTATTAAGGGGTTAGATTCATGCCACATGATGTAAGCCTTATCGCCATTCTTGCCGCTGGATTTAGCTTGGCGCTGATTCTGGGGTTTGCTGTTACTTATTTAAAAATGCCGCCATTGGTAGGTTACCTACTCGCAGGCGTGCTTATTGGCCCAGCTACGCCAGGATTTGTTGCTGACGTTGGTCTATCGATGCAATTGGCTGAGATTGGGGTGATGCTACTCATGTTTGGTGTTGGCTTACATTTTTCTATTGGCGATTTGATGGCCGTGAAAAAAATTGCCATTCCAGGCGCACTTTTTCAGATGTTAGTTGCGACGGCGCTCGGCTTTTTCGTTGCAACCAATTGGGGATGGTCTTTATTGGGCTCACTTATATTTGGCTTGAGTCTGTCGGTTGCAAGTACGGTTGTCCTCTTACGTGCATTAGAAGATAAAGGTCTTTTGGATACCTCCAACGGCAAAATTGCAGTTGGTTGGCTTGTTGTCGAAGATTTGGTCATGGTTTTGGCCCTAGTTCTTCTCCCTGTATTAGCTGAATTATTTCAGCATGATGGAGCCAACGCCACCAGTGGTAATTTCACTGAATTACTTAAGCCAATAGGTATCACACTGGCCAAAGTAAGCGCATTTATAGTGCTCATGCTTGTTATTGGTAAAAGATTGCTACCCAAAATCTTATGGCTAGTAGCAAAAAATGGCTCTAGAGAATTATTTACTTTAGCAGTGATCGCTTCTGCTATTGGCATCGCTTTCTTGGCTGCAAAGATATTTGATGTTTCTTTTGCTTTGGGGGCATTTTTTGCAGGCATGATGCTCGGTGAATCTAAATTAAGCAAAAGAGCCGCGGACGAATCCTTGCCCCTTAGAGATGCATTTGCTGTGCTTTTCTTCGTATCGGTAGGCATGCTATTTGACCCCCAAATATTATGGCAAGAGCCCATGAAGCTACTTGTTGTAATTTTTATTATTCTGGTTGGAAAAACATTGGCAGCCATGGCCCTTGTTTTACTTTTCAGATACCCACTAAACACAGCCGCAACTGTTGGTATCAGCTTGGCTCAAATTGGAGAGTTCTCTTTCATTTTGGCAGGGATGGGTTTAGCCATGAACCTCATTCCAAATGAGGCTTATAGCTTAATACTTGCAGGCGCCATCATTTCGATAGCACTTAATTCATTTTTGTTTGACAGCATTTCACCATTGATCAACTGGGCCAGAAAGCGCTCATCTCTTGCAAGAGAATTAGATCAACGCATGGATCCTCTCGCATTGCTGCCTTCATCTACTCAGCAATCATTACTGACTGGGCAAGTCGTGATTGTGGGTCATGGTCGAGTTGGCAAAAGAGTTCTAGAAAAATTAAGAGCTCAGGGCGTCTCTTGTGTAGTGGCGGAAAAGGATCGCTCGATTGTTGAAGATTTAAGAAAAATTGGAACCCCAGCAGTGTCGGGAGATGCATCAGATCCATTTGTGTTGATTCAAGCGCATATTGCCAATGCTGCCGTCTTAGTTATTGCCTCTCAAGACTCTATTGATGTCAGCAAAATGATAGAAACAGCAAGAACACTGAATCCAAAAATAGCTATATTTATTCGCGCAAGAGATAGCGAAGAAATTGAGATTTACAACAAAGAGGGCTGGGGCCAATCTTTTACTCCTGAGGATGAATTGGCGAACCGTTTCTATATGGAAGTTTTAAAGGAGCTAAAGCAAACCTCGTAATGATTGATATGAAGCATAAGACGTCGTTTTAAACGACATCGACTGATACGGGGATGTTTAATTGATTTGTCCTTTTAAAGGACGGTTCTAGATATGGCTATCCGAGACTAAAGGATCCAACCCAAAAGAAAATAGCCCAACAAGTGGGCTATTGAGATTCTTGGTGGCCCGGGGCGGAATCGAACCACCGACACAAGGATTTTCAATCCTCTGCTCTACCGACTGAGCTACCAGGCCAAGAGTTGGAATTATAAATGAAACTGTTTGACACCTTGGGAAATCATGGTCCAGCGTATAAATTCTGCCCAAACCGTATCGTTCACTAGCCTAGAACACCGACTCCACCGCCCTCTCAGAGTTCCCATTCATTTTGCTTTTGTAGTGTTGCCACTTTTTAGGGATGTTGATTAGATTGGCGGGAAATGGGGGGATGAGGTAGAGATGTCGGAATCCTCTGCTCTATCGTTGGGCTGTTGTTGGAGTGTCGTTTTAAACGACAGCGCTTGGGTGGGGGGGGCAGAAAACGGCCCGATGAAGATAGTCGCCAATCTTTTACCGCCCTTTAATTTCCGCAAGGACTGGCTTTACTTGTATTGGTCTGATTGCTTTTCTTGCAGCTCTAAGTTCTTGGCAAGGCGATACGCAATGTAATAACGGTAAATATTGCGCACATAGTCTGTAGTTTGAATACCAACCAGCTGCGCAACTGCAATCTCCACATTGTCCAACCAGATATTCGGATTTAAGCCTTTTTCAATTGCAAGCTGCCTCGCTTTGGCAATATTATGCGGTCCGGCGTTATAGCTTGCAAAAGCAAATAAATCTCGGTTTTCAGGACTCAAGTCTTGCCCTAGAGATCCTTGCGCCATTAAATAATCAAGATACTTACTTCCAGCGTGGATATTAGACTCTAAAGAAGTGATGTCTCCCACATTCATTAACTTTCCTGTACTAGGAAGTAGTTGCATTACTCCAATTGCTCCCGAAGGATTTCTAGCAGATTGATTTAATCTTGACTCTTGATACCCCATAGCCGCTAACATTAATGGATCAAAGTTATATTGCGCTCCATAGGTCTGGAAATATCGAATGGATTCTTGATACCTTTTTTGAGATATTAAATCACGCGAATCTGTTAACTTACTCACATGATTGGCATATGACTCCCATTCCCCGAATAAAGCACGCGAATGCTTCATTTCAAAATCAATAAATTTTTGGAGTACCTGCTTTAATTCAGGATTATCTTTACGAATTGCCCAACCCATCCGCACATCATCATTAATAATGATATTCGGATGTGGCTTAATTTTTGGAAGCGCCTTAGACCACATGGAGACCATCCAATCATAAGTTACCGTATTGGGTATGAGGCCCGCATTAACCATTTCTAGAGCGCCCTCATCATCTAAATTCTCAGGCAGCGCCACGATTTTCACTGGGGACTTCTTGTTTGTCCTTAAAGTTTCATTTAATTTTATGATGCCATCGTGATTGCGTAATTGTGGCCTTATATACAGGGTCTGACCAGATAGCTGCAGTATGTCGCTAATCTCAGGTGAGCTGGGGCCGGTTACTAGTACCTCTTTGGCTGGGAAACGCATGGGCTCAACAAAATCGATGCTTCCTGGAACTTCTGAGTTGGTTTGCAATCCTCCCATCGCTATATCTGCTCTACCCTCAATAACAGAAGGCACCAATTGGGTTGGCTTCGTAGGGTAAGCAACCACTTCAAAGGGAATCCTTTTAGCGGAACTAGGATATTGCGTATTGAGCCAAATTGAGAGATCCTGCAAAACTATCGGCAATAAACCGATTTCATTTCCTGCGTCGTTATAAAAAAAGGTTTTGCTATAAGGCACTGCCACACGAATTGCCCGAACCTCCAGCATTCGCCCACCAAAGTCACCAGTCATCACTTTATTCAATCCCAGCAAGGGCGACTGAGCTATCTCTGACTCAGAAGGAATCTGAGCCACCGAGTTTAAGGGTGTGAAAAAACTGAGTATTAGGAATACCAATGATGCTATGCGTGGTAATTTTCTAAACATCAACTCATCTTAAAACAAAAATTAGCGAGTCAATTGGATGTTGGCTGGCCTAAAGACCTCATTTGATCCAATTGAGTTCTAGCGTGTCTGGATTGGTAGTGGGTAGTTTAAGTTGTCGTTTAAAACAACAACTTATCGATTAGGAGTTAATGAATGGCGCTGCGCATAATCCGCATTGCCTGCTGGTCCACATTGATGAATCCGTGCAGCGGTCTGTCTAGATCAGCAATGATCCCCACTGCTAGCGCCACCAAGAAATACAGTCCCCAAGACAAAATGATGTGTCGCTTAGACCCCTCGCCCAAGGATGCACCCAAAAGCACTCCATTAAAAATAAGAAAGAGCCCTACCGGAACAAACAATCCATTAGGGACATTGTTTAATAAGTATTCAGTTCGAGCATTCTCTGCAGTTCCGACACTATCGATTGCCTGAAACAAGACATCTAAAGAGCCACCCTGGGGGTCCTTTATAGCCATGGCCCTTAATTGCGACCATATTTTTTCAAGCTGGTGTTGGCTTTTATATTGGATCTCCCGAACTGACTTTTCATTGCTTTGAGTTGACGCCAGTTCTAGCCGTATATCTGCATACTCACGAATGTCTTTAACTAGCTCTTGGGAATAGGGTGCGGGTTGTAGTTTTGCCGCTTGATATGCTGTTTTAATTACAGCCGCCTCATTAATGACAGCCTGACGATTTAATTCAAAATGATCCATCGCCGAGGAAAATGTAAACCCCAAAAATAAGGCAAGCAATGCTAATGACGAATTCGTGATGGTACTGACATTTTCATCGCTATTATCAAAATAATGAGGGGCGTTTTTAGAAACTATCTTTAGCGCAAGACGACCAATCCAAAATCCAAGCTCTGACGAAACGACCAGAACAACGAAGACCCCGAAAATCAAAAGGGGGAGAGATAGATTTAATAGGGATTCGATCATTGCCTTTAATCCTGAACAATCTGTCCATCTAAATTAATTGCTTCTTGCAAGGCTCCGCCTTTTCTACTGGCAAGATACTTCACACCTTTAGCACCATAGTTTTCTGAATGAATTTGATTGGGCAGCAAATGAAAGGCGTCTCCCGCCAAGTAGGAGCTTTTGATGCCACCAATGGTGATGTCAATCTGCCCCTCAATCACCAATGCATGAACTTCATAAGGATGAGCATGTAAGTCTAAGAATCCGCCGACCTCTCGCTCGACTAAAACGGGAGCTGGAAAGTCTTGTTTTGCTAATTTTTCTAAAAATGCTTCTGGCTTCATTGACGAACTTCTATTAATTTGAGTGCCTCATTGTAATGACTGCGTTAATTAGCAGGATATGCCTTCATCTCACGCCAAACCAAATACGAGCTGCTTCATATGAATCTTCTACATGCTCATCTCTGATTTCAAAACTTTGAGTAACATCACGAATCATCTGTACGGCTAGATTTTGTCGATTGTCATTAAAGTAACGATCTGCATCATTACCCAATAACCAGTCAATTGCCTCTTCGAATACACCCTCATCATTGGCGGTTTGCAACCACTTGCTAATGACAAGCTTGCCCTGTAAGAAAATGCTTACTTGAGCCTGTAATACTTGCTCATCTAAAGAGCCTACCAATACTTTCATATTAATAGGATCTTTGGACATGAGTGAACGCTTACTTTATATGCTTAATTACTTGGCACGAGTCTTCTTTGGAGCAGCTTTAACCGCCTCACCAAACTGACCTTGAGCCTGGCTTAATGCTGACTCAACTGTTTTTTCAAAGCTAGCGACTGCATCTGCTGCAGATGCTCGAGCCTGATCAAACTGTTGAAGTGAAGTTTCAAAGGCTGTTTTGAATGCAGAAACAAAAGCCTCTGAACCAGCGGGAGCAGTTTTAGTTGCCTCTTTAATAAACTTCACCAAATCATCACGAGCATCATCAATGGATGACTCAACCACTTGTGCTACTTCTTTATTGGCGTTGCGAAGAACATTGCTTACTTTGGCTTGATAAGCAGCAGCATACTTAGCCACTTCTTGAGCGGCTTCTTGCTGGCCTAAGTTAGCGAACTGTTGTGGATCTTTAATGGCGGACAATTGGGCGCTAGCTTCTTGGGCTACAACCATTGCGTCTTTAGCGGCAGCTTGATTAATTTCTGCCAATTCTTGTGCGCTCTTGGCGGCCACTTCAGCCAAATGTTTAGCGTTTTCTAGAGCCTTAGCTTGAGCTTGGGCAATCTGGTCATTTAATTGATTCTGAAACATGGCATTTCCTTTATTGGTTAGATAGCTGTATTTTGCTGCGATGCACCATTTTAAGAGCACTTTGGCGACAAAACAAGGCCTATTTGCTGCGACGCAACATATTTAGGGTGATTACCTAATATCCACAGCTAATAAATTGCATATGATGAAATGACTGTTAGAACCCTAGATAGGCAACATGCTCAGAAATACCAATCAATTACCCGTTAAATCTGGCGTGGTTTATATAGTAGATGATGATGGGGCAACGCGGGATTCGCTATCCTGGTTACTTGAATCAAATGGGTTTATGGTGAGCTGTCATGAAAATGCCGAGCGTTTTTTACAAGCACTTGCCAGCACCGATTCTGCAACAGTGGCTTGCGCCTTATTGGACATGAGACTGCCAGGCATGTCGGGGATTGAACTTCAAAATAGGCTTCGTGAGGATGGTCACCTGTTTCCTGTTGCGATAGTTACTGGATATGGGGAAGTGAAATTAGCTGTTCAAGCAATTAAACAAGGCGCAGTAGATTTTTTAGAAAAGCCGTTTAAAGAAAATCAACTTTGTAGTCTAGTAGAGAATATGTTGTCAAAAGCTTATCTAGAGCAAAAGCAAAATTTAGAAGTGCAAGCAGCGCAGTCCAAACTAAAAACTCTAACGAAACGCGAACGAGAAGTTTTAGAGTGCATTGTTGCAGGGTGCACCAATAGAGAGGTTGGTGAGACTTTAAATATTTCACTCAAAACAGTTGAAGCACATCGAGCCAATGTCATGGATAAGCTCGGAGTGAATAGAGCGGCAAGTTTATTAAAGCTAGCCATCTCTCATCAGCAATAATTTTACATAGCAAGCGTCTATTAACCAGACGCTTAACTTTTTTGTTCTAAATGGAACGGATAATCAACCATCCTCTATCTATCGAGGTTTTATTGGATATGGCACCTAAAGACCCAAAGAATTAGTTCTCATTAATGCTAGAAGCATTCTTCTCTAATTTTGATAAGACTTGGTTACGCACTAAATTAAGTGCACCCTTCATTGTGTATAGGCGATTCTTCTCCTCTGAGGATACCCACCCATCCCGGGTGTCTTTATCGAGTTGCTCCAACCTAATCAATAACTTCCTAAGGAGATCTGGATTATTTGTATTCGCAGATAATTGATCAATTTCTTGAATCTCATCATAGCCATCCTCAATAATCATTAGCGAGTGCTTGCTTCTATAGCTAGGTAACAACCTAAAAATTGGATAAATTACTGCTAATAGCCCTAGTAATATAAGCCACATGCGATCGATGTAACTTGAAA
The DNA here is from genome assembly GCF_018882325.1 of Polynucleobacter sp. 78F-HAINBA. GTDB lineage: Bacteria > Pseudomonadota > Gammaproteobacteria > Burkholderiales > Burkholderiaceae > Polynucleobacter. The sequence continues at coordinate 248,395 of NZ_JACVOQ010000004.1, read as the reverse complement.
GCCAAACTGGTAGTCGCTCCAACATCGGCATCCTGCCGCCCTCATAAAATCTTTTAGCAATCGGACTAATTGCAACTGCATGATCTACATAAGCTGGAAAAAATTCTGGCTTTGCAAAGAATTGGTCTAGTTCATTAGAAATTTTTTCCGCGGCTAAAAGGAAAATGCTCTGTACCGCAGGATGCATATCCTTCTGAATTAAGAGGGTGACTGTTGAAGCTAACATCTGTATATCTTCAGCGGGGTAGGCTTTGTTTAGATCTAAAGAGCCCTTAGGAATAGTCACCACACTCATGTAGGGTAATTTTTTTACATAGGCAGGTGCATAACTAAAATTGAGAACATGGATGTCAGGATGTTGTAATAGCTCCTGAATATTAGGGCTATTAAATCCATCCATAATGAACACTCCATCAATCTCATTACTCAGCAATCTTGAAATAGCATCTTTGTTCGGTATTTTGAGCACATTAGGTCGACCCTCGATGGAAATTCCGCTTAAAGCCAATATCCTTCGCAAGATAATCTCGGCCGCACTTCCACTCGGGCCAACCGAGACTTGTTTGGTTGAAAAATACGCAAATGGCTTTGGTCCATGAAATTCTGGCCCCCTATAAAACAGCCAAAGTGGAGCATATTCAACGCTTCCAAGCGATCTCAATCCTGGATAGGCCCCGCTATCGGCTACACCGCCAATCATGAGTGCCGCATTAACAGCGTTTCCCTTATCCGCAAGATCGACAAGACTTTTTGCGGAGCCCTGGGTATTAACCAAGTGAAGGTGAACACCCTCAGCCTCAAAATAGGGAATAAACTTTTTTCCAAGCATTTCAAATGTTGAGCCTTCTTGTCCAACAGCGAAATAAACATCCTTTGGCGGCAAAGGGCGGCTGAGAATAATTAAAGCGGTTATGCCAACGCATAGCAGCAATAACCAGTGCCAATCAGTTCTAATTAAATTCATCCATGAGTGAAGCTCTTGAGCCAAAGAATTTCGAAGATGAGAAATTAGAGAGGGATTTCTAGACATTAGTGCGCCCAAAGAGAGATTAAAAAATTAACACTTGGCTCTTACTCTTTTATTAGACAACAATCCCTTGCTTGAATCTATTTAAATTCTTATTGCTTAATCAAAAGATTCAGAGTTCTATGGCTAAACTTTGCGGCTCTATATGTGAAAAAATATTTCTCCAACTAGACGCTGTCGATGCCATTTGGGAAATATTCGAAACCGCTGTGAGCCAATAGATTCGGTGCTTGTAGGGCGGTAGGTCACAACCAGCTAAGACCCAATGTGCAGAACTGTTTTAGTCCTCTATCCTAGCTTTTCAATCCTCTGCTCTACCGACTGAGCTACCAGGCCAAGAGTTGGAATTATAAATGAAACTCTATTCCAGCCCGAAAAACGGGTCTATCGCCGATAAGTCTTGGGTAAACACTGAAAATTGCTGCCAAATGCTCTTACCGTAGCCCTAACTACCGCTAGCTACAGCCTTTGCTCTGGCAGCATGCAGTTTCTTATAGCTATCTATTAGACGATGATGCCTATCGAGGCCCCCTAACTTCATGCTGGTTGGAGTCAATCCATAGAAACGAACACTTCCGTCGACTGAGCCCATGACAGCATCCATTCTTTCGGCGCCAAACATTCTACGCAAATTGACTTCGTAGTCCTCAAGATTGAGATCATCGTTTAGGACAATCTCGAGTGCCGCACTTAAAGCCTGATAAAACAATTTGCGTTCTACTGTATTGTCGTTGTATTGAAGGAAGGCGCCGACAAGCTCATGAGCCTCTTCAAATTGCTTTAAGGCAAGATGGATCAATAGCTTTAGTTCGAGAACTGTTAGCTGACCCCAAGGCGTATTTTCATCGAATTCAATGCCAATCAATGTAGCAATATCGCCGTACTCATCAAGCTCATTATTTTCTAAGCGCTCAAGTAGTGCATTCAATCCGGCATTATTCAAATTTGATAAATTCAAAATATCGGTGCGGAACAACAGCGCCTTATTGGTGTTATCCCAAATCAAATCTTCTATTGGATAAACCTCGGAATACCCTGGCACTAAGATTCGACATGCGATTGCACCCAACTGGTCATATACCGCAACGTATGACTCCTTACCCAAAGATTCAAGAATGCCAAATAGGGTGGCAGCCTCTTGAGCATTTGAGTTTTCGCCCTTGCCAGAAAAATCCCACTCAACAAAATCGTAATCTGATTTTGCACTGAAGAATCGCCACGACACAATTCCACTTGAATCAATAAAGTGTTCAACAAAATTATTTGGCTCAGTCACTGCCTCACTTGCGAAAGTGGGCGGGGGTAAATCATTCAAGCCCTCTAGGCTGCGGCCTTGAAGCAATTCAGTCAAACTCCGCTCAAGCGCCACCTCCAAGCTTGGATGGGCGCCAAAGGATGCAAATACTCCGCCTGTTCTTGGGTTCATCAGAGTAACGCACATGACTGGGTAGACGCCGCCTAATGATGCGTCCTTGACTAATACTGGAAAACCTTGATCCTCAAGACTCTGAATGCCTTCCAGAATGCCGGGATATTTAGCGAGAACTTCTTGTGGCACATCAGGTAAAGCAATTTCACCTTCAATAATTTCTCGCTTCACTGCCCGCTCGAAAATCTCTGACAAGCACTGCACCTGAGCCTCAGCTAAGGTGTTGCCAGCACTCATGCCATTACTGACATAGAGATTTTCAATGAGGTTCGATGGAAAATAAACTGTCTCGCCATCGGACTGACGAATATATGGCAAAGAACAAATCCCGCGCTCGACATTACCGGAATTAGTATCAATTAAATGTGAGCCACCTAGTTCACCATCAGCATTAAAAATCTTGAGGCAATACTCATCAAGAATTTCTGGGGGGAGCGAATCTTTTGGCCCCGGCTTAAACCAGCGTTCATTCGGATAATGAACAAATGCACCATTAGCAATATCTTCACCCCAGAATGCCCCGGCGTAAAAGTGATTGTTGCTGAGTCGCTCAATATACTCACCAAGCGCTGAGGCCAGAGCACTTTCCTTGGTAGAGCCTTTGCCATTTGTAAAGCACATTGGCGAGTGCGCATCACGAATATGCAAAGACCACACATTAGGAATCAGGTTGCGCCATGAGGCGATTTCAATCTTGATTCCTAAGTTTGCTAACACGCTAGACATATTGGCAATCGTTTGCTCCAGAGGTAAATCCTTCCCCACGATATAGGTGCTTGCATCAGAGGCCGGCTTTAGCGTCAACAAAGTCTGCGCATCAGCATCTAAGTTTTTGACTTCTTCGATCACAAACTCGGGTCCCGCTTGAACAACTTTTTTTACTGTACAGCGCTCAATCGAGCGCAATATCCCCTGACGATCGTTCGCGGAGATATCTTCCGGCAGCTCAACTTGGATTTTGAAAATTTGCTGGTAGCGGTTCTCTGGATCAACAATATTATTTTGTGAAAGCCGAATGTTCTCAGTTGAAATATTGCGTGTATCGCAATACAACTTCACAAAATAGGCTGCGCACAAGGCTGATGAGGCTAGGAAGTAATCAAAAGGTCCAGGGGCTGAACCATTGCCTTTATATCGAATGGGCTGATCAGCAATCACCGTGAAGTCGTCGAACTTGGCCTCAAGACGCAACTTATCGAGAAAGTTAACCTTTATTTCCATGGGAGTAATTCCGAAATGATATGGGCACCATTATCCGTCGCATCGGCAATGCTGTGTGCCGCATCAATTGCCACAAAGACTGATGACAGGTGTTTTACTGCTCGGCCTTATTGCGTGACGTATCGATTCCCAAGGCCTTTAACTTGCGATAAAGGTGAGTACGCTCGAGACCTGTGTATTCGGAAATCTTGGTCATACTGCCGCCCATAATGATCATTTGGTGCTCAAAGTAGGTTTTTTCGAATAAGTCCCTAGCCTCTCGGAGCGGCAAATCAAAATAGGTTTTGGCTATCCCGCTAATATATTCGCCATCTTGGGCTTGGGGCGCCTGTTCGCTGACCACCGCCTTAGGGCTTGGGCTTGACGTAGATGCTGACGCAGCCCTCTCTTCAACTGGCTCCACATACTTAGGGGAACTCTCCAGCGCTTTATTAACTGTCTTTAGTAGCTTTTGAAGCGCAATCGGCTTTTCTAAAAAGTTCAGCGCGCCAATACGTGTAGCTTCAACCGCAGTATCGATCGTGGCATGTCCAGACATCATGACTACCGGCATTGTGAGCTGTCCAGTCTTGGACCACTCTTTTAACAGGGTAATGCCATCAACATCTGGCATCCAGATATCCAGCAAAACAAGGTCTGGGCGCATTTGCTCGCGGATTGTGCGAGCCTGCATGGCACTCTCTGCCGCATAAACGGTGTGGCCTTCATCCGTCAGAATCTCATTGAGAAGCTCTCGGATTCCCATCTCATCGTCGACCACCAAAATACTTGCCATTCTTATGCTGCCTCTTTTGCCAGATTCATAAACAAAATTGATACTTGTGCACCGATCACTTCATCTCCCCGCATACGATTCCGGACTTCGATCTTGGCACCATGATCATCAACGATTTTCTTCACCACCGCTAGACCCAATCCGGTGCCCTTACTCTTTGTTGTTACATACGGCTCAAATGCTCTTGCCAATATCTTAGCTGGAAAACCTGAACCGCTATCACTTATTGTTAATCGCACCGCATTTTGTGGCACACCACTAAGCTCTCCGTAAGACACCAATTCTGTTTTTACTTCAACTGGTTCAGCCTGATGCTTGCCCTCAAGAGTAGCATCTTGTGCATTTTGCAAAAGATTATGAATAATCTGTCTCAGTTGAGTGGGGTCACCCATAATATTTGGGCACTGCGAATCAAGCTGGGTTCTTAACGGGCTTCCCTCATAAAGGCCTAAGATCTCTTTGGTCAAAGTATTAATAGAGAGTGATTTCAGTTGGGGGCTTGGTGTCTTCGCGAAATCCCTAAAGTCATTCACCATTTCTTTCATGGCTTGAACTTGCCCAATGATGGTTTCCGTACTGCGATTCATCATCTCTTCCTGCTCGGGGCTCAATTTACCAGCCAATTTATGCTGCAATCTCTCCGCTGAGAGTTGTATAGGGGTCAGCGGGTTCTTGATCTCGTGCGCAAGGCGCCTTGCCACTTCACTCCAAGCAATGGAGCGCTGAGCACTCACTACATCAGTAATATCATCAAAGACCACCATACGTAAGTCCGCGGTTAATTCGGTTCCGCGAATAAATAAAGTGACGCCAGGCTCATTCTCAAACTCATTTGTACTGTGGAGCTGAATTTGTTTTTGCCATACTGGCGCTGTTTTATTGGCATCCATTTTCGGCTGACCACTCTCCGCGGCGACCGCTAACTTCATAGTTGCAAAGCCTTCTTTAATGGCCTGCTCAAACTCAACAAGACTTGGGCTATCACTTAAAGGGCGTCCATCCATTTGCGTTAAGTCTTGTCCAAAGATACGATCAGCGCCTGCATTGCTAGACACCACATTAAAGCTCTTATCAAAGATGCAAACACCGGCAGTTAAATTTCCTAATACCGTCTCTAGAAATGATTTGGATTCTTGCAAGGATGTTCTGGTGTCGGCAAGTTGGCGAGTCATCACATTAAATTGCCGCGTGAGCATACCCAACTCATCGCCAGTATCGAGCTCTGGTTTAGGAGACAGGTCTCCCTGAGCAACAGCCTGCGTGCCTTTTAATAACATTAACAAAGGTCTGGCTAACTGACGGCCCAGAACTAAAGCCAGCGTAACCGCAACAAATAGTGCAAAAAATAGCGTTAATGTGAGCGTACCCACAAACATTTTTCGCAGACCGGTCCTGCCTAATGATTTTTCTTGATAGTCGCTGTAGGCAGACTCAACCGCAACGATATTTTTAGCCAAAGGGCCAGGAATGAAGCGAACTAATTGCAGAAAATATTTATCCTCTATTTCTTTACCAGCATCTGATTTGTTGGCGATATGTTTTTTACGCACAATTGGGACAATAGCCCTTATGCGATACCCGCGCTGCCCGCCATCCATTTCAATTTGATCTACAAAAGTGGCGCCCTTCTTTTTAAATGCTTCCGCAATGACCTCTGGGGCGGGTGCCGGAAAATATTTCTTGGGTCGCGACTCACTGGTTAGTATCAAATTACGCTGAATAGTAAATAGGCTAACCTCTTGAATGCCAAATTGATTGCGAGCCTTCATCACCATAGCGCCAACTTGTTCAGAAGTTGCTCCAGAAGGGATCTGCACAATTTGCTCGGCGATGTAATTGCCCTCAGCCAATATCTCTTCTTGTGCAACGCGCAGAGTAACGCGCCCCAACTCAAGCCCAGCATCCAATGCAGACTCTACTTGAACGTCAAACCAAGTTTCAATACTACGGGACACGAACTGCAGGGATACGCCATACAAAATTAATCCCGGGACAACGCCAACCAAGGCAAAAATCATAGCCAGTTTTGCTACTAGACGCGTACCAAATCGGCCCTTGCGCCAACGAACAGCAATCACAATAACCAAAGTCAGAATGACCAAGGTTAAACAAATGCCAACGATTACATTGGCCGCATATAGCCAAATAAAATAGTTATCAAAAAACTCGGTGTTTGATGTTGCGATTGACAGCAGCACCAAAAGCAAGAGGGCAAAAGCCCCGATCACCGCCATGGCTGTAGGTAGTGCTCGTCTTTTCCAGGCATCCTTCTCAAAGGCATTGGATCCAATGAAGTCTAAAGATATCTTCATCGTTTAATGATGTTGGGGCCATTTGGCAGGAATGGAAAGCGCAGCCAATCGCTGGTGACATTCCAGTCGCGATTATTTAATGCATTTACTTGAAATGGCTTTGGCAGCTTACTTAAATCTAAAGTCATTCTTAATGCCGCAGTGTAAGACTTACTTGGATCAACTTGGCTGCCGTCAATTACTCGCCAACCCCCAATACTACCAACCGCCTGCAAAGCTTCAAACATGGTCTTGGCAGAAAAGGTAAAACCTTCGGAAGCAATACGATATTGCTGCGTCATCGGCTGATAAGATAATCGGGTTAGTCGTTGCGCAAGGGCAGATTTTTCATCAAACCAATACCAGCGTGAACGGGTTACATCAAACTCAGTCTGAAAATATAAGACCACGCCTTTTTGAACTGCATCTTCTAAGCCTGGGGTTAATTCAATCTGGAATGTGGCATTTAATAGCCAGTCACCATCCACCCGCTCAAGGTCGGCAGATTTAAGTTTGATTCCCTCTGCGCTTGCTGCCACTGAAAATACACTCAGCGCTATCAACACACAAAGAAAGAATTGTTTAATGCCTTGGCTCATGCACCATTTTTCTTAAACAAAGCGTAATAAAAACCATCATTTAGCTCGGCGGGCAAAATTTGTCCGGGGGCGCTTAATCGTAACGCATCGGCATGCTCTACCGCAAACCAAGTTGCCTGATCTTCGCCCTCCTCCGGAAACACGGAACAAGTCACATACAAAAGCGTGCCGCCAATCTTGAGCATCTTCCAAGCCTGCTCCAATATAGCCCGCTGTCTTAGTTGTAGGGCTTTAATATCTGCCTCACGACGCAGAAATGGAATGTCTGGATGTCTAGCAACAATGCCAGATGCTGAGCAGGGTGCATCTAATAAAATTTTGTCAAATGGCTTGCCATCCCACCAAGCCGCCTTTGAGGCATCACCGCGGACCACTCGAACAGCATCAGACTGAAGGCGCAAACGATCTAAATTGCCGCCAATTTTTCCAAGGCGCTCTCCATCTAGCTCTAAGGCAGTCATCTCGCATTGCGCTAGCTCTAGTAAATGGGCAGTTTTGCCCCCAGGCGCTGCGCAAGCATCCAATATGCGTTCACCCGGTTTTGGATCAAGCAATATGGCTGCAATTTGGGCGCCTGCATCTTGAACAGAAACTGCGCCACTATAAAAGCCCGGCAAATCAGATACTGGCACCGGCTCACGCAAGAGCAAAGCAGAATCCAGTCTAATCCCAACGACATCCTTAATAGGCTCGGCAACTATGCCCGCTTGATGCAATAGTTCTTGATATTCCTGGCGCGTATGTTGTTTAACATTCACTCGCAAAATTAAGGGCGCACGTTGAGCTTGCTGAATCAACATTGCCTGCCAAGCCTTTGAATAGTTTCGCTTCAAACTGGCTCGCCACCAGGGCGGGAAAAACATTGGGATTGGATCTGGTGGATACGGCTTCTCATTCTCAGCCTGAACTGCGAGGCTCACCTTGCGAAGTACAGCATTTACCAAACCCTTGGCATACATCGTAGGCTCATACTCACTGCAGGCTTTGACAGCTTGGTCAACGATCGTATGTGCCGCATATCCTTTGCCTTCGGTTACGCCCTGCAAAAACAATGCCATCGCTACGCTTAATAAATATTCCACCTCTGGTGGTGGTGGCTTTGGAATAAATTCCTGAATAAACTCATGCGACCTCACCCACTTACGCAAAGCATCAAATGTGAGGCTTTGCACAATGGGGCGCTCATGGGGCTCGAGCTGATCCAATACTTCTGTGAGTGATCGCCCCAACATCACCTCGCCAATGGCTTGTGCAGAAATAGTGATTGCCTCTGATAGCGGAAGACTGCGTGGTGTTTTTTGATCAGTCAAATTATTCCGCTCCGGGGTAAACCCCGTTTTTAGCCATACTGTTTAAACGAGCTACTCGCTCCTCCATCGGGGGATGAGTAGAAAAAAGTTGCGAGAGTCCGCCAGCGATCAAAGGATTAATGATCATCATCTGCGCGGTTTCAGGGTGTCGTTCAATTGCTTGAAACGGAACACCTTGGGAGTAAGCGTGAATTTTTTGTAGGGCCTGCGCTAGCGCCTCGGGATCAGCGCTAATTTCTGCGCCACCACGATCTGCCTCGTATTCACGTGCGCGGGAGATGCTCATCTGAATTAGGCTGGCTGCCAAGGGCGCCAAAATCATGACCAGTAATGATGCCAACGGATTGCCTTGTCGGCCCTCAGAATTTCGGCCACCTACAAACATCGCAAGATTGGCTAACGCTGAAATAGCACCGGCCATGGTTGCGGCTAAAGTAGAAATTAAGATATCCCGATGCTTGACATGGGCAAGCTCGTGCGCCATAACGCCCCGCAATTCTCGGCCAGACAATATTCTGAGAATGCCAGTGGTTGCTGCAACGGAGGCATGCTCAGGATTTCGACCGGTCGCAAAGGCATTAGGGGCATCCTCGTCAATCAAAAATACTTTGGGCATGGGCAGCCCAGCTTTATTCGCCAACTCTTGAACCAAAGCGTAGAGCTGTGGCGCGGAGCGCTCATCCACTTGTTGCGCATTGGTCATTTTGAGCACCATCGTGTCTGAAAACCAATAGCTAAAAAAGTTCATTCCAGCCGCCATCAACAAAGCTAAGAGCATTCCTTGCTCACCACCTAGCATGCCACCGACCACTACAAACAGTGCGGTGATTGCCGCCATCAAGATAGCTGTCTTTGCCAAATTAAACATTCTTAAATCCTTGCTTATTTGCGAGCTTTTCAAACCTCATGGGGGAATGAGCAGTAGTGCCACCTGAAATACAGAGACTAGCAGCAATCTTTTTACCGCCAGGCTTTTGCATTTCTAAGATCTCAATCACACCATCGCCGCATTGAACATATGCGCCATCTCCATCAAATCCTAAAACCTGTCCGGGCTTGGCGTCTTGGCTTTTTGGCGCTTTGCTAGGCAAGCAAGAATTCCAAAACTTGAGTTGCTCACCATGGAGGCTGCTGGTGGACCCAGGGAATGGATTAAAAGCTCGAATACGTCGATCAATTTCAGTGGCACTTAAATGCCAATCGATCTCCGCTTCGCTCTTCAATATTTTTTCTGCATAGGTAACGCCTATGCCAGGCTGTGGAGTTCTTGTGATGCCAGGGTCTTTATCCAAGTCATTGAGCGTCTTGACCATGAGCTCCGCACCCAAGACTGCCAAACGATCATGGAGTGATGTGCTGGTTTCGTGAGGTGTAATTTGTAAATCACCTACCAAAACGGTATCACCAGTGTCCAAGCCCGCATCCATCTGCATGATGCTCACACCTGTAGTGGCATCGCCACTCTCGATAGCACGCTGTATCGGTGCCGCACCACGCCATCTTGGCAGCAAGGAGGCATGAATATTAAAGCAGCCATATCTACCATTGCGAGAGGCAATATCAAGAATATCTTGGGGAAGAATTAATCCATAAGCAACAACTACCATCGCATCAAAATCAATATCAGATAAATATTGATAAGCCTGTTGAGCGGCAATCTTCTTTTGTGGATCTGCATGCCCCCGCTTCAGCGTTTCTGGTTGTAATACGGGAATGTTTTTTTCTTGTGCAAATACTTTTACAGGACTAGCCTGCAGATGCATGCCGCGACCTGCACGACGATCTGGCTGAGTAAGCGCTAAAACGATTTGATGGCCAGCGCCATCTATTGCACGCATTGCTTGCGCAGCAAACTCTGGGGTGCCAGCAAAAACTATTTTCATTGGGCGCTTAGCGCTCGCCTACTAATTCTTTTGCGCGCTTTTTCATTTTGAGAGAAATGCGATTGCGCTTCAACATCGAGAGATACTCAACAAATACTTTGCCTTGCAAGTGATCCATCTCATGTTGCAAGCAGACCGATAACAAACCATCTGCCTCAACTTCAAATTCTTTACCGTTAATATCAAGCGCCTTCACTCGCACGACTGCTGGACGATCTACTTCATCGTAATACTCGGGTACAGAGAGGCAACCCTCACGCCACGATTTTTTTTCTGGGCTCGCCCAAACTAATTCTGGGTTGATGAACACCATTAATTCATCTTGATTGTCTGAAACGTCAATCACAACAATTCGCTCATGAATATCCACCTGAGTTGCAGCCAAACCAACTCCGGGAGCTTCGTACATTGTCTCGGCCATATCAGCCACAATTTTTTTGATACGTGCGTCTACCTGCGCCACGGGTTTTGCAACTTTGTGTAAGCGCGGATCTGGATAACAAAGGACAGTTAATAAAGCCATATCGGAATTATCCAACAGAGTAATCAGGCTGTCCTGATAGTTCTCTCTCGCCCTATGCTGAAAATTGCTTTATGCACATTCCAAAAAATCCTCACAATATTCAAATATGCCGGAATTCCCCTGGCTACCCAGCTCGCTTGCTAGATTTATGCGACCCACCTCATTCACTCTATATATATGGGGACATTAGCCTGCTAAATTTGCCCATGATTGCCATTGTTGGGTCGCGCGCCGCTAGCCCAGAAGGAATCAAAAACGCCCACTATTTTGCGCAGGCCCTATCTGCAGAGGGGTATCTGATTGTTTCTGGCCTAGCTAAAGGGATTGATGGCGCTGCCCACCTAGGGGCTCTTGGACCAAATCAAGGCTATCCAACCTTAGCGGTGTGCGGAACAGGGCTGGATATCGTGTATCCAAGAGAGCATCTTCGGTTGGCTAAGGCGATTGCTGGTGCCGGGCTCTTGGTATCCGAGCTAGCCCCAGGGTTGGGTCCAAAACCCTGGCACTTTCCACGCAGAAACCGCATCATTGCGGCCCTAGCCCTAGGAATTCTTGTAATTGAGGCAGCTGAGCGCTCTGGTTCGCTGATTACCGCCAGGCTGGGGAACGAGCTTGGCCGGGAGATTTTTGCGATTCCCGGATCGATTCACCACCCCCTTTCCAAGGGTTGCCACCAACTTCTGCAGCAAGGTGCCAAACTGGTCCAATCCCCGGAAGATATTCTTGAGGAGTTACCAAAATACCAAAAAACCTCATTTAAAAGGCTTTAAAAGCCTATTTTGACTAAATTGACCCTTCATAAGACCCCCTAGTAGCTCACAAAAAATGCGGGTTTTGGACTTTTGTTAATTTATCGGTTAATAATAAAAAAGAGGGGTGCGGCGGGTTTACCCAGGATCTGGTTTAAATTGGTCGCCCGTTTCTACCCATTAAAAACATGATTTCAAGCTCAAATTTAGGCAAAACGCGTGGCAACTAAAGCAACTACCAAAAAAAGCAGCTCAAAGACCTCAACCGTAGATCATCCTAAAGCACTGATCATTGCGGAGAAACCTTCCGTTGCGAATGACATTGCCAAAGCTTTGGGCGGCTTCACTAAATATGAGGACTATTTCGAGAGTGATGACTTTGTTATTTCTTCCGCGGTTGGCCATCTATTAGAAATCGCCGCCCCCGAAGAATTTGATGTCAAACGCGGTAAGTGGTCATTTGCAAATCTTCCGGTTGTGCCACCCTATTTTGATTTACGCCCGATTGCTAAAACTGAATCGCGACTTAAGGTGTTGCAAAAGCTCATTAAGCGTAAAGATATTAATGAACTTATTAATGCATGTGACGCGGGACGCGAAGGTGAGTTGATTTTTCGTTTGATTGCTCAGCACGCAAAAGCACCCCAAGCAATCAAGCGACTTTGGTTACAGTCGATGACGCCAGCAGCCATTCGTGATGGCTTTGCCTCACTACGTAGCGATAGCGATATGCAACCACTAGCAGATGCAGCGCGTTGCCGCTCTGAGGCCGATTGGCTTGTGGGAATCAACGGTACTCGCGCCATGACTGCATTCAACAGCAAGAGTGGTGGATTTTTTCTAACAACAGTTGGTCGAGTACAAACACCCACACTATCAATTGTGGTGGAGCGCGAAGAGCTCATCCGTAAATTTATCTCCAAAGATTATTGGGAGGTGAAGGCAGAATTTATTGCTGCGGCTGGCGTGTATGAAGGTCGTTGGTTTGATCCGAAGTTTAAGAAAGATGCGGCTGCGCCTGATGCGCGTGAAAATCGCTTGTGGAGCGAAGCAGCAGCGCAAAGTATTGTTGCAGCCTGCCGCGATAAAAAGGCTAGCGTTAAAGAAGAAGCAAAACCAGCCACTCAACTGGCGCCGCAACTATTTGACTTAACAAGTTTGCAACGTGAAGCCAATGCACGCTTTGGCTTCTCAGCTAAAAATACTTTGGGTTTAGCCCAGGCACTTTACGAGCGTCACAAGGTACTTACTTATCCACGTACAGATGCAAAAGCATTGCCTGAAGACTATCTAGAAACCGTGAAGCAGACCATGGAAAACTTGGCTGAACATTCACAAGAATATCGCCCCTTCGCCAAACAAATTTTGCAAGGCGATCCCAAGGACCCAAAGGCTAAGGCTGGATATGGTTGGATCAAACCGAACAAACGTATTTTTGACAACTCAAAAATATCTGATCACTTTGCAATCATCCCCACCTTAGAGTCTCCAAAGAGTCTGAGCGAGCCCGAGCAAAAGCTGTATGACTTAGTTGTGCGTCGCTTCTTGGCAGTGTTTTATCCCGCAGCTGAATTCCGCGTCACCACTCGGATCACCGAAGCATCAGGGCACCACTTTAAAACTGAAGGTCGCGTACTGGTCACACCAGGTTGGCTAACGGTGTACGGCAGATCTAATCAAGCGGATGATGAGTTGGTAGCAGTGCAAGAAGGTGAAACTGTTCAAACTGAATCTATCTCAGCGATCCCATTAAAAACCAAACCACCAGCTCGCTACACCGAGGCAACTTTGTTATCAGCAATGGAAAGCGCCGGTAAGTGGGTGGATGATGATGAGATGCGTGAAGCGATGGCTGAAAAAGGTTTGGGCACACCCGCAACGCGCGCAGCCATTATTGAAGGCCTGCTAGCAGAAAAATATATGGTGCGCGAAGCACGCGAGCTCATTCCTACAGCTAAAGCATTCCAATTAATGACACTCTTGCGCGGCCTAGATGTTGAGGAATTAACGCGCCCCGATCTCACGGGCAGCTGGGAAAATAAACTTTCTTTGATTGAGCGTGGCGAGATGAATCGCGACACCTTCATGCAAGAAATTGCCCAGATGACCCAACGCATCGTCAAGCGCGCAAAAGAATATGACAGCGATACGATTCCTGGCGACTATGCCACTATGTCTACACCATGCCCACACTGTAAAGGCGCGGTTAAAGAAAACTATCGTCGCTTTGCTTGTGAGAAGTGCGGCTTTACGATTAGCAAAACTCCAGGCGGGCGGGCATTTGAATATCCAGAAGTAGAAGAATTGCTGCGTGAAAAAACTATTGGGCCATTGCAGGGATTCCGCAGCAAAATGGGTAGGCCATTTGCGGCGATTATCAAATTAAGCGAAATTCCTGAGGATGATAAGGATTATCCAAATGCAGGCTTCAAGCTTGAATTTGATTTTGGCAATACTCAAGAAGATGAGTCTGAGGCAATCGACTTTACTGGCCGCCAGGCTTTAGGCGTTTGTCCAAAATGTTCTGGCGCCGTATATGAAGATGGCATGCGCTATTTGTGCGAAAGAAATACTGGACCAGAAAAATCATGTGATTTCAAAACGGGCAAGGTTGTTTTGCAACAAGAAATTTCTGCAGAGCAAGTTCAAAAATTGCTTGCCGAAGGTAAAACTGATTTGCTGACCAACTTCAAATCAAACCGTACTGGTCGTGGCTTTAAGGCCTATCTTGCTTTAGGTGCGGACGGCAAAATTGGTTTTGAGTTTGAAGCAAAAGCACCCAAAGCGGGTGCTGCCGCCAAAGCGCCAGCAAAGAAGCGGGCGGGCGCTAGTGCAGCAACTAAGTCTGCAGCAAAACCCAAGCGTGCCAGCAAAGCAAAGTCATCCTCAAGCACTTGAGCAGTAATGAGCTTGGCGGCTAAAGCCGACCACAGTGCGCCTCTCGACCCCAGGGCTGTTGCCAAAAATATCCCTGGGCGTTGAGTCAACGCACCAATAATCGGCAAACGATCGCCAGCGACGCAACGAACACCCACAAAACTTCCTGACTTTTGAAGTTGGCTAAGGTCGCCATGTTCGTAATTCAGCAAGCCTCTTGCCTGCTCACGATTAAAGTCATCACTAGTATCCCAATCCTGAAGATCAGACTCTCCCTCGTCAAAACTAGAGCCCACTATCCATTGGTAGCTTCCATCGGAAAATTTCTTAGCTGGCAAACAATAGCCATCACCTGATATAGCGGTGCGAGGTAGTTTTGGCGCCCAGGAACTATTTTCATCAATAGAAAAAATACTCAGCTGTCCACGCACCGGCCTCAAGGGAAGTCGTACGTCAATACTTGCGGCTAAATTTTTCGTTTCAAGCGCTGCCGCAATAATGACTTTGCCAGCAGTCATGATGGGTCTATCGTGAGGGTCGATTAATTGCCAACCGGCATTTACCTTCTCCAGGCGAGCTACGGGAGTATTCCAGCAGCAAGTCAATTTTGGGTGGGGGGCTAACGCATCTTGAGTTGCTTCAAACAGATTTAATGATGCGCCCCGTGGAAGCCAAATGCCATCTTGAGAAATTCCACAAGCCCGCATAGCATCATTCGCATCAAGTGCTTGTGCCATCCCCTCATCAAGATCGAGTGAACGCAGGTAACCTGCAACATCATCCCGATTAAAAACTTTGTCTTTTTTGTTTGGCTGAAAGATGCCGTGCTGATTCCAGACCTTGCCCCATCGAGCTTCGGCTATCAGAAAGGCAATGCGAGTTAGGCGCAATAAACGGGGGGCGCCACGACCAACATGTGGGTGAGCAATGGCGTAAGCGTGACTAGAACATGCTGATGCGGGGTGAGGGGCTGAGTCAATAATACAGACCGCTTGACCGCGCTCAAGCAACTCACTGGCAATGCTGGAGCCAGCAATGCCTGCCCCAATCACCACGATGTCATGGTGTTGGGGTAAGGTCATTAAATAAAGATGTTTTTGAAAATGCTTCTTAAACCTCTAGGGAATGCCTAGGCGTTTAAGCGCTTCTCGATTTTGCTACGAGCTTCGACCAACTCTTTAGGTAAGCGCTCACCTAAATGCTCAAACAATTCTGAATGAAGTTTGAGCTCGTTCTTCCAGTCGTCAACAGCAACAGTAATCGCTTTTTCAAACTTGTCTACTGAGTAATCGAGACCATTCCAATGCATATCAGCGTGCTCTGGACAAATGCCAAATACAGTTTCCTTGCCCTTAGCTGTGCCTTCAGCGCGGCCCAAGATCCAAGACAACACGCGCATGTTTTCACCAAAACCAGGCCATACAAACTTGCCGTTTTCATCTTTGCGGAACCAGTTCACACAATAGATTTTTGGCAACACAGCGCCTTCAGCAGCAAGCTTGCTACCAATGTTTAACCAATGTTGGAAGTAATCGCTCATGTTGTAGCCAGCAAATGCAATCATCGCAAAA
Organism: Polynucleobacter sp. 78F-HAINBA; assembly: GCF_018882325.1. Taxonomy (GTDB): domain Bacteria; phylum Pseudomonadota; class Gammaproteobacteria; order Burkholderiales; family Burkholderiaceae; genus Polynucleobacter. Next base: position 232,140 of record NZ_JACVOQ010000004.1, on the reverse strand, counting down.
GGATCGCGACGAACAACGCCAACTTGACCAGTAATAGCAGCAGTAGTTTCAGAGCCCATTGTTGCGGCCATGTAAACACCTTCTACCCAGTCACGCGCTTCACTTACCAATGGAACCGTGTTCGAGCGACGACCGCCAAACAAGAATGCATCAATCGCTACGCCCTCAGGATTGTCCCAATTAGGATCAACTGCGGGGTTATTGGTAGCAGCTACAGTGAAGCGTGAATTTGGGTGTGCAGCTTTGCGACCAGCAGCGCCATCAGCAGGAGTCCAGTCCTTGCCTTGCCAATCAATTAAATGCGCTGGAGGTGTATCAGTTAAACCTTCCCACCAAACATCACCATCATCAGTTAAGCCAACGTTAGTAAAGATTACGTCTTGGTTTAATGAATCGAGACAGTTTGGATTGGTTTGACGATTTGTTCCTGGAGCAACACCAAAGTAACCAGACTCTGGGTTAATCGCAAACAAACGTGTCTTACCTGTAACAGGGTCTTTGCGTGGCTTGATCCATGCAATGTCATCACCAACTGTAGTGACCTTCCAACCTTCGAAGCCCTTTGGAGGAATCATCATAGAGAAGTTGGTTTTTCCGCAGGCAGATGGGAACGCAGCAGCGATATGGTATTTCTTACCTTCTGGTGAAGTCACGCCCAAGATCAACATGTGCTCAGCTAACCAGCCTTGATCGCGCCCCATATTGGATGCGATACGCAAAGCAAAACATTTTTTACCTAACAATGCATTCCCACCGTAGCCAGATCCAAAAGACCAAATCTCACGTGTCTCTGGATAGTGAACGATGTATTTGTTTTTGTTGTTAGGCCACGCAACGTCTTTTTCGCCAGCAGCCAAAGGCTTACCAACAGTGTGAATACAAGGAACAAATTCACCAGTGGCGCCAAGTTGATCAATCACTGCTTTACCCATGCGAGTCATCAAGCGCATATTGATAGCAACATATGGGCTATCAGAAAGCTCAACACCAATGTGGGCGATTGGGGAACCAATTGGGCCCATTGAGAATGGCACTACGTACATTGTTCTGCCGCGCATACAACCATCAAACAGTGGCTGGAGAGTGGCGCGCATTTCGCTTGGCTCTACCCAGTTATTTGTCGGGCCTGCATCTTCTTTTTTTGCAGAGCAAATAAACGTGCGGTCTTCAACACGAGCCACATCATCTGGATCTGACAATGCTAAGAAAGCGTTTTTGCGCTTAGCTGGGTTGAGGCGCTTAAACACGCCAGCGTTTACCAGCAATTCACAAAACTCGTCGTATTCAGATTGGGAACCATCACACCAATGAATCTTGTCTGGCTTAGTCAAGGCGGCCACTTCGGCAACCCATTGAATCAGTTTTTGATTTTTTACGTACTCAGGTGCATTGGTATTGATAGTCATGAGAGTCCTATGAAATGTAATATTTTTGATCGCACTATTTTAACATTTTGGGCATATTTTTAGGGCTTGGCCCACCAAGAGCAAACCCTTTACTTGCCAATACAAAATTGGCTAAAAATCTTGCCCAAAAGGTCATCGGGGAGTAGTTTTCCAGTAATGTGCCCTAGCTGATCTTGCGCTAAACGGAGCTCTTCTGCAAATAACTCCAGCGATATGTTGCCATCTGCTGCGAATTGTTGAGATTTATCTAAGTGGGTGGCAGCCCTATCTAAGCAATCCAAATGTCGTCTACGCGCCAAGATAGCGCCCTCTTGAGTGCCGCCCCAACCCACAGACTCTAAGATTTTCTGTTTTAGCAGCTCAATACCATCACCCGTCTTGGCCGAAATCAGCAACCAGGGATTTGTGTCTTGATTTATTGCGGATTCGCCCAGCAAGTCTGATTTGTTGCAAACCTCTAGGACGGGGCACTTCGGAGGGAGTGCTTGCAAAATTTGGGCTTTCAGCTCCGAGGCCTCAGCGTTATTGTTTTTGTCTGTAGGGCTTGGGTCTTGTAGAAATATAACCAGGTCGGCAGCTCGGATGGCCTCCCAAGATCTTTCGATGCCTTTTGCCTCAACTAGATCACCAGTCTCACGCAAGCCAGCGGTATCAATGATGTGCATAGGTACCCCATTAATGGTGATGCTCTCCTTAACCCGATCCCTTGTAGTTCCAGCGATAGGCGTGACAATGGCCACCTCCTCACCAGCCAAACGATTAAGGAGGGAGCTTTTTCCAACATTGGGGGCGCCAGCCAAAACCAACTGGATGCCGTCACGCAAAATTTTTCCTTGTTTTGCACCCTCACGAAGTCCTTGCAACTTTTTCATCACCGTACTGAGGCGCTCGCGAGCCTGGGCATTCTCTAAGAACTCAATCTCTTCTTCAGGAAAGTCTAGGGTGGACTCCACCAAAATACGTAACTGGGTAATTTCTTCAATCAAACTATTGATATCGTTTGAAAAAGCTCCCTGCAATGAGCGTGCTGCACCACGAACTGCCGCCTCACTTTGGGCGTCAATTAAATCTGCGATAGCCTCTGCTTGCGCTAAGTCGATTTTGTTGTTTAGATAAGCGCGCAAGGAAAACTCGCCAGGTTCAGCAATTACTAAGCCCTGATCTTTCCCAAGCTCAAGACAACGCTTCATGACCAACTCTAAAAGTTGTGGCCCTCCATGGCACTGCAGCTCTAAAACATCTTCACCAGTAAAGGAAGCGGGGGCGGCAAAGTAAATGGCAATGAGTTGGTCTATCGACTCGCCTTGCGCATCACGAAGTGTCAGTAAGTTGGCCTGACGGGGCGAAAGCGCCTTCTGAAATAAAGCTTCAGACAGCGGCAAAAGCTGAGCCCCACTGATGCGAATGACGCCAACACCAGCTTTGCCTGGTGCGGTGGCAACCGCAATGATGGGCAACTTTCTAGTCATCATTGCGGGCACTCCGTATTCATCTTTGGGCAGCTAAAAATTTATTTAGCTGGCTTCTTTCCAAACATTTGATTGATTTGCCATTGTTGAGCAATTGACAGCAAGTTGTTTACCACCCAGTACAGAACCAAGCCCGCAGGGAAGAAGAAGAACATTACCGAGAACACTAGCGGCATATACATCATCACCTTCGCCTGAATTGGATCTGGTGGCGTTGGGTTTAGTTTGGTTTGCACAAACATAGATGCTGCCATGATGATTGGCAAAATGTAATATGGGTCCGGAACTGATAGGTCATGAATCCAACCAATCCATGGTGCATTGCGCATTTCTACTGAAGACAGCAGAACCCAGTACAAAGAAATAAATACCGGAATCTGAATAACTACCGGTAAGCAGCCGCCCAAAGGATTAATTTTTTCCTTGCGATACATCTCCATCATCGCTTGGTTTAATTTTTGTGGCTCACCTTTGTATTGCTCTTTCATCGCAAGCAAGCGTGGCTGAACTTCTTTCATGCGCGCCATTGACTTATAACTAGCAGCGGACAGTGGAAAGAACACCAGCTTAATCAAGATGGTCAACAAGATGATTGACCAACCCCAATTACCAACATAGGAGTGAATGTTTTCTAGCAACCAGAAAATAGGTTTGGCAAGAATAGTGAGGTAGCCATAGTCTTTGAGCAAAGCAAACCCTGGGGCAATCGTTTCTAAAACGCTTTCCTCTTGCGGGCCTACAAACAGCTTTGCTTTTTCAACAACGGTTGTTCCTGGTGCAACTACGCCCAAGGGTGTTTGCATGCCAATGCGGTAAAGATTGTTATCAATTCTTCCCGCATAAATGTCTCGCGCCGTCTTGTCACCGGGAATCCACGCGCTGGCAAAGTAGTGCTGAACCATAGCAATCCATGCAGGATCCCCAGCCGGCACTTGCGTAGGAATAGTAATTTTGTTTTTATCAATCGCCGTGAATTCCAGCTTATTGAATTTTTCTTTTTCGGTGTAAGCGGCAGGACCCGTGAAGGTGCTTGCAGAGAACGCGCCATCAAAGGGTCCAATTTTTTGCTCTTGTGAAGCATCGCGCACGATCTCTGTGTAGAGAACTAGTGGCGCTACATTTGCATTGCTTTGTGTAACGCGATGTCCAACATCAACAACATAACTGCCGGGACTTAAAATAAATGTCTTCTCGAGTTTTACGCCGTTGCGCTCGCTAGCCAAAACAATAAAAGGTTTTCCGGATCCATCTTTCCCGGACTGCACTAATTTAAACGTGGTGGTATGGTTGGGTAGATCTGCGTTACCCAAAGCAATTAAGCCAGAACGTGCAAAGTATTTATGGTTCGGTGCGTATTGAAATAATTCAACCGGCTTCTTTTCTGCTGTCAGCTGTTTGGGTAATTTCGCATCAATAATGTTGGCACCATTAGCGCTGATTTCCAAAATCAACACATCGTTTTGCAATACAAACTTTTCTGATATTTCAATTGCTCTAGTAACAATAGCAGGCGCTTGATTCGGCGCTGGAGTGCTTGGGTTTTGTACTGGAGATGGAATATCCACCTTGCTTGATTGAGCTTTATCAGCCACAACAGCAGTGCTGGCAGGGGCCCCACCAAACATCGATGGTTTCCCCTCGTGAACCTGCCAGTTGTTGTACAACATCAGGCCCGACATTGAGAAGACCGCCCAAAGAATTGTTTTTTTAAAGTCCATTTGCATTCACTTAATGATGATGAGGTGTTGGTTTTACTGCGGGGTCGACCCCCCCTTGTGACCATGGGTTGCAACGTAAAACACGCCACACCATTAGCCTACAGCTTTTTAAAAATCCGTAATTTGCAAAGCAGTCACAGGCATATTGAGAACAAGAAGGTGCAAACTTACATTGCATGCCAACAAAAGGGCTGAGCGCAATTTGATAAGCCCTCAAAAGCTTAATGGCCAGCTTATTCAATAGACGCACTTTAAATTAACCCTGCGATTTGGCTGCGCAACGTTTCTTTTTCTTTGCTTCTGAGTCTGCCGCGCGTCTCGCGACCAATAGGTTTTTTCAGCTTCACCACAACGTCGCCATTGAGGTGTGTAGCTTGAGCGCCTCTAACTAATTCACGGATCATGCGCTTTAATTGGTTGCGATCTACCGCACGCTTGGCTAGCTTTTTGGCGACCGCAATACCTAAGTCTGGTTTAGCGCCTTGATCTGTAGATGCCAAATACAAACCCCAATACAAACTTGTCTTGGGGCGTGTTTTTAGTAATTCAGAAATCCTGGCGCTATTCAACTGCTAATTTAAACAGCTAGACGTTTGCGACCTTTAGCGCGACGTGCGTTCAAAACTGCGCGTCCACTCTTAGTTTTCATACGAATACGGAATCCGTGAGTGCGTTTACGACGTGTTACTGAGGGTTGGTATGTTCTTTTCATGATTCATCCTGCAAAACCCCGTATTTTCCTTGTTGCGCAGCAAAAGGTCAACCGCTGCGGAAGAATATATAGGTATTTTTCTCTATTTTACTTAGCTGTTTTTATTAAACATCTGATTTATATAGGTTTTTAGATTTTATACACAAGTTATCCACAGGTTTTCCACGTTTTTCTAGCTTGTGGATAACTTTATGGGATCGCTACAATGGATCCTCCAAAAATATGAGTAACTTACAGAATCCACCCACATTGAATTCACCTAGCCCATTGGGGTTTTGGGATGGCGCCTTAGGCGCGCTTGCTCGCGAGCTTTCCCCCCAACAATTTAAAACCTGGATCGCCCCACTAAGCTTGGTTTCTTATGATGAAAGTGAGCAATCACTCATATTGGGAGCCCCAAACAGATTTAAGCTTGATTGGATTAAAAAGACTTTTTCTGATCGCTTCCAAGAGTTGGCCGACCAATATTTTGGTCAACCTATCACCTTAAGCTTCATTCTTAATGTTGAGGGATCGAGCAGCCAAACAACGCAGATCAGCACGCCGCAAGAAAAGTCTGAGCCCCAAGAGCTTGTAATTAGCCCGGATAGTGCCTCGACAGAAGAGCAAGCGTTTGAAATTGAAGATCACTCCAAATTAAACCCCAACCTTACTTTTGAGACTTTTGTAACCGGCAAAGCCAATCAACTAGCAAGGGCTGCCTCAATTCAGGTAGCCCACAATCCAGGCACATCTTATAACCCCATGTTTTTATATGGTGGGGTGGGTTTGGGTAAAACCCACTTAATCCATGCGATTGGGAACCACCTTTTAAAAGAGAAGCCCAGTGCCCGAATTCGATACATCCACGCAGAGCAGTATGTCTCCGACGTGGTCAGGGCTTATCAGCAAAAGGCTTTTGACCGTTTTAAGCGCTATTACCACTCCTTGGACCTACTATTGATTGATGATATTCAGTTCTTTAGCGGCAAATCCAGGACACAAGAGGAGTTTTTCTACGCTTTTGAGGCGCTTCTGAGCAACAAAGCCCAAGTCATCATTACAAGCGATACCTACCCAAAAGAAATGGCTGGGATAGACGATCGCCTCATTTCACGCTTTGATTCAGGCCTAACGGTAGCAATTGAACCGCCCGAGTTAGAGATGCGTGTAGCCATTTTGATGAAGAAAGCTTTAAGTGAGGGCATCCCCATGAGTGAGGATGTTGCCTTCTTTGTAGCAAAACATCTGAGATCCAATGTACGAGAGTTGGAGGGCGCACTAAGGAAAATTTTGGCCTTCGTTCGCTTCCATGGCAAAGAGGTCACCATTGATGTGGCCCGCGTAGCCCTAAAAGACCTGCTCTCAATACAAAACCGTCAAATCTCGGTTGAAAACATCCAAAAAGCGGTGGCAGACTTTTACAGCATCAAGGTTGCGGACATGTATTCTAAAAAACGTCCGGCAAACATTGCTCGACCACGCCAAATAGCGATGTTTATGGCGAAAGAGCTTACCCAGAAAAGCCTCCCAGAGATTGGGGAGCTATTTGGTGGGCGAGACCACACCACTGTTTTACATGCCGTTCGGAAGATTGGTGAAGAGCGCTCCCACGATGGGCAACTTAACCATGAAATCCACGTTATTGAACAAACCCTTAAGTCATAGTTTTAGCCTGTGGATAAGGTTGTGGATAGCTCAATGGATAACTTTGGGGACATCGTGTGGATAAATTGTGGAAAGCTCGCGCTTCATGCAAAAATAGGGTGTTGATTAAAAGTTATCCAATATTTATACAGCGTTTATACAAAAGTTTTCCACAGGTTTTTTTGGTTTTAATAGGTTGTTTTATATACGGTTTTTGAGTTATCCACTGAAATAACGAGCCTTACTACTACTACTAATAAGATATATACAAGGATTTAAAAGCAATGCAACTAGTAAACACCTCACGTGATAGTTTGTTAAAACCTCTTCAGGTTGTTAGTGGCATTGTTGAACGTAGACATACCTTACCTATCTTGGCAAACTTGTTGTTTAAGAAGCAGGGTGACAAAGTTTCTTTTATATCCACTGATATAGAAATTCAAATTACTACTAATGCCAATTTTGGTGTTGGTACTGAGGATGTAACAACGACAGTTGCAGCGAGAAAGCTACTTGATATCTTGCGCGCTCTTCCAGAGGGCCCGGTAGCGCTAAATCTTAAAGATAACAAGATGGTTGTTCAGAGCGGTAAGAGCCGCTTTTCTTTGCAAACTTTATCTGCGACTGAATTCCCAGTCATGCAAAGTGTTGGTGAGGTAACCGCAAGCTGGAAGATGACTCAAAAGAGTTTTCGTCAACTAGTTAGCCAGGTTCATTTTGCAATGGCTCAACAAGACATTCGCTACTACCTTAATGGCATGTTGTTGGTTGTTGAGGGTAAGCAAGTGATTGCAGTAGCTACTGATGGTCATCGTTTAGCCTATTCCCAAGTTGAATTGGCTGAGGCCCCAGTGGGTTCTGGACAAAGACAAGAAATTATCATTCCTCGTAAAACTATTCTTGAGTGTCAACACCTGCTTGAAGACTCGGATGAGGTGCTGGAGATGAGTCTTACCTCAAACCAGGTGAAATTTACTTTTGGTGATATCGAATTGATTTCAAAGTTGGTTGAGGGTAAGTTTCCTGATTTCCAACGAGTAATTCCTAAAGGTCACAAGAATTCATTGGTTGTTGGACGTGACGTTCTGCAATCAGCGCTACAACGTGCTGCAATCTTGACGACGGATAAATTTAAAGGCGTTCGCTTCTCCTTATCACCAAATCGAATTACCGTTCAATCAACGAATGCTGAACAGGAAGAGGCGCAGGAAGAGATTGAGACTGAATATAGTGGTGATGTGGTTGAAATTGGTTTCAATGTGAGTTATCTATTAGATGTTTTATCAAACTTGAAGAATGAAAAAATTCAAATTAGCCTAGGTGATGCCAACAGTAGTGCGGTGATTACTCTGCCTGGCTCGGAAGACTTCAAGTATGTTGTGATGCCAATGCGTATTTAATTTAGAAAAAAATGACTGAAGAAAAAAAAGTAGTAGAGCAGTACGGTGCATCATCGATCCAAATCTTAGAAGGTCTTGAGGCAGTTCGTAAGCGTCCAGGTATGTATATCGGAGATACCTCCGATGGCACAGGCCTGCACCACTTAGTTTTCGAGGTTTTAGATAACTCTATTGATGAAGCGTTAGCAGGTTATTGCTCTGAGATTACTGTTGTTATCCAAACTGATAACTCCATTTCTATCGTAGATAACGGTCGTGGCGTTCCAACAGGTATCAAATACGACGATAAGCATGAGCCAAAAAGAAGTGCGGCTGAGATTGTAATGACGGAGCTACATGCTGGTGGTAAGTTTGACCAAAACAGCTATAAAGTTTCTGGTGGTCTACATGGTGTTGGTGTTAGTTGCGTTAACGCGCTATCTAAATGGTTAAAACTCACCATTCGTCGTGACGGCAAAGCTCATTACATGGAATTTGCTCGCGGTGTTATTCAAAACCGCAATATTCAAGAAGAGAATGGTGTTGCGGTTTCTCCAATCACCATCACTGGTGACACCACACTATCTGGTACAGAAGTCCACTTTTTAGCTGATGAAGATATTTTCGGAAATGTTGAGTTTCATTATGAAATTCTTGTTAAGCGCATTCGTGAGCTCTCATTCTTAAACAACGGCGTTCATATCAAATTAATTGATCAACGCTCTGGTCAGGAAGAGGATTTTGCATTCTCTGGTGGTGTAAAGGGTTTTGTTGAGTACATCAATCAAACTAAAAACGTTTTGCATCCAAATATTTTTTATGCTGAAGGTATTCGCCCATCAGATCTAGGTGGCAACATTACCGCTGAAGTCTCGATGCAATGGAATGATAGTTTTAGTGAGCAAGTACTTTGTTTTACTAATAACATTCCTCAGCGTGATGGTGGTACTCACTTAACAGGTCTACGTGCAGCTATGACCCGCGTCATTAATAAATATATTGATGAACATGAGGTCGCCAAAAAAGCAAAAGTTGAGATCTCTGGTGATGACATGCGCGAAGGTTTAGCTTGCGTTTTGTCTGTCAAAGTTCCGGAGCCAAAATTTTCAAGCCAAACAAAAGATAAGTTGGTTTCCAGCGAGGTCCGTGGACCCGTAGAAGAAATTGTTGCGGAAGCTTTAAGTGCTTATCTTCAAGAGCGCCCAGCCGATGCAAAAATCCTTTGTGGAAAAATTGTAGACGCTGCTCGTGCCCGAGAAGCTGCTCGCAAAGCGCGCGATATGACTCGTCGCAAAGGAGTCTTGGATGGTTTGGGCCTTCCTGGAAAATTGGCAGACTGCCAAGAAAAAGATCCAACTAAATCTGAATTATTCATTGTCGAGGGAGACTCTGCGGGAGGCTCTGCGAAGCAGGGACGCGATCGCCGTTTCCAAGCAATTCTTCCCCTTAAGGGAAAAATCTTGAATGTGGAGAAGGCGCGCTTTGATAAGATGTTGGCAAGCCAAGAGGTAGTTACCTTAATCACCGTGCTGGGTACAGGTATTGGTGCTGAAGAATATAAGGCTGATAAATTGCGTTATCACCGCATCATCATCATGACCGATGCGGACGTTGATGGTAGTCACATTCGCACACTACTACTCACCTTCTTTTATAGACAAATGCCTGAGCTCATCGAGCGTGGCCACATTTATATTGCGCAACCACCGTTGTACAAGGTGAAGTTTGGTAAGAACGAGCAGTACATTAAAGATGATGTTGAGCTTAACCAACTATTGTTAAAGATTGCTCTAGAGTCAGCATCACTTCAAACCCCTACTGGTGAAATTATTGAGGGCGCAGCTCTTAATGAGTTAGCAAAGCACTATCAGGTAATTCAATCTATTGTTGATCGCTTATCACGGACAATTGATGAAGATGCTTTGCGTGCAATTGCTTCTGGTACTCAATTGAATTTAGATACCGAACAGTCAGCCCAAGAATCTGCCGAGCGCCTACGCATTGCGCTTGCCGACTCTTTAAATCCTTTGGCTTTGCCACCAGAAATTATTGTGCAAAAGGAAGAGCGCACCGATCGATTCAAATTATTGCTCTCCCGCCGCATACATGGCAACCTGAAGTTATCTGCAATTAATTCCGATTTCGTTCATGGTGATGACTATCAAAGCCTAGCAAATGCCGCTGCCGTTTTATCTGGCAAAGTATTGCCTGGATCAAAAGTTCGTCGTGGTGATCCAGATAAAAATCAAAAAGAACAAGCCATCCAAGATTTCAGAGCAGCTTTTGCTTGGTTGCTTTCGGAGGCAGAACGTGTGCTCAGTCGTCAGCGTTACAAGGGTCTTGGTGAGATGAACCCATCACAGTTGTGGGAAACCACAATGGATGCTAGCTCACGCACCTTGCTTCAAGTCAAAATTGAAGATGCAATTGCAGCTGATCAAGTCTTCACCACCTTGATGGGTGATGAGGTTGAGCCGCGTCGTGCGTTTATTGAGAAGAATGCATTAATTGCGCGTAACTTGGATGTTTGATTTAAATGGCTAAAAAGAAATTGGCTTTACCGAACGTGGATAGGTCTTGCATTATTGTTAAATCTTCACCCATTCACGGCAAAGGGGTGTTTGCTGCAAAGCCTATTAAAAAAGGCGCGGCCATCATTGAGTACAAAGGTGAGCGTATTAGTTGGAAGTTGGCCGAGAAGCGCCACCCACACGATCCTAAAGACCCAAATCACACCTTCTACTTTTCTTTAGAAGATGGGCGCTGCATTGATGCCAAGTACGGCGGTAACGCTGCGCGCTGGATTAACCACTCCTGCAAGCCTAGTTGTGAAACCCGAGAAGACAGTTTTGATGGTGAACCACGCGTATTTATCTATGCGAAACGTGACCTCAAACCCGGCGAAGAGCTTTTTTATGACTACTCTTTGGATGTCGAGGGCCGCATTACTAAGAAAATGAAAAAAGATTACGAGTGTCGTTGTGGCGCAAAAAAATGTCGCGGCACCATGTTGTCGCTTGATGACAAGTAATTCTTAAAATGTTGTTTGTTAGCATTCAAGAGTTAGAGGCTGCCATTAATTATTGGCGCAGCCAATCCCCTGCGATTGGTGAGGAGTTGCACTTGTGTCCAGAGGCTGCGGCTCTTGCAAAACCATACGCCCTCATGATTGTTCAGGGCGCCCAAAGAGTTCCTATGGATGTTTTGGATGAGGCTGCAAGAGTGGCAATTCAGAACTTTTTCAAAAATACCCATACAAATTAAACAACACCCACTTTGTGTGTTTAGGGTTATCGCTATATTAGTAAATGCTCTCTTAGGGTATTCTTAATTTCTTGCCTAAAAATGGGTATGGGGATTTGAGCTTGCAAGAAACAATATTAAAAACAATTGGCCTTGGAAAAACCTTTAAAGGTTTTTCTGCGGTAAGTGACGTCAATCTAGATGTTACTAGGGGCACCATTCATGCTTTGATTGGGCCTAACGGCGCGGGAAAGACCACCTGCTTTAATCTGCTCACGAAGTTCTTGGAGCCCAGTAGCGGACAGATCTTATTTAATGGTTTTGACATTACCAAAGAGAAGCCCGCTCAAATTGCACGGCGCGGCGTTGTTCGGTCGTTTCAGATCTCTGCAGTTTTTCCCCACTTAACTGTTTTAGAAAACGTTCGTGTTGCACTGCAGCGAGGATTGGGTACGGAGTTTCATTTTTGGAGGTCTGGCGACTCACTCAATGTGCTCAATGAGCGTGCTGAAGAGTTGTTGCTTGAGGTTGGTTTGGCTGATTTTGCTCATGAAGAGACCCTAAATCTAGCTTATGGCCGCAAAAGAGCCCTTGAAATCGCCACCACCATGGCCATGGAGCCTGAGTTAATGCTGCTGGATGAGCCGACACAAGGTATGGGTCACGAGGATGTGGAGCGTGTTACCGAGTTAATTGATCGGGTAGCAAAAGGGCGCACTATTTTGATGGTCGAACACAATATGAAGGTGGTTTCATCTATTGCTGACCGCATTACGGTATTACAGCGTGGCTCGGTTTTGGCTGAAGGCTCTTATCAGGAAGTTTCAAATAACCCACTGGTGGTTGAGGCTTATATGGGTAGTCACGGGGGTGACAGCATATGAGTAATATGGCTTTAGAGGTTAAAAACCTTGAATCTTGGTATGGAGAGTCCCACATCCTTCACGGCGTGAACTTTGCTGTGCGTGATGGCGAGGTGGTTACTCTTTTGGGTCGCAACGGCGCTGGTCGCAGCACCATTTTAAAAACCATTTTGGGCTTAACCAGCAAGAGAACTGGTTCAGTAGAGATTTATGGCGCTCAAACTATTGCGATGCCAACCTACAGAATTGCGCGCTTGGGGGTTGGTTTCTGCCCAGAAGAGCGCGGCATCTTTGCCAGCCTAAGCACCGAAGAGAACTTAATATTGTTGCCAGAGATTGCTCCTGGCGGCATGGGTTTGGACGAGATTTATGAAATGTTCCCCAACCTTTATGAGCGACGCAACAGTCCTGGTACAAGGTTGTCGGGCGGTGAACAACAAATGCTCGCAATGGCACGCATTCTGAGAACAGGCGCAAAACTATTGTTGTTAGATGAGATTACTGAGGGTTTGGCACCAGTGATTGTTCAAAAGCTGGGCGAGGTGGTTACTAGCTTGCGCAATAAGGGTTTCACGATTGTGTTGGTGGAGCAAAACTTCCGTTTTGCTGCACCCTTGGCCGATCGCCATTATGTTGTTGAGCACGGCAATGTAGTCGAGGTTGTTAATCAAAACGAGCTTGCTGAGAAAGCAAGCTTATTGAATGAGTATCTTGGTGTTTAGTGGTTATCTATAGGAGATAAAAATGAAGTTAAAGCAAATTACCGCGTGTCTGGTGGCGGCAACCTTTTTTGGTTCAAACCCAGCGTTTGCACAAACATCTAAAGTTAGTGGTGATGTAATTAAGATTGGTGTGTTAACTGACTTATCTTCAACCTATTCAGACTTGGCTGGTCCTGGCGCAGTGATTGCGGCAAAAATGGCGATCGCTGATTTTTCAAAAGACGGCACTGTTATTGGCAAAAAGATTGAATTGGTTAGCGCCGATCATCAAAACAAAGCAGATATTGCCGCAAACAAAGCACGTGAGTGGTACGACAAAGACGGCGTTGATGTGATTGTTGAGTTGGTGTCTACCAACGTTGCGCTCGCCGTAATGGAAGTGGCAGAACAAAAAAATAAAATCACATTAGTTTCTGGCGCAGCCTCTTTGCCAATTACCAATGAAAAATGTACCGCCAATAACGTACATTGGACTTACGATACCTATGCGCTTTCAAACGGTACAGCTAAGGCTGTTGTAAAGCAGGGCAAAAAGAACTGGTACTTCCTTACAGCTGATTACGCTTTCGGCGCTGCTTTGGAGAAAGATTCAACCAACGTTGTTAATGCAAACGGCGGCAAGGTGTTGGGTACTAGTAAGCACCCATTCCCAAATAGCGACTTCTCTTCATACCTTCTAAAGGCGCAAGCTAGTGGTGCCGATGTTGTGGCATTGGCGAACGCCGGTCAAGATACTATTAACTCGGTGAAGCAGGCTTCAGAATTTGGTATCAACAAAAAGCAAACTGTAGTTCCTTTGCTTATGTTTATCTCCGACGTTCACTCTTTGGGCTTGAATGCTGCACAAGGCATGTATTTAACCGAAGGCTTCTATTGGGATAAAGACGATAAGACACGCGCATTCTCGAAGCGTTTCATCTTGCAACACAAGCGTATGCCTACTAGTGTTCAGGCCGGCGTTTACTCATCTGTTCTTGCTTACTTAACTGCAGTACAAAAAGCTGGCACTGACGATACACAGGCGGTAATGAAGGCCCTGAAATCCACCAACATTGATGATGGATTGTTCAAAGGAAAAATCCGCGCCGATGGTAAGTTTGAGCACGACATGTATTTGCTTGAAGTGAAGAAGCCATCCGACTCTAAGAGCCCATGGGATTATTACAACGTCAAGGCAGTGATTCCTGCTGCTGAGGCAACACAACCACTTTCATTGTCACGATGCAAGTTGGTTACTAACAAGTAATTCATTTCTAGCTAAGTATGTTTGAACTTCTTGGAATTACCCCACAAGGGCTGGTTGCTCAGCTCTTGGTGGGGCTTATTAATGGCTCTTTCTATGCCATTTTGAGTTTGGGTCTGGCCATTATTTTTGGCCTACTCAACATCATCAATTTTTCGCATGGCGCCCAGTACACAATGGGTGCATTTGTTGCCTGGATTGGCCTTACTCAAGTCGGCCAATGGTTTGGCTTTCCTGAGTTCTCTATTAACTATTGGTTTGCATTAATTTTGGTGCCCTTGGTTATGGCGGGCTTTGGTTTGATTCTTGAGCGCACAATGCTCAGGCGCCTTTATCACCTTGATCACCTTTATGGCTTGTTGTTAACTTTTGGTTTGGCGCTCATTATTGAGGGCATGTTCCGTCACTGGTATGGAATCTCTGGTGAGAGCTATCCAGCTCCTGAGCTATTGCAAGGTGCAATACCTTTAGAGTCTATCGGCATTATTTTGCCCAAGTACCGTTTGTGGGTTGTTGTGGTTTCTTTGGTAGTTTGTTTCTCTACTTGGTATGTGATTGAGCGAACCAAGTTGGGCGCCTATCTTCGCGCTGGCACTGAAAATCCAAAACTTCTTCAAGCATTTGGCATCAATGTTCCACTAATGATTTCCTTGGCTTACGCCTATGGTGTGGGCCTTGCTGGCTTTGCTGGCGTTTTAGCTGCGCCAATTTTTCAAGTTAACCCATTGATGGGGTCGAATCTCATCATTGTTGTTTTCGCGGTTGTTGTGATTGGCGGCATGGGCTCCATCATGGGCTCTATATTGACCGGTCTAGCCTTAGGTTTGATCGAGGGCTTAACTAAAGTTTTTTACCCAGAAGCTTCTGGCGTGGTTATTTTTGTGATCATGGCAATCGTGTTGCTCATTCGTCCAGCTGGACTTTTCGGCCGGGAGAAATAAGTGAACTCAAATACAAAACTGCTTTATGGGATTCTGGTTTTAATTGCCCTACTGCTTCCGTTCCAAGACTTTATTTATTTAGTTTTTGCAATGAAGGTCTTGTGTTTCGCCCTCTTTGCTTGCGCATTTAATTTGTTGTTGGGTTTCACGGGACTTCTTTCTTTTGGACACGCGGCATTCTTTGGAACCTCTGCTTACATCACCGCCTATCTTTGTAAAGAAGCTGGCCTATCTCCGGAGTTTGGAATTGTGTTGGGCGTCTTGGGCTCTGGCGTCTTGGGCTTTCTGATTGGCTCTTTGGCTATTCGTCGACAAGGTATTTATTTTGCGATGGTGACGCTTGCGCTCTCCCAGATGGTCTACTTCTTAGCGGTTCAACTCCCCTTTACTGGTGGTGAGGATGGCATTCAAGGTGTGCCACGCGGAATGCTATTTGGCCTAATTGATTTAAAAGATGATGTCAGCATGTATTACTTTGTGCTCGCTGTTTTCTTGCTTGGATTTGCATTGATCGTTCGCACAGTGCATTCCCCTTTTGGCCAAGTCTTAAAAGCTATTCGTGAAAACGAACCGCGCGCAGTTTCTTTGGGTTATGACGTTGATCGTTTCAAGCTAATCTCTTTTGTGATTTCAGCGGCGCTTGCGGGCCTTGCTGGTTCTTTGAAAACCCTTGTCTTCCAGTTGGCAACATTGACCGATGTTCATTGGCACATGTCTGGCGAAGTTGTTTTAATGACATTGCTTGGTGGAATGGGCACCATCCTTGGTCCAGTAGTCGGTGCCGGCATTGTGGTTGGTTTACAAAACTATCTAGCTAACATTGGATCTTGGAGCACGATTGCAACTGGATTTATTTTCGTAATCTGTGTCTTGGCATTCCGTCGCGGGGTTGTTGGCGAAATTACTCATCTCTTTAAGAAGAAGAATTGATTTAGGTTTTTCTTGTTCGCTTTTAGTGCGGCGCTTCGGCGCCGTACTCATTTAAAACCTCCCGCCATTCGTTCAATATGTGCCGCTACTTCTCGGCGGCGGCCATTGTGGGATTGTTTAGCACCAATCATTAATAGCTATTTTTACAAAAACTCAATTAAATCAATGACTTATTAAGTAGGTGCTATATTTTATTGTTATTTGAGTGAGCATTTGTTTCACGTGAAACCTACAAAATGCTATGATCATCGCCCTATCTGAGGCAAATCATGCGTTATTCAAAGAACTTCGATGTCATTGTGGTTGGTGGCGGTCATGCCGGGACCGAGGCTGCCCTCGCTTCCGCGCGCATGGGATGTGACACCCTGCTTATTACTCACAGCATTGAGAATTTAGGCGCCATGAGTTGTAATCCCTCAATTGGCGGGATTGGCAAAGGCCACTTAGTTAAAGAAATTGACGCTATGGGCGGCGCCATGGCGGCGGCCACTGATGAGGCCGGTATTCAGTTTCGGATATTGAATTCCAGCAAAGGCCCTGCAGTCCGCGCAACCCGCGCACAGAGCGATCGAGTTTTATATAAGGCGGCGATTCGCCGTCGCCTTGAGAATCAGGAAAACCTGACCCTTTTCCAAGCTGCTGTTGATGATTTACTGGTTCAAGGTGACGAGGTCCAGGGTGTAGTTACGCAAATGGGCCTGAAGTTTATGGCCAAGAAGGTGGTTTTAACGGCCGGAACCTTCTTGGATGGAAAGATTCATGTCGGCTTAAATAATTACGCTGGTGGTCGAGCTGGTGACCCAGCAGCTGTTTCTTTGTCAGCCAGGCTAAAAGAGTTGAAACTTCCTCAAGGAAGACTAAAGACGGGTACGCCGCCGAGGATCGATGGCCGCACTATTGATTTCTCGGTGATGCTGGAACAGCCTGGTGACTTAGATCCGGTGCCGGTTTTCTCTTATTTGGGTCGACCTGAGCAACACCCAAAGCAAGTTCCTTGCTGGATTTCCCATACGAATGAGCAAACACACGACATTATTCGGGGTGGTTTAGACCGCTCGCCAATGTATACGGGTGTAATTGAGGGGGTTGGTCCCCGCTATTGCCCTTCTATTGAAGACAAGATTCATCGCTTTGCCTCCAGAAATAGTCATCAGATCTTCTTGGAGCCTGAGGGCTTAACAACAAACGAGTTTTATCCCAATGGAATCTCTACTAGCCTCCCCTTTGATATTCAGTGGAGTTTGGTGCGAAGTATTCGGGGTTTAGAGTCTGCGGTGATTGTGCGTCCTGGTTATGCCATTGAGTACGATTTCTTTGATCCACGCCACTTACGCCATAGTTTGGAGACCAAGGCGATTGCCGGTCTTTACTTTGCAGGTCAGATTAATGGCACTACGGGTTATGAAGAGGCTGCAGCACAGGGCATGCTTGCTGGCATCAATGCTGGTTTAGCGGCACAGGGCAAGGAGCCTTGGTTGCCCAAGCGCAGTGAGTCTTACATTGGTGTTTTGGTGGATGACCTGATTACTTTGGGTGTTCAAGAGCCTTACCGCATGTTTACAAGTCGTGCCGAGTACCGCTTGAGCCTGCGTGAAGACAATGCGGATTTGCGTCTAACTACCATTGGCCGTGAGCTTGGTTTAGTAGATGACTATCGCTGGAATACGTTTTGCAGAAAACAGGAGGCTGTTTCACGTGAAACATCCCGCTTGCAAGATATTTGGATTGGACCAAAGCATGGCTCAGCGAAGGCAGTTTCTGAGCTTTTAGGCCAAGACTTATCCCACGAGTGTAGTTTGGCTGATCTTTTGCGGCGCCCCGGCATCACTTATGAGGCGATAACCAGCTTGGCTGATGGCCTTTGGTCGCCGGGAACGCTGGATGATGACTTGGGTTTAGCGCAGCAAATTAGCGACCAGGTTGAAATTTCTATTAAATATCAAGGCTATATAGATAGGCAGGCGGTTGAGATTGCTCGGCAAGAGCATAACGAGAGCTTTCCTTTGCCCGAGTCTTTGGACTACACCCAGGTTCTTGGTTTGTCTAAAGAGGTGCAGCAAAAACTGAATCTGCATAAGCCTGGCACCTTGGGTCAGGCCGGCAGAATTTCTGGTGTGACGCCGGCGGCTCTCTCGCTACTACTGGTCCACCTTAAAAAGGGTCTAGGCCGCACCCAAGAAGAAACCCATGAGTAATGATTTGGTTTCTTTGGGAATTGAAGGGTTAGGCCTCAATCTCAGTTCCGCGAATATTGCAGATTTAGAGCTCTTTTTGCAGGAAATGGGTCGCTGGAACCAGGTGCATAACTTGACTGCAATTGAGGGTGAAAAGAACTCAGTACGATTGCATCTCATTGATTCCATTACGGTTTTACCCGTGATGCGTCAATTTTTGGATTTAAAAAACCCCAAAATTGCAGACCTTGGCTCGGGTGGTGGTTTACCAGCAATCCCTATTGCCATCTTGCAGCCCGAGTGGCATGTGACCCTGATTGAGGCTATCCGCAAAAAAACAGCGTTCTTGCAACACGTACGTGGCAAGTTGGGCCTAAAGAATATTCAGGTTCTGAGTGAACGTGTCGAGGCGGTGGCTAAATCACAGCCTGGACAGTTTGATGCAGTGATTTCTAGAGCATTTACTAATCTTGCCCATTTTCTAGAGCTTTCCCTTCCCCTTCTGAAGTCTGATGGCCTAGTGTTCGCGATGAAAGCTAGGCGGGCAGATGAAGAGCTGCAAGATGTTTGCATGGATGACTGGCGCTTGGTTGCCGATGAGCCCTTACAGATCCCAAATTTGGCGGTGGAGCGCAGACTTTTAGTCTTATCCCCCGTGAGAAAATTACCCCTCTAAAGTACGACATTTTTAAGAAAAACTATGGCCAAAATATTTTGTATTGCAAATCAAAAAGGCGGGGTTGGTAAAACCACCACTGCTGTGAATTTGGCCGCCGGTTTAGCCGGACATCAGCAACGTGTTTTGTTAGTAGACTTAGATCCACAAGGTAATGCCACGATGGGATCTGGAATTGAAAAAGCGGATCTCAATAACACCGTGTATCAAGTCTTAATTGGCTTGTCATCAGTGAAAGAGTCCGCGGTGCGTTGCGAAAGTTCTGGCTACGATGTGCTTCCAGCAAATCGTGATTTAGCTGGCGCAGAAATTGAGTTGGTGGATTTGGATTCTCGCGAACAACGATTGAAAGATGCGCTTGCACTCGTAGCAAATGACTACGATTTTATTTTGATTGATTGTCCCCCTGCACTATCTTTGTTAACTCTCAATGGATTGTGTGCAGCGAACGGCGTGATCGTACCAATGCAGTGTGAATATTTTGCGTTAGAGGGATTATCAGATTTAGTTAACACCATCAAACAGGTACATGCAAACTTAAATCCTGACTTGGTGATTATCGGTTTGTTACGCGTGATGTTTGACGCGCGCATGACATTGCAACAACAGGTTTCCGATCAATTGCTTGAGCACTTTGGCGACAAAGTATTCAAGAGCATTATTCCCCGCAACGTCCGCCTGGCCGAAGCCCCGTCTTATGGGCTTCCTGGGGTGGCGTTTGATAAGTCATCGCGTGGCGCTAAAGCTTACTTAGAGTTTGGTGCTGAGATGATTGAGCGCATTAAGCAAATGTAAAACCTAGGAACAAGAAAAATATTATGGTTGCTATTAAGAAAAAAGGTTTGGGTCGTGGCTTAGAGGCGCTGCTCGGTGATAAGGCGCAGAAAGAAACTACTGCTGAAATTAATCGTTTGCCATTAACCGCATTGCAGGCTGGTAAATATCAGCCGCGTCAAAAAATGGAAGCAGTCGCATTACAAGAGTTGGCTGAGAGTATTCGCGAACAAGGTGTGATGCAACCATTGTTAGTGCGTTTGGTCGCTCCTGGTAAATATGAAATTATTGCGGGTGAACGTCGCTTCCGTGCGGCAACATTGGCAGGCTTAAAAGAGGTGCCTGTTTTAGTTTCTGGCGCAAATGATCAAGCTGCCGCCGCAATGGCTTTGGTTGAGAATATGCAGCGCGAAGATTTGAATCCGCTGGAAGAATCTCAGGGTCTCGCAAGGTTAATTGAGGAGTTTGGTTTCACGCATGAACAAGCAGCAAAAGCGGTAGGCAAATCACGCAGTGCTGTAAGCAATTTATTGCGCTTAAATCAACTGGCAAAACCAGTGCAAGCTATGCTTTTGGCGGGTGATATTGATATGGGCCACGCACGCGCTTTATTGCCTTTGCCTGGAGCAAGTCAAGTCGCCTTGGCGCAAAGAATTGCAGCCCAAGGTCTTTCTGTTCGGGAGGCTGAAAAAATGTCTACCGCCCTAGCCCTCGCCGGTGGACAGATTGGCGATAAAAAAGTCAAAACTCAGGCGGAGGGCGGCGCACCAAGTCGAGATCCAGATATGCGCCGTTTAACCCAAGAAATCGCTGATTTGATAGGTTTAAATGCAGAATTTAAGTTCAAAGGCAAGGGCGGCGAACTCAGAATTCGCTTCAGCCAATTTGACGAGTTGGATTCTTTGCTAAAAAAGCTGGGCGTCGAGGCTTAAAAGTCATTAAAAATGACCCTAAAACATTTGACCTATTGCAGTGCACACATTAAACTCACGGGGCTAAATTGATTCCTCAAAAAAATCGATTTTCCGAGGCAAATGACTGGGATGAGCCCGAAGAAGAGGTCTATCGGGTTTTAAGTAAAGAGGAAATGACTGCGTTGCAAGCCAGCAATGCCGTTAAACACCCCCCGCTGTCGCCCTGGAGGATTTTGGCTGCGCAAGTAGCCGTTACCGTGCTCAGCATGGTGATTTGGTCAATTTTTGGGGAGCCGGTAGGGGTAAGCCTTTATACTCAGTCGGCCTTTTTAGGTGGTTTAATTAGCGTCTTGCCGTCAGCCTTGTTTTTGATCAGGCTGGAGTTGGCAAAAAATACGCAGATATTGAATCCAGGTAATTATTTGGCAGCATTGGTTTCGGGCGAATTTATCAAAATCGTCGTTACTTTGATGCTGTTTTTAGGGGTTGCATATTTGATCCCGGGTGTGCTTTGGGTCCCATTGTTGGTGACTTATGTGCTTGCCCTTAAGTGTGTGTGGCTGGCGTGGTTGTGGCGCTAAGAGTAATAAATGAGATTGAACCAAAGGACTAGTTAAGAGATGTCTAGCGAAGCAAACCAAGCCCACGCGGCAGCCGAGCAAATGACGCCAACAGCGTACATTTCAGAGCACTTACAAAACCTCAACAATTCAGGTGGACCACAGACGTCCATTATTGATTTCAGCATTATCAATTTAGACACCATTTTTTGGGCATCCCTCATGGGCTTGCTCACGGTATTTATTTTGTTGATTGCAGCGCGTCGCGCAACTCCAGGTGTGCCAGGTCGTTTCCAGTGCTTTGTTGAAATGATTGTGGAGATGGCTGAAACACAATCGAAGAGCATTGTTCATGGCGACCGCTCTTTCATTGCCCCGCTTGCTCTGTTTGTATTCTTTTGGATCATCCTTTTAAATACTCTCGACTTGATTCCAGTGGATTGGGTTTTAGGCGTCAATCATTTCATTGAAAGCTTTGGTGTTCATGTTCCGCACCATAAGGTTGTTCCTACAACCGATCTGAATGCGACCATGGGTATGTCCATGTCTGTTTTGCTTTTGGTTTTCTTTTACAGCTTCAAAGTAAAAGGTTTTGGCGGCTTCTTGCATGAGCTCGTTTCTGCCCCGTTTGGCGCGAAGTGGTACTTGGCCCCATTCAATCTCGCTTTGAACATCATCGAATATCTTGCTAAAGGTGTTTCATTGGGAATGCGACTATTCGGCAACATGTATGCCGGCGAGTTGGTTTTCTTGTTGATCGCATTGCTAGGTAGCGTGTGGACGTTTAATTTTGATTTATCCCTGTTCGGATTGGTGGGCCATGTTATTGCTGGATCAGCTTGGGCCATCTTCCACATTTTGGTTATTTTGTTGCAAGCCTTTATTTTCATGATGTTGACCTTGGTCTACATCGGGCAAGCGCATAGCCATCACTAAGATTTTTTATTTTTAACTTATCTCTTTAACTTCAGGAGTCAGCAACATGCAACAATTTCTCGCAAATATTCAAGGTTTCACAGCAATCGCTATCGGCATCATCATCGGCCTCGGCGCGATCGGTGCTTGTTTAGGTATTGCATTGATGGGTGGTAAGTACATCGAAGCTTGTGCACGTCAACCAGAATTGATGGAGCCACTCCAAACTAAGATGTTCCTTTTGGCTGGTTTGATCGACGCTGCGTTCTTGATCGGCGTTGGTGTTGCAATGTTGTTTGCTTTCGCAAACCCACTGCTCGCAGTTATTAAGTAATTGTTTTGGCGTGGATGACCACCGGGTCATCCAACCGTTCTCAACAATACTGAAAGGAATATCGTGAATCTGAACGCGACCCTATTCGCGCAAATGATCGTTTTCTTCGTCTTATGGTGGGTTGTTGCACGCTTTGTGTGGCCACCGCTAGTTAAGGCGTTAGATGAGCGTTCAAGCAAAATTGCCGACGGCCTAGCTGCTGCCGAGCGTGGTAAAGAAGCACTCGCATTAGCAAGCAATGAAGCAGAGCAAGAATTAAATAAAGCACGCCAAGAAGGTGTGCAGCGTGTTGCAGAAGCAGAAAAACGTGCGCAAATGTCCGCTGAAGAAATTCGCGTAAATGCACAAGCTGAAGCAGCCCGCATCATTTCTCAAGCTAAGCAAGATGCAGATCAACAAGTAACTCGTGCTCGCGAAGTGTTACGTGCTGAAGTTGCCGTGTTGGCTGTTAAAGGTGCAGAGCAAATTTTGCGTCGTGAAGTTGATGCAAAAGCCCATGGCACATTGCTTGATCAACTAAAGGCAGAACTTTGATATGGCTGAATTAGCCACGATTGCACGCCCTTACGCTGAAGCACTTTTTCAAAGTGCTAAGCCTGCTGAGCTTGCTACTTGTTTAGAGCAGTTAAATGAATTGGCGCAGCTCGCTGCATTGCCAGAAGTTGCTGCTTTATCAAACAATCCAAAAGTATCTGCAGATGATTTAAGCAAATTGCTTTCCGGCATGGTGAAGACAAAGCTGGACGGCAAAATTGCAAGCTTTTTAAGTCTTGTAAATCAAAACCATCGCATTTCTGCCATTCCTGAAATTGCACGTCAATTTGAGGCAATGAAGAATCAGAGCGAAGGTGCGGCAGAAGTAATGATTACTAGCGCATTCCCATTAGAGGGTTCTGCGTTAAATGATTTGTTGTCAAGTTTGAAGAAGCGCTTTGGGGGTAAAGAATTGCGCCCAACTATTCAAGTAGATCCTGCGTTGATTGGCGGAGTTCGCATTCAAGTTGGAGATGAGGTGTTGGATAGTTCAGTTAAAGCACAGTTAGCTCAAATGCAAGCAAGTCTTGGCGCATAAGTTATCCCTATTAAGAACATACGAAATAAGACCCAGGAGTAAGTAATGCAACTCAACCCTTCCGAGATCAGTGAACTGATCAAAAGCCGAATTAGCGAAATGGGTGTTGATTCCCAGCTTCGCAACGAAGGCACTGTAATTTCAGTGACCGACGGTATTTGCCGCGTACATGGCTTGTCTGGTGTTATGCAGGGCGAAATGTTGGAATTCCCTAACAACACAATCGGCCTCGCGTTGAACCTTGAGCGTGATTCAGTTGGTGCTGTAGTGTTGGGTGAGTACACCCACATTAAAGAAGGCGACCCAGTTAAATGTACTGGCCGCATTTTGGAAGTTCCAGTTGGTCCAGAGTTGCTCGGTCGCGTTGTAAACGCACTCGGTCAACCGATTGATGGCAAAGGCCCAATCAATACCAAGTTGACTGACTTTATCGAAAAAGTTGCTCCAGGCGTTATCGCTCGTCAATCTGTTAGCCAGCCAGTTCAAACTGGTTTGAAGGCGATTGATGCAATGGTTCCAATCGGCCGTGGTCAGCGCGAGTTGATCATTGGTGACCGTCAAACTGGTAAGACAGCTGTTGCGGTTGACGCAATCATTAACCAAAAAGGTAAAGGCGTTTATTGCGTTTACGTTGCGATTGGTCAAAAAGCTTCTACTATTGCTAACGTTGTTCGTAAGCTCACAGAGCTAGGCGCAATGGAATACACCGTTGTTGTTGCTGCAAGTGCTTCTGAGTCTGCAGCGATGCAGTACCTCTCAGCATATGCTGGTTGCACAATGGGTGAATACTTCCGCGACCGTGGCGAAGACGCATTGATCGTTTATGACGATTTAACAAAACAAGCTGTTGCATACCGCCAGATTTCTTTGCTTTTGCGTCGCCCACCAGGCCGCGAAGCTTACCCTGGCGACGTGTTCTACCTCCACTCACGTTTGTTAGAGCGCGCGGCTCGTGTAAACGCTGAATACGTAGAGAAATTTACAAATGGTTCAGTAAAAGGTAAGACAGGTTCTTTGACTGCATTGCCAATCATTGAAACTCAAGCTGGTGACGTTTCCGCATTCGTTCCAACCAACGTAATTTCGATTACCGATGGTCAGATCTTCTTGGAAACTGACTTGTTTAACGCTGGCGTACGTCCCGCGATTAACGCCGGTATTTCTGTGTCACGTGTTGGTGGTGCAGCACAAACTAAAGTCATTAAGAAATTGTCTGGCGGTATTCGTACCGACTTGGCGCAGTACCGTGAATTGGCAGCGTTTGCTCAGTTCGCTTCTGACCTTGACGAAGCAACTCGTAAGCAGTTGGAGCGCGGTCGTCGTGTTACAGAATTGTGTAAGCAAGCTCAGTACAAGCCTTTGCAGGTTTGGGAAATGGCGGCTTCACTCTACGCTGTGAATAACGGCTACTTTGATGACCTCGAAGTGAAGAACGTATTGCCATTCGAAAAAGGTTTGCAAGATCATTTGAAATCTAAGTACGCCGATTTAGTTGGCCGTATCGAAGATACAAAAGATTTGAGCAAAGATGACGAAGCTGCTTTGCGTGCTGCAATTGAGGATTACAAGCGTTCAGCCTCTTTCTAAGAGGGCTCGCATAAATCATGGCAAGCACAAAAGAGATACGATCTAAGATCAAGAGCGTGCAAAACACGCGCAAGATCACGAAGGCAATGGAAATGGTCGCCGCATCCAAGATGCGTCGCGCCCAAGAGCGCATGCGTAATGCGCGTCCTTATGCTGAAAAAATTCGTGAGATTGTTGCCAATCTTTCTAAAGCAAATCCTGAGTTCCGCCCTGCATACATGGCAACTCGCGAAGTGAAGAAAATTGGCACGATCTTGGTTACAACAGACAAAGGCTTGTGCGGTGGTTTAAATACCAACGTATTGCGTCTGATTGCAAACCAAGTGCGCGATACGGAAGGCAGCAACATTGGCATTGAGTACACAGCCATTGGATCCAAAGGCCTCCAGTTTTTAAATCGCTCTAAAGCAAAACTCATTTCTCAAACAATTCAGATTGGCGATACGCCACATATGGATGTTTTGATTGGTGCAATTACTGCCCAATTGGAGGCGTTTGAGCGCGGCGAGATTGATGCTGTTTATTTGGCATACACCCGCTTTGTTAACGCAATGAAACAAGAGCCTGTTTTAGAAAAACTCTTACCTTTGGAGCCGGCTGCATTAACTCCAGAAGAGCAAGCAGGAAATTCTTGGGATTACATCTACGAACCAGATGCAGAGTCCATTTTAAATGGCTTGCTCAAGCGTTACGTAGAGGCAATGATTTATCAAGCTGTTGCTGAAAATATGGCTTCAGAGCAATCTGCACGCATGGTCTCCATGAAGGCCGCTTCAGATAATGCGAAGAATGTAATCGGCGAATTGCAATTGGAATACAACAAGACGCGACAGGCTGCTATTACTAAAGAGTTGTCAGAGATTGTTGGCGGAGCGGCTGCGGTTTAAGCGGTCAGCGTTTAGGAATACGAAAGAATTCAGGAATTAAAAGCGGAGAAATGCGATGAGTAACGGAAATATCGTGCAGTGTATCGGTCCAGTGGTGGACATTCAGTTCCCACGCGACAAAATGCCAAACATTTATGATGCATTGACATTAGTTGATAGCGGCGAAAAATCATTTGCTGAAAAAGGTTTGACCTTTGAGGTGCAACAACAGATCGGTGACGGCGTAGTTCGCGCGATTGCCATGGGTGCAAGCGATGGTTTGCGTCGCGGTATGGAAGTGAAATCTACTGGCGGTCCAATTTCTGTTCCTGTCGGCCCAGCAACATTGGGACGCATCATGGACGTTTTAGGTCGCCCAATTGATGATGCGGGTCCGATTGCTACTGAAGAGCGTCGCGCTATTCACCAGCCAGCACCAAAGTTTGATGAACTCTCTCCTTCCGTTGACTTGTTAGAAACCGGTATTAAGGTTATTGACTTAGTTTGCCCGTTTGCTAAAGGCGGTAAGGTTGGCTTGTTCGGTGGTGCGGGTGTTGGTAAGACCGTGAACATGATGGAATTGATTAACAACATCGCTAAGCAACACTCAGGTTTATCTGTGTTTGCCGGTGTTGGTGAGCGTACTCGTGAAGGTAATGACTTCTACCACGAGATGAAAGAATCTAACGTTATCGACAAAGTGGCGATGGTGTTTGGTCAGATGAACGAGCCTCCTGGTAACCGTTTACGCGTAGCGTTGACTGGTTTGACAATGGCTGAAGCTTTCCGTGATGAAGGCCGTGACATTTTGTTCTTCGTTGATAACATCTACCGTTACACACTCGCAGGTACTGAGGTATCAGCGTTGTTAGGTCGTATGCCTTCAGCTGTGGGTTACCAGCCTACTTTGGCTGAAGAAATGGGTAAGTTGCAAGAGCGTATTACTTCAACTAAGACTGGTTCTGTTACATCTATTCAGGCCGTTTACGTTCCTGCGGATGACTTGACCGATCCATCACCAGCTACAACCTTCTTACACTTAGACTCCACAGTTGTGTTGTCACGTGATATTGCTGCTTTGGGTATTTACCCAGCGGTTGATCCATTGGATTCAACCAGCCGTCAGCTTGATCCACAAGTAGTTGGTCAAGAGCACTATGAAGTTGCTCGTGAAGTTCAGATGACATTGCAGCGCTACAAAGAGTTGCGCGACATTATTGCTATTTTGGGTATGGACGAGTTGTCACCAGAAGACAAATTAGCTGTGTCACGTGCACGTAAGATTCAACGTTTCTTGTCCCAGCCTTTCCACGTTGCTGAAGTGTTTACTGGTTCACCAGGCAAATACGTTCCATTGAAAGAAACTATCCGTGGTTTCAAAATGATTTGCAGCGGTGAATTGGATCACTTGCCTGAGCAAGCGTTCTACATGGTGGGTTCAATTGATGAAGCCATCGAGAAAGCTAAGAAGCTTTAATCGAACTCATCTAGGGAAATTATGTCAACCATACGCGTCGATGTAGTAAGTGCTGAGCAATCTATTTTCAGCGGTGAAGCCAAGTTTGTTGCGCTTCCCGGTGAGAATGGTGAGCTCGGTATTTTGCGCGGCCACACTCCTTTGATTACACGCATTCGTCCAGGTTCAGTTCGTATTGAAAAAGCTGACGGTGATGAAGAGTTTGTATTCGTTGCGGGTGGCTATTTAGAAGTTCAGCCGGATCATGTCACTGTATTGGCAGACACTGCTATTCGCGGTCATGATTTAGATGAAGCAAAAGCTAGCGAAGCGAAGAAGCGCGCTGAAGAAGCAATGCAAAATCGTGGTACCGACTTTGATTTGGCATTGGCTCAGTCAGAGTTTGCAATGGCAGCAGCACAGCTTGCAGCAATTGCTCGTTTCCGTCGTAAAAAGTAAGAGCCGGTCATCTCCTTGTTGTTAAATGATCGGTTTTTAAAAGCTTGCTTGGGCGAAGCGGTTGATCAAACACCGCTTTGGCTCATGCGCCAGGCGGGCCGCTATCTACCTGAGTACAACGCTACTCGTGCAAGAGCTGGAAGTTTTCTCGGCCTCGCTAAAAATCCTGCATACGCAACTGAAGTAACGCTCCAGCCATTGGATCGCTACCCATTGGATGCGGCAATTTTGTTCTCCGATATTTTGACCATTCCAGATGCAATGGGATTGGGCTTGAAATTTACTGCGGGCGAAGGTCCTAGTTTTGATCACCCCCTTCGCACAGAAGAGGCTGTTAAGAAATTACGTGTTGCAGATATGGATCAGCTCAAATATGTTTTTGATGCTGTCTCTGAAATTCGTAAAGCTTTGATTCAGGATGGCAAGCAGCGCGTTCCGTTAATTGGTTTCTCTGGAAGCCCGTGGACATTAGCTTGCTACATGATTGATGGTTCTGGCTCTGATGATTTCCGTCACGCCAAGACGATGATGTTTAGTCGCCCTGATTTGCTTGAACATATTCTGGAAATTAATGTGCAGTCTGTTGCCGCATATTTAATTGAGCAGGTAAAAGCTGGCGCACAAGCGCTAATGATTTTTGATACTTGGGGAGGTTTACTTCCTGATGGATGGTATCAGCGCATGTCTTTGGCAGCGATGCAAAAAGTGATTGCACTATTGCCGCGCGAACATGAGGGACGCAAGATCCCAATCATCATGTTTACTAAAGGCGGCGGAATTTGGTTGAGTGATATGGCGCAAGTTGGGGCAGATGTCATTGCGATTGACTGGACTATGCGCTTAAGCCGTGCCCGTAAGCAGCTTTTAGAGATTAACAAGCCACTATCTTTACAGGGTAACTTAGACCCGCTGATCTTGTTTTCGGAGCCAAAGCAGATCGCATCCGCTGCTTCTGGGCTCTTAGATGATCTGGCTGGCGCCCCAGCTTTAAAGCCGGGCTTACATTCGCTAGATGGCCATATCTTTAATCTTGGTCACGGCATAAATCAATTCACGCCCCCTGAGAGCGTAGCCTCCCTCTCTGAAACTATAATATCGCGGTCAAAAGCCCTACGGGCAGCAAAATAAGCACAAGTAATTACTAACTTTGGCCAATATTTAGGCGAAAGTTATGCACAGAAATGTGCAAAATCATAAATACAGTGAGATTCGTAAGAATTATGAACTTTCACCTTTAGTAATCAATGTAAATTACTGATTTATATAGAAAATAAACATAATGCTGATTTTCTATGCAAAATAGCATTCCTATAAAATAACTATATAAATCTAAAACAGCGAATGATATCCACAGACTTATCCACAGGATAAGGCGGAAAAATTAAGTAAATGATGCCCAAGCCCATCGTTGTACAGGTAGTAATAGATAAGCCTTTGGCTCAGGGCTTTGACTATCTGTGGGATGCTGAAAAATTAGGCAAATTACCAGAGGTTGGCAATGTAGTAGAGGTATCTTTTGCTAGATCTAAGGTGGTTGCTATTGTGATTAAAGTGAGCGATCACTCCGAATATGATTTAGAAAAACTCAAATCCGTAGACCGCCTGGCCCCACTTCCTGTATTTGACGCGTCTATGTTGCGCCTAATGAATTTTGTAAGCCAGTATTACATTCATGCTTTGGGTGAAACCATATTGCCTGTTATTCCAAAGATGTGGAAAAGCGCCGATGATTGGGAAAAGATTCCAGAGAAACTGAAATCGGCAGAAAAGAAAAGCAAAAAAAAGATAGAAGTAAAGCCAGAAGGATTAATCACTCTGGATCAACTGAACGACGAGCAAAAAAAGGCGTTACAAGAATTATTAGTTGGCAGTTCAAAAGAAAATCAATTTAGAGCAATCTTGTTGCAGGGGCAAACGGGTAGCGGTAAGACAGCGGTTTTTTTGAATTGGCTGGCAAGTATTCTGAAAGATGAAAGCGCTCAAGTCTTATTGCTAGTGCCAGAAATCAATTTAACGCCGCAATTAGAGAGGCGCGTGAAGGCCTACTTCCCAGATAAAAAAATGGCTGTGCTGCATAGCGGTGTCAGTGAAAAGAAAAGAGGCGTAGCTTGGTATGAGGCAATGACAGGCAAGGCGCAAATTATTTTAGGAACAAGATTGGCGGCTTTAACGCCAATGCCAAACTTACGCGCTATCGTGGTGGATGAGGAGCATGACCCATCATATAAACAACAAGATGGGACTCGTTACTCCGCAAGGGATTTGGCAATCTGGCGTGCACATGATCAAAAAATTCCGATCCTCTTATCTTCGGCTACGCCATCGTTGGAAACTTGGCTAGCTGCTAATTCAAGCCGCTATGAATATATGCGCCTTGATCAGCGAGCGCAGGGCGCTAGCTTGCCACGTGTGCATCTTATTAATACGCGAGACCCACAAAATCAATTTAGTCCAGGTGATGTGGGGGTGCCAAAAGAAAAAAGCCTCATCACCAAAACGCTTGCAAATGCCATTAGCAAATCACTGGCTGAAAAAAAGCAATGCCTGATTTTAATTAATCGACGCGGGTATGCTCCTGTGCTCAGCTGCTCGGCATGCAATTGGTTATCAAAGTGCACCCAGTGCTCCACCTATACCGTAAT
The DNA here is from genome assembly GCF_018882325.1 of Polynucleobacter sp. 78F-HAINBA. Taxonomy (GTDB): domain Bacteria; phylum Pseudomonadota; class Gammaproteobacteria; order Burkholderiales; family Burkholderiaceae; genus Polynucleobacter. The sequence goes on along the minus strand of NZ_JACVOQ010000004.1, from coordinate 201,459 downwards.
GCATAAGGCTGGTGCGTTAGGAAAGCGAGCAGTGTTGAGCTGCCATCACTGCGGCTTAGTAAAACCAATTCCTCAGTTTTGCCCAGATTGTGGCAATGCGGATTTAAAAACTTTAGGTCATGGCACACAAAAGCTAGAAGATGCTATTGAAGAAATGTGGCCGCTAGCAAGAGTGCTGCGGGTTGATACAGACTCCAGCAGAAAGAGCAAAGGAGCTGAGGCACTCTTTCAGGAAATACATGATGGCAATGTAGATATTGTTGTTGGTACTCAAATGATTGCCAAGGGACATGACTATCAAAATATTGGATTGGTTGCAGTCTTAGATGCAGATAGTCGACTTTACTCTGCCGACTTCAGGGCAGCCGAAAGATTATTTGCACAGTTGGTGCAGGTGGCTGGACGCGCTGGAAGGTCAGGTACTAGTGGTCAAGCCGGTGGTGATATTTATATCGAGACTAAGTATCCAGAGTCACCGGTATTTCAATATTTGCTTAGGCATGACGTGGATGGATTTTTAGCATTCACTGCTGGGGAGCGTGAAGAGGCAAGATTGCCGCCCTACTCTTATCAAGCCCTTATTCATGCGGAAGGTAAAAGTCTGGATAAGGCAATCCAGTTTTTGCATGAGCTCAAAGCGCGCCTGAAAAGCAGGGGTATGATTACTAGAGAGTTAAAGGTCTATGACCCTGTGCCTAAGCCGGTCATGAGGGTGGCGGGGTCAGAGCGCGCCCAATTGCTGATTGAGTCCGGTAATCGTAAGGCCCTACAAGAAGCCCTTGAAATGATTGATCAAGAGCTACGTCAAGATTCCACTGGAAGAATTAGTAAAACATCGCGCATACGTTGGCTAGTAGAGCGCGACCCAATTTCTATTTAAGCACCTGGCCCAGATTCATATTGCGCAAGAGGCAATAAAGCATTGAGATCTGCGGCTAAAGATTCCGTTGATGTCGGTTTAATTTTAAACAGCCAAACTGCATAAGGTTTTTCATTCACCACTTCAGGGCTAGCATCCATCTCTTCATTGAGGGCGACGATCTCACCACTAATGGGCGCATGAATATCGCTGGCAGCCTTAACCGACTCGATTGTGGCAATAGCTTCGCTCTGCTTCACTTCTTGTCCAAGCTTCGGCGCTTGAAAAAACATCACATCACCTAAAGCTTCTTGTGCGTGATTGCTAATGCCAACCCACACCAGTCCATCATCTTCGATGCTGGCCCACTCATGTGTTTCCGCGAATTTAAATGTGTCTTGAGTTTTCATTGTGTATCCTGTGAGATATATTCTAGCTTCTTTGCCATAAAAAAGTGGCCAATCAATTTAAGCGTTTTAACTTATGCCAATCAAATTAGGAATTGTTCCCGTTACCCCATTTGAGCAAAACTGTTCTATCTTGGTTTGCCAAGAAACTGGGGATGCAGCAGTGGTTGATCCTGGTGGAGATATCGATAAGATTTTGGCTGGCGTTAAGCAACTAGGCGGTACCGTTAAAAAGATTTTATTAACCCATGGCCACCTGGATCATTGTGCTGCAGCCAAAGACTTATCAGATCAATTGGGCGTGCCTATCGAGGGCCCGCAAATGGATGAACAGTTTTGGTTGGATCAATTGCCCGAGCAAACAGTCCGCTTTGGATTTGGTCATGCAAAAGCATTTGTGCCTACTCGCTGGTTAGAGGATGGCGATCATGTGCAGGTTGGCAATGTTGATTTAGAAGTTCTGCATTGTCCCGGCCACACACCAGGGCATATTGTCTTCTTTGATAAAGAAGATCGTTTAGCCTTGGTGGGCGACGTGCTTTTTGCGGGTTCAATTGGAAGAACAGATTTCCCGCGCGGTAATCATGCTGATTTGATTAATGCCATTAAGACAAAATTATGGCCGCTAGGCGATGACGTGCAATTTGTTCCAGGGCACGGACCTATGTCGACATTTGGTAAAGAGCGCCAAACAAATCCCTACGTAGGGGATTGAGCAAACTTGAAGTGGGGTGCCTAATTAAAAATTAGGCTTTTGCTGAGCCGGTACGGTGTGTGCGGTTGTATAAACAGCTAGCGCAAATCCAGCGTTGCTTACGATTGCTTGTTGGAATCCAGGTGCCGCCTTCCAGACGCTTTTCGCGACTGCATGAAGAGCAAAACTTAAGGCTCTGTGAGGTTTCTTGGGTAGCAGCTGGAGTCGAGGTAGTCATGGGCAATCCGGGTAAGCCAAATCTTGTACAGAAGATCTATTTTACCCGTTTTGTCCCGCTGGGGCTGGGCTTAGGACGACTCTGACGGAATCAGCCGTTTTATTGCCATCAAAATCTAGCCAGGCCTTGTTTTCGAAGTCATAGAGCTTGCATTTGCGCGCGGTATCGAAATACCAAGCCCAAGAGAACTTTTGCACAAAAATACGCTCTGGAAGGATGGTTTCCAGGGTATTTTGGGCTTCTTGCAGGCGATATAGGGGGACGCTCATATCCACGTGATGGGCTGTGTGCTCCATAATGTGGTGCATTAAAGAGCCCCAAATCCAGTTAAAGGTCAAATGAACCGTGGTTGAAACAAAAGGCTGGGCGCGTAACCACTCAGACTTCTTGTCGTACCAAGAAACTTTTGGATGGGTATGGTGCACGTAGACTACAAAGCCAATCATGCCGTTCCAAAATAAGAATGGGACGGCAAAGCCAGTAATTAAGCCCAGCCAAACTGATTGACCAGTAGCAAGGGCGCCAGCAATAAGGCAGCCAATCCAGATGATGGCAAAGCCAGTTACCAACAAGTTGTCTTTTAGGAAGATTGGGCGATCGCCAGGTTTGTTCTTCGCATTAGGGAAGTACTCACGTCTCCACCAGATTTCAATAAGGTAGTAGAAAACTGGACCCCATCCGCTACGGTAGAGGCGTTCTAAGGCTTTGCGCCAAGCTGGTAAAGCATCAAACTCAGCCTTCGATAGCGGGGCCCAGACAAAGTCAAACCCTTTGAGGTTAGTTTGGCCGTGATGAACTACGTTATGGCCTACATCCCATAGACTATAAGGAGTTAGGGATGGCAAGAATGCGATGCGACCCAATACTTTATTGAGTTCGCGGTGTGGCGTATAGCTTTGGTGACACGCATCGTGACCAAGAATAAAGATGCGACCTGTAACGAAGCCGGCAACTACGCCCAAGATGATCTTGATTAGTATGCTTTCGACAAAAATAGTTCCAGCAATGCAGGCAAGCCACAAAACGGCATCTAGCACTAAAAGCGCGATTGCTTTCGCGGTTTCTCCTTCAGCCATTGGGATCAGCCAGCTGCGAATGACTTTTCGATGCGGCAACGGAAGATCGGGAGCCAAAGGATTGGCAATGGATGGCTCAGAGAGTGCAGGATTTAGATGATTTGACATGATAAGAATCAATAAGTTAGGTGCAAATGATAGCCTTTTTCACGAATTTACGCATGATGTAGGTCAAAAACCCCCCTAATTTGGTGCGCCCGGCAGGAATCGAAGCTTCGGAGTCCTCGTTCACATTTTTGCGCTAAATGATTTTAATAGTTTTAAAGGTAAACTCTATATAAAACAGGGGCTTCAAGGCTTTAAAAAATAAAATGAGCAAATCTATTTAAAACAATTTAACACAAACCAGTTCGCTCATTAAAATCTCATTGACTTCATGTGAGTATCGGCCTAGGATGAAAACATCTATATATCTAGAGGCTTTATGGGCAATAACGCGAAATTCGCCTTGATCGACGTTCAGGCCGACCAAATTGAGCTCGATCCAGACTTAAGTGAGGAAATTCGCAATTTTCAAAACGGCGCAGTGTTGCAGCCCGATTCCGATATTTTAAGCGTGCAAGCTGCTTTGCATATATTAATAGCCAATCCTCCGATGGTTCACAAAAAAGGTGAGCGCTATCAGTTGCTAGCAAGACCTGCTGCTTGGTGGCTAATTCAGCGGGTGGGACCTAAGGCAAAGATAACTTGCTTGGTGGCGGGCCGATTTTTGAAAGCTGAAAAGCTTCGTGAGTACAGCAACTTATCTCAAAATTTTGATCGACTTAATGCCCCTGCCCTTGCTTTAAGAGTCCCTAATCTCATGCGCTGGTTTGGAAGGATGCTTAACCAAAGGGAGTTAGCGGCTTGGTTTTTGGTTAAAACCAGAGACTACCGAGCGACTAATAAGCGTTTGGAGATGGAGCAAGAACAGGAAAATTCCAGGATTCGTCTTGAGCTTGAGCAAAGGGCATTGACCCCATCGGGCGGGAATAATGGCTAAAAGCCAAACCAAGACAGAGGAATCTGGGCAAGTTATATATGCCCAAAGCGAACCATTTAGGGAGATTGTTCAGGCGATCTTCCCCAATCATTCTTGGGAGTACTTTTTAGAAAATCTTGACCAAGAGGAGTTTGCTTGGTTTTTAGAGTTCATTTGGTATATCCGGCCAGACCATGGATTTCGGGCATTTAATGGGGTGCCCGAGCGGATTTCCGAAATTAAGAATGCCATGGGCGAGGACGCCACGATGGGTTCAATTCCTTGGGATGACTTAGAGAACAGCGCCCAGAAAATTTTGGATGCCATCAATGCGGCAACCTCGAATCAAAGGGTCAACCAGCAAGAGCGGTTTAAGGCGTTTTATGTTGGGCGACGCCAAAATTCCATGAAAAATGGTGCGATGCATTTTTCTAACCCAATGTATACGAACAGGTGCGGGAACTTTCTTCTTTACTCCTGTTTGCAAAATGATTTTGATGCTGCAACAAACGTTAATGATGTTGCAATGCAGCAAAAACTTACTTATGCAAGGCGATTAACGGGTCTTGTTTATGGTCAATATCATGAATTGGCAAGCAAAGAAATTGCAGGCAATCTGCCATCTCAAGAAAAGGTAAGGCTAGAGAGTCAGCGCTTAATTAAAGCCAATCTTTTGTCTGAAGCAAATCATTCGCGCTTTAAAAAAGCAGAAACCATCGTGCGTAGATTAAGTTCACAGTGGCTAAAAACAGATCTCGCGCTTGAATTAGGCAAATTATTGGAGTTACCCGGCGAGCAATTTCGTAAGCAGGCAAGTAAGCGTATTGAAGAAATTGCAAGGACCTTACAAGAGGACGGATTTAATAATGACGATGAGGGGGAGCATCCACTAGCTGAGCTGGCAAGCCTGTTAAAGATATTGGTAGAGCTGCCTGGCCATAGGGGTAGCGGTGGCGCAGGAGGTGGCGGATCTAGAAACCGTAGATACGATCCCGGAGCGCATATCTTTGCGGATCACTTTTTGGGCGATATCAGCGGGGAGGAAGATCGGTATGGGGATCCGATTATTCGTAGGTCAATGTGGGTGCCCCCATTAACGAGCGATGAGTTGGAGGAATTTGAAGAAAGCGGCGAAGACCCAACGGATGATTTTCTTGAGCCTCCGATAGAGCGGATTAAGTATCCCAAGGGCAAAGGCTCTCGCTTACGTCTTGATCAAAGCTCTAGTTACTCACAGCGTCTATTGGCGTCGAACAATCAAAGAATTTCCTGGGATCAAAAAACCTTAACGGGTGCTGAGCTTGTCCTCTTAAGAACATTTCTAAATAAGAAGGAGCGAGATGCTGGCTTTAATACGATGCCTTATTGGGCAACGATTGCGCTGCGCATGGTGGCGATTCTTGGCATCAAGTTAAGTAGGGCGCTAGAAGTCATGGGTGGACCGGAAAAGCCAGAAGAGTGGCTAAAGGGGCGAGCCGATTCCAAATTTGGATTAAACCTTCCAGAAGATTTAATTGAGTCAGAAAAAGAGTTAGCTCAGCGCTGTCCCCTAATGGCGCTTAAGTCTAAGATTGGCGATCGGGAAATCTATCTCTGGCGCTACAAGATTTGTTCTTATGCTTACTTAGATCGGATCAATCAAAATCAAGCCGATCATTGGAATCATGCTGATACCATTGTGTTTTTTGATTCCTCTGGAATTGCAAAAATTCTTGTTGAGCGCTACGAGGCAAAATCCTGCTTGGGCTATGCCCGGGCATTCTCAGAGATTGAGGCAGAGCAGATCAGCGGTTTTTGCCAACAGTATCTTGATGAATTTAATCAGGCTCACGATCTTGGTATTGGTGAGCGTAAGGTCAGTTTTGGCACCCTAAAGCAGTACGGAAATCAACATCTCATCAAATCGGGTGTCGATCAAGCGATGGTTGATTTGTTGGATTGGGATTTACCAAAATATTGGCGACCAGGCTTGCATTACCTCACCCATGATTTGCATAGTTATGTCGATGCAGGGGCCACTGGTTTGCAAAATGTCTTGATGGATCGCACGCGGCTGTTTGGCAAAAAAGATTTTTTATTGATGCCGCCTACACAGAACCCGATTTTGGGTTCTACGGGGCTGATTGATATGCGCGCCGTAAAAAATGGGATTGCCCAAATTATCAAAGATATTCGGGGCAACCTATCTGAAGAGGAGTCTGAAAATGATATGGAGCTCTGGGTTTACCGCTGGAATCGCTATACATTTTTAACGTCGCTGTGGTTTTGTATGGAGAGCTCAAACCGCCCTCACAAAATACCGTATGTCATGGCTGATCAAATCGATTCCATCTTTGGATCTATTGTGCTGCGCGATAAATCGAATGCCCAAGGTGATAAAGATCGTTTGGCCTGGATCTCAAAACCCCTGCGTGAGCACATGGAGCAATACGATGCCATAGCAGACCGATTGCAAAAAATGCTGATCCATAGCGGCGTGTCCACGCAAAAAAAGATGTACCCATTAGTCTTGCTGGAATTTAATGAGCAAAAAGGTTTAATAGCCAAGCCCTACACCGGCAAGCAGTTGAGAAAAGAGATTGGCGCGGCTTTTAATGGTGCTGAGCCTAATTTTTATCGTAAGTTTGTTCCTCATGTATTAAAGGATCAGGATTTGCGTAAAGTGGCCGTGAAAAAAAAGCAAGAAGCTAAAAGCTTGGCGAGCCCTTCAGAGTTGCCCTTGTTAGATGGCGCGATTAAAAATGCCTATGCCAATGAACTTCCCGAGGAATTGATTCGGGTTTGGTTGGGTCATTGGGTGACGGGCACAAGCCCCTACCACTCTTTTGGCGGCTTTAGTTTTGCCGCTTATGCAAAGCAGATAGGGCCCAGGTTGCAAAGCCTCATGAAAAGGCTCGGCTTTAAACCTGTGACGCTCACTATTCCTAAAAGTATTTTTGCCTCACGTGCGCTAGCCATTGTGACTAATAAGTAAATGAGAATGAATTTAATCGTCTTGGTATTTTGCGCATGAAAAAAGTCCGAGCCAAAAATAAAGGGTTGCTTGGTAAGGTAAGTGATCCCACCTCTCAATCACCTGTAATCAATGGCACGAAAAAATCGCAAATAAAAGGGATTTTGAGGCTAAGGGCTAATCTCAAACTTCTCTCAAGCTCACCATCGACATCCCTTGCTATGGGGGAGTTGCAAGATTGGATTACTCAGTATCCGCCGCCCAAGGTGGGGGTGGCAATTAAAAGGCGATCGACTCTTCCTAAGCCCGAAACCTTGGTTGAAGATATTGCCAATATTTTGTTTCAATCGATTGATATAACGCTGGAAAAGACCGGCTTGCTTGATCGCTGGCTTTTGCTCATGTTGGGCCTAGATGCCCAGCAGTTGATATTCGAATTGGTTGACCCCCACCCGCTCACACAAGAGTCGCTTGAGAACAGGGGCGCAAAAGAAATTGCGCAAGCACTCTTAGCAAAAAAGCATATTACAGAGCAATGCGATGAGGGTGCCATCGATCGGTATCTGAGTGATGTCATGAAATTGGCTTGTGATGATATGGCTTGGCAACGTTGGCTATTTAATTGTGTGGATGCGCAGTTCAAACGCTGTGCTCAAAAACTCAACTTGCCTTGGGAGGGCTTGGGTGTCCTCACGATTAGGGTGCCTGAGCCTAATCCCTATGCCAATGAATTTCATGAGGATCATTACTTAAGGCTATCCATCCTCTTGCGCGCGATCGAAGATGGCTATTTAACTGTGGATCAGTTGCGCGCCAGTAAGGCAAACATGCAGAGTGAGCCAGCCCAAATGGGCTGGTATTTATTTTGCTCAATTTTGTTTTCGGGTGTTTGTAGGCGCAAGCTACTTTTTCAAATTGCGCAAGTAAGTATTGGCAAGGGCCATTTAGATGAGCCCTTATCGAGCATATTTGTGCATAAAGAGTGGCCACTAGCCGCGCCGGAAAAAACATCTGATAAGAATGTAGTAGAAGAGGATTTACCTAAGCCATTAACACAAGATCGTTGGATTGCCGATCCGGTAAGCGCGATTATTCATCAGCGTTATCGATCCTCCTGGAAAGAGGTTCAGATGAGCCCTGATCGTAGTTGGAAATCGATTGAGGCTTTCTTGACGGGGCTGCTTGCTCAATTACAAGAGCCTGGCCATTGCCCTAAGCTAAGCCAACTTGAAAGAGAAAAAATAGCGCACGCATTAAATCATTTTTCTTCGCTAAAACGCCTCCTCATTGCGAGTGAAGGTTTTCAAATTCGCAGCCTCCCCTCTTATGTTTGGAATTATTTAGCGGGCAACTTTCAAACTACAGGCTTGCAGCCGGACTCCTTGCTTCGTTTGGCAGCAGTGATTCGCAACGCAGATGAAACGCCGCATTTTGAGTCGTCAAGCACACTGGAAAAGACGCCTAGAGACGATGTGAGTGATGAGCTCGCGCCAGACGAAGAGGTGGGCGCTCATTCGCAGTGGGTGTACAAGACGCTGGAAGAGTTGCGGAAGCTAAAAAAACTCGAGCATATTTCTGCTTTGGTAATAGACCAAGTACGGTCCAATTTAGATGAGTTAGATATTCAATATGAGGTTTCGCAGTATCCATTAACGCGCATGTTAGGGGCGTGGACACGGCATTTGTTAGAAACCTTGGCTGGCGGAAGAAATGAGCTCAATAGCACGCGCATGATGAGCTATGTGCAAACCTTATCCCAGCTCTTGCTAGAACAATATGAGTTAGAGCAGGACCTGTGCGACTTTACTGCTACCGAGCGTAAAGAAGAGCTAGATGACCTGCTTAAGCTGGTTCCATCGGCAAGCAAGCGAAAGATTGTGCGACGCGCTTGGCATCAACTGCATCAATTTCTAATCGCAAAAGGCGATATTGCTGCGGTGCATTATGACAATAAGTCCCGTAATCTCGCCTCTGATACCGATGCTGAATATATTAGTGAGCCAGAATTTCAGGTAATTGCTCGGCACCTGTATTACCAGACCTGCCATGGTAAAGAGGCCATTGAAAAAAACGTCTGTTTAATGGCCTTGACGCTAGCCTATCGTTTAGGACTGCGACGCTCAGAAGTGATCCAGCTGGGTACCAGTCATGTGGTCGTTAACAATGGTGGGATCGCCACGCATTTGGTCGTGCAGCGCTGGAACCTGCGGCGACTGAAAACGCCCTCTTCCACGCGAGTCATTCCATTAAAAGGACTGTTGCTAGATCAGGAATTGGGATGGCTCAGCGTCATGGCAAGATCTAGATACGTTGGCAATCTTTTTTCAGGAAACCTATTAGAGCTATCTGCAAAGGAGGCGCATGACCATTGCTTTGGCCTTCGTGTGAAATCGAGCGGCATAGCTGAGCAGTCTGATGGATTAAGCAAGTCCGATCGTGATAATTTAAACAGCCTCTTTGTTCATGAAGTGGGCACGCTGATGCCCAATGTCGAGCGGATCGTCGATTTGATTCACCTAGCTATGCGCGCGGTTACAGGTCGCGAGACAGTGCGCTTTCATCATTTGCGCCACTCTTGCGCTACAAATACTCTGCTCTTGTTGGCAGCTCCTGAGTTGACCCATTCTTGGCCATTTTTATTAGATGTGATGTACGGCGGTATTCAGAGTATTGAGAATCAAGGCTTAGATCTTTCAAAGTGGCAGATGAATGATTATTCCCAAAGGGCAGTACAGATTAAGGATTTTCAAGCGCGATCACGCGAGCTGCGTTTGCAATTATTCAATGACCCCAGAGTGTCCTATTCGCAGTTGTATCTGGTGTCACGGTTGCTTGGACATTCATCGCCAGTCACGACATTACAAAGTTACATTCATGTGATTGATCTCTTGGCTGGAGCGTACGTTCATGAACGGATCTTTGAATTGCCCCAAGGTTTGGTAATCAACTTATATCCCGATACTGCAAGAAATTATCAAAAGCGTAAAAACCAATGCTCTATTGAAGCGTTGTTAAATCAAGCCCCGGTAGTTGGTGAGGCCACAGAGCAAGACTTTGAGCTATCCACCTTAAATGAGCAACGCAAAGCCCATCGCAAGCCAAAGCTAAAGACAGACTTACCAGCCTCTTCTCTCTTAGAGTTTGTGCATCAGCACCCCAAAGGTATCGCGTGCCTTTATCAATTACTAAAACGGCACCGCGGCGATAGAGAGACATTTGGCCATTACTTACAGCTGCATGGCTGGAGCCCAGAATTGGCGCAAGACGCCATTACTAGAGCGCAGAATTTAACCGCTACATGCGCACTAGATCAGCCCAAGCGCGCAGTGTTTATTCGTAGAACCGGATTATCAAATCTAACAATTGAGGGGGCAGATACTGTTGCAGGCGTTGAGGTACAAGATCGAAAGCCCGGTGAAATTGTGAACGGGATTTACTTGCCTAAACCCATTCTAATTAGGGGTAATCAATTGCAGGTAAAGGATTGGAGTCTGATCATTTGCAAATGGATGGCCGCAAACCCTAAAGAGGCGGCATGGTTACTAAAAGACTATGTTGCTCAGCGAATGAAATTAGAAGTTAATCAGCTTCGGATCAAAAAGAAAGTTGCTATTGATGGGCGAAGTCCTTCAAGTGTAATTGAGCAATACAAAACTCTTTTTGCCCTCCTGGGAATTAAATATGAGGAAAACCCTCTGGGCCTAGAGCTGATTAAGCTGGGCAATAAATCAGAAAAAATTGAATGGGCTATCTTGAGATACACGCTTTATTTGGCAACTATGATTTGTTGAGGAAATTTCTGCAGCCAGCCAAAGGCGGCTATCGAGTCAATTGCTGCCGCTCACACAATCGATTTTGAGTTGTTTGAAGGTCTGAGTCCGGCCAACTTGGGACAGTCACCTACACATACCTTGGCAAGGCAAATGGGAACTAGCGTAGGAATGATAGAGCGGCATTACAGCAAGATGACGGCAACGATGGCAGCAGAGAGGCTGGCTTAAACGAGGGGTGGGGGTGTCGTGTTAAACACGACACTTTATTTGTATATGAGCCCTTATATGCAGATTAATACTGCTTTTTGTAATTAAGCTCCTGCAGGTAGGGGTTTTCAAGGTAAAATTCTGTTCAATAAATTAACCCTATGTGTAGCATTGTTTAGTCAAATTACTGAATCCTTATGAAATTGCTCAATCTTAAAAAAATCATTCTTTCTCTTGGATTTTCGTTGTTCTTTAGTGCCGCAGCATTTGCTGTTACTTGCACGCCAAATACTTCGCTTGTGAATGCTGTCGGTCAGACCTGTACGGATTTTCTAAATGGTGCAACGGGCATTACGATCCAAAATGATGGGACGATTGGCGCTAGCAATCCCGTATTTGACGCAATTAAAAATGATACTGGAGGCACCATTACTAGCATCGTAAATACAGGTACGATTGGTGACAATACTTCCTATAATGGTATCTGGGGTGCAGGGGCGATTGGCACTATATCCAACTCAGGAACAATCAAGAGTACTACTGCAAATGGTATTAGGCTCGATGCCACCGCCACTTCGATTACCAACTCAGGAACAATTCTTCTGACTGGTGCCGCTACAAATGCAATTCTAACTTTAGGCTCGACTGGAACCATAACAAATACTGGAACCATTACTGGTGTTACTTCTGGTATTTACAATATTGGCGCAATTACCACCTTGAACAACTCGGGAGCCATTTCCGCTGCTGGAGTTAGTGGTGGTGGAAGCTTTTCGACGGCTGGCGTTGATGTTCATGCAGCAATTACTACATTGACAAACACTGGCAGCATTCGTGGTACCGACACTGGGATTAACAATGCCAGCATTATTACAACCTTAAATAACAGTCAGGGTGGCAATAGCTCTAGTGCCGCAACAACGGCGCTCACATATAAGGGGGCGCTTCCAACAAATTACAGCATTCTTATAAACTCGACCACAAATTATGGACAGCTTGCTGTAACAAGCGGTAGCGGTGCCACCGCATTTGGAATTTATACGGGATCTGTCATTTCAGCCAATAGATACACATCAGTCTTCACTGGCGTTACGGGAAGCAATTTCTCGGTCAATAGCGGCACTTATAATGGGTTGACTTGGAATTTAAGTCAAGTTGGCACTTCGGGTGTTTGGGATTTATTGTTCCCAACTTATGTTTTTGTTCCATCTACACCCAATACTCAGCAGTCATTAGTCAATACAGCACAAGTATTGCAGGGTACGGTCACCGTTGTTAATACGGCGCTAACAAACAGTTTTTCGTATGACTGCAATGAATTTGGTGCAAACAATATTTGCGTTTCAGCAGGGGGTCGTAATACAGCTGTATCTGCTATGAACGGTTTGAACAACACTAGCGGGCTATTGATTGCCGCTTATCGCCCACATTCTAATTATCGAATTGGTGCCTACGCAGATCAAAATCTTTCTGTTAACAATGCTGGGTCTACGGTAAACCTTGGTAATAACACGCCGTTGATCGGGTTGTTTGGCGCCTGGAATGAGCGCCTTGATGGCACTGGTACTGAAGTTAAAGTTTCTGCTGCTTACGGACAAAAGAACACTACTGTTACACGATCAGTTGTGGGTACCAGTGAGGCTGGAAGCGGCGGCGCACCTATCAATAGCCAAGGTGCACAAGTGACGGCTAAGTATGGTTTCGGTATTGCTGAGAATGTGATTGTTAGCCCATATATTGGCATGCGTTACACACAGAACAATATGAATAGCTATACAGAATCAGCCAGCTCAAGCGTTACTGCGCCACTTACGTACTCAGCATTAAACACAAACGCTACAACTGCACTCGCTGGCGTTGGCGCTTCATATAAATTTATCCCACAAGCAGTCGTATTTGCTAGTGCTGGTGTTGAGACAGACACAAATACTGCGAACGGGTCTTACTCTGCGACTGGTGTTAATGGCTTAACTGCAATTAACTTCAATGCCAATCCTGTAAGAACTCGCCCAACAGCTACATTGGGCGCTGCTTACGATGTGGCTAAGAATCAACGACTTGGAGTAACTGGCATCTATAGGCAAGAAGCCTATCAAGCCGTCTCCTCAACGACAGTGATGGCGACTTATACGATTGGTTTGTAAAGCTTGTAATTTAGCCTTCAATAAGAGACCTGCTACGGCAGGTTTTTTGTTATTAGCGACCGTTTCTTATGGGTCGGACTCTGCCTGTGGTTAGCAATTAACGCAGATGGCCGCTTTGAATCTAGAGGCGGCCACTTATTTGATGAGTGTTGGTAAGTCTTGTTAAAGGCTATTGAAATCTTGAAGGGGTGGAAGATGTCGCCCTCGAATTAATCAGGACTTAAATCCCTTCGAAATGTTTTAATAATTTATCGAGTTCGGCCAAGATTTTCCTGGCCTGTTCAAATGCTTCTTGAGAAAAATGGGGCTCATAATCGTGCCAGTCGGTCATGTCTGCCTTTGTGTGCGACTGCAAAGTTCTTTTGCACTCTGCTGAATTTTGCGGAACGGGTTTGCTCAGTACGCTCAGAAGCAAGCCCTCAAGACAGGGTCTTGAGCCTACCATCTCCACCTTATTTTTCTTTGCAATTTTTTTGAGGCTATCGGACCAAGCAATATCCGTATCCAGGAGTGCAATCTGTTTATCGAAACTAGCAAGCCGTATATGGCGAAGAACCTGATTGACAATACTATCTGGTCCGCCGCCTTGTGCGTTGCGAATCGTAACGTTAACGCCAGCGCCGTCTGAGCAATACATATTTCTTAAGTGCTTCAAGAATGCGTACTCGCAATCTCCCTCGCCTACTACGAGGAGCGTTTTTCTTTGGCGGCGATTTGGTTTAGTCATGACTGAATATCAAACCTGTGGAATAGCGCCATACGCGCCAGCCATGTACTTCGCATATAAATTATCATCCGCCCTAACGCCTTTCATGCTATCCAGGCGCCAGGCATCGCTCATACAATCTTGATTTTTTTCAACTAAAACCACTTGAGATTTATGCAGGAGGCTGAGCACCTCTACCGAATGGCAGGTGAAAATAATTTGCGCGTTTTTTGGATTAGTTTTTGGTGAAAAGAATAGATCCAGTATTGGATTGAGCATATGGGGATGAAGATCCGCCTCTAACTCATCAATGATGGCTAGACCGCCGTTATTTAATATCGGCAATATTCTTGAAAGTAATAGGTAGGCGCCTTGAGTTCCGCTCGATTCATGCTTAAACATTAGCGCATGATTGGTATCGCCTACTTTATGCAAGCCAAAGGGCACAAAAATATGCTCTTCTTTTCCAGATTCCTGGGTATGAATCTGCCTTTCCACCTTCACTCCAGAAAGGCCTAAATCCCAACCGCACAGTAGGTTATTCATTTGGTTTCGAATGAGCTCATCGCCAGCATATATTGCAGAGGCGCCAATAATCTGCTGGTCGTCCAAATGCTGACGTCCGAACACATTAACGTTGCTCAAAACAAATCCCGACACAATTTGTAGGGCAAGTGGAACTTCATATTGGGCGGCAGTGGCAATTAAGGATGCATTCTCACGAACCTTCTCAGCTTCTTTTTGTAAAAGGCCAAATTGTTTTTGCTTAATAATGTATTTGTTGTTTGCTCCATCCCAAACTCGAGTGAAAACATATGAAAAAGCACGACTTTGCTTGCAGTACAAGGATTCTGAGTAAACACGATGCTCGTCTGCATCTAGTGAATATCTCCACTCCTTTGCGTCCATTTCAAACTCAATTTCAAAATGGCTTGGCTGATCTTTGGCTGAAAAGTGTGAGGCCAAAGGAATGGGGGCGTCTACCTTATTTTGAAATGAATGTTTAATAAACCAGTCTAAAAAGGCCATTGACTTAATCAGGGCGGTTTTACCGCTCGCATTGGGGCCAATAATAGCCATCGCCTTAGATAGTCTTTTGCCCGCAGCAGTAGTAAATGATCGATCATCATCGGGCACATGCTGACTCATTTCCATAGAAATATGGACCTCATCCAGAAAGGACTGAAAGTTTTTAACCTTGATTGAATAAAGCATTTTCTATTGTTTTCCGTTAATTTCAACAATATTTTGTTGAAATCTATTGTATACGGATATTTTTAAGCTGCCAAGGGTAATTATCCGGCTATAAATAGTGCTTTTAGCTCTTGCTGCTCATAGGGCCTCATTACAAAGCCCATAGAACTAGTGTTGGCAGTATCTTTGCGCTCTGTTTACCTTGAGGGTTAGGTAGAGTGCATTTTTCTAAAAACCGCAGGCCCAATTCCATACTGACGCTCAAATGCTTTGGTCAACTGACAGGCGGTGGAATATCCATTTACTAGGGCGATCTGTTTTAGGGAAGCTTTGGAAGTAAGCAGAATGCGTACATTATCTAGCCGCAACTTTTCAACATAATTCCGTGGGGTTTCTCCAAAGCACTGTGTGAACTTACGATAAAAGGTGCGCTCTGACATGGCCACTTGCTCCGCCATCCTTGGAATGTCAATATTCTGGTCAAGATGTTTTCCAAGCCATTCAACCAGTTTTAAAAATTTTGGCACAGCATTTTCTTGCGCTTTGAGTAATGGACTAAATTGAGATTGATAACCAGGTCGCTTTACATAAAGCACCAAACGCTTGGCAATAATGTTGGCAATTTCAGTGCCAAGATCTTGTGCCACCATTTCTAGGCTCATATCAATGCCTGTGGTCACCCCAGCAGAAGTCCAAAGTTTTCCTTGATTAACAAATAATGCGTTGGCATCAACCTCCGCCTCTGGATAAAGGGTTGCGAGTTTTTGGCAAGAGCCCCAGTGAGTTGCCACCTTCTTTTTCTTGAGTAAGCCTAGGTGACCTAGAACAAAAGCCCCAGTACAAACAGACCCATAGCGACGAGTCCTTTGAACTGTCTGCTTAATCCACTTCATGAAAGGCTCGCTCCTCGATAGTGCCTCCAATCCATCCGCACTACCGCCAGCGATTAAGAGCGTATCTATAGAGGCTAACTTAGAAGATTTGTAGCTATGGGATTGAATGTTAATTCCAGAATGACTCGAAACTAACCCTCCTTTGGCTGATACGGTCACCACTTGGTAATAGGGCTTGCCTAAGGCATCGTTGGCTGCAGAGAAAACAGAGGCGGGCCCTGTGATATCAAGAATCTGGAATCCATCAAAAGCAATGAGGGCAATTTGGCGTAATTTGGGCATTGGCAGAAATTAGCATGATTTTGTCATTTATGCCAAATCAATATTGCTTAGACTTTGATCATGCTTAATTTATGTAACGGACCGATATGAATACAAACATCGAAGTGGGCTTTTTGTTATTTCCTAATTTGACGCAGCTTGATCTCACTGGCCCCGCCCAAGTGCTTAGCCGAGTGCCCAATGCGAAAGTGCATCTAGTGTGGAAAGGCTTAACCCCAGTAATGACGGATGTCGGGTTTTCAATTAATCCAACGACAACATTTGAGACCTGCCCCCAATTAGATGTTCTTTGTGTGCCCGGCGGCTTTGGAATCGGGGAGCAGATGATTGATGAAATAACACTCTCATTCCTGCGCAAGCAAAGCATCGGCGCAAAATACATAACCTCCGTCTGTAATGGATCACTCATTCTTGCGGCTGCTGGAATCCTCAAGGGCCACAAAAGTGCGTGTCACTGGATCTGGAGCAAATATCTTCCGCTATTTGGTGTTGAGCCCATTAATCAACGAGTGGTCAAAGATGGAAAATTTATCTCTGGCGGAGGGGTAACTGCGGGCATTGATTTTGCTTATGAGCTAGCCGCAGAACTTGCAGGGGAAGATATTGCTAAGCGACTTCAGTTGGCACTTGAATATGATCCTGTGCCACCATTTAATTGTGGTTCGCCAAAAAAAGCGGGCCCAGCATTAGTGAATGAGGTACTGGCACTCCAAAAGGATCGGATTGTCGTAATGGAGACGGTGATTCAAAAGGCGGCCCTTAATTTAGGTGCGTAATGGTGGACGAATAAGTTCGTCGGGCGGATTTTCACGCTCGCATTAGCTCAACCAGGTTAAAGACTAAAACAGTTCTACATATTGGGTCTAAGCACAACAAGACTCACTACCCGCTAAGCACCGAATCTATTGGTTTCCAGCGGTTTCGAATATTCCCGAATTGGCATCGACAGCTTTGAGCTGGTGAAATTTTTATAGTATCTTCTTTATTAGAGAGCCTTTGGCAACTTCATAAATTGGAACTAAAGGTAAATACTGTTTTGCCAAATCTACAATTAAAGTTTTAATTGTTGGATTAATTTTATTTCCCAAATAAATTCCAGCGAATGCTTCAATTGGCAAATCTAATTTTTGATTTACTAATACGGGCCCATATGGAAGCGGCGGTTCGGAAATAACCACTCTGAATTCCCTTTCATCTCGCCATTTATCCAGTTTAGTAAGAGCCGTAGCAGAAAGAGTCTCCATATCTTGGTCGCATACTAAATCCCACTTAGGTCGACTTTGGACATAGTTAACTTGATAGACGGTAGAAAATTCTGGAGTGATAAAAAATTGAAAGCTAATGCCAGCATAGTCATCGGCATAATTAACCCACAAGTGATGATTGTCTGGAATATCACTTAGACTTAAAAGACGGTATTGATTTTCTATTTCTTGGTGATATTCGGGTTCAAGCTGTTTCGCATAGCTCTCAAGACCTTCTTGAGTAATGATGCTTAGCTGGTGCTGAATTTGTGCTTCCAAGGCATGAGGGTTGCTTCTTGTGGCTATGCGTCTAACCCATCTATGGACTCTTGCCCTGTATATTGGATCGGAATAATCTCCAACAGTAACTGGCGGTTTGAATTCTTCATCTTTGTCGTTTGTTTGAGATGGCCTTGGACAAAATATCTTCCTGTCTTTAATAATTTCTAATGTATGAGGCAGGTATTTTGGGGCTAGTGATTTATATTTATAGAAGTGCCCCCTTCCCATTACAACCGTCTTGGGATTTCCATAAGCATCTATTTGTTCATCATAAAGAGGTGAAACTTTTATCTTTGGCTCTAAAGGCATAAGGGAATCTTCCCACCTTTGGTCAAATCAGGCAATCTGTTAATCTCCACAAGGGTGTTGGGCAACAAAGAATGCGATTGAACGACGGAGAATTGCAATGACCAATTTAAATAAAGCAGCCTTTACAGATGATGCATTGGACAGAAAAAAACTTGCTGAGGGCATTTATAAATTGCTTGAGGGATTGCCAAAAGGTGTAGTGGCTATCGATGGAGATTGGGGTATTGGGAAGACCTGGTTCGGGGAGAACTTGGAGGCCTTAATTAAAGAGCGCAATCAATTTAATGTTGTATGGATTGATGCATTTGAGGCAGATTGGGTTGATGATCCCGCATTAACTTTAATTTCTTCAATGGGCGCAGCATTGGGTGCCGCGGAAAGAAAAAACCTTTTTGATTCCGTTGCTCCATTAATCGCAAGGGCAGTGCCAAATTTAGCAAAAGCTGCAGCTAAAACCGCAGGAAATTTAATTGGTATCAATGAAGATGTGCTCGATACAGCAGCAGATATCTTGAAAGATGAATCTGAAGAAATAATTCGCGCAAAATTAGATGAGTTGGCAGAAAGAAAAGAGGTTCTTGAGCATTTAAAAAGGCTTATAGCTAAACATATTAAAGAAGCTAAAGGTGAAAAAGTTATTGTTATTGTGGATGAGTTGGACAGGTGTTCACCAGCTTATGCAATCCGTTTATTGGAAAGACTTAAGCACCTATTTGATATAGAAGGTGTCGCTTTTCTTTTGCTGTGGAATAGGTTGCAGATTAAGCAAGCTGTTGAAGCCTTTTATGGCGCTGGGACTGACGGTTCAATGTATCTTGATAAGTTCATTGACTATCCAATTGCGATGTCATTTGCCAGTTTAAGCACCAATTCACCGCCAATGGAAAGGCTAATTAGCTTGCTTGCAGAAGAATTGGATCAACAGAGAAAGTTGCGATTCTTAGATAATTCGAGATGGTTGATCGCAATCTCCACATTGTTAAATTTAAATGCTAGGCAATGCAAGAGAATGTTGGACTGGTGGACGATGTCCTCCACCAGGAATTTTGTAGCATTAGAGTCTTGGCTTATTGGGCTAAAAGCTAAGTACCCAATGATTTATCAAGGGGTGTGTTCTGGTGAATTATCGTCCCATCATCTTGCTGCTAACTTGTTAATAAATATAAAAGAGAGTGATCAAAATTATCGGGTAGCTCAGGTTTTTTTGCGACTACATAGGAGCTATGAGCGGAATGTTTTTGATGAAAAAGATGAGGAATTAAAGCAATTCTGTGCTGGTTTTGGGGTTTCTCTATCAGAATCTATCGGGATTGCGCGCCGACATATTGAAGGCACCTTTGATTAATTACTCTTTTGTGGCGAGCGTCTAAACTCTAGACGCTTAACTTCTTCAAGCAATTCTTACAAAGACATTGATCTTTTGATTTGTCTTTAAGGGCTTGTTCTAGTTTGAACTTGTCAACTGGCACATCAAAGCACCAACATTTCTTATCGCTTGCCAATTGGCAGTCGTTGGTTTTTCCGCAGGCCGGGCAAATGGTTCCAATATCTTTTCTATTCTTTTGAGTTTGCAACAAAAGTCTTCAAGTAATTTACAAAGCTAGTGCATGACAATAAAAAATATTTGGCGTCTGCTTGCGTTAGATTTGATTCTTCCATTAGTCCGTGTCTAATGCCATTAGCATCACTTGTATAGCCATATAGACTTAAGTAGCCATTCTTTAGGGCTCCATGAAGTTTATGTTTTGACTCAAGTGTTTTAAGTATTTCGCCAAGAGTTGCATTTGGCTGATTGGTAATTATTTTTCCCATTGCTTCAACTGCTGAAATTGCTTCCTTAATTGAATTCCGATAGTCAGGATTTTCGCGACTCGATAATAGGTCTATAGAAGATTGAATGTGGTGAGATACTGGAGAAAAAATTCCCTTATATGAAATACCTTCTGATAGCGCCGAAAGTTCATGTTGGTCGGTTATTTGAATGAAGTGATTATTAAATATGCGATATGCAGACACCTCTTCAATCAAAATAGCATTTATCTTTGTCGCAAGCGGGCCATAAGGGTCTGTAGAAATTAGAAACTCGATAAAGCTAAATACTTTATGCCATGGGCATGAGAAGTAATATTCTCTGACTTGTGCCCAAGCGTGGGCATAACTTATGCCCCTATAGCTCTCAATTGCGGGCATTTTGTCTGTTGGAGTTTTAAAGAAATTTTTCCAAATTAAGTAGCAAACGCTTCCCAAGTCTTGAGTGTCAATCCACTCTATTACTTCATTCCATAAGGAATTTCGGAGCGTAGGCGAAATGGAATCAGGTTTTAGGTTCGAGGGTAGTTGGCTATGACCATTTCTTTCGCTAAAAAGCATTTATAGGGCTCCAAAAGTAATTACTCATCTTCCCATCTTTGGCCGATTGGGGCAATCCTCGCCAGCCCTATTCCATCAAGCCTCGTTAGATAGAGGATCGCTTATTGCCTGATCTAGATGGAATAAACTAATTTGCATCTAGTTGTTGCGGGACGCTTAATATTTGGATATTGAATAAAAGGGGCTGCAATGGACTACGATATTTGTAACACCTGCCTTTTAGTCCCAGTTTCTTTTACTCGCACAGAGTGTGCGGCCTGGGTTCAGGCTATAGGCTCAGTCTGCGCAATAATTCTTGGCATCTTGGCAATCATCTATCAGCAGTCTAAAGAGGAGGCTCGAAGAATAGAGGGCTCGAGGCTGGAGAGCCGCAAACAGTTAAATGCTCTGAAGTGGATATTTCTTGAAATTTCTAATCAAGCCCAAATGTGCCTGACCAAGCTAAATAGCGAGCATGTGAGATGGGATATTCAGGCAGATGAGTTTCAAGAGCTTGATAGAAGAATGCATTCCATGCCGCTATCAATAATTTCAGATGCAGGGTTAATGGCGAGAGTTCTTGAGACTTCAAGGGGATTAAGGTTAACCGTCTTGATGGTCAATGCTCTCAGCAGCCCAAGAAAAGAAGAGGCCAGGTTGATCATTTCAAGAATGATTGCAAAAACTAAAGAAGAGGCGTTAATTGGAGTAGCCGAAGTAACTCAGCTATTGGTCAAGTGCAGCTCAAGTGCGGAGTTGGAAAAAGACTGGGAGTTGATTGATAAAAGAAAAAGCAATCGAGATATGACGCTAGAAGTCTTATCAGAATTAGATCGAGCTTGATAGATAGAGGATAGTTAATTGCACGCTCTATCTAGATCAATATTCTTAATGGTGATGGAGGTAATGATTCACTTTTATTCCTGTGGAATATCGTGGCCTGCATCTCGCAATGCTTTTGCCCAGCGACGAATCGTTGCGCGTAGCGTTCGCTGCACACCATCATCGAGCGGCATAGTCGGCACCAACTCTAAGGCTTGTGCGGGCGCAAGGTAGGCGTACTCCAGTAGCGCCATACAAAACTCTCGATCTTTGTCCCGCCCTGCCGCAGCCTTTGCAAGAAAGAGATCAAGCACATCAAGGCAGTACCCCACTCGACCATTGGTATTGTTGTTTTGCACGCGATGGATACGCGACATCCAGTCTTTTGGCAGTATTGCGGTATCCGGCCCCACACCTTGAGCGTAGTAACCATAAGTCTCGTGGAATTGCGAGCCTTCACCAATTGCACCATCAATCTCATCAGCCAAGTCAGGAGCCTGTCGTGGATAGATGTCCGCTTCCATAGAAACGGTGAAGACCTTTTCTGGATTAGGCACTTGGCCCAGCATTGACTGGCTACCGATGATCACAAATTCATATTGGTTGGTGACATCGGCACTGGCGCGAATGATGTGCTCTAGCTCTTCTCGTGTCATGGTAGTTCCTTGAAGTCTTGCTCATCCTGGGCGGTAGTCAAAGAGCCACCAAAGACAACCCCTTTTTTGAGTGCACTCACATCTTTCAAAATGCGTAGGCGCACTTCATCTGGAAGGATGGTCACCAGTGGTGAAGTTTGTCTGAGTTGCTGAGCATGTCTTGTTCGGCCAAGCACTTTGCGCCAAGAGCCTGCACTTAGGATGAGTTGCCACTCACGCCATAGGCTAGCTGAGCGAGAGTCGCCAGCAGCAAGCCAACGCTCTAGGGTGTCTTGAGCCTGTAGCAGCAAGGCAGGATCAGTCTTCACTAACTGAACAGCTTCTTCATGCAGAGTAAGGCTTTGTAGATCTTGAAGTCGGTGCCCGGCGTTATCTTGCAAAACGCGTACTTGTACGTTAGGGGTAGTGCGTCTGGACCTTGCTCCTGCTGATCCGGCGGGAGCAGCTTGCATCGTATCGCCCGCCAAAAGCGCTAACTCTCCGCTAACGCCAAGAACGGACATCACTCGTAGGTAAGCGCCGATTGAAGGAGATGGATCGCCTGCTTCAATCGACCGTAGAGTATTGCGAGTAAGTTTTGCACGCGCAGATACTTCGACCGTGCCAAGCCCTTGCGCTTTACGTAAGCGCTTAATGCGATCGCCTAGTTGCAATAGCAATTGGCGCTCTAGGATGGGGCTAAGTTCAGAAGCAGTCATTTGATCATTATTTTAACCATAAACCTATTATTTGGTCAATATATTGATCAAATAATCAACCGACCAGCTGAAAACCGTTCATAAAGCTGGGGTTTAGTGGTGATATCGGTATTCCTGGGTTTTCCCGCCGAAACCATAACTAGCCGCCCTTACATCTTGCACATAGATGTAACTCTCTTCATGCAGATTGCCTAGGATTTGTTCAAACCCCGCAAAAGCCTCTTTAATATACCGAGCCTTTTCATCTTTAGTATTGGTTTCATCGGTAATCTTAATATCAAAGTAAAAGCTGTTTTTACCCTGCTCGCTCAGTAGTTTACCGCCTACCATCCAGCAATCGGGATCAACATAGTCAATTGCGATAGCAGTGACCTCCTTTTTCTTACCCAGAATGCGATGAGTCAAATCGAGTAGTAATTCATGAATAGCTTTGGTGGTGGCAATACTCTTTTGTCCGCTCACTTTAACGTTGAGGATGGGCATGAAATTCTCCTGAGGTGGTTTGGTTGTTAATGAATAAAAAAGTTAGCTATGCAACTATAAGGTTCAGAAAATGATCATTAATCCAACTCAACAATCTACTGAAGGCGGTTGGCTGTATTGCTGGTGTAGTCAGCCTGATCTTGGCAGATGGAAGTCCCGAAATTAGAGCCAAGCCGTTGCTGTTAATCAAGAGATGTTCCCCTGCCGTAAGGAGGAAATCTCCGTCAAGATCATCAAACGTCAGCCAGATGCTGCCTTCTAGGCATTCCAGACGTGTGTTGTGTGCTTTTGAGAAGCTCACCTTATTGGTTTCAGTAACTTGGATGATGGTATTGCTAAGTTCAATATTCATTTGCTTCTCCTTGTATCTTGCTTGGTCATAAAGTTAGCTATGCAACTAATTAGGAAATAAAAAAGAGCTCACAAAAACACATTACTTTAAGGCGGAGCTAATACTTCGTATTTGATCTACAGCATCTTCAAAATGACTAGTGCCTAAAGATTTTTTAAGACGCTTGGCTACTGCTACGCTAGCGGCATTAATGGCTTCTTTCATCTCCATGGCCTTTTTGGTGGGGTGAATCTCTTGTTCCCGGCCATCCTTCTCAGAAGCTACCCGCTTAATTAATGAGAGGCGCTCCAATCCATCTAAAGCCCTAGTCGCTGTTGGGCGGCTGATATTCATCTCACTTGCCAACTCGCTTTGCAATAGTGAAGCTTTGTTCAAAACCACTCTAAGCATGAAGGCTTGGGAAGGCGTAAGGCCAAAAGGTTTAAAAGCACTCGTCCACTCCCGCTCGAGCTGACGAGCTAGGCTGGTGGTATTGAAATAAAGACATTGTTCAAACATGGCCTTACTATACCACTATTTAGTTAGCTATGCAACTTATGTTTTAGAAATAGCTTAATCTGGGATATTGATAGATAAAATTTTCTTTTTTGCCATTGTGCCTAATACTTTTTCGATTAATTCCTGCGCCGGCATCTTATCGCCATGCTTTGAGTCCAGGGTGAGAGAGGCGTTATATGCAATAGCATCTATTGTTTTTGCAATGAAATCCTTTTGCATATTAACGTCAGTCTCATCTAGCGCAAGTATCTGCTTCTTATAGCTATCATAAGATTTTGCTAAAGCTTCCTTATGTGCGTACTCTTGCTGCAGCCGCTGGCTTTCGCTTCTTCGTTTACTAAAAAAATATGCAAGCCATAGAACTGGACCATAAAAAGGTAACTTATTTACTAGTCTCTTAAGTACCTCATCCCAATCACCAATGGCTGAAAAGGTGAGCAAGTGTGTACCACCAATGCTATCAACGGTAAAAATTAAAGATCCGATAAATAAAATAATGAGACAGGCATAAAAGCCACGGGTATAAAATTTAATGGGATCGTCAAAAGATATCTTCATCTCCTGGTATGCGCTAGCAAGGCCAGCACTAGTGGCTCCAGGTAGTAGGTCTTCAATTTGCTTATTAAGCGCACCATATCGAGTGGCTTGTAGCTTCTCAAAATCAGATAAAGCAACAATCCTTTCTTCAAGCTCGTTTTTAAGACCACCAGTAAATTTATCGGAATCAGGGGCTTTCTTGCCAAAGATTTTTTCATAAAATACGTCGAGAGCCTTTAGACTTGTTGTTGCTGAATCCATTAGCTCAATGATTTTGGTTTGAGTCTCTATCACTTGATCTTTTACAGCTGACACCTGCGTTTTAATTGAGGGGGTATCATCGCTTCCAACAACAATTTCTTTGTACGCGGATCCAATTTTGGAGTTAGTATCGTCCGCCTCTTGAAGAAATAATTTAATCTTTTCTTCCATGCCTCCAGGGTCGTCATCCGTACCAAATAAGGTGGCTTGTAATTCTTGCGCCTTCTTTTCAATATCTCTAAGTGAGGCCGCTAATTTCTGACCTTGAGTATGCGAGGAAACTATTTCTTCGATAACCTTATCAGTCCCCAGCCTTAATTTATGCGCTGAATGATTAATAACTTCCGAATATTCTTTGGCCGCACTTTGTAAGGCGTTGCCAATTTTTCCATCGACGACCATATAAGGTCGTATGTATGAAAGAATATTATCTAAGTGGGCATTAGCCGCTTCTAATTGCCCAATATTTCTTGATGATTTGTATGCTTTGAGTTGCTGTAAGCATTCACTTACTTGGCTATTGAAGCTAGTCCAAACAGTTAAAGGGACAAACTCAGGATCCAAGGAGGAGACGATGCCATCAATATAGCCCATCGCTTTTTTTAAACGAGCCAACTCTTCCACAGAAGTTAGAACCGTAACATCGTCAATACTGGCTTCGGTTGCAGCTATCTTTAACTCAGGCCATGAAGATTGAGAGATGCTTGATTCAAAACTATTTGTCCATCGTGACATGATTCAAGTGTCCTTGAGTAATTAAAAATACTAGTATTAATAATAATCCCAATTTTATTAAGGCATTAAATCAAATGGATCTAGTTCACAATATTGCAGAAGCTACTGCATTAGATAAGTAACTTTTGATTATTGGTTGTGCAGTTGATTTAAAAAATGGAGATCTAAAGCTGTTGCTGGCAAACCTTTTGCCTTGAGATATACCTTTGCTGCCAGCCTTGTCTGTGGGCCGCTCACACCGTCTGCAGGGCCTGCTCTATAACCCTTTTGATTGAGCAATATTTGCACCTCACGAATTTCTGGAGAGGTCAGCGGGCGATTTGGGGCTGGAGCAACAGCAGGAGGAGCCGCAGGTTGAGTGACCGTCTTTTGATTTAAAGAAGTCAAATACCAGGTAAAAATAGCTCCAACTAATAGACCGAATGCAATTTTCCAAGGGTTAACTGTGGAGGCGGGATGTGCGCCGACATTATTTTCGACGCTCGTACTTGAATCAACTTGCTCGGCCGGAGCATCTGTTGCTTGATTTAACTTTTTCCAACTCGTAGTGTCTTGATAGGAGAGTCCGCTACCGGGAACCCCGACAGACCTACGGATTCCTTTTGAGCCAATACTCAAGCTAAACCCCCTAGGGCCCACGCCAACTCCAATACCAGTCTTACTGATATTCAAACGCAGCAACCCGCCAAGTGAAAAGACTTTACGAAAGCGTAAGCCCATGAGCGACCTTAAGCTTTTAGCTTCAAATAACTCACTACTGCGTTCCAGTCAGGAAACTCCGGTGTAGCGAAATGAATATGTTCACCCTTAAAGCAATCAACTCCATTTTTAAGGCGGTCATCTACCAAGAAGTCTCCGTCATTGAGGTTTTTATGATGACTCAGAATAAGGCGTTTATAGGCTGGCTTGCCTAGATACTCTTTTACCCAAAGCAATTTATCGGACCAAGCACTTGGGTTACCCCAAGGTGCGGTAGAAAGAATGTAGGTATCAAATAAAGTGGATAACTCTTCATAGGCAGCAATCGCCCCTGGTATAGGATCCATTAAAGAAAAGATCCCAGGAACTTCATCTAAGCGGCCATCAAATTCATCTTGGATGTGTTCCGACGTTCTTTGAATTCCACTTGGGAAATCCACTAAAACATTGTCCATATCTATATAAAGTGTTTTCATCTGCGCCCTTCTAAAGCCCCAAAAATTTATTCTACAGGGATTGTTCCATTTAAATTTTTCCAGGAAGTGGCAGAACATATCGAACATTACAGTGCGACTCATTTTGTCTCATGGTCCATGTAGTGTTACTAAGGTGCAGATTAGTAAAAGAGAGATGAGATGGGCATAATTCTGGGGATTATTTCGTTTGTAGTAAGTGGCATCATTATTTTTTATGTCGCACTTGCGTTGGGCATTGGTGGTGTATTGGTTGGTATGAAATACTGTGAAAGTAACCCAACCTCAACAAATTGCATTCAAGAGACCAAAAAATTTATCCTCGCTAATCGTAGAATTGAAGATCGTGATCTAGAGGTTGGGCACAGAGATGAGGTCAGAAATATCACGCGAAAATATAGCAACGCACTTGAGGTTCTTAATATGTCGGCTACGAGGCAAAGTGCCGAGTTACTCTCCAATATGAGTAGTCGAAGTTCTAATATGACCCAAAAGGAATATCAAGATGCCGAGGCTGCGAACCATAGGCTATATCTAACCGAGCGATCCACTATTGAAGGGCGACGGGAAAAGGAGATATCAGTCGCCGAGAGTCAATATCGGCACAAAAAAGAAGTGTTGGATAAAAAATATCGGCAGGATACGGTGACGTTATACAAACAATTACAGGCAGCCATCAAGTAGTTTTAAGTGCTTAGGCTATGTAGTTATTGAATATAGAGTTAGTAGGATTGCAGCAGATTATTAGAACCACTACATATAAATACCAAGGAAGGCGACCCAATGAGCTTAGAGAATAAATTCATAGAGAACGTATTATTAGCAAAAGAAGAATTTATAAAACTTGACCAAGTCTTAAGTCGCTTTAATATCTTTGAGGCCACTGATATGGGTCGCAGAGAGGTTAAACATACTAAATTCCTAACTTATTTACTAAACCCAAATGAATCGCATGATCTAGGCGACGCCTTTCTTAAAAACTTTCTTTTAAGAACCGTCACATCGCTAGATGCTCTGAGTGATTTTCCAAGCGTATTGGATTTGGATCTTTCGTTTGCAAGAGTGGATGCAGAATTTTCTAAATTCGAGGCAAACGGGAAAAATAAAAAAGGTACGCTTGACTGCTTAATTAGGATTCCCTATCGCGGCGCAGTCCCCACGGGCTCCCCCCAGGAAGTCATTATCGCCATTGAAAATAAGATTGATGCATCTCAAGGTCAAAACCAGCTAGAAAAATATACCAAATTACTAGAGATGTGCTTCCCCTCTAAAAATATTTATAAAATTTACCTAACTCTTGAAGAGGAAAAGCCGGATGATGCCGACTGGACTAATATCCTCTATAAAAACACAGTATTACCCGCGGTGGATTTGATAATCGAGAATTTATCTGATAAAGGCTCTACCTATATCAAAGAAATCTTGAATGACTATCGAGACTTATTAAGTGAAAATGATCCACAAGCCATAAATGCCGACGCGTTGGCCGTTGAGTTAACGCAGGATGAAAAAATTAAATCCTATGTAGAGCACCTCAAAGGCAAAGATATATCCATAGATTCAGTTGGGTCGATATACATCAAGCATAAAAAAGCGCTTGATTATTTGTACCAATTTAAACATGACGCGAGATCCAAAACATTAGAGTGGTGGGAAAGAAAGTTGCCTCAAATGAAAAATCTGGCACCTATTGATGATGGCGAAATCTTACTTTTTTATAGGGAGGCCTCCAACAGAACATACTTCCACTTCAATCTTTTGTCGGATGGAAATAGATCTGAGCTTATTAAATACGCTGATGCCCCAGATAGAGTTTGGCTAAAAAGTACTAAATGCCCGATAAATTTTGCAATAAAAATGGTTTCTGATGATGCGAGCAATACAACAAAATGTTCGGCAGCTCTAATTCTTGGTCCAATGCGATCTCAGGAAAAACGCGAAGAAATTTACGATTACTTGTGGAAAATAATTAACGGCGAACAACACAAGCCCGCATGCAATTTGTACTGGAATGCGCTAACTAACTCAAAGTCTGGCATTAAGCCAGTAAATCAGGAAGATCCCAAGGTCTGGATCGAAGAAAAAATTCTTCAAGCAGATTCAATGCATCAAATTGTTTTCAAAAAATGGGTAAAAGATCTATCGGAAAAGCTAAACCATGGCTTAACAGAGTTTTTTAATAATTAGATTCTTTCCACCCTTGAAATATCATCACCATTGCTAAGGTATCTAATTCACAATATCTTAGCAAGGCATTCTTAATATAGGTTCGCTCGTTATCAGGGAGACTCTCAAATTGCAGTCTTGCGTAGGCTGTTGAAGCTGCACCACCTTGACTGATTTCAAACTCCTCATCAGACTCTATTTGCTCAAGCTCTGATTCAGATACATCATTAAATACTGGTGGCAGCAGCTTATAGGGATCCAATACTTTCCCATCAATACTTTGCCACCAGATTTGATTTGAAAAGTTCAGACTTGTCATTCCGGGTTTGGCACCGTAAATTGGAGGCGAGTACTTCTCTTTAATGTAGTCAGAGCAAGTCATGATTGCCGGCAATACCTTCTTGATGGAGTTACTACCCTTGGTGAGCGGATGAAAGAATGCCCTCTTCGATAGCTCGCAAAGATCTACCATTGCTCTAGATCCTTCCCGCGCTGTCTTGCTACCATCTTTCTTGCGAGTAAGGCTTAATATAAATCCACGCAATTCATCTGCATCGTTTGGCGGCGCAGGGTCTTCATTTAATTCATCCAAAATGGCGTTTAATGTGGTGTTCTCATGGGGAGACCACATAAATACAGTTCCTCTATCTCCAACGGCATTTTTGAGCTCTCTGACAAATTCGTAATTAGGCTTAACTCCGGGGGTAACGCTGAGGAATTGATTTTTATGTTTTACGGTGCCATCGGTATCCATCTCATGGTGAGAGAACTGAAAAGCGATATTGGAATATGCCTTTTGACCCTTAAAGAATGGAATCGCCACTCTAGCCGTTTCAAAGTCAATGAAATGCAGCGGGTATTGCCATTGAGACGCGGCGGCTTCAATCAACTCCCTAT
This sequence comes from Polynucleobacter sp. 78F-HAINBA, assembly GCF_018882325.1. GTDB lineage: Bacteria > Pseudomonadota > Gammaproteobacteria > Burkholderiales > Burkholderiaceae > Polynucleobacter. Next base: position 171,611 of record NZ_JACVOQ010000004.1, on the reverse strand, counting down.
TCAGGTAAAAGTCTCTGCCTTCAGGCATGGATTTTGATACCTGCATCCATTGGCGCTGCCTACCATTTAAACCATGGGATAAGTCATCATCTTCATTTTGCCAACCTAGATCTGATTTTTCGATATCAGAGAATTTCAGGGTGCCCTCCTGAATAAGTCTCTCCTTACCCCTAAAGCTCCAAACATCCAATACCATGCCATCATTAAAGTCTTGGGCACTCAAGCCTTTAGCCCGTTGCCAGCACTCAAATAAGCCACTCTTTAAGCTTTGCTGGGTGGGGGTATTTCGAAATTCGCATCTGACGCAATGAGCGCCTACGGGAGAATCAATTTTTTTATCACCTACATATGCATCGGACCACCGCTTAACGACATCGGGGAAAAAGCTAACAACACCAGGAGCTTCGATAGGCAGAGTCAAAATCTCATGGACATATTCATTGACGTTAACTGCTGTAAGAATGGGGTCACCAATGGAGTTTGAATTTGCAGAAGACGACACCTCAATTCCGGATCGGCCATTTGCGTGGGTTATCTTAAAAAATTGATTCAATCCATCAACCGAGCAAGCTTTCGATTTATCGGCCATCAATAAGAAGCTATCTACTTGCACCTCAGGGAATGCTAATTTAAAGACATAGGTCTGGAATGCGACATCCTGCAGATAAGGAAGCATTCCACTATTAATTCCACCACGAGCTCCCCGAAATCCATTTTCTTCGGTAGAGTCAAAAGACTTTGCCTTAACTTCAATTAGCTCAATCCGATTGCCTTGTTTGCGGATGACATCAACGCGGATAAATAGATCTTCATGTCGAATGGCAGCTTCATATAGCGTCACATTTTCTTGTTGAAGGTATTGGTTGGTCTCTTGAACTTGAGTCTCATGGGTATCGGCGGTAATCTCAACACCACCCGGATACATTAATTTGGCTAACTCCCCAACCTGAAATCCTCCCTCAGCCAAAGACTGCAAGAACGAATCTTCACTCATCGCATTGGCATACTCACGCGCTTTGCCGGTATAGAAAAGTTTTGTAGGACACTCGACTGCAGTTTTGAAACGGGACTTTGTGAGGTATCTTGGCATGGAGCGCACCGGTAAATTATTTGGAATACTGAGCTACTGCCGCTTTTAATGTCTTTTCAATTTCTTTTGCTAATGGAGCTGGCTTTATGACTTGAATGCCTGGGCCGTGCGACAAAATCCACCATCGCAGTTGCCAGCTATCCAGGACGGAAGCTTTTAAGTGCCACTGCCTAGCTTTTACTTTTAGGAGTTGATCTCCGGAAATTGGGGTCTCAGATAGTAAACGCGCCAACTCATCGGAGAGGATGGCCGTTAATTCAATTTCGCCACCTTCGCCAAACTGCAGCGCGCCATCAGCAATATATTTATCTAAACTAAAGCCTTTTAGGGGCTTCAGCTTTTCGAAAGTGCGCGTCGCAGCTTTAAATCGATGCAGGGCATAGAGGCGCACATCTGAAAATTCTTTTGCGGTTGCCACCAAGTACACAACGGAGCCACGAGTCACCATGGCAAGGGGATGCAGGCGTAATTCAATCACCTTATCGCTCATGCCTTGATAGGTTGCCTCAATCTGCTCATCTAGCAGCAAAGCATTTTGAATAACCTCTAATATCTCTTCAGAAATGAATGGGGGTAGCAATGGCAAAGTCGTTGGCACAGTTTTGACCTTGCCAGCCCACCTAGCTGTAGACGATTTCTTGGACATCATCGCAAGTTGCGATCTTGCCTGGGAGAACTTCGCTTGAAGTGCTCTTTGAACCGATAGTGGCAGCAATGGCTTGAGGGTGTCTTCGACAACCACTAAAGACAATGCCTCGGCCAAAGTAATGGCGGGTAGATCCGCCGGCCTATCAAATGACCAACGCCATTTATAGGGCATCTGATCATCATCGCATTCCAGCCCAAAGAATTCTTGAAGATCTAGCAAATCACGCTCTACCTGACGCTTACTAATCTCATAGCCCGCTTCAATTAAACCTTCGGCCAATTGCTTGGCAGTTTTGCCTTCAGTGCGTGTTGGCAAAAGCTTGAGGAGCTCCCATTGGCGAGCCAAGGAATTTCTGGTTTTATTTGAGGGCATTCGCTAGAGAGCTCATGTAAAGAAAATTTTTAGGCGGCTAATGCAGCTGGATTAATTGATGCGCTACGATGATCTGCCAGTATTGATAGCAAATCGTCTTGATAGATATCTCTATTTTTCATTAGTAATTTAATAATAGCATCCAATAAAGTTTGATTTGCACGCATTTGATCTAGAGTATTTCTGTATTGGCGCTCGATATATGCTCGCATTAAAGGCTCAATATGGGCAGCCTCCGAAGCGCTCTCACCATTTACTACCGCAGCAAGATTGACGCCGGTATGTTGCGCTTCTTCTATATCTACGCAAATACCATGAACAGCAAAGAAGCCTCGGACATTTCCGCTGATTTCTTCTAAGTCCGAGCGCAGTCCACTAGTGCCAATTTGCTCCACACCCAAGACCAACTCTTCAGCAGCTCTACCGCCTAAGGCAACTCTCACTGAATGTCTGCCGTTTTGATAGGCATCACATCCCAACTCCTGATGCAGATACCCATAGGATTCAATCGTTACCCCAAGAAATCCCTTTCCAGGCGAGATGCTTACGTAATCTGGGACATTGGCGCCATTTGAATCGAGCATGGCAATTAATGTATGCCCCGCTTCGTGAACTGCGGTGCGATAGAGGTTCTTTTCATTTAAGTGTGGCCACGGTACTATATCTCCCGTACCCCTTGCTGAGAATGTGACGAGATCTTTATAAGAGATGACCCTGTCTTCACGCATTGCAAGGCGCTTTATCCCCATCGATAACAAACCTAAACGCCGTTTATCTGGAAAGGCAGCTGAGAGTAAGGTTCCCACTTTTCCCCGGAACTCAGTGATTGATTTATCGAACCAATCTAGATCAACCTCTTCAAGAAAATCTTCATAATGCTCTAGAGGGCTTGCTTTAGGAATAGAAAAGTGGCGATCAAACCCATACGCCGAGCGCAACTCTTCAGAGAGATCAAGGAATCGCTTGCCTATTACTACGATGATGAGGGGCGCATCTATATTGGCTGCGCGAAGTAATTTGGATAAGTTAAGCCAGCTTGGTACATCCCAGCCAAATTGATTTTTGTCGCTCTTTTCATCAGCCTTGATAAAACACTCCATTGGTAGGCATGCCAGCGTCGGTGTGCCCGAGGGGTTGCTTTTCATTGGATCAAGACCATCCTGTTCACCGCTTAGCCACGATAGAGTTTCATCTGGCGTCAGAGTCATATATTGCATATTGGCCATCTGCGCTATTTTTGGAAGCACTTGTCGACAAGCAGCAATGTCGGGACACTCGATCATTGCTGCCCTACCAGTTAATAAGCTAATTTTTTGATCGCCAGGGTTTTGAGCCACCTTTTTCAAATCCTCGACCCAGTTGTTTAGCACTGCATAACGCGCCTTTAGCGTTGGCTCAGTTGATATTTGCGTTTCAGTGATTGATTCAAGATGTTGTTCCATAAATGCTGTTCGCCTCCTAAAGCATCAGTCTAGGATGAATGTACGACAAATTAGGTCGCACCTTGCGATGTCAATGCAGTATTGCAAGGCTTATCATGCGACTTATTCTGTCGCAGTCATGAGAATAATCAGCAGATGAACTTTAATCGTCGAGATTTTCTTAAGCAGTCAACCATGATTGGGTTGGTTTTGCCATTTGATGGCATGTTGAATGCGGCGCCCATAGCACCCAACAAGACTTATCTTGACTTAATTAGTGCCATCGAAATATCAAGACGCCCAGCTCCGGCGCAGCCGCAAGTCGTTTCGATACTAGATTTAAGCTCTTATTCAGATGCGGATCCTGCAGCATTTGAGTGTCTCTCTGAAAAACCTTATGGCTTTGTTATCTTGGGTCTTACGGAATTAACGCCCACTCTAGCGCGAGCCATTGCAAAATGGGTTGATTCACCATTTTTCATTTTTGAAAAGTTATATTACCTAGACAGGGGAAACGCCCAAATTCTCAGTGCATCAGGAGCCAATCTAGATCTAGGCGCCGTGCAAAACTTATCAGGGGAGACTGTAGAGGCATTAGCGCAGACTAATGGACATCTTCATCTGTCTTTGGAGACTATTTCATTGGCCATGGGGAGGGCTCTTAAAAAACATAATGGCAGCCTCTCGTTAGACTTATCAGTTGAGCCTACTTATGGGGCAGCACTAGAACTGGCCAACCATCAAGGTCATGAACTATTTATCTATAGGCTGATGCAACGACCGAGTGAAGCATTCATCAGTGCTTTAAGTTCAAATATAGAAAAGACTATCAATTTTGAGAGGCAGCCGATTTCTGGGGATTTTTACTGTATTGAGGCCATACGTATTTAAGATTTATTCTAGGCTGTATTGTTTCCCCAAGGAAAAATTTCATTTAAATTTTTAAGGCGATTAAATTGATAGTACAAAATAAAAAGTTGCAAATATTTTCTAATCCAATAATTCAAAATGTTTCGAAAAGAGTTGAGAAATATTCAAGTCCAGAAGCTTTATCAAAATTATATAAATGGAATCTCCCGGCACTTCCAGAAATATTAAAGCAAGAATTCGAGGAATTTCTCAAGCAGCATTTATCCTTAGATGTAACTAATTCCTACGGCAAGACGATTGCCTTAAGGAGGTGGATTGAAGGGCAACTAAGTGATAGCGATCCTGTTATAAGTCAAGTTATGTATCGGTGGATAGTCAAGGATTGGGGCGGCATTAAGACGGGGAAAGATGATGTTTTGACTGACGGTGTACTCAATGCAATTAAAGCCCATGCTGAGAGTCTAGAAAAATTTACTTTTGAGAGAATTTCTAGTTGGTCAAAAGTAATCGCATTTCGGTTCCCAAAAACGAGAGCAATTTATGATGTAAGAGTCATTTATAGTCTTAATTGGTTTTTATTGGAGTCTGGCCACGCTGGGAAATTTTTCCCACCTTCAAGCGGTCGAAATTCTTTGATTAATTTTTTCTCCTACGAGCAGGACCTTTATCTAAGAGTTCATGGCCGCCCCAAAATTATTCAAGCCTTTAAAGAAGAGCTTGAGAAGAGAATGAGTAGCGATAAATCAATGAAGTCCTCAATGGTCACCTCTCTGGGAAAGGTCGTTTATATTGCCCAGGATTATGCATACCAAAGCTACTGCAACCTACTTCAGGAGATTGCAATCAAATTATTTGGAGCTGATGATGATTTTGGCGTCACTAAGGTAGAGATGATTTTATTTAGTATTGCAGATGGTGACGTTATTGATGATGTGATGATGCACTCACGCTAATATTAGATTATGTGGGTCATTCTATTTGTCATGTGCATTGAGCTTATTTCTGTCAAAACTCATATAGATGGATGCTTGGGGTGCATAGCCATTAAATGGCTCAGAATTTACATGAAACTCTATTAGCCTATCTGAATCATGCCGCACCCATCCCAAATGACCTTTTGATATTTTTATAAGAGTCCATTGGTCAAATATGCGAATCACCGATTGCTCTTGCCCATCAAGGTTTATGGATATTGAATTGGCGGGTGAGATCTCCTGAAGCACCAGCTTGCCCTGTGCATAGCCCGTAAACCCAATTGAAATAACCATAATTGGAAGCACAAGAATAGCGAACCAAAGCATATTTGTAGATCCATTTCTCTTTATCACATAAGATAAAAAAATATAGATGGATAGCGATGAGCATCCCATCATTGCAAAAAGCAAATACCATTCACCAAATAGCATATAGATAGCTATAAATGCTATACCGACCACCAGGGAGAGCGATCGCATATACTCCCATTGATATCGCCTACTATCCATAGATTTACTTATTAGCATTCTATGTTTTGTGGGGGCGGCAAAAAACCCAATACATAAAAAGAAAATGGGGACTGACCACTCAACCCAGCTTTTCAAATAGTCATTAACTCCTAATGGTGTTTTAGCAATACTGGTGCCAAGGCCCAAAAAATACATAGACTCATAAACTAGACTTATGCCTATTACGGTTGGAATTAATAGCTTTATAGAGTTATAAAATAGGTCTAATAAATTTTTAAGTTGTGGATTTTCCAATTAGCCCTCTATAAGACTTGAGTTGCGCCATCAAGACGTCGCTTGTTATGCCTTAACATCAAAGAGGCCAGCTTCATCCATGAATCTTGGTCCGATGTCATGATGTTATCGAGATCTTTTTCAGATTCACGAACCTCGGCCATCTTATCGAACAACTTATCGGCAAAGGTTTCAAGGCTGACATCCACGGGGTTATTTTTAATCACTGCGCTCATTTCATTGGCAACTTTCTCTGCTTGCATGCCAATGCGGATCAAATCATCCTCAGTAAATTCAGTGCCGTGACGATCATTGAAATCTTTAATGATTTGGGAAAGCTCTTTCTCTTCGTCTTCGGATGGTTTGGCATTCACACCAAAGGCGGTGATGCCATCAAGCGGGACCGTATCGCCAACCTCAGGAGTAGCGGACCCTTTTTCTTTCTCTTCGATCCGAAGCTTGCTCAGCCGAATCATTTCATTGGTTAATTCAGGGCCTCCGCCGGTGGCTGTATTTTTTAACTTTCTTGATAACCAAGAGGCGTACCAATATAAAGACTCCAGACTGACATCTGAGACAGGATAGACCTGAATAATGAAGCTATAAAACCGTACGAAACTTTTTACCGCCTGCCTGAACTCGTCTTGAGAGCCCTTGTCAGCAGTGTTGTAGCTATTGACCGCATTATTAATAATGCCTTCGAGCTTTGCTCTATCAGAAGTGTTTATCTCGCCTTGGAAGAAGATCTGCGCAAAATTATCAATAGAGTTTTGATCCACAAAGCCAGAATCCATTATGAGCGATTTCAGCTCATAAATTTGCTCAGGATTGGTCAGGCTTTCTAATTCAGTGACATCAAAATACTTTTTGAATGCCTCCCGGATATCTTCAATGTCATTAGCAAAATCAAGGATATAAATGCTATCTGCCGATTTACCAGGATAGATTCTATTGGCCCTTGTTAAGGTCTGAACGCATTGCAGCCCATCAAGTTTGCGGTCAATGTACATGGCGCAAATCTTAGGCTGGTCAAAGCCGGTCTGATATTTATTGGCAACAATCAATACTTGATACTTCTCTGTATCAAACATTTCCGGCAGCTTGCTTTCGGCAAAGCCATTCAGACCAACTTCTGTATATTCTTGACTATCAACAATGAGTTCGCCAGAAAAGGCGATCAACGCATCAAGGCCTTTGTAGCCGCAATCTTTGATATAGCCTTTAATTGCTTCATAATGTCTAAAAGCGTGTTCACGGCTTTGACACACAATCATTGCTTTGGCTTGGCCATCCAATTCATTTTTGACATGTTTATTAAAGTGCTCAACAATCACAGCTGCTTTTTGGGCTACCGTGGATAACGCAACGTATCTAGCAACTTTTTTGGCTGCCTTGGAGCCCTTAAAGCGAGGATCATCCTCAATCACCTTTTCGAGTTCGTAATAGCTTGAGTAGGTCGTGTAATTTTGAAGAACATCCAAAATGAAACCCTCTTCGACTGCTTGGCGCATGGAATACTCATGAAACGGCCTGGGAATAGCGTCTTGCGTTTCTCGGGTGCCAAACACCTCTAAGGTCACATTTTTTGGAGTGGCCGTAAAAGCCAAATAACTAATGTTGTCGCTCTTTTGCTTGGATGCTTGGGATTTAGCAATCTCATCGGCAATGATTTCAATTTCAGAGGTATCAGACAATGCATCTTGCACGCCTTGGGCTGCTTTGCCGGATTGGGAAGAATGGGCCTCATCAATGATGACGGCAAAGCGCTTGCCATTCATTGAGTTCATTTCTGAAATGGTCTCGGTCGTGAACTTTTGAATCGTAGTCACAATAATCTTCTTGCCGTTTTCGAGGGCAAGACGTAATTGCTTAGAACCTTTATCGACCGTTTCAATGTAGTTGGTACTAATGCCTAACTTACGAACTGCCTTTTGGAGTTGGCCATCCAAGACAGTGCGATCCGAAATGATGATGATTGAGTCAAAGACATTCTTATCTTCTGAATCATGCAGCTTGGCTAGCCCAGCAGCCACCCAAGAAATAGTCCAGGTCTTGCCTGATCCGGGGGAATGTTGGATGAGATACTTCTGCCCTGATTTTTTCGATTTAGAGTCAGCCAAGAGTTTGCGAACCGCATCGATCTGATGAAACCGCGGAAAGATGATTCTGTCGCCATCTTTTTGTGAGAAATTGCCAATAATATCTAGAAGCACTTCTTTTGACAAAATGGCTGGCTGGCCATCAACTGTTTGATAGAGATAAGCCGTTTTAAATTCATCGGGGATCGCGCAGTTTCCAGAGCGACCCACATTGCCTCTGTTTAACGGCAAAAACTCAGTCTTGCCATTATTCAGTTTGGTGGTCATTGCAGCTTCATCCGTATCCACGGCTAAATGAACTAAAACTCGACCTGGGGCAAGTAAGGTCTCTCCAGCAGGCTTACGGTCATATTTGTACTGGTTCATTGCATTGGCAATAGTTTGTCCCGTCAGAGCATTTTTAAGTTCAAGGGTGACAACTGGGATGCCATTGAGAAACAGGACAACATCAATAGAGTTGTTATTTCGGGTGGAATAGTGAACCTGACGAATTGCGCTCAACGTATTTGCTTGGAAGAGTTTTTCCAGATTGGGATTAATATTGCTGGCAGGCTCAAAGTAGCAAAGCTTGATACTTGGTGACCAAGTAAATTGCACACCCTCTTTCAGAACGGATAAGATATCTTTCTTCTTAAGAACTCGATCAATCTCTTTGCAGAGCATTTCTGCGGCCTTGCTTCCAAGCTTGCCTTCAAGGACATGCCAGGTTTCTGGCTGAGTCTTTTTAATGAATTCAATTAGCAAATCTTTATCGAGCGCTAAATCTTTGTCGTAATTTGAATCCTGGCGCTCAAGATAGGATTGCCGCCCAACCAACTGAGAAACAAAGTGTTGCTCGAAGGCTTCTTCGGTATGGAGTTTTGCTTTGGAGATTGAGTTGGTTGTCATAGTTATTTACGCGACTTCTCTTACATCTATTTTCCCGGTTACGGCGGCGGAGATAAGGCTTGAGCGGTGCTCTTTCAAAAGCTCAATTGACTTATTTGATTTAGAAATCAGCATATTAAATTTAGCGAACTTCTCTTCAATATGCGAAATGATTTTTTCTATCTCGTTCTCGGGCGGCATTGGTACATAAATAGAACCAATTGTGTCGGTATTGAGATTCAACTGGGTCCCCATTTTTCCAAGCCCCCCAAATGGTAACTTTGTTTCAAACATGTAATACAGCCACATATTATTTCCATTAAATTTAGGGAAATAAACAAATCCATCATGGATGCATGCTTTAATTTTTGCAATGCAAGGCTTCCCAACACTACCTGCAATGCTGAGAAATAATTTTCCGGGCTCCAATTTCACGCTTAAGGACGCCCCCAATGCTGAAAGTTTTTGTTCGGTTTGTTCAAGATATATATTTGAAGAAGTAACATCGGATATTCGGACCCAGGCATATTCCCCATTTTCATCATCAAAATAAATTGGGTCATCGATGGGTCTCGGGGAGGCTCCTCGCTTAATCGGGGTTATCCACTTTAATTGCTTAACTGCCCAACCTTCGGGGACTTTTCCAATCCATTGGATGCGAGACTCTTTGAGACGAACATCCGGATCAATCCCTTTCGTAATCGCATGTCTTATTACCTCTAGACGCTTTTCATTAAGAAGTTCAACTAGGCGTTCTTGTCTTTCAATTAATGCATCAATCTTTTCTATTTCATTATTGAGAAAACCAACAATTTTAATTTGCTCAGAGATCGATGGCAAAGGCCAAACTAGATTCAGATAGAAATCATCTGGAACACGCTTTAAGCCACCAGCTCCAGTCATAAATGCGGTGCCGCCATGCCGCACCTCATTTGATAACGAGATGTAATACAAAAATTTAGCATTTAACTTTTCAGAGGCCCGGAGCACAACTAACTCTGTAGTACCAAACCCATACCCGCCTTCTAGACCCTTCACCAATGCACCCTTACCATTTTCAAAGCATGGGGTAACTTTAGCGATTATCACGTCATCATTTTTAAAGTAGGTATACGCTTTGGAGGCCTCTTCAAATGATTTTTCTGCTTCAATCTTTAAAGCCCCGTCATCACCAATGGATTCCATGGCAAAAAAAGGAACCTTAGTTCCTGACGGAACGGCCCCACACTCCTTATGAGAGGGGTTGATTGAGAGTGAGTATTTAAGCCTCCCAATAGTCCACCCAGGAGGAACGCTACCAAGGTAAGATATATTTATTGACTGCTTTGATGGCTGCCAAGCAGAACGAGAGCTCACCCCGCTACCTCACTCAATAATGCCTGAATTTCAGCCGTCACCTTCTTCAGATCTGCATCAATTTCAGCCAAAGATCTTGGGGCTTTATATTCATAAAAATGACGAGTAAATGGAATTTCATAGCCAACCTTGGTTTTTTCCTCATCAATCCATGCATCAGATGCATGAGGCTTAACCTCTCGCTCAAAATACTCTTGGATATTCTCCTTAAGAGGTACGTTTTCTGTATCTCTTAAATTGCTATCGGCCTGAGGCTTCCCTTTGGTTTTGCCTTTTGTGGAAATAACAATCTCACCCTTTTCATCGCGCAATGGGCGCTCCACGGTAATTGTGGAATATCCAAAATCAGCATCATCAAAATCCTTTACGAACTTGGACGGCTTATTCGAATAAAACAGTTCAACAATTCGATCGACGGTTTGTGAGCTTAGCTGCTTGCGCTTGGATCCCATCGATTTACGCATTTGCTCCCAGAATTCAGGGCCGCTGGCATCCAATAGGCGCACCTTGCCTTTGCGCTCTTGATGTTTGCGATTATTCAAAATCCAAATATAGGTACTGATGCCGGTGTTGTAGAACATATCGGTTGGAAGTCCAATGATGCCCTCGAGATAATCATTTTCGATAATCCATTTGCGGATTTCAGACTCACCAGAGCCAGCGCCACCAGTGAATAGCGGGGATCCATTTAAAACAATCCCGGCTCGACCACCAATGGCGTCATCGCGCAGCTTGCTAATAAAGTGCTGAACAAATAGAAGCTGTCCGTCTGAGATTCTGGGTAATCCAGCACCAAAACGCCCATCAAACCCTTTTTTTGCCTCAGCCTCAATAATCTCTTTGGCATCTTTCCATTCGGTTCCATATGGAGGGTTGGCCATGCAAAAGTGAAATTTCTTATCAGCGTGCTGGTCATTCTTGAGTGTGTCACCCAACTTAATGCGTAAGGGGTCTTGCCCCTTCATCAGCATATCCGTGACGCAAACTGCATAACCATCATCGGTTAATTGCTGGCCGTAGAGCTCAACAATCATGGAGGGGTTTAGTTTCTTAGCTTCAATCTCAGCGACCGACAGCATGCCACCTGTACCGCAAGTGCCATCATAAAAGGTGCGAATCACACCTTCGCCTTGGATGGCTTCGCGATCATTATTTAGCAAGAGCTTGGCGATTAGAGTAACTACCTCTCGTGGCGTGTAGTGATCACCAGCATCCTCATTAGCGGCCTCGCTAAATTTGCGGATCAGGTCTTCATATAAATAGCCCATTTCAAGATTGCTGATCTTGTCCGGGTGCAAGTCCATACTGCAAATCTTTTCAAAGACCGTGTAAAGCTTGTCTTTATCGGCCATCTTTTTGAGTTTGGCCGGGAGATCAAAGCGCGCGTTAAAGACGTCTTGTAAAAACGGAGGAAACCCATTGATGTAATCAACCAGGTTTTCAAAGAGTTGCGCTGGATCTTGGTTTTTGACTTGCTCGAGAGTAAAGGGAGCAATGTTGTAGATCTTGAGCCCTAAGCCGGTTGCTTTGAAGAGTAATTTATCCCGCATTTCAGGAGAGGCTTCGGGGTTAATACCTTGAGATGCCTTCAATACCTTAGCTTTTGAGTCTTCTAAAAGGCAGTCCAGGCGACGCAGTACCATAAAGGGAAGAATGATTTTCCCGCAGTCGCTTTTGCTAAAGGCTGTCCAGAGCGTGTCGGCGACTGACCATGCGCTATTACTGAGTTCTGATACTTTCGCTGAAATTGTCGATGCGTCGCTCAAAGAGACTCCTGATATTTGCAATGCTGTTGCTAATGGGCGCTTTGCGCCTGTAAGTTATAAAAATCATGATAAATGACGGTATTACAAAAATGATATTTGAGCCTCTATTTTTGTTACATATATGGATTATTCATACCGAAAGTTCACTCCTTTCCCGTTGCCGGACTCAGGCGCAATCCCAAATGAGCTCCCAGGGCGATGGGCAGCTACATAAACATTGGATGCTGCTGAGGCGGCATCTGCTTGCTGAACGATTAAGTGCTCTAGCATCTGCGGTTTTCTCGTATCTGGGGTCGTTGAGTTGGGGTGAGGCTCTAATAGGTGCCGCAAATGATCAAAAGTTTTTTCCGGGTACAGGGGAACATATCTGGCCTGAGCCTTCACAACAAGGTGCAGTCCATTGAGCTTATGGCCGTGTAGATAGGCAGAAGGCGTTAACTTAAATTCGCGGTCACCAGTCTTGCAGGGCTGATATTCATCTGCTTTGCCAATGTCATGCAGCCATCCATAGATCAGGGCGAGCTGTAAATTGGCAGTTTTGTACTGCTGAATGCCGTTTGTAATGAAATCGGCCACCTCTAAGGTGTGCTCCAAATTGCCATTGAGATAGTTGTGATGGTGACCTGCTGAGCTTGGCCCAGTACAAAAGCGCTTAAAAAAGTCCCCTTCAAAGCAAATGGCGTTGAGTAAATGCTGGTTTTTATCGTCCAGTTGCTCCCAGGCTTGTATTGCTCTAGTCAGAATGTCTTTATTGATAAACCAATCAGGAGGGGCAGTTTCAAAAAGGTTGTAGCTCATATCAGGGCGATCTAGGCGGCACAGCCGAATGATTTGCAGGTGGCCATCAATCGAGATGGGCTTAATTCCCTTATAAGCAATGGTGACTAAACCATTGCAGGTGAGCTGATCGTATCTTTGCCGGGCAAACCACTCGACTGCAATGTGCACTCCTTGCGCATAAAGCACTGCTTGGTGACGATATTCATTAGTGGCGCTATTGGGCGCGATGGTGATTTTGACGATCCGCATGACCCTTGGCAAAAGTGAGGCATCCGTAAACGTAATCTGATTTTGAAGATCCTGAACATCAAAGGTTTGTAGGGGGGTTGGTATCGGCGATGGCAAAACATCATCCGGCCGATGGGGGTTTTTGGGTTGTTTGGGTAGGCTTGGCAGTTTCATAAAAGGTCTCCCGCTGGATGATCTGAGGGTGGGATTGGGGCGGCTTTAGGAGGCATAGAAAGACCAGAATGTTTGGCAATTTCTAGCCAAGGATTGGCGATCAGCGCAGCATCGGCACTTGGATTGATTCGAGTATTGGGCAGTGCATCTGGAGGCTTTGGGGTTTCGGGCTCAGGTAATTCTGGCGCTTGTTCAATTTCTTTAGTTGCTCGACTCTGAGTTTTCGGTAAATGATTCACTCCAATGCTGATGGGATTTATACCTGAGTGGGCGCTTACTTCATTAACTAATTGGGGGTCAATAATGGGGTGTGGCTGGTCTTGCATCTGCGCTGCCATGAGTCGTTCAAAGGCGCTTCCGTCCTGACGGGTCAAGTTCGGAATGAATCGGGAATACACCCGAAAGAGCATCTCGGTAGTGGTGTGTCCCATCTGACGGGCGATCCATTCGGGTGCCTCGCCAGAAGCCAACATGAGGGTGGCATAGGTATGGCGAGTTTGATATGGCACTCGCTTTTTCATGCCCAACAATCTTAAGAGTGGATACCAAACTCGCTTAGAAATATTGCGATGAGAAATGGGTGTTCCCGCGCTAGTGGCAAAAACATAGACGCCCTGCCCGGTTACTTTATGTTGAGCCAAGAGTGCATCAAAGACCATCTGAGACATTTGGATGTCACGCTCGGATTCTCCCGTTTTGGGAGTTTCCTCATAGTCATTCACAATCGTCTCTTTGATGGAAATCGTGCGACGTTCAAAATCAACGTACTGCCATTTCAGGCCGTCGATCTCACCAGTACGGGTTCCCGTAAAAAAGCGAACAATGTAGTAATTGCGAAAGTCAGCTCGAACCGTGCGAAGAATGTCTTGGACTTCTTGCATCGTGAATGGCTGAACATCGGTCTTGCCTACTCTTAGGGGTTTGATATTGATAAAGGCCGGGGCAAATTCATAGCGGTTGGCAGCCTCTGTCAATATCATCCGCAGCGGGGTCATGATGTGGTTAATACGTGAAGCGGAAAGGCTTTCCTTATTCTTAATTCCGGGTAACTTTGCTAAAGAGGAGCGAAAAGCCAGAATGTCGCCCTTTTTGATCTCGTTTACGGGTCTAGGGCCAAATTGAGGAATCAGGGAGCTATCTAGAACACCGCGGGTAGTCGTTCTATGCGAACGCTTCCACCCTACTTCCATCTCTGAATACCACTGATTGGCAAAGTCGGAAAATAAAGGACCGTTAGCCTGAACTTGCGCAGGGAGGGCTGAAATGGGGGCTGGTTGAGTCTTAAAATATGGGTCGATCCCTACTGGCATTGGTTCTGGAGGCGATCCGTTTTCAAGTAATTCAATAGCCAGCAACTGTTTGCTGCTTGGAAAGTAGTCTCTATAGGAAAAGGTATGGCTTTTAATCTTGCCTAGGATTTCATCTAAGACCTTTTGCATCTTTTTGCGATTGGGCTTGGAGTCCTCTAATAGAGACTGCTCGCGGCACCGTACCTTGAGGTATTGAAAGTCAAAGTACAGCAACCCCGTTTCTTTTCTTACGCGGATATTAGGCATAAAGGGCATCTCCTTGAGTCATTGGAATCGCCGAGATTGCAGCCATGGCTTTAAACATGTCTTGCTCCACGTTCTCCCAGATGTAGAGAATCTTGCGACCCCCAAATGGGCGGAAATAGTGGCGACCCTCTAATAAGACAGAATCCTTGAGTTGATCCCGAATCGTGCGGGGGTCATATTTGATGCGAGCCGATAGCTCTTCGGTTGTTAGGTAGGTATTGTTCATGGCGGTAAAACTCCTTTAAAATCATTACAATAAAATGATCATTTTGTAGTCATGAAGACTAAAAGTGATCTTCTGTAGATCATTATATACCTATTATGATCTATTGCAAGTATTTTTGTATCATTTAAGCTACATAATGACCTTTAGGAGATTATTTTGCGCATTTATCTGGCTCGGATGCTTGGAGAGCACAAGAAGAAGATCTCGGATGTAGTGAGAGATACTGGTGTGAACCGGGGCACGCTTACGCGCATGTATTACGAGAAGGTGGAGCGAATTGAGCTAGAGGTGCTCGATATCTTGTGTGAGTATTTTGGTTGCAAGATCACTGATTTGCTAGAACCCCAGAAGCCAGGGACTAAAAATGACACAGAGACTGAACTAGGCTAGCACTCAACAGCGATTCTGTGCCAAATTATCTGTCACAGAGTTGGGCACAGATTTGTCACACAGACAAAAGAAAAGATGAGTGAAAAGGCATCAAATCCCATTAACCTCAATAGAATCAAGGCTTATCGCTATGGCTTTATGGTGCGCCCGGCAGGAATCGAACCTGCGACCCTTGGCTTCGGAGGCCAATACTCTATCCACTGAGCTACGGGCGCCAGTAGGAAATTCGCTAACTACGCTATTGTAAGTGCCTATATCCCCCGCGGTCTCGTTATAATCACGGCAAAGTAACCCTTAAACCCGTCAAACGATAAAAGTCCTATGAGCGAAGCGCACGGCAGCCTAATTAAGTCCCCCAAACAACTCATCATCATGGTGTTTCTCAGCTTTTTTGTGCCCTTGATTATTATTTTGTTGTTAATGGTGTTTGTAAATAATGGCAAGCGTTCAGATGCAGCAGCATCTGCTGAGGAGCTCATTAAGCCAGTTGCGCAATTGAATTTCAAAGATGCCAGTGCGCCACGTCAACTCCAGACTGGCGAGCAGGTGTATAAAACAGTTTGCTCTTCATGCCATGCAAGTGGTGCAGCAGGCGCGCCGAAGTTTGGTGATACTGCCGCTTGGAGTGCTCGACTTGGAAAAGGCTACGATGGCTTATTGACCTCAGTACTCAAAGGCAAGGGCGCGATGCCTGCGCGTGGCGGTGCAAACCCAGCAGACATCAGCGATTACGAGTTGGGTCGTGCAGTTGTATATTTGGCAAACTCTGCTGGCGGTAAATTGGCAGAGCCAAAAGCTCCAGACGCTCCTGCTGCTAAATAATTTTTATAGCGCATCCTAAAAAGCTGGCTATATGCCAGCTTTTTTATTGCCCCTCGTTTTGCCCTTTTGCATCTAGCGCTACTTGGTAAGCTTCTTTTTTGCTGAGACCAAGCGCTTGAGCAAGCACGGCAGCAATTTCTTTACTGCCTAAATAAGGGCTCAATGCATTAGCCCACAGCAATAGTGTTGCATGCTCTGGAGCCTCGTCAGAATTAGCTTGGCGACCGGCTACCAAAATAATAAATTCACCTTTGAGGCTTTCCGCTTTCTCAAGCCACTCTGGAATACTAGCCGCTGTCAGTGTTACCAGCTGCTCAAATTTTTTAGTGAGCTCCCTGCCAACTAGGACTTGTCGCTCGGGCTCTAATTCCTTGTTAAGTATTGCGAGCGTTTCACGTATCTGATGGGGCGATTCAAAGAAGATGCTCGTTTTTGAATTACTTCGAATATCTTGTATTAGTGAAGAGCGTTCTTTAGCCTTATTCGGCCAAAAGCCAAGAAACTGAAAGCGCCCTTCTGATGGCAACATGACTGAGCCACTGGCAGAAATGGCAGATGACACTGCGCTAGCACCAGGAATGGGAATAATACGAAAGCCTGCTTTTTGAACGGCATTGACTAGTCGTGCGCCCGGATCAGAAACGCCTGGAGTGCCTGCATCTGAGATATAAGCCCAGCGTTCGTTTTGGGAGAGATGCTGAATGATGTTTTGTGCGCCCGCAATTTCGTTGTGCTCATGTAAGGCAACACACTTTTTATGAATGCCAAAGTGTTGAAGCAGGAGCGCACTGTGTCTAGTGTCTTCACAGGCTATCCCATCTACGCTGTTAAGGACATGTAGCGCACGCAAGGTAATGTCTCCCATATTGCCAATTGGGGTGGCAACCATATATAGGGCCCCAGTAGGCAGGTCCTGCTGTTTCAAAAAGTCAAAGGAGCTTAATTCCATGGGAGCAATCTTTTGCGAAAGAGATGTTAATAAGCAAGAGAATACGTCCCTTTTGAATTCATGGGCGGCATAGACATTCTGCCTGGAGTTTGGCGCATAATAATGCGATGGATAAAGATACCCTCGAACGTTTGCGCGCTCGCGCATCCCAACATTTCTTAGACAGCATTGCAGTAAAGCAAGAGGCTGAAAAAATACTTCCTGAGCAAGTGGCTCGCGGCATAGTTGCCATGACAGACTGTTTACGTGCTGGCGGAAAAGCGATGGCCTGCGGCAATGGTGGGTCAGCTGCTGATGCACAACATTTTGCTGCCGAGCTCATTGGCCGCTTTGAAAGAGAGCGCCAGGAGTTGGCTGCAATTGCATTAACAACGGACACCTCAATCCTGACCGCCGTAGGAAATGACTACAGCTATGACGAGATCTTTAGCAAACAAGTGCGTGGCCTTGGAAAAAAAGGTGACATCTTGATTGGCATCTCCACTTCAGGAAATTCAAAAAATGTGGTGAAGGCAATTGAAGCTGCGAAAAAACTGGGGATCAAAATTATTGCCCTGACTGGTAATGGTGGCGGAAAAATTGCAAGCCTTCTAGATGCGGATGATATTCATCTGTGCGCACCCTCCACTCGCACTGCGCGCATTCAAGAAACGCATTTAGTTTTGCTCCACGCCCTATGTGATGGCGTAGATCATCTCTTGCTTGATTAATCAATTCACCAATTAGAAAGTTCGTATATGCGAAATACACTCACCATCAAACTATTTGCTGTGTTTTTGATTTCATCATTCTTATCTGGATGCGGAGTATTAGCTGTTGGTGGTGTTGTTGCGGGCGCAAGCGTTATGGCAGATCGCCGCACGCCAGCTGTGCAGGCAATCGACAAAGGTATTGAATTGGAGGCTGGAAATGCCTTGTCTAAGCGCTACGGCGATGATGCGCACATCAACGTGACATCATTTAATCAGAAGGTACTGTTAACTGGTGAAGCGAAGGATGCGGACATTAAAGGCCAGGCTGGTGCCTATGTAAAGGCGATGAAAAACGCACGCACGGTATTTAATGAATTAGTTGTTGGGCCAAACAGCACTTACACTGCTCGCGCCAATGATTCTTATCTTGAATCTAAAATCAAAACACAAATGATTTTCACGGACAAGTTGCCATCGAATTCGATGGCGATTGTTGCCGAAGGTAGCAGTGTTTATTTGATGGGAATTTTGACTCAGAATGAAGCTGCGATTGCTAAGAAGGTTGCGAGCAATGTTGACGGAGTAAAGGATGTTTATGTCTACTTCGATATTATTTCTGATGCAGAAAAAGCACGTTTGGAAAAGCAGGGTAAGGCAGACGAATCACAGCCCAACACAATGCCTAAGCAGTAAATTTATTTGATGGGAGGCGGGCAATGAATTTAATTATGCAGCGCATGAAATTTCTTTTGCTCACCACCCTCCTCGCGCTCTCCTCATTTAGCGCACGAGCATCTAACGATGATGCAAAGGCCGCGACACTTGCAAAACAAAACGCTTGCCTGGGGTGCCATGCTGTTGATAAGAAAGTTGTGGGGCCTAGCTTTCAAGCTATCGCAAAAAAATATGCAACGGATCCTGCTGCAAGCGCATTTCTAAAAAATAAAATCATAAAAGGTGGCTCTGGATCTTGGGGAGTTGTGCCAATGCCAGCAAGTGCGAAGTTAAGCGACGCTGATGTGTCTTTGCTTACAGCTTGGATTTTGCGCGGAGCGCCCAGTGCAAATTAAGTTGGACGAACAACTCGTTTTCCAAGCAACCATGACCACGCATCACTAGAGCGCTTAAAGTTTTCTTTAAGCGCATAGTCAAAGTCAGCCCATTGTTCATTAGCCGCCTCCTCCACGATCGTGGCAGGGTTTGCTGGGGGTAACTTTAAGTAGGCATCAGCATCACCATAAGCGTATTCAACTCGCATGCCAGCCTTTTGAGCCAGATGCATCATGGCTCTATTGTTTGCCAAGCAATGAACAAATAGGGTTTCAATGCGAGTATTGCGTGAGTGCACTGAAGCGCGCGCTAAAAGAGCCGTCCCAATGCCCTGCCCGCGACCATTAGGAAGCACAGAGACCCCAAACTCAGCAGCCTGTGGCTGGCCTTTAGTTTTTGGTAAATATGCCAAATGCGCCATACCAATAAGCTTTAGTTGGGAATCAAAGCTGCCAAAAACCTTATCTCTGTTGAAATCTAGGCCTTCTACATAGTGATGAATGACCTCATCTGGTGTTTGTGTACCAAAACGCAGACGACGATCCTCTTCATTTAAGAGCAAAAGGTGGCTCAGGATCTCATCCCTATGGCCGGCATGTAATTCACGTACAGGGACAGACAAGCTGGCCATATATGGCTTGCTAGGTAAGTGACTGTTCGCTAATTTATTGTGCATAGCAATATACTAGCAGAAATTAGAAGAATGTTCAGGGTTTTCCCTAGGTTTATAACTAGAGCGGAAGAAAAGCAACACATGGGTGCTTAAAAAGGTGATTGTTTCATCTAAATCTCTGACTTATCCATAAAAACCCCTAGAATTTGAAAAAAAGTTAAAAATATTTTTAAACTACATCTTCTTGTTTTTAAAGGGTTTATTTCGAGTGTAAGAAAAAACTTCGCTTTTTTAGAGAAAAAGACTGCGAAAGGTGTTGACAGACCCAAATGAGTAGGATAAAGTCTCATCTCTCTGCTGAATGTTTTTAAGAAATACGAAACAAGTCAGCCCTCTTTAAAAATTAGTCAACCGATAATTGTGGGTACTAAGTGAAAGCATCAAGTCCTTCGGGACAGATGTAAATAAATAGTACTCATAGACAGTAAAAAGATTTGGTTTTATTACCAAGTCAATTTCTTGAATGAGTGCGACGATCCGCAAGGATCACAGGAATTGAACTGAAGAGTTTGATCCTGGCTCAGATTGAACGCTGGCGGCATGCCTTACACATGCAAGTCGAACGGCAGCACGGGTGCTTGCACCTGGTGGCGAGTGGCGAACGGGTGAGTAATACATCGGAACGTACCTTATCGTGGGGGATAACGCAGCGAAAGCTGTGCTAATACCGCATACGCCCTGAGGGGGAAAGCGGGGGATCGAAAGACCTCGCGCGATTAGAGCGGCCGATGCCTGATTAGCTTGTTGGTGGGGTAAAAGCCCACCAAGGCGACGATCAGTAGCTGGTCTGAGAGGACGATCAGCCACACTGGGACTGAGACACGGCCCAGACTCCTACGGGAGGCAGCAGTGGGGAATTTTGGACAATGGGGGAAACCCTGATCCAGCAATGCCGCGTGAGTGAAGAAGGCCTTCGGGTTGTAAAGCTCTTTTGTCAGGGAAGAAACACCGGCTCTAACACAGTCCGGGAATGACGGTACCTGAAGAATAAGCACCGGCTAACTACGTGCCAGCAGCCGCGGTAATACGTAGGGTGCGAGCGTTAATCGGAATTACTGGGCGTAAAGCGTGCGCAGGCGGTTATACAAGACAGGCGTGAAATCCCCGGGCTTAACCTGGGAATGGCGCCTGTGACTGTATAGCTAGAGTGTGTCAGAGGGGGGTAGAATTCCACGTGTAGCAGTGAAATGCGTAGATATGTGGAGGAATACCAATGGCGAAGGCAGCCCCCTGGGATAACACTGACGCTCATGCACGAAAGCGTGGGGAGCAAACAGGATTAGATACCCTGGTAGTCCACGCCCTAAACGATGCTGACTAGTTGTTCGGGATTTACATCCTGAGTAACGTAGCTAACGCGTGAAGTCAGCCGCCTGGGGAGTACGGTCGCAAGATTAAAACTCAAAGGAATTGACGGGGACCCGCACAAGCGGTGGATGATGTGGATTAATTCGATGCAACGCGAAAAACCTTACCTACCCTTGACATGTCACTAACGAAGTAGAGATACATTAGGTGCCCGTAAGGGAAAGTGAACACAGGTGCTGCATGGCTGTCGTCAGCTCGTGTCGTGAGATGTTGGGTTAAGTCCCGCAACGAGCGCAACCCTTGTCTTTAGTTGCTACGCAAGAGCACTCTAAAGAGACTGCCGGTGACAAACCGGAGGAAGGTGGGGATGACGTCAAGTCCTCATGGCCCTTATGGGTAGGGCTTCACACGTCATACAATGGTGCATACAGAGGGTTGCCAACCCGCGAGGGGGAGCTAATCTCAGAAAATGCATCGTAGTCCGGATCGTAGTCTGCAACTCGACTACGTGAAGCTGGAATCGCTAGTAATCGCGGATCAGAATGTCGCGGTGAATACGTTCCCGGGTCTTGTACACACCGCCCGTCATACCATGGGAGTGGGTTTTGCCAGAAGCCGTTAGCCTAACCGCAAGGAGGGCGACTGCCACGGCAGGGTTCATGACTGGGGTAAAGTCGTAACAAGGTAGCCGTATCGGAAGGTGCGGCTGGATCACCTCCTTTCTAGAGAAAGATGCTGGAGCTATAGTGCCCACACTTATCGGTTGACAATAAAAGCCACGGGTCTGTAGCTCAGCTGGTTAGAGCACTGTGTTGATAACGCAGGGGTCGTAGGTTCAAGTCCTACCAGACCCACCACCAGCCAGAAACAAGACTTAGTGGGACGTTGGGGGATTAGCTCAGCTGGGAGAGCACCTGCTTTGCAAGCAGGGGGTCGTCGGTTCGATCCCGTCATCCTCCACCATCATCTAAATGTCAAAACTAAGCGAATATTTAATCGTTTAGTTTTGCCATTTATGGCTGTTCTTTAAAAATTTGAGTAAGCAAAGTGTCAAATGTTTCTTTGAGAGGACATTTGACAATGTAATAAGGGTAAAGATTGAATCATCAATCAGTAATACAAACGAGTTTTACCAAGTTCTTAACAAAGTACTTACAGTTTGGATTACGGCAAACATGTCAGAAGTAGAAGTAAACCTGTAACAGGTACTAGCAATGGTGCTCGTTATAGGATCAAGTGAATAAGTGCACATGATGGATGCCTTGGCGATTACAGGCGACGAAAGACGTTATAACCTGCGATAAGCCCCGGGGAGCTGGTAAATAAGCTTTGATCCGGGGATTTCTGAATGGGGAAACCCACCACTTTTGTGGTATCCATACCTGAATACATAGGGTATGAGAAGCGAACCTTGTGAACTGAAACATCTAAGTAGCAAGAGGAAAAGACATCAACCGAGATTCCCAGAGTAGTGGCGAGCGAAATGGGAACAGCCTTCTAGTGATATCTCAGTAATTAACAGAACGGAATGGAAAGTCCGACAATAAAGGGTGATAGTCCCGTATGTGAAAATTATTGGGTGGTACTAGGCTAGAGACAAGTAGGGCGGGACACGTGAAATCCTGTCTGAATATGGGGGGACCATCCTCCAAGGCTAAATACTCGTAATCGACCGATAGTGAACAAGTACCGTGAGGGAAAGGCGAAAAGAACCCCGGGAGGGGAGTGAAATAGATCCTGAAATTGTGTGCATACAAACAGTAGGAGCCTCGTAAGGGGTGACTGCGTACCTTTTGTATAATGGGTCAGCGACTTACATTCAGTAGCAAGCTTAACCGAATAGGGAAGGCGTAGCGAAAGCGAGTCCGAATAGGGCGCTAGTTGCTGGGTGTAGACCCGAAACCAGTTGATCTATCCATGGCCAGGTTGAAGGTGCGGTAACACGTACTGGAGGACCGAACCCACTAACGTTGAAAAGTTAGGGGATGAGCTGTGGATAGGGGTGAAAGGCTAAACAAAACTGGAAATAGCTGGTTCTCTCCGAAAACTATTTAGGTAGTGCCTCGTGTATCACTGTAGGGGGTAGAGCACTGTCATGGTAGTGGGGTCCATTGCGGATTACTGCGCCATAGCAAACTCCGAATACCTACAAGTGCAAGCACGGGAGACAGACATCGGGTGCTAACGTCCGGTGTCAAGAGGGAAACAACCCAGACCGCCAGCTAAGGTCCCTAATATATGCTAAGTGGGAAACGAAGTGGGAAGGCTAAAACAGTCAGGAGGTTGGCTTAGAAGCAGCCATCCTTTAAAGAAAGCGTAATAGCTCACTGATCGAGTCGTCCTGCGCGGAAGATGTAACGGGGCTAAGCATATAACCGAAGCTGCGGATCACAGTAATGTGATGGTAGGAGAGCGTTCTGTAAGCCTGTGAAGGTGTCTTGTAAAGGATGCTGGAGGTATCAGAAGTGCGAATGCTGACATGAGTAGCGATAAAGGGGGTGAAAAGCCCCCTCGCCGTAAGCCCAAGGTTTCCTGTTCAACGTTCATCGGAACAGGGTGAGTCGGCCCCTAAGGCGAGGCAGAGATGCGTAGCTGATGGGAACAAGGTTAATATTCCTTGACCATTGTTAGATGCGATGGGGGGACGGATCGCGGAAAGTTGTCCGGGTGTTGGAAGTCCCGGTTCTTGCGTTGGAGATGGCTATTAGGTAAATCCGGTAGCGTAATTCAAGGGCGTGAGACGAGCGAATTTATTCGCGAAGCAATTGGAAGTGGTTCCAAGAAAAGCCTCTAAGCTTCAGTCTAACAAGACCGTACCGCAAACCGACACAGGTGGGCGAGATGAGTATTCTAAGGCGCTTGAGAGAACTCAGGAGAAGGAACTCGGCAAATTTGTACCGTAACTTCGGGATAAGGTACGCCCTGGTAGTTTGACCCTGTACAAGGGGAGGACGAAAGGGTTGCAATAAAAAGGTGGCTGCGACTGTTTAATAAAAACACAGCACTCTGCAAACACGAAAGTGGACGTATAGGGTGTGACGCCTGCCCGGTGCTGGAAGATTAAATGATGGGGTGCAAGCTCTTGATTGAAGTCCCAGTAAACGGCGGCCGTAACTATAACGGTCCTAAGGTAGCGAAATTCCTTGTCGGGTAAGTTCCGACCTGCACGAATGGCGTAACGATGGCCACACTGTCTCCTCCTGAGACTCAGCGAAGTTGAAATGTTTGTGATGATGCAATCTACCCGTGGCTAGACGGAAAGACCCCATGAACCTTTACTGTAGCTTTGCATTGGACTTTGAACCGGTCTGTGTAGGATAGGTGGGAGGCGTTGAAAGCGGGATGCTAGTTCCGCTGGAGCCAACCTTGAAATACCACCCTGGTTTGTTTGAGGTTCTAACCTTGGCCCATTATCTGGGTCGGGAACAGTGCATGGTAGGCAGTTTGACTGGGGCGGTCTCCTCCCAAAGTGTAACGGAGGAGTACGAAGGTACGCTTGGTACGGTCGGACATCGTACCTAAAGTGCAATGGCAAAAGCGTGCTTAACTGCGAGACCGACAAGTCGAGCAGGTGCGAAAGCAGGTCATAGTGATCCGGTGGTTCTGTATGGAAGGGCCATCGCTCAACGGATAAAAGGTACTCTGGGGATAACAGGCTGATACCGCCCAAGAGTTCATATCGACGGCGGTGTTTGGCACCTCGATGTCGGCTCATCTCATCCTGGGGCTGTAGCCGGTCCCAAGGGTATGGCTGTTCGCCATTTAAAGAGGTACGTGAGCTGGGTTTAAAACGTCGTGAGACAGTTTGGTCCCTATCTGCCATGGGCGTTGGAGATTTGACGGGGGCTGCTCCTAGTACGAGAGGACCGGAGTGGACGTACCGCTGGTGTACCTGTTGTTTCGCCAGAAGCATCGCAGGGTAGCTATGTACGGAAGAGATAACCGCTGAAAGCATCTAAGCGGGAAACTTGCCTGAAGATGAGATCTCCCGTAGGTTTAACCTACATAAAGGGTCGTTGAAGACCACAACGTTGATAGGTCAGGTGTGGAAGCGCAGTAATGCGTTAAGCTAACTGATACTAATTGCCCGTTAGGCTTGATCCTATAACCAGCACTATTGTGTTGGATGTTTGCCAGATTTAATCTGCATCCTTAATTACATGCTTACTCAAATAGAGTTGTTGATGAAATATCAGCAACTCGACCCTCTACGCCCGGTGACCATAGCAAGTTGGAACCACTCCTTCCCATCCCGAACAGGACAGTGAAACGACTTTACGCCGATGATAGTGCGGATTACCCGTGTGAAAGTAGGTAACTGCCGGGCACCAATGCGACGCCCAGACCCTCTTAGGTCTGGGCGTTTTTACTTGTGCAAAGCGTTTTGAGGTTTAAGAGATTGACATAAACTCCATTTGGAGTCAGAATATTGGGTTCGCGGAGGGGTGTCCGAGCGGCTAAAGGAGGCAGACTGTAAATCTGTTGGCTATGCCTACGTAGGTTCGAATCCTACCCCCTCCACCAGATGTGCGGGATTAGTTTAATGGTAAAACAGCAGATTTCCAATCTTCGGTCAAGAGTTCGATTCTCTTATCCCGCTCCAGTATTAACAGTATTTGCCCATGTGGCTCAGTGGTAGAGCACTCCCTTGGTAAGGGAGAGGTCGGCAGTTCGATCCTGCCCATGGGCACCATGGCTTAGTTGTAAGAATTTTAATTTCGTGTGTTGGTTTAAGAGTTAACTAAAGGCAGACAAAAAAATGGCAAAAGAAAAGTTTGAGCGGACAAAACCGCACGTAAACGTTGGCACAATCGGTCACGTTGACCATGGTAAAACCACATTGACAGCAGCTATTGCAACTGTGCTTTCAAAAGCATTCGGTGGCGAAGCAAAAGCATACGATCAGATCGATGCTGCTCCAGAAGAAAAAGCACGTGGTATTACTATTAATACAGCACACGTTGAGTATGAGACAGCGAATCGTCACTACGCACACGTGGATTGCCCAGGACATGCTGACTACGTTAAGAACATGATTACTGGTGCTGCTCAGATGGACGGCGCTATTTTGGTTTGCTCAGCAGCTGACGGCCCAATGCCCCAGACTCGTGAGCACATCCTCTTGGCACGCCAAGTTGGTGTTCCATACATCATCGTATTCTTGAACAAGTGCGACATGGTTGATGACGCTGAGTTGTTAGAACTCGTAGAAATGGAAGTTCGTGAGCTTCTATCTAAGTACGACTTCCCTGGCGATGACACACCAATCGTTCAAGGTTCTGCTAAGTTAGCTCTTGAAGGCGACGAAGGCCCATTGGGTAAAGAAGCCATCATGAAGTTGGCTGAAGCGCTTGACTCATACATCCCAACTCCAGAGCGTGCTGTTGACGGTGCGTTCTTGATGCCAGTAGAGGACGTGTTCTCTATCTCCGGTCGCGGTACTGTTGTTACAGGCCGTATCGAGCGCGGTATCGTTAAAGTTGGTGAAGAGATTGAAATTATCGGTATCAAGCCAACACTCAAGACAACTTGTACTGGTGTTGAAATGTTCCGCAAATTGCTCGACCAAGGTCAAGCAGGCGATAACGTTGGCATCTTGTTACGCGGTACAAAACGTGAAGAAGTTGAGCGTGGCCAAGTTTTGGCTAAGCCAGGTTCAATCACCCCACATACTCACTTTACAGCCGAGGTTTACATCTTGGGTAAAGATGAAGGTGGTCGTCATACTCCATTCTTTAACAACTATCGTCCACAGTTTTACTTCCGTACAACGGACGTAACTGGTTCAATCGAGTTGCCAAAAGACAAAGAAATGGTTATGCCTGGTGATAACGTCACGATTACCGTAAAACTCATCGCTCCTATCGCGATGGAAGAAGGTTTACGTTTTGCGATCCGTGAAGGTGGCCGTACTGTTGGCGCCGGCGTGGTTGCAAAGATTTTGGCTTAATAGTTTTAATAAAGGGGTGTAGCTCAATTGGCAGAGCGTTGGTCTCCAAAACCAAAGGTTGGGGGTTCGATGCCCTCCGCCCCTGCCACGATTTGAACTGAAAGTAATATGTCTCAACATACAGCAGGTCACTCTGAAGAAAAGAGCAGCTGGGTCTCCGGACTCGCTGCTTTAATCGTCGTTGCAGCGTTAGTTCTTTACTACACGCTGGCAGATCAATCTTTATTGATCCGTTTAGCTGTTTTGTTTGGCGGCATTGCTGCTGCAGTTTTGATTGTGGCGTTTTCACCTGATGGGCGTCGTTTTATCGCCTATGCAAAAGATTCTTGGTATGAAGTAAAAAAGGTTGTTTGGCCGACTCGTAAAGAGACCACCCAAATGACTCTAGTCGTATTTGGCTTTGTTCTGATCATGTCCCTGTTTTTGTGGATTGCAGACAAATTAATTGAATGGCTAGTTTTTTCAGTCTTCCTAGGCTGGAAGTGAGTAAAAAATGATTGATTCTGAATTGGCCTCAAATCCACAAGCTACTGGCAATATGCGCTGGTACGTTATTCATGCATATTCAGGCATGGAAAAAAGCGTTAAAAGAGGCTTAGAAGAGCGTATTGCACGTTCTGGAATGCCAGAAAAATTCGGCCGCATCTTGGTTCCCTCCGAAGAGGTTGTAGAAATCAAGTCTGGCACTAAATCGGTATCTGAGCGTCGTTTCTTCCCAGGATATGTCCTGATTGAGATGGAAATGACCGATGAAAGCTGGCATTTGGTGAAAAACACTCCAAAAGTCACTGGATTCGTTGGTGGTGTTCGCAACCGTCCAAGCCCGATTTCGACAGCAGAAGTATCCAAAATCATGGATCAAATGCAGGCTGGGGTTGATAAGCCTAAGCCTAAGACCTTATTTGAGGTTGGTGAGATTGTTCGCGTTAAAGAAGGCCCATTTGTTGATTTCAACGGCAATATCGAAGAAGTCAATTATGAGAAGTCAAGATTGCGCGTTTCTGTTACAATTTTTGGCCGCGGTACCCCAGTTGAGCTGGAGTTCGGCCAGGTAGAAAAGATGTAAAAACACCCAATTTAAGGGGGTTTTGTAGCAAAAAGAAGTAGTTTTAAGTGGTTAGCAATAACCGAGGAGCGGATCTAGAAAGCCAAAAACTAGTGAAGCGTTTACTCAACAGCGGTCTTACCTAATGAGGTTAGGCGCGCTTTTAGGAGCAATCAATGGCAAAGAAGATCATTGGCTTTATCAAGCTGCAGATCCCTGCAGGTAAAGCAAATCCATCACCTCCCGTAGGTCCAGCATTGGGTCAACGCGGCCTCAATATTATGGAATTCTGTAAGGCGTTTAATGCTCAAACTCAGAGCATGGAACCTGGCCTTCCAATTCCAGTAGTGATTACAGCGTTTGCTGATAAGAGCTTCACTTTCATCATGAAGACTCCTCCAGCAACCATCATGATTAAGAAGGCTGCAAAGATCGAAAAAGGATCACCGCGTCCGCATACCGATAAGGTAGGAAAAATTACACGTGCTCAAGCAGAAGAAATTGCTAAAGCAAAAATGCCAGATTTGACAGCTGCTGATATGGATGCTGCTGTAAGAACAATCGCTGGTAGCGCCCGCTCAATGGGCATCACAGTGGAAGGTCTCTAATCATGACTAAGTTATCTAAGCGTTTAAAAGCAATCGAATCTAAAGTAGATCGCAATAAGTTTTATGCATTAGAAGATGCATTGAACCTCGTTAAAGAGTGTGCAACTGCTAAGTTTGATGAGTCTATCGACGTTGCAGTTCAGTTGGGTATTGATGCTAAGAAATCTGACCAAGTTGTGCGTGGCGCAGTTGTGCTCCCAGCTGGTACAGGTAAGCATGTTCGTGTAGCGGTATTTGCACAAGGCGAAAAAGCTGAACAAGCTAAAGCTGCTGGTGCTGAGATCGTTGGCATGGAAGACCTTGCTGACCAAATTAAAGGCGGCAAAATCGATTTCGATATTTTGATCGCATCTCCAGACACAATGAAGATTGTTGGTACTTTAGGTCAAGTATTGGGCCCACGTGGTTTGATGCCGAACCCAAAAGTTGGAACTGTTACTCCTGACGTTGCTACTGCAGTTAAGAATGCAAAAGCAGGTCAAGTGCAATTCCGTGTGGACAAGGCCGGTATCGTGCACGCAAGCATTGGCCGTCGTTCATTCGAGCCAGCTGCATTGAAATCAAACTTGCTCGCATTGCTTGAGGCTTTGAACAAAGCTAAGCCACCTGCATCTAAGGGCGTTTATTTAAAGAAGGTTGCCGTAAGCAGCACCATGGGTGCAGGCGTACGTGTTGACCAGGCATCGATACAAGCTGCTCAGTAATTAGCTTGTAGCAAAAAGAACTTTGGGTCGACTCCTACTCTTAGAGTGAGAGTCGAACATCAAAGACCGTTGGTGAATTATTTGCTTACTCAGAACTAATTCTTAATCGTTACGAAAGTAATAGCCAGCGCAGATGGCGACCCTGAAAAGATTTCACAAGATTCCCTTGTGACAAATGATCAGACGCTGGTGTGTAACCCCAACTGGAAACAGTTGGTTTTTTAGGAGTTAAACCGTGCCTTTGAATGTACAAGACAAAAAAGCGATTGTTGCTGATGTCGGCGCTCAATTGGCTGGAGCTCAAACAGTCGTGCTCGCTGAATACCGTGGTATTCCAGTAGAGCAGTTGACAAAGCTACGTGCTAGCGCACGTGACCAAGGTGTATATCTTCGCGTTTTGAAGAACACATTGGCACGCCGTGCTGCACAAGGCACACAGTTTGAGCCTCTTGCTGATTCGATGGTTGGCCCCTTGATCTACGGCATCTCTGCTGATCCGATTGCTTCGGCAAAAGTATTGCAGAACTTTGCTAAGACTCAAGACAAGCTAGTCATTACTGCTGGCTTATATAACGGCAAGTTGTTAGATGTTGCGGGCGTTAAAGCTCTTGCAACAATTCCAAGCCGCGACGAGTTGTTATCTCAGTTGTTGGGTGTGATGTTGGCACCAGTATCTGCGATGGCTCGCGTATTGGGCGCAGTAGCAGCGCAAAAATCAGCCGGAGCACCTGCTCCAGTTGCAGCACCTGTAGTTGAAGCAGCAGCACCAGCAGAAGTAGTTGCTGAAGCGGCCGCTCCAGAAGCAGCTGCTGAGCCTGCGGCCCCAGAAGCTGGAACAGAAACACCTGAAACCCCTGCCGCTGAATAAGCGCAGATTAACTATTAAGTATTAGGAGCTAAAAATGGCGATTACCAAAGAAGAAATCATTGATGCAGTAGGCAGCATGTCCGTAATGGATTTGAACGACTTGGTTAAGGCGTTCGAAGAGAAGTTTGGCGTTTCAGCTGCAGCTATGGCTGTTGCTGGTCCTGCTGGCGCTGCTGGTGGTGCTGCTGCTGAAGAGCAAACAGAATTCACTGTTAACTTGCTCGAAGCTGGTGCAAATAAGGTTTCAGTAATTAAGGCTGTTCGCGAAATCACTGGCCTTGGCTTGAAAGAAGCTAAAGACTTAGTTGATGGCGCACCAAAGCCAATCAAAGAAGCTGTTGATAAGAAGACAGCTGAAGAAGCTAAGAAGAAGCTTGAAGAAGCTGGCGCTAAAGCAGAACTCAAGTAATACAAACTCAGTTAGTGCCCCTCAAAAAGGGGAGCTAGCCCTGTTGGGTTTGACCATTAGTGGTCAAACCCGATTTCATTTGTGATTGAAATCGGGTTTGCCTTCTGATACGACTGCAGAATGCAAGTTTGGTCGGACACTAGATCTTTCGATTTAGTGTTGTCCGCCAGTGATTGGTAGTGGCCAATCGCCAAATCTTTGTACAGTCGCTGAATTCGGAGATGAAATGAACTACAGCTTCACCGAACGCAAGCGAGTCCGTAAAAGCTTTGCTAAGCGAGTAAATAATCATCAGGTTCCATACCTGATCGCAACGCAGCTGGAATCCTACGCTAAATTTTTACAGGCTGATAAGCCGGCAATGTCTCGTCTTACAGAGGGACTTCAAGCTGCTTTTACATCAGCATTCCCAATTGTGTCCAACAATGGCTACGCACGTATGGAATACGTGTCATACCAGTTGTCACAGCCACCGTTTGACGTTAAAGAATGTCAACAACGTGGTTACACATACCACTCAGCCTTACGTGCAAAAGTTCGCTTGATTATTTATGATCGCGAAGCACCTACTAAGGTTAAAGAGGTAAAAGAGAGCGAAGTCTACATGGGTGAAATTCCACTCATGACTGATAACGGCTCTTTTGTTATCAACGGTACTGAGCGCGTTATCGTTTCTCAGTTGCACCGTTCCCCAGGCGTGTTCTTTGAACACGATAAGGGCAAGACACATAGCTCAGGTAAGTTGCTGTTCTCAGCACGTATCATTCCTTACCGTGGTTCATGGCTCGATTTCGAGTTTGATCCAAAAGACATTCTGTATTTCCGCGTTGACCGTCGTCGTAAGATGCCCGTCACCATTTTGCTCAAAGCAATTGGTTTAAACAACGAACAGATTCTTGCAAACTTCTTTAACTTTGATCATTTCTCATTGAGCGCAAATGGCGCATCAATGGAATTTGTTCCAGAGCGTTTGCGTGGTCAGTTGGCCAGCTTTGATGTGCTTGATAAGAATGGTGTTGTTGTCATTCAAAAAGACAAGCGTATCAATGCAAAACATATTCGTGAGCTCGAAGCTGCTAAGACTAAAAACATCGTTGTTCCAGATGACTACTTAGTTGGTCGCGTAGTTGCACGCAACATTATCGATCCAGACTCTGGTGAAATCTTGGCTTACGCTAATGATGAAATCACCGAAGAGTTGTTGGCTACATTGCGCGATGCAGGCATCAAACAATTGGAAACCATCTATACCAATGATTTAGATTCTGGTGCGTTCATTTCTCAGACATTGCGTACTGATGAAACTGCCGATCAAATGGCTGCTCGTATCGCCATCTATCGCATGATGCGTCCTGGTGAGCCTCCAACAGAAGATGCTGTTGAAGCTTTGTTCCAGCGCTTGTTCTACAACGAAGATAGTTACGATTTATCACGCGTTGGCCGTATGAAAGTTAACAGCCGTCTCGGTCGTTCAGAGATGGAAGGCAAAATGGTTTTGTCGGATGAAGATATCCTCGACACCATTAAGTCTTTAGTTGACTTGCGTAACGGTAAGGGCGAAGTTGATGACATCGATCACTTAGGTAATCGTCGTGTACGTTGCGTAGGTGAGTTGGCAGAGAATCAATTCCGTGCAGGTTTATCACGTGTTGAGCGTGCGGTTAAAGAACGTCTTGGCCAAGCCGAAACAGAAAACCTCATGCCGCATGATTTGATTAACAGTAAGCCAATCTCTTCAGCTATTCGTGAGTTCTTCGGTTCTTCACAGTTGTCCCAGTTTATGGACCAAACAAACCCATTGTCAGAGATCACGCACAAGCGTCGTATTTCTGCATTGGGACCTGGTGGTTTGACGCGTGAGCGCGCAGGTTTCGAAGTGCGTGACGTACATCCAACCCACTATGGACGTGTTTGCCCAATTGAAACTCCAGAAGGACCAAACATTGGCCTGATCAACTCACTCGCGTTATTTGCGCGCTTGAATGAGCATGGTTTCTTAGAAACGCCATATCGTAAAGTTGCTAATAGCAAAGTGAGCGATGAAGTAATGTACCTCTCCGCTATTGAAGAGGCAAAGTACATCATTGCTCAGGCTAACGCGACAATCGACAAAACTGGTAAGTTGGCCGACGAATTGGTTTCAGCGCGTCAAGCTGGTGAAACCATCATGGTAAGCCCAGAGCGCATTGATTTCATCGACGTTGCTCCAAGTCAAATTGTTTCTGCTGCCGCGTCGCTCGTTCCGTTCTTGGAGCACGATGATGCGAACCGTGCTTTGATGGGTGCGAATATGTCACGTCAAGCGGTTCCTTGCTTGCGTCCTGATAAGCCATTAGTTGGCACTGGTTTAGAGCGCATTGTTGCGGTCGACTCCGGTACGGTTATTTTGGCAACTCGTGGCGGCATTGTTGATTACGTTGATGCAAACCGTATCGTGATTCGTGTGAACGATGATGAGACTGCGGCTGGTGAAGTTGGTGTGGATATTTATAACCTCATCAAGTACACCCGTTCGAACCAAAATACCAACATCAATCAACGTCCAATCGTTCAGGCTGGTGATCGCGTAGTCCGTGGCGACGTAGTTGCTGACGGCGCTTCTACCGATTTAGGTGAATTGGCTTTGGGTCAAAACATGACCGTGGCATTTATGCCATGGAACGGTTACAACTTCGAAGATTCAATCTTGATCTCCGAGAAGGTGGTTGCCGAAGACCGTTATACCTCTATTCATATTGAAGAGTTATCGGTTGTTGCGCGTGATACTAAGTTGGGTTCAGAAGAAATTACACGCGATATTTCCAACTTGGCTGAGTCACAACTCTCCCGTTTGGATGAGAGCGGTATTGTTTACATCGGTGCTGAGGTAGAAGCTGGCGACGTTTTAGTTGGTAAGGTAACCCCAAAGGGCGAGACTACTCTCACTCCAGAAGAGAAATTGCTACGTGCGATCTTCGGTGAAAAAGCATCTGACGTTAAGGATACTTCTTTGCGCGTTCCATCTGGAATGATCGGTACCGTTATTGATGTTCAAGTCTTCACCCGTGAAGGTATTGAGCGCGATGCACGTGCACAAGCCATTATTCAAGAAGAATTACAGCGTTATCGTTTGGACTTAAACGACCAGCTGCGTATTGTTGAAGGCGATGCCTTCATGCGTTTAGAAAAACTGTTGATTGGCAAAGTTGCCAATGGTGGTCCTCAGAAATTAGCTAAAGGCACTAAGATCGACAAGGAATACCTTGCCAGCTTAGATAAATACCATTGGTTCGATGTTCGTCCAGCGGATGATGAAGTTGCTACACAAGTTGAAGCAATCAAATCGTCTATCGAAGCGAAGCGTAAGCAGTTTGATGAGGCCTTCGAAGAGAAGCGCACCAAGCTTACCCAAGGCGATGATTTGCAGGCTGGCGTAACGAAGATGGTTAAGGTGTACTTGGCAGTTAAGCGTCGCTTGCAGCCTGGTGACAAGATGGCCGGTCGTCACGGTAACAAGGGCGTGGTTTCTAAAATCGCCCCAGCAGAAGACATGCCATTCATGGCTGACGGACGCCCTGTTGACATCGTCTTGAATCCATTGGGTGTTCCTTCCCGTATGAACGTAGGTCAGATCTTGGAAACCCACTTAGGTTGGGCAGCTCAAGGTATTGGTAAGCGTATTGATGAGATGGTTCGTCAACAAGCTAAACAAGCTGAACTCCGCAAGTTCATGAAGCAGCTGTACAACGAAACCGGTCGTATCGAAGATATCGATAACTTCACTGATGAGCAGATCACAGTTTTGGCTGAGAATTTACGTCAAGGCTTGCCATTCGCTACTCCAGTATTTGACGGTGCAACCGAAGCTGAAATCGGACGCATGCTCGAGTTGGCTTATCCAGAAGAAGTAGCTACTTCTTTGAAGATGACGCCTTCACGTCAGCAAATGATTTTGTGTGACGGCCGTACTGGCGATCAGTTTGAGCGTCCTGTAACTGTTGGTGTAATGCACGTCTTGAAACTCCACCATTTGGTCGATGACAAGATGCACGCACGTTCAACCGGACCTTACTCGTTAGTAACGCAACAGCCACTGGGCGGTAAAGCTCAGTTTGGTGGTCAGCGCTTTGGTGAGATGGAAGTTTGGGCCCTCGAAGCATACGGTGCTTCATATGTCTTGCAGGAAATGCTGACAGTGAAGTCCGATGACGTCGCAGGCCGTACCAAGGTTTACGAAAACATCGTCAAGGGCGAGCACACAATTGATGCTGGCATGCCCGAATCCTTCAACGTGTTGGTAAAAGAAATCCGCTCGTTGGGTATTGACATTGACATGGAGCGCAACTGATATGAAAGCATTGCTCGATTTATTTAAGCAAACGCAGGGTGATGAGCAGTTTGATGTCATCAAGATTGGTCTTGCATCGCCTGAGAAAATTCGCTCATGGTCTTTTGGTGAAGTACGCAAACCAGAAACTATCAACTACCGGACTTTTAAGCCCGAGCGTGATGGTTTGTTCTGCGCCAAGATTTTTGGACCAACCAAAGACTACGAGTGCTTATGCGGTAAGTACAAGCGTTTAAAGTTCCGTGGCGTTATCTGTGAGAAGTGTGGCGTTGAAGTTACGCTTGCTAAGGTACGTCGTGAGCGCATGGGCCACATTGAGTTGGCAGCCCCTGTAGCGCACATCTGGTTCTTGAAGTCATTGCCATCCCGTTTGGGTATGGTTCTCGATATGACATTGCGTGATATCGAGCGCGTTCTTTACTTCGAAGCATATGTAGTCGTAGATCCTGGCATGACTCCTGAAGGCGCAATGAAGCGTGGTCAGATCATGTCTGAGGACGAGTACATTGCCAAGACTGAAGAGTATGGTGACGGTGCATTTACCGCCATCATGGGCGCTGAAGGTATTCGTGATCTCTTGCGTTCGATTGATATCGATCGTGAAGTTGAGACCATTCGTGCTGACTTGAAGGCTACTGGTAGCGATGCCAAGATCAAGAAATACGCTAAGCGCTTAAAAGTGCTCGAGGCATTCCAGACTTCAGGTATTAAGCCTGACTGGATGATCATGGAAGTATTGCCAGTATTGCCACCTGAATTGCGCCCATTGGTGCCATTGGATGGCGGTCGCTTTGCTACTTCTGATTTGAACGACCTCTATCGTCGCGTGATTAACCGTAACAACCGTCTCAAGCGTTTGTTAGAGTTGCGCGCTCCAGAGATCATCGTTCGTAACGAAAAACGTATGTTGCAAGAAGCGGTTGACTCATTGCTCGACAACGGTCGTCGCGGTAAGGCTATGACTGGCGCTAACAAGCGTCCTCTCAAGTCCTTGGCTGAGATGATTAAAGGTAAGAGCGGTCGTTTCCGTCAAAACTTGTTGGGTAAACGTGTTGACTACTCTGGTCGTTCAGTCATCGTGGTTGGCCCAACATTGAAATTGCATCAGTGCGGCTTGCCAAAATTGATGGCTTTGGAATTGTTCAAGCCATTTATTTTCAACAAGCTTGAGACTTTGGGAATTGCAACCACTATTAAGGCTGCGAAGAAAGAAGTTGAAAGTCAGACTCCAATCGTTTGGGACATTCTCGAAGAAGTGATTCGTGAACATCCAATCATGTTGAACCGTGCGCCTACATTGCACCGTCTCGGTATTCAGGCTTTCGAGCCAATGCTGATTGAAGGTAAAGCAATCCAATTGCACCCATTAGTCTGCGCGGCATTTAACGCCGACTTTGACGGTGACCAAATGGCGGTTCACGTTCCTTTGTCGCTCGAAGCGCAAATGGAAGCACGTACATTGATGTTGGCTTCGAACAACGTATTGTTCCCAGCTAACGGCGAACCATCTATCGTTCCTTCACAGGACGTGGTGTTGGGTCTGTACTACGCTACTCGTGACAAGATTAACGGTAAAGGCGAAGGCATGGTCTTCGCTAATATCGCTGAAGTAATTCGTGCACACGAAGCTGGCCAGGTTGAATTGGCTTCACGCGTTGCCGTGCGTATTACTGAGTTTGAGATTGTGGATAAGAAGGCAGAGGGCGATGCCCGTTTTGCTGAAAAGACCAAGATCTATCAAACTTCAGTTGGCCGTGCAATCTTGTCAGAAATCTTGCCTAAGGGCATGACTTTTGAGGAAATCAATAAGCCTCTGAAGAAAAAAGAAATCTCACGTTTGATCAACACTTCATTCCGTAAGTGCGGTCTTCGTGAAACAGTTATTTTTGCTGACCGACTCTTGCAGTCTG
Organism: Polynucleobacter sp. 78F-HAINBA; assembly: GCF_018882325.1. GTDB lineage: Bacteria > Pseudomonadota > Gammaproteobacteria > Burkholderiales > Burkholderiaceae > Polynucleobacter. The sequence goes on along the minus strand of NZ_JACVOQ010000004.1, from coordinate 134,734 downwards.
GTTTCCGCTTGGCGACTAACGCCGGTATCTCGGTTGCGATCGACGATATGCTGATTCCTACATCTAAAGAACGCATCATCACTGAAGCAACCAACAAGGTTAAAGAGTATGACAAGCAGTTCATGTCAGGCCTCGTAACCAATCAAGAGCGTTATAACAACGTCGTTGATATTTGGGGCGCAGCTGGTGACCAAGTTGGTAAAGCGATGATGGATGAGTTGTCACACGTTGACGTACTCGACCGTAACAGTAAAACTGTGCGTCAAGAATCCTTTAACTCTATCTACATGATGGCGGATTCTGGTGCGCGTGGATCTGCGGCGCAGATTCGTCAGTTGGCCGGTATGCGTGGTTTGATGGCGAAGCCTGATGGCTCCATTATTGAAACTCCAATTACTGCGAACTTCCGCGAAGGTTTGAACGTGTTGCAGTACTTCATCTCAACACACGGTGCTCGTAAAGGTCTTGCTGATACAGCATTGAAGACAGCGAACTCAGGTTACCTGACACGTCGTTTATGCGACGTAACTCAAGACCTCGTTGTGATCGAAGATGATTGCGGTGCGACTTCTGGCGTAACGATGAAGGCGCTTGTTGAAGGCGGTGAAATTATCGAAGCATTGCGCGATCGTATTTTGGGTCGTGTATGTATCGGTGACATCGTTCATCCAGATACACAAGAAGTCATCGTTCCTAACGACACATTGCTCGATGAAGATCACGTTGATCAAATCGTGGCCTTGGGTATCGACGAAGTTAAAGTTCGCACAGTGTTGTCATGCTTAACTCGCTTTGGCTTATGCGCTAAGTGCTACGGACGTGATTTAGGTCGTGGTGGTTTGGTAAACGTTGGTGAGGCAGTTGGTGTGATCGCTGCTCAGTCCATCGGTGAGCCAGGCACCCAGTTGACAATGCGCACCTTCCACATTGGTGGTGCAGCGTCACGTGCATTGGTTGCAAGCAATATTGAAGCTAAGTCTAACGGTGCTTTGAAGTTCTCCGGCACGATGCGTGTTGTGAAGAACGCAAAGGGCGAGCAGATCGTTATTTCACGTTCTGGCGAAGTCTTGATCGTTGATGACAATGGCCGTGAGCGTGAGCGTCATAAGGTGCCATACGGCGCGACTCTCTTGGTGAAAGAAGATGCAGCAGTGAAGTCTGGCGCAAGCTTGGCAACTTGGGATCCGTTAACCCGCCCAATTATTTCTGAGTATGCTGGTATTGCTCGCTTCGACAACGTTGAAGAAGGCGTTACTGTAGCTAAGCAGGTTGACGAAGTAACCGGCCTCTCCACTTTGGTGGTGATTGACGGTAAGCGTCGTAGTGCTGCTAGCAAAGGCGTTCGTCCAATGATCAACTTGGTTGATGACAAGGGCGGCGAAGTGATGATTGCGGGTACAGATCACCCAGTAAACATCGGATTGCAAGTTGGCGCTTTGATCACTGTTAAAGATGGTCAAAAAGTTGAAGTTGGTGAAGTATTGGCACGTATTCCAATCGAATCACAGAAGACTCGCGACATTACCGGTGGTTTGCCACGCGTTGCTGAATTGTTCGAAGCGCGTTCACCAAAAGATGCTGCTGTATTGGCTAAAGTAACTGGAACCGTTTCCTTCGGTAAAGAAACCAAAGGTAAGCAACGTTTAGTGATTACCGATATGGATGGCGAAGCAAATGAATTCTTGATTCCTAAAGAGAAACAAGTTCTCGTTCATGACGGTCAAGTTGTGAACAAGGGCGAGATGATTGTGGAAGGCCCTGCCGATCCACATGACATCTTGACACTCAGAGGTATTGAAGAGTTGGCGATTTACATCGTAGATGAAGTTCAAGACGTTTACCGTTTGCAAGGCGTGAAGATTAATGACAAGCACATTGAAGTAATCGTGCGTCAAATGTTGCGTCGTGTGCAAATTACTGATGGTGGAGATACTGCCTACATCACTGGTGAGCAGGTTGAGCGTTCTAAGTTGTATGACGCAAACGATGCTGTGATTGCACAAGGTAAGCGCCCAGCTCAGTTCGAGAATGTGTTGCTCGGTATTACTAAGGCATCCTTGTCGACAGACAGCTTCATTTCAGCGGCTTCTTTCCAAGAAACCACCCGTGTATTGACCGAAGCCGCAATTATGGGCAAGACCGATACACTCCGTGGCCTCAAGGAAAACGTCATTATTGGTCGCTTGATCCCTGCTGGTACCGGCTTGTCTTACCGCCGTGCACGCAAGGTCAGAGAGCAATTCGAGCGTGATCGCGCTCAAATGATTGCCGCCGAAGAGGACGCAATGGCTGATATGCCTGTAGAAATAGAGGCTGAAGTGATTGCTCCTGCTGGGGAGGCTGATCCAAGCTAATTTGGTGTTCCTGGCCAGAAATGGCCAGTTTTTTCCCTCGAGGTTGACGGAAAGGGCTGGCCAGGCTAGAATGCTGAGTTCTACTGATTCAGAAGAGGGTCGTTTTGACCTAGGATTTCTCTAAGTCATTGATTTTCTTGAAGAAAGCAACAAAGAAGTACTAACCGAGCTATTTTATGCCAACAATTAATCAATTATTACGTAAGCCAAGAACAAGGCTGACCGTTAAAAGCAAGAGCCCTGCGCTGCAAAACAGCCCGCAGCGCCGTGGTGTTTGTACACGTGTGTACACAACCACTCCTAAAAAGCCTAACTCTGCGCTACGTAAAGTAGCTAAAGTTCGCCTAACCAATGGTTTTGAAGTGATTTCATACATTGGTGGTGAAGGCCATAACCTCCAGGAACACTCAGTAGTGTTGATTCGTGGCGGTCGTGTAAAGGATTTGCCAGGTGTTCGTTACCACATCGTTCGTGGCTCACTTGACTTGCAAGGTGTTAAAGACCGTAAGCAGTCACGTTCCAAGTACGGTGCTAAGCGCGCTAAGAAAGCTGCTTAATAGCAACTTAAAGTATTTGCAGTAAGTCTTCGTTTGTCAGACTTTAAAGACAAGTAAGTGGCCGTTCCGTCTAGAGATTTCTCCAGATAGTAGGACGGCCGGAGCGGGTGATCCATGTGGGCCACCCCTAACTGAACTGAAGGAGTAGTTATGCCACGTCGTCGTGAAGTTCCCAAACGGGAAATCTTGCCTGATCCAAAATTCGGCAATGTAGAAGTAGCAAAATTCATGAACGTCCTCATGTTGGACGGTAAGAAATCGGTTGCAGAGCGTATCGTTTACGGTGCCTTTGATCACATCGAGAAAAAAGCAAATAAAGAACCACTCGAAGTTTTCTCAACAGCTATGGGCAACGTTAAGCCAATGGTTGAGGTGAAGAGCCGTCGTGTTGGTGGCGCTAACTACCAGGTTCCTGTTGAAGTTCGCCCATCACGCCGTTCTGCTTTGGCAATGCGCTGGGTGCGCGAAGCCGCTAAAAAGCGCGGTGAAAAATCTATGGCTCAACGTTTGGCCAACGAATTATTAGAAGCTGCAGAAGGTCGCGGCGGAGCAATGAAGAAGCGTGAAGAAGTTCACCGTATGGCAGAAGCTAACAAAGCTTTCTCACATTTCCGCTTCTAATCGCACAGCAAAGAAAAGGTACCAACAGTGGCACGTAAAACCCCTATCGACAGATACCGCAATATCGGTATCTCTGCGCATATTGACGCAGGTAAGACAACAACTACAGAACGCGTTTTGTTCTACACCGGTGTTAATCACAAAATTGGTGAAGTGCATGATGGCGCTGCAACCATGGACTGGATGGAGCAAGAGCAAGAGCGTGGTATCACGATTACTTCTGCTGCTACTACAACGTTCTGGAAGGGCATGGCTGGTAATTTCCCAGAGCACCGCATCAATATTATTGATACCCCAGGACACGTAGACTTCACGATTGAAGTTGAGCGTTCAATGCGCGTTTTGGATGGTGCTTGCATGGTTTACTGTGCAGTAGGTGGTGTACAGCCACAATCTGAAACTGTTTGGCGTCAAGCTAACAAGTATCAAGTTCCACGTTTAGCATTCGTAAACAAGATGGACCGTACTGGTGCGAACTTCTTCAAGGTCTATGACCAGATGAAATTGCGCCTTAAGGCAAACCCTATCCTGATCCAAATTCCAATCGGCGCTGAAGAAAACTTCAAAGGCGTTGTAGATTTGGTGAAGATGAAGGCCATCTATTGGGATGAGGCTTCACAAGGTACTAAGTTTACGTACGAAGATATTCCTGCTGAATTGCAAGCCTCCGCTGAAGAGTGGCGTGAGAAGTTGCTTGAAGCGGCTGCTGAAAGCTCAGAAGAGTTGATGGAAAAGTATCTCGGCGGTGAAGCATTGACCGAAGAAGAAATCAAAACAGCATTGCGTCAACGCACTATTGCAAACGAAATCATTCCAATGATGTGCGGAACTGCTTTCAAAAACAAAGGCGTTCAGGCGATGTTGGACGCAGTAGTTGAATTGCTGCCATCACCATTAGATGTTCCGCCAGTTCCTTGTGAATTGGAAGATGGCACACCTACAACACGTAGAGCCTCTGATGATGAGAAGTTCTCAGCATTGGCATTTAAGATCATGACTGACCCATTTGTTGGTCAGCTCATCTTCTTCCGTGTTTACTCAGGCGTAATGAAATCAGGCGATACGATCTACAACCCAATCAAGGGTAAGAAAGAACGTGTTGGTCGTTTGTTGCAGATGCATGCAAACGAACGTGAAGAAATCAAAGAAGTATTTGCAGGCGACATCGCAGCTGCGGTTGGTCTGAAAGACGCAACTACTGGCGAAACATTGTGTGATCCAGATGGCATCGTTATTTTGGAGCGCATGGTATTCCCAGAGCCTGTGATCTCTCAAGCGGTTGAGCCAAAGACAAAACCAGACCAAGAAAAAATGGGTCTTGCCTTGAATCGTTTGGCACAAGAAGATCCATCGTTCCGCGTGAAGACTGATGAAGAATCAGGTCAAACTATTATTTCCGGAATGGGCGAGCTCCATTTAGAAATTTTGGTTGACCGTATGCGTCGTGAGTTTGGTGTTGAGGCAACTGTTGGTAAGCCACAAGTTGCTTATCGCGAAACCATTCGCAAGGTTTGCGAAGAGATCGAAGGTAAATTTGTTAAGCAGTCTGGTGGTCGTGGTCAGTACGGACACGTTGTGCTCAAGCTTGAGCCACAAGAGCCAGGCAAAGGTTTCGAATTCGTTGACGCTATTAAGGGCGGTGTTGTTCCACGTGAATACATCCCTGCAGTAGAAAAAGGAATTATCGAAACATTGAACTCCGGTATTTTGGCTGGCTATCCAGTTGTAGATATCAAAGCAACATTGTTCTTCGGTTCATACCATGACGTTGACTCCAACGAAAACGCATTTAAGATGGCGGGCTCGATGGCATTCAAAGACGGTATGCGCAAAGCATCACCAGTGTTGCTTGAACCAATGATGGCTGTTGAAGTTGAAACGCCAGAAGATTTCATGGGTAACGTAATGGGTGACCTCTCATCACGTCGCGGTATTTTGCAAGGTATGGATGACATTCCAGGGGGCGGTAAGATCGTTCGCGCTGAAGTGCCATTGGCAGAGATGTTTGGTTACTCAACTGGCTTGCGCTCGTTGACCCAAGGTCGCGCTACCTACACCATGGAATTTAAGCATTATTCCGAAGCACCTAAGAACGTTGCTGAAGCAGTGATGGCTGCTAAAGCGAAGTAATTTATCCACATTATTTTGAATATTGACTAGCTAAGAAGGCAGACAAAAAAATGGCAAAAGAAAAGTTTGAGCGGACAAAACCGCACGTAAACGTTGGCACAATCGGTCACGTTGACCATGGTAAAACCACATTGACAGCAGCTATTGCAACTGTGCTTTCAAAAGCATTCGGTGGCGAAGCAAAAGCATACGATCAGATCGATGCTGCTCCAGAAGAAAAAGCACGTGGTATTACTATTAATACAGCACACGTTGAGTATGAGACAGCGAATCGTCACTACGCACACGTGGATTGCCCAGGACATGCTGACTACGTTAAGAACATGATTACTGGTGCTGCTCAGATGGACGGCGCTATTTTGGTTTGCTCAGCAGCTGACGGCCCAATGCCCCAGACTCGTGAGCACATCCTCTTGGCACGCCAAGTTGGTGTTCCATACATCATCGTATTCTTGAACAAGTGCGACATGGTTGATGACGCTGAGTTGTTAGAACTCGTAGAAATGGAAGTTCGTGAGCTTCTATCTAAGTACGACTTCCCTGGCGATGACACACCAATCGTTCAAGGTTCTGCTAAGTTAGCTCTTGAAGGCGACGAAGGCCCATTGGGTAAAGAAGCCATCATGAAGTTGGCTGAAGCGCTTGACTCATACATCCCAACTCCAGAGCGTGCTGTTGACGGTGCGTTCTTGATGCCAGTAGAGGACGTGTTCTCTATCTCCGGTCGCGGTACTGTTGTTACAGGCCGTATCGAGCGCGGTATCGTTAAAGTTGGTGAAGAGATTGAAATTATCGGTATCAAGCCAACACTCAAGACAACTTGTACTGGTGTTGAAATGTTCCGCAAATTGCTCGACCAAGGTCAAGCAGGCGATAACGTTGGCATCTTGTTACGCGGTACAAAACGTGAAGAAGTTGAGCGTGGCCAAGTTTTGGCTAAGCCAGGTTCAATCACCCCACATACTCACTTTACAGCCGAGGTTTACATCTTGGGTAAAGATGAAGGTGGTCGTCATACTCCATTCTTTAACAACTATCGTCCACAGTTTTACTTCCGTACAACGGACGTAACTGGTTCAATCGAGTTGCCAAAAGACAAAGAAATGGTTATGCCTGGTGATAACGTCACGATTACCGTAAAACTCATCGCTCCTATCGCGATGGAAGAAGGTTTACGTTTTGCGATCCGTGAAGGTGGCCGTACTGTTGGCGCCGGCGTGGTTGCAAAGATTTTGGCTTAATAGCAGTAAATTATTTAGCGGTTTGCTAACCGGTGACGTCCGTGCTGCGGATGTCACCGAGCTCTTTAGAAATATAACGTGGCAGCACCACAACGCTCTTTGGAATTAATATGCAAAACCAAAAAATTCGTATTCGTCTTAAAGCATTTGATTACCGTTTGATCGACCAGTCTGCAGCTGAAATCGTTGATACAGCTAAGCGTACTGGTGCAGTTGTTAAGGGTCCAGTACCTTTGCCAACACGTATCGAGCGCTTTGACATTCTGCGTTCACCACACGTCAACAAGACATCACGTGACCAGTTAGAGATTCGTACCCATCTGCGTTTGATGGATATCGTTGATCCTACAGAGAAAACAGTAGATGCCTTGATGAAATTAGACCTCCCAGCAGGTGTGGACGTCGAAATTAAGTTGCAGTAATTCAGTATTTCCAGTCTTGGCGCTTGCCAAGACTGGCCTTTCGGGATAGAATCTAAGGCTTCGCTCAATTATTTGGGCGAATTTAAAGGTTTTATCAGCATTAAAAACGTCGTAACTTATTGATTTAGAAGTACTTTTACTTGTAAATCACTTAAATTAATTTTGCCGACCAATCGAAGTCGGCGTGGAGCATGAATATGAGCTTAGGCTTAATCGGTCGCAAGATCGGCATGACCCGTCTATTTACGGACGAAGGGGAAGCAATTCCTGTCACCGTAATTGACGTGAGCGACAACAGAATCGCTCAAATCAAGACCCAGGCAACTGATGGCTATGATGCTATCCAGTTGGCACATGGCACACGTAGAGCTACTCGCGTTACCAAAGCAATGGCTGGTCACTTCGCTAAAGCGGGTGTGATGGCTGGTAACGGTCTCAACGAATTTCATTTAGATGCAGCAAAAATCGCAGAAATGACGCCAGGACAAGTAATTCCTGCTGACACTGCCTTTGCTGCCGGCCAAAAAGTGGACGTACAAGGTGTAACGATTGGTAAAGGCTATGCCGGTACCATCAAGCGCCATCACTTCGCTTCAGGTCGCGCGTCACACGGTAACTCACGTTCACATAACGTGCCAGGTTCTATCGGTATGGCGCAAGATCCAGGTCGTGTTTTCCCAGGTAAGCGCATGACAGGCCACCTTGGTGACGAAACACGCACTGTACAAAATTTAGTCATCGCACGCATTGATGCAGAACGCAATCTCATCATGGTTAAAGGCGCTATTCCAGGTGCCCCAGGCGGTAAAGTTATTGTTACTCCAGCGGTGAAGACACCGTTGAAGAAGAAATAAGGAGAGCGAATATGGAACTTAAGCTTCTCCAAGATAACGGAACTTTGGGCGCAGGCGTTCAAGCCTCGCCAGAAGTATTCGAGCGCGAATATAACGAAGCATTGGTACACCAAGTTGTTGTGGCTTACCAAGCAAATGCACGTAGCGGTAACCGTGCACAAAAAGACCGTGAGCAAGTTAAGCACACAACCAAAAAACCTTGGCGTCAAAAAGGTACTGGTCGTGCACGTGCTGGTATGAGCTCTTCCCCGCTGTGGCGTGGAGGTGGTCGTATATTCCCGAATTCACCTGAAGAAAATTTCAGCCAAAAAGTAAACAAGAAAATGTACCGCGCTGGTATGAGATCAATTTTGTCTCAGTTAGCACGCGAAGGTCGTTTGAATGTTGTTGACCAATTTAATCTTGATGCTCCAAAGACTAAAGTTTTAGCTGACAAAGTTAAAGCAATGGGCTTGGATTCAGTCTTGATCATCGTTGATCAGGTTAGCGAGAATTTGTACTTGGCATCACGCAACTTGCATAAGGTTGCTGTATGTGAGCCACAGCACGCTGATCCATTAGCTTTAGTTCAATACAAAAAAGTATTGGTAAGCAAAGCAGCGATCGCAAAAATTGAGGAGTTGCTGAAATGAGCCAAGTCCGTAAAAACGATCACAGCTTGATGAAGGTTCTGCTTGGACCGGTTATCTCTGAAAAAGCCACTATGGTTGCAGAGAAAAACGAACAAGTGGTATTCCAAGTTACACGCGACGCGAATAAGAGCGATGTAAAACAAGCAGTTGAGTTGCTCTTTAAAGTGCAAGTTGACTCTGTTCAAATCGTGAATCAAAAGGGTAAGCCAAAGCGCTATGGCCGTTTTGAAGGTCGTCGCGACCACACTAAGAAGGCCTACGTTAGCTTGAAGCCAGGTCAAGAAATTAACTTTGAAGCGGAGGCGAATTAATCATGCCTTTGATGAAGACAAAACCGACCTCACCAGGTCGTCGCTCAATGGTCAAGGTGGTAAATCCTGACCTGCATAAAGGTAAGCCTTTTGCAGCGTTGGTAGAGCCACAGTTCCAAAAAGCAGGTCGTAACAATAATGGTCACATCACTACCCGTCATAAGGGCGGTGGTCATAAGCATCACTATCGTGTTGTTGATTTCAAACGCAACGACAAAGATGGTATTCCAGCAAAAGTTGAACGCTTGGAATACGATCCAAACCGCAGTGCAAATATTGCATTGATCGTGTTTGCTGATGGTGAGCGTCGCTATATTCTTGCTGCAAAAGGCATGACTGTTGGTCAGGCATTGATGAGTGGTTCTGAAGCCCCAATCAAGTCTGGTAACAACTTGCCAATTCGCAACATTCCAGTTGGTAGCACGATTCACTGCGTAGAAATGTTGCCAGGCAAAGGCGCTCAAATCGCGCGTTCTGCCGGTGGTTCAGCAGTGTTATTGGCTCGTGAAGGTGTATACGCTCAGGTGCGCTTGCGCTCTGGTGAAGTACGTCGTATTTTGATCGATTGCCGTGCCACTATTGGTGAAGTTGGTAATGAAGAGCATAGCTTGCGCGTTATCGGTAAAGCTGGTGCAAATCGCTGGCGTGGTATTCGCCCAACCGTTCGCGGTGTGGCAATGAACCCAGTAGATCACCCACACGGTGGTGGTGAAGGTAGAACTGGCGAAGGCCGTGTACCTGTCTCCCCATGGGGCACACCAACCAAAGGTTATCGTACACGTCGCAATAAGCGTACAACTTCGATGATCGTTCAACGTCGTCAAAAACGTTAAGCGATAAGGATAAATAGATATGACACGTTCAGCTAAAAAAGGCCCATTTTGCGACGCCAGCTTAGTAAAAAAAGTTGAAGTTGCACAAGCCAACAAAGACAAAAAGCCGATCAAAACTTGGTCACGCCGTTCAACAATCCTCCCAGACTTTATTGGTCTGACGATTGCTGTACATAACGGTCGTCAACACGTTCCGGTATATGTATCAGAAAACATGGTGGGTCATAAGTTAGGCGAATTTGCCTTGACCCGTACTTTCAAAGGTCACGCTGCTGACAAGAAAGTAACAAAGAAGTAAGGGGATGATGATGGAAGTTAAAGCTATTCACAAGGGCGCCCGCATTTCTGCGCAAAAGACACGTTTGGTCGCTGACCAAATCCGTGGTTTGCCAATTGCTCGCGCTATGAACATTTTGAATTTCAGCCCCAAGAAAGCTGCCTTCATTGTGAAGAAAGTTGTTGAGTCCGCAATGGCCAACGCTGAACACAATAAGGGTGCTGATATTGATGAGCTCAAGGTTTCAACAATTATTGTTGATAAAGGTACTTCCTTGAAGCGCTTCACAGCACGTGCTAAGGGTCGCGGTAATCAAATCGAAAAACAAACATGTCACATCACCGTGACCTTGAGTAACTAAGGGAAGATATGGGACAAAAGATAAACCCAACCGGATTCCGACTCTCGGTAACGAAGAACTGGACATCAAAGTGGTATGCAAACAATACTGATTTTGCGAAGATGCTCAAAGAGGACGTAGATGTCCGCATCTATCTCAAGAAGAAGTTGAAGAATGCATCAGTAAGTAAAGTGATTATTGAGCGTCCTGCAAAGAACGCACGCATCACAATTTACAGCTCACGCCCAGGTGTTGTGATCGGTAAAAAAGGTGAAGATATTGAAGTTCTCCGTCGTGAACTCCAGAAGCGTATGGGCGTTCCAGTCCATGTGAACATCGAAGAAATTCGTAAGCCTGAAGTTGATGCTCAATTGATCGCTGACTCTATTACTCAACAGTTAGAGAAGCGCATCATGTTCCGTCGTGCAATGAAGCGTGCAATGCAAAATGCAATGCGCCTTGGTGCACAAGGAATCAAGATCATGTCTTCTGGTCGTTTGAATGGTGCTGAAATTGCACGTCGCGAATGGTACCGTGAAGGTCGTGTTCCACTTCATACATTGAAGGCTGATATTGATTACGCAACTTCAGAAGCGGAAACAACATACGGCATCATCGGTGTAAAAGTTTGGGTATACAAAGGCGATACATTAGGCCGCGGTGCTGATGCTGTAGCAGTAACAGCAGAGCCAGCAGCTGAAGAGAAAAAGCCACGTCGCGCACCAGCTAAAACAACCGCACGCAAACCAGCAGCTGACAGCAAGCCTTTAGTTGCTGCTAAGCCAGCAGTAAAGCGTGCACCGAAAGCCGCTGAAGCCCCAAGTGCTGAAGCGCAGAAGTCAGGAGAGTAAGCATGCTACAACCAAAGCGTCGTAAGTATCGCAAGGAACAAAAGGGACGTAACACTGGCGTGGCAACACGCGGTAGTTCAGTAGCCTTTGGTGACTTTGGATTGAAAGCTATTGGCCGTGGTCGTTTGACTGCACGTCAGATTGAATCTGCACGTCGCGCAATGACACGTCACATTAAGCGTGGTGGTCGTATCTGGATTCGTATTTTCCCAGACAAGCCAATTTCACAAAAGCCAGCTGAAGTGCGTATGGGTAACGGTAAAGGTAATCCAGAGTACTACGTAGCAGAAATTCAACCAGGCAAGATTTTGTACGAGATGGATGGTGTGGATGAAGGTTTGGCGCGCGAGGCTTTCAAGCTTGCTGCTGCTAAGTTGCCATTGCAAACCACTTTCGTGATTCGCCACTTAGGTTGATCGGGATAGAGATTATGAAAAAGACAGAATTAGCATCCAAAGATCTGGTTGCCTTGAACGCAGAATTAACAGAGCTCTTGAAGACTAGCTTCAAGCTCCGTATGCAAAAGGGTACTCAGCAACTCACAAATACCAGCCAATTGGGTAAAACTAAGCGTGAAATTGCTCGCGTGAAGACTTTTATTACTCAAAAAACTGCACAGAAATAAGGAAAAAGGGATATGACAGAATTATCTAAACCCTTGCGCCGCACCCTTGTGGGTCGTGTCGTTAGCGATAAAATGCAAAAAACTGTGACTGTGCTAGTTGAGCGCCAAGTAAAACATGCGCTTTATGGCAAATATGTTGGACAGTCCAAAAAATACCACGCTCATGACGAAGCTGGCCAATACAAGATGGGTGATACCGTTGAAATTGCTGAATCTAAGCCAATTTCACGTACTAAATCTTGGGTTGTGACCCGTTTAGTTCAAGAATCCAAAGGTATTTAAAGAAATATTAGGGATTTTGGCGAACTTTCTTGCCAAATCCCTGTTTTGCGTAGTATGATAGAAGGCTTCTCTGGTTTTATTGGGAGAAGCAGTGTTTTTTCATTAATTCCGGGTTTTAACTTTCGTTAAAGCCCATAGACGGAACCAAGACTGTTTGCCTTTGGCTAACAAGTTGGGGATTAAAAAATGATTCAGACCGAAAGTAGATTACAGGTCGCCGATAACACAGGCGCCAGTGAAGTTTTGTGCATCAAGGTATTGGGCGGCTCTAAGCGTCGTTACGCCAGTATCGGTGATGTCATCAAAGTGACTGTAAAGTCCGCTGCTCCACGTGGCCGTGTAAAAAAAGGTGATATTTATAACGCCGTAGTAGTGAGAACTGCTAAGGGTGTACGCCGTCCAGACGGCTCATTGATTAAGTTCGATGGAAACGCTGCAGTATTGCTCAACGCTAAGTTAGAGCCAATCGGCACACGTATCTTTGGACCAGTTACGCGCGAATTGCGTACTGAGAAGTTCATGAAGATCGTTTCTCTCGCCCCCGAAGTTATTTAAGAGGCTGATATGAAAAAGATTCGTAAAGGTGATTCAGTAGTTCTGTTGACTGGCCGCGATAAGGGCAAGCAAGGGACAGTTACAGCCGTTCTCGAGAACAAATTAGTAATCGAAGGCGTAAATATTTACAAAAAGAGCGTTAAGCCAAATCCAGCAGCCGGCGTTACTGGCGGCATGATTGACAAGACGATGCCTGTACACATTTCTAATGTGGCTGTGGTTGACGGTAACGGCAAACCATCACGTGTTGGTATCAAACTCGTGGACGGTAAAAAGCAACGTTTCCTCAAAACCACTGGCGCAACTTTAAGCGCATAAGGGGCACGGAGAAATTATGAGCACACGTTTTCAAGAACACTATCAAGCTAAAGTTGTTGCTGATTTGATCGCCAAATTTGGTTACAAGTCAGTAATGGAAGTTCCACGTATCACTAAGGTAACCCTGAACATGGGCTTGGGCGATGCAGTGAACGACAAGAAAATTATCGAAAATGCAGTTGGTGATTTGACTAAAGTAGCAGGTCAAAAGCCAGTTGTGACAAAAGCGAAAAAAGCGATTGCTGGTTTCAAAATTCGTCAAGGCTACCCAATCGGTGCCATGGTGACATTGCGTGGTGCACGCATGTACGAATTTTTAGATCGTTTCGTGACTGTTGCTTTGCCACGCGTACGTGACTTCCGCGGAATTTCCGGTAAGGCATTTGACGGCCGTGGTAACTACAACATCGGCGTTAAAGAGCAAATCATTTTCCCTGAAATCGAATACGACAAAATTGATGCCCTCCGTGGTCTCAACATCAGTATTACGACGACCGCTAAGACTGACGAAGAAGCAAAAGCTTTGTTAGCAGCGTTCAAATTCCCATTCCGCAATTAAGAGGCTAACGTGGCAAAACTATCCCTAATTGAGCGCGAGAATAAGCGCGCTAAAACTGTAGAGAAGTACGCTGTAAAGCGTGCTGAACTCAAGGCAATCATTGCTGATCAATCACGCAGTGATGAAGAGCGCTATGAAGCTCGCTTGAAGCTACAGGCACTTCCACGTAACGCAAGCCCGATTCGTCAAAGAAATCGTTGTTCATTAACCGGTCGTCCACGCGGTGTATTCAGCAAGTTTGGTTTAGCGCGTAGCAAGATTCGTGAAATCGCCTTCCGTGGCGAAATCCCCGGTTTAACCAAGGCCAGCTGGTAAGCGGCGAAAGAATTAGGAGAACTCATGAGTATCAGCGATCCAATCGCCGACATGTTGACAAGGATCCGCAATGCGCAAGCAGTGCAGAAACCCGTAGTCTTGATGCCGTCGTCAAAAGTTAAAGTAGCTATTGCAAAAGTCTTGCAGGATGAAGGTTATATCGATAGTTTTGAAATCAAAGGTGAAGCAGCTAAGCCAGTGCTACACATTGAACTCAAATACTACGCAGGCCGCCCTGTTATTGAGCGTATTGACCGTGTTTCTACACCAAGTCTACGTATCTACAAAGGCCGTCACGACATTCCTGAAGTGATGAATGGCTTGGGCATTGCAATTATTTCAACCCCACAAGGCGTAATGACAGACCGCAAAGCACGTGCAAACGGCGTTGGTGGCGAAGTTATTTGCTACGTCGCGTAAGGAGAGAAATATGTCCCGCGTTGGTAAATCACCTATTCCAGTCCCTAAGGGCGCTGAAATCAGCATCAACGGTGCAAACATTACTGTTAAGGGTCCATTGGGAACTTTGACACATAACTTGCATCCTTCTGTTGGTTTGAAACAAGAAGATGGCGTATTGACAGTTGTTTTAAATAACGACACACCAGAAGCTGGTGCACAGTCAGGTACAGCCCGCGCTTTAGTAAACAACATGGTTGTTGGCGTAACTGCTGGCTTTGAGCGCAAGCTCAGCTTGGTAGGCGTTGGTTACCGTGCTGCTGCTCAAGGCGAAACATTGAAGTTGCAGTTAGGTTTCTCACACGACATTATTTACAACCTGCCAAAGGGTGTAAAAGCTGAGACGCCAACTCAAACTGAAATCATTATTAAAGGTTCCAACAAGCAGCAAGTTGGCCAGGTTGCCGCTGAAGTTCGCGCATACCGTTCACCAGAGCCATACAAAGGCAAGGGCGTTCGCTACGTGGATGAGGTTGTACACCTGAAAGAAACTAAGAAGAAGTAAGCGAGATTAAAAAATGAATAAAGACGAATCCAGACAAAGACGCGCTAGGCAGACTCGTATTCGCATTGCCGAAGCATTGGCAAATCGCTTAACAGTTATCCGTAGCAACTCACACATTTCTGCACAGGTATACAGCCCATGTGGAACCAAAGTTGTAGCAGCTGCTTCAACAATGGAAAAAGATTTGCGCCAAGCAATCAAAAACGGCGGCAACGCTGATGCGGCAAAACAAATCGGCAAATTAGTTGCTGAGCGTGCTGTTAAAGCAGGCGTTGTTGATGTTGCTTTTGATCGTTCCGGTCATCGTTACCACGGCCGTATTAAGGCCTTAGCTGAAGCTGCGCGTGAAGCCGGCCTGAAGTTCTAATAGGGTTTAGGAAAAAACATGGCAAAAATGCAAAACAAGATGCAAAACGAAGAGCGTGATGACGGTCTTCGCGAGAAGATGATTGCTGTTAATCGTGTAACTAAAGTGGTTAAGGGTGGTCGTATTCTCGGCTTCGCTGCACTCACTGTAGTTGGCGATGGCGATGGTCGTATCGGCATGGGCAAAGGCAAATCAAAAGAAGTTCCAGTTGCTGTTCAAAAGGCAATGGACGAAGCACGCCGCAAGATGATCAAAGTTTCCTTACGTAAAGGTACTTTGCAACACACTGTGATTGGTAAGCATGGCGCGTCACGCGTGATGATTTCTCCAGCAAAAGACGGTACTGGCGTTATCGCTGGTGGCCCAATGCGCGCAATCTTCGATGTAATGGGTGTAACTAACGTTGTTGCTAAGTCTCTTGGCTCAACAAACCCTTACAACATGGTTCGTGCAACGATTGATGGCTTGAGCAAGATGAGCACTCCTTCTGAAATTGCTGCTAAGCGCGGTAAGTCAGTTGAAGAGATTCTCGGCTAAGACCAAAAGATTAGGAATCTATAAATGACAACATCTAACTCCAAAGTCAAACTGCAATTGGTACGCAGCTTGATCGGCACACGCGAAAGCCACCGTGCAACTGTTCGTGGTTTAGGCCTCGGACGTATCAATTCTGTTTCAGAATTGGAAGACACTCCAGCAGTTCGCGGAATGATTAATAAAGTTTCTTATCTAGTTAAAGTCATTGGCTAATAACTAGCAAGTAAATAGGCGAAGAATATGCAACTCAATACACTCAAACCCGCAGAGGGATCCAAGAAAAATCGTCGTCGCGTAGGTCGCGGCATCGGTTCAGGTCTTGGTAAAACTGCAGGCCGCGGTCACAAAGGTCAAAAATCACGTTCCGGCGGATTCCACAAGGTTGGATTCGAGGGCGGTCAGATGCCTATGTATCGTCGTTTGCCAAAACGCGGTTTCGTGTCTTTGACACGTCGTCACGTTGGTCAAATCACTTTGAATGACTTAGCAAAAATCAATTTGCCAGAAGTGGACTTGTTGGTTTTGAGAGCTCATGGTTTTGCTGGCGAGCAGATCAATGCAGTCAAAGTAATTAAAACTGGTGAACTGTCAATTGCTGTGACCCTCAAAGGTATTACAGCAACTGCAGGTGCGAAAGCGGCTATTGAAGCAGCTGGCGGCAAATTGGTTGACTTGGTTTAATTAGTTTTTAGTAAACGATGGCACTCGCTCCTACCAACACAGCAAATATTGCTCAATCAGGAAACAAGTTTGGCGAATTACGTCAACGCTTGGTATTCCTAGTTTTGGCATTGCTCGTGTTCCGTTTGGGCGCACACATTCCTGTTCCAGGTATTGATCCTGACCAATTGGCTCAATTGTTCTCCGGTCAAAAAGATGGCATCTTAGGAATGTTCAATCTGTTCTCAGGTGGTGCTTTATCGCGCTTTACAGTTTTTGCTTTAGGAATCATGCCGTACATCTCTGCGTCGATCATCATGCAGTTAATGACGATTGTTGTTCCTTCTTTGGAGTCTTTGAAAAAAGAAGGCCAAGCAGGACAGCGCAAGATTACTCAGTACACCCGTTATGGCACTGTGTTCTTGGCTACATTCCAGGCATTAGGTATCTCAGTTGCACTGCAAGCTCAACCAGGTTTGGTTATTAATCCTGGCTTCATGTTTGAACTCAATACAGTAGTTACTTTAGTTACTGGCACGATGTTCCTGATGTGGCTCGGCGAGCAGATCACTGAGCGCGGTCTTGGCAACGGCATCTCTATTATTATTTTCGGCGGCATTGTTTCTGGCTTGCCAACTGCAATCGGTAGCTTGCTTGAATTAGTTCGTACCGGTTCCATGAACATCCTATCCGCATTACTTATCGTAGTGATTTGTATTGCAGTGACATATTTTGTTGTATTTGTAGAGCGTGGTCAGCGCCGTATTTTGGTGAACTACGCTAAACGTCAAGTTGGTAACAAGGTGTATGGCGGTCAGTCTTCATACTTCCCATTAAAGTTGAACATGGCTGGTGTTATCCCTCCAATTTTTGCTTCATCCATTATTTTGTTCCCTGCAACGATTGCTGGCTGGTTTACATCAGGCGAGCCTACCAATATGTTCAGCAGAATTATTAAAGACTTGGCAGCAACATTAGCCCCAGGTCAACCTGTTTACACAATTTTGTATGCAGCTGCGATTATTTTCTTCTGCTTCTTCTACACAGCTTTGGTTTTCAACAGCCGTGAGACTGCAGATAACTTAAAGAAGAGCGGTGCTTTTGTTCCAGGTATTCGTCCTGGCGATCAGACTGGTCGTTATATCGACAAGATCTTGGTTCGTTTGACATTGGCTGGTGCAATTTATATGGTTTTGGTTTGCTTGTTGCCAGAATTCTTAGTGTTGAAGTACAACGTGCCATTCTATTTTGGCGGTACTTCATTGTTGATTATTGTCGTTGTTGCAATGGATTTCATGGCTCAAGTTCAGTCATTCGTAATGCAACAACAATATGGTTCTTTGATGAAAAAAGCTAACTTTAAGATGGGCGCTTAACTGAATGTCTAAAGACGATGTAATTCAGATGGCGGGAGAAATTATTGAGAATTTGCCGAACGCAATGTTTCGCGTGAAGCTAGAGAACGGACATGTGGTTCTAGGGCACATTTCTGGAAAGATGAGGATGCATTACATCCGCATCCTGCCAGGAGATAAGGTGACGGTGGAGATGACTCCTTACGACCTGACGCGCGCAAGAATCATTTTCCGAGCGAAGTAAAGATTAAGTAGTACATATTTTTTTAGAGGTGAGTTATGAAAGTTTTGGCATCCGTTAAGTGTATTTGCAGAAATTGCAAGATCATTAAGCGCAAACGCGTTGTGCGCGTGATCTGTTCTTCAGACGCACGTCATAAGCAGCGTCAAGGCTGATCTGGTTAATTAAGAGGAAATCTCATGGCACGTATCGCTGGGGTAAATATCCCAAATCATCAACATACTGTTATCGGTTTAACAGCAATTTTTGGCATCGGCACAACTCGTGCTCGCAAAATTTGTGAAACCACAGGTGTTGCTATCGACAAAAAAGTTAAAGATCTTACTGACGGTGACTTGGAAAAGTTGCGTGATGAAGTAGGTAAGTTCATCACTGAAGGTGACCTTCGTCGTGAAGTAACGATGAGCATCAAGCGTTTGATGGACTTAGGCTGCTATCGTGGCGTTCGTCATCGTAAGGGCTTGCCTGTACGTGGTCAACGTACTAAGACTAACGCGCGTACCCGCAAGGGCCCACGTAAGTCTGGCGTGCAACTCAAGAAATAATCAAGAAAGTTTATTGACATGGCAAAACAACAATCCGCTTCTGCAGCTTCACAGCGCGCACGCAAGAAGGTTAAAAAGAACGTTGCTGACGGTATTGCACACGTTCACGCTTCTTTTAATAACACCATTATTACGATCACTGATCGCCAAGGTAATGCGCTTTCATGGGCAACATCTGGTGGCCAGGGTTTCAAGGGCTCACGTAAATCAACACCTTTTGCTGCTCAGGTAGCTGCTGAAGTTGCTGGTAAGACAGCCATTGAATGCGGTATCAAGAATTTGGAAGTTCAGATCAAAGGCCCAGGCCCAGGTCGTGAATCAGCAGTTCGTGCATTGAACTCATTGGGCATCAAGATCACTGAGATTCAAGACGTAACTCCAGTTCCACACAATGGTTGCCGTCCTCCTAAGCGTCGTCGTATCTAAGCTTGGATGTTGGCAGTACAACAGTTTTAGTAGTTTTTTATTAAAGCCCACTGTTCGCCTGATTTAAAAGGCGAACTCACCGCCGGTCGTAAGACTGCGGCAAAGAAAGGAAAGCATCGTGGCACGTTACTTAGGGCCTAAGGCCAAATTAGCACGTCGGGAAGGTACCGACTTATTTTTAAAGAGCGCACGTCGCGCCCTGTCAGACAAGTGCAAGTTAGATACTAAGCCTGGTCAACATGGCCGTACATCTGGCTCAAGAACATCTGATTACGGTAATCAATTGCGTGAAAAGCAAAAGGTTAAGCGTATCTATGGCGTATTAGAGCGTCAATTCCGTCGTTACTTCGCGGAAGCTGAGCGTCGTAAGGGCAACACTGGTGAAACATTGCTCCAGTTGCTTGAGTCACGTTTAGACAACGTGGTATATCGCATGGGCTTTGGTTCTACTCGTGCTGAAGCGCGTCAATTGGTTTCTCATTGCGCAATTTTGCTCAATGGCAGCCCAGTAAACATTCCATCAATTCAGGTTAAGCCTGGTGATGTAGTGGCGATTCGTGAAAAAGCGAAGAAGCAAGCGCGTATTACAGAATCACTCAATTTGGTTGGACAAATGGCAGCTGTTACTTGGGTTTCAGTTGACGCAGCCAAGCTTGAGGGAACGTTTAAGCAAGTGCCTGACCGTGAAGATATTAGCGGTGAAATTAATGAAAGTTTGATCGTCGAATTGTATTCACGCTAATTAGGTACTCTCAAGGGAAAAATATGCAAACAAATTTGCTCAAGCCAAAAATTATTTCTGTTGAAGCGCTTACCGCCAACCAAGCTAAGGTTGTTATGGAGCCGTTCGAGCGTGGCTATGGTCACACACTCGGCAATGCATTACGTCGTGTTTTGTTGTCCTCGATGGTTGGTTATGCGCCAACTGAAGTAGCAATTGCTGGTGTTGTTCATGAATACTCCACATTAGATGGCGTTCAAGAGGATGTAGTTAACCTTTTGTTGAACCTCAAAGGTATCGTATTTAAGTTGCAGTCACGTGACGAAGTTACTATCAATTTGCGTAAAGAAGGCCCAGGCGTTGTTACTGCAAAAGATATTGATTTGCCACATGATGTAGAAATCATTAACCCTGATCACGTTATCGCTCACCTGTCAGCTGGTGGCAAGTTGGATATGCAGATCAAGGTTGAAAAAGGCCGTGGCTATGTACCAGGCAATATGCGTCAATACCATGACGAAGCTACCAAGATCATTGGTCGCATCGTATTGGATGCCTCATTTAGCCCAGTAAGCCGTGTTAGCTACGCTGTTGAGTCTGCTCGTGTTGAGCAACGTACCGACCTCGATCGTCTCGTAATGACAATCGAAACAAACGGTGTGTTGTCTCCCGAAGAGGCGATTCGTCAAGCCGCTACCATTTTGGTTGACCAGTTAGTTGTATTCGCAGCCCTCGAAAGCAGCGAAGTTTCTGGTGATCTCGCACCAAGCCGCTCTTCAATGGTTGATCCAATGTTGATGCGTCCGGTTGATGATCTCGAACTCACAGTGCGCTCTGCAAACTGCTTGAAGGCTGAGAACATTTACTACATCGGTGACTTGATTCAACGTACAGAGAATGAATTGTTGAAGACGCCTAATTTAGGTCGTAAGTCTTTGAATGAAATCAAAGATGTATTGGCGGCTCGTGGCTTAAGTCTTGGCATGAAACTCGAAAGCTGGCCTCCAGCTAACCTCGAGAAATAATTAGAAAGGAAGCATCATGCGTCACGGAAACGGCTTACGCAAACTAAACAGAACATCATCACATCGCTTGGCGATGCTGCGCAACATGTCCAATTCACTCTTGGAGCACGAAGTCATTAAAACGACTTTGCCAAAAGCAAAAGAATTGCGCATGGTTGTTGAGCCTTTAATTACCTTGGGTAAAAAAGATAACTTAGCAAACCGTCGCTTGGCATTCAATCGCACACGCGATCGCGATATCGTGACCAAACTCTTCACAGAGCTCGGCCCACGTTACGCAACTCGTCCAGGCGGCTACCTTCGTATTTTGAAGTTTGGCTTCCGTCATGGTGACAATGCACCTATGGCTTTGGTTGAGTTGGTAGATCGTCCGGAAGTTGAAGAAACAGCAGTAGCTGAAGAGGCTTAAGCCCTTTAGCAAGATTAAAAGCCAGGCTTCGGTCTGGCTTTTTTCATTTATACCGCTATAAATACATCATGACCAAAGACCAATCTGCTGAACTATTGATTATTGTCACCAGTTTTGCATCCCTTGAAGATGCAAAGAAAATGGCGCATCAATTGCTTGAAGGTCATCTGGCTGCTTGCGTGCAAATTCAGGAGGGTGTGCATTCCATCTATCGCTGGGAAGGCAAGATTTGCGAAGCAAGGGAAGTTCTATTGTCAGCAAAGACGGTTGCAGATAAGTGGGTAGATATTTCTAATTTCATCAAAAGTCATCACCCTTATGATTTGCCAGAGGTGATTGCCTACGCTCCCGAAAAATATGAAGCGCTGTATGGCAAGTGGGTGCAGGCCGAGGTAAAGTGAGTGCCATGAGAATGATTAATAAATTCATCCCGGTTCTAGCGGCACTCCTATTCTTTGTTGGAAATGCTTTCGCAGCCCCAGAATTCCTACCGCCTGAGAAAGCATTTCAGGCTGAAGCAACGTGGGTGGTGAATACAAACGACATCGAGTTGGAGATTTTTCCAGCCAAGGGTTATTACATCTATCAAGAATCCCTGCATTTCAAGATGGGCTCCGAGCCCAGTAAATTAGGGCTTGTAAAGGCATCACTCCCTGCTGGAGTTGAAAAGTATGACGAAACTTTTCAGAAGAAAATGCAGGTTTATAAGCAGGTATTTCTGCTCACGCTAGATAAAAAAGCGGAAGCGGGAAAGCCTCTATATCTAGAGTTGGAGTTGCAAGGTTGCGCTGAAGCGGGAATTTGTTATCCACCAATGACTCTCAAGTTCCTACTTGCAGGCACTGGCGTAAAGGCTGGGCCGATACCAGAATTATTGGAAGGCGTTGAAGCAGGTAATACCCCCAAAAAAGAATTAAGCCTAATGGATGTATGGCGTGAGCGTGATGACGTTAATGCCATTGGTCGCTTTTTAGAAAGCACGCCAACTGGATATCTTTTCCTAGCTTTCTTTATTCTGGGCCTGGCATTAGCTTTCACCCCCTGTGTTCTTCCGATGCTGCCGATTCTCTCGAGCGTGGTATTTGGAACGCAGGGTAAGCAATCCATCAGTAAGGGCCGCGCAAGCTTATTGGCGGTGGCCTATGTGCTCGGTATGGCCTGCGTATATGCTTTGGCCGGAGTCTTGATGGCTGCCTTAGGTGGAAGTGTCCAAAGAGCTCTACAGAGCCCTATAGCGCTGATTGGGTTTGCATTGCTTCTATTGGCCTTATCAGGCAGCCTATTTGGCCTATATGAGCTCAGAATGCCCCAGTCTTGGCAGCAAAAGGTGGATCAATTAGCAGGGCGCCACAAAGGTGGCAGTTTTGCGGGTGCCTTTGCTCTGGGTGGAATTTCTACATTAGTTGCCAGCCCTTGCATTACCGCCCCTTTAGCAGGAGTACTCGCTTTCATTGCCCAAACGGGCTCAATGAGTTTGGGGGCAGGCCTCCTCTTTGTAATGGCTTTGGGTATGGGCTTGCCACTCCTCTTTATTGCTATTGAAGCGCGCATCCTCATTCCATCAACTGGTATTTGGATGGTTTGGTTGCAAAGAACATTGGGTGTTTTATTGGTTGCTACTGCGGCATGGATTGCTTCACCACTATTACAGAATGGCGGTACCGGTGCAACGACTGCCGTTGCTAATGGCCAGCGCCAACATCAGATTGGAAATGCAAGTTTTGCTGTGATTGAATCTAGCGCGCAGTTAGATCAAGCCTTAGCCCAAGCAAAAGAGCAAAAGAAATTAGTACTCTTAGATTTTTATGCAGACTGGTGCATTTCTTGCAAGGAGATGGAAGTCAATACTTTCGCAAATCCTGAAGTGAATCAAGAGCTGCAGAAATTTGTTTTGCTGCAAGCCGATGTTACAAAGAATAGCGCTGAGAATCAGGCTTTGTTGAAGCGCTTTGGATTATTTGGCCCGCCCGGAATTTTGATCTTTGATCTCAATTCTGAAGAGTTAAAAGATCAACGTGTAATTGGCTATATGCCGCCACAGCGTTTTGCTGAGCGCTTGAAAAAAGCACTAGCAAATTAAATTACTTGAGGCTGAATAAGTTTTTACTTATTCAGCCCTCACCATCAAAATTTATTTACTTGCTTTAATAAGGCGTGCAGCCTCGAGCGCAAAGTAGGTCAAGATGCCATCTGCACCAGCACGTTTAAATGCAAGCAAAGATTCCATCATCACAGCATCGTGATCAAGCCAGCCGTTTTGTGCGGCAGCTTTGAGCATAGCGTACTCGCCACTTACCTGATACGCATAGGTCGGGTAATTAAATTCATCGCGCACTCTACGTACGATATCTAGGTAAGGCATGCCAGGTTTGACCATCACCATATCAGCACCTTCGCTGATATCGAGAGCAACCTCCCGCAAAGCCTCATCAGTATTGGCGCAATCCATTTGATAGGTTTTCTTATCAGCCTTACCTAAATTTTTTGCTGAACCTACTGCATCACGAAATGGACCATAAAAAGCTGATGCGTATTTGGCTGAGTAAGCCATGATGCGAGTGTGAATGAGTTTCTTCTGCTCTAGCGCCTCACGAATTTTTCCGATACGACCGTCCATCATGTCCGATGGCGCAACGATATCAACACCAGCTTGCGCTTGAGCAACGGCTTGTTGCACCAAGATGGCTGTGGTCTCATCATTCAGAATACGACCTTGCTCATCTAAGACGCCGTCTTGACCATGGCTTGTGTAAGGGTCAAGTGCGACATCCGTCATGATGCCCAAATTAGGAAAGCGCTTCTTGAGTTCACGCACTGCAGTCGGAATTAATCCATTGGGATTAAAAGCTTCTTTTCCATCAGGCGTTTTCAGAGATGCATCAATCACCGGAAAGAGTGCCATCACAGGAATGCCCAACGAAACGCATTCTTCAGCAACACCAAACAATAAATCGAGGGATACGCGATTCACGCCAGGCATTGAGGCAACAGCTTCTGATTTACCTTGGCCTTCAAGTAGGAATACTGGGTAGATCAAGTCATTGGCAGAAAAGCTGTTCTCTTGCATCAGGCGACGCGACCAATCATCGCGACGCATGCGACGTGGGCGGTGCGCCGGAAAGTTCAACAAAGAGTTAGCTTGTGATTTCATCTTCTTGAGTCTCTGCTTCAAATAACCATTTAATAACAATATTGTCGGCCTCTTCAAGGCCAATACGCTTGGTGCTTGAAAATAATTGTGCCGTAAGTTGCTTGGATTCACCATTGCCATCAGGTAGCGCCGGATCATATTGCTGCAATTGTTTGCGAACCGCTTCTAAAACATGCTTGCACTCACTTTTATTGAGCTTGTCGCACTTGCTGAGCAAAACATGAATAGGTTTACCAGTCGGCACAAACCATTGGATCATTTGCTCGTCCAGCTCGGTAATGCCTCGCCTGGAGTCCACAATGAGGACCATGCCTACCAGTTGCTCCCGCTCCTGCAGGTAATCGCTTAGAAGGGCATTCCAGTGGTATTTGGTCTCATGATTGACGGCTGCATAGCCATATCCCGGTAAATCCACTAAATAGGCTAAAAGATCATCTTTTGCAAAAAGACCAAAATAGTTGATGTGCTGGGTACGTCCTGGCGTTTTACTGGCAAAAGCGAGGCGTTTTTGGTTGCAAAGTACGTTAATTGCACTAGATTTACCCGCATTTGAGCGCCCAGCAAAGGCCACCTCTCGGAGTGGAGTGGCAGGCAGGCAATGGGTGTCATTGACTGTGGTCGCAAATCGGGCTTGAAAGAGTTTAGACATGTCCAGAAGCTATTGTAAAATCACGCAAAATCATGAAATATCTCATGGTGTTGGGTAAAAGGTTGTAAAAGTAGGGCCCAAACACTTTTAGGAATTTTTGCCAAGGTAAACATAATGCGTCAAACCTCTCAAATCTCCAAATTAACTAGCGTAAGCGCTAGCCTGGCCGCTGGCTTATTACTGGCAATGACCAGCTTCTCTGGCGTGGTTAGCGCCGCAGATCCTGCGCCTGCTGCCGCTCCGATGGCGGAAGCTGCTAAGCCAGCCGTTCCGGGCAAGCCTAAAGTCGATCCTGCGGCTGGCGAAGCGCTGTACTCTAACGGCGACGCTAGTCGTGGCGTGACTGCCTGCCTAACTTGCCACGGCCCTAAAGGCCAAAGCGCAACTGCTACTTGGCCTAAGTTGTCTGCTCAGCATGCAGCATACACAGCCAAGCAGTTAAAGAACTTCAAAGATGGTTCACGTGCTAACCCGGTCATGATGGGAATGGCCGCTACCCTGACTGAGCAAGATATGAATAATATTTCTGCTTACTTGGCTAGTCAGCCAGTTTCACAGGGTGTTGCTCAGAACAAAGACACGATTGAATTGGGTCAAAGCATCTACCGTGGTGGTATCGCTGCTAAAGGCGTTCCAGCATGTGCAGCATGTCATAGCCCAACTGGTGCCGGCATCCCATCACAGTACCCACGCATGGGTGGTCAGTGGGCTGAGTACAACACTGCGCAGTTGCTAGCGTTCCGCGAGGGCACTCGTAAAAATAGCACTCAGATGACAACGATCGCAACTAAGCTTTCTGATCAAGAGATGAAAGCTGTTGCTGATTACATGGCGGGCTTGCATTAATAGTTACGTTCAGCACAAAACAAAAACCCCGCTGAAGTAGCGGGGTTTTTTATTGCCTGGAAATTACCAAGCTAAATGAATAGATAACTAAATTTAGTTTGGTAGGGTGGTTTCACTAGAGAAGAGATCTGTAATATTTTCACGTGCACGAATGACATATGCATTCTTGCCATCAACCATAATCTCAGCAGGTTTTGGCCTGGTGTTGTAATTAGATGCCATTACAAAACCATAAGCACCAGCAGACAGAATAGCAAGCAGGTCACCTTCTTCAACTGCAAGCTTGCGATCTCTTCCAAGCCAGTCACCAGATTCGCATACAGGCCCAACGATGTCATAGGTAGAGCTTGCAACTTGTTTGGTTTGGACGGGGACGATGCCGTGATAAGCCTCGTAGAGGGCTGGACGCATCAACTCTGTCATTGCTGCATCCACAATGCAAAAGTTTTTCTCAGCACCAGGCTTGAGATATTCCACTTGGGTCAAAAGCACGCCAGCATTACCCACAAGGGATCTGCCGGGCTCTAAGACGATATCGAGATGAGCAAAGCCGCGCTCAGCAACACGGTTGAGTAGGGTGTTGGTGAACTCAGTAATGTCAGGCGGGTTGTCATCGCCGTATGAAATGCCAAGGCCCCCACCTAAATCAAGATGATGAATTTCAATACCTTCTTTTTTCAGCTGAGCAACTAACTCGAGCACCTTATCAAGCGCATCAAGGTATGGTGCAGTTGTAGTGATTTGCGAGCCAATATGGCAATCGATTCCAACCACATCAATTTGTGAGAGTAATGCAGCTTCACGATAGGTTTTTAGAACCTCGTGATAAGCGATGCCGAATTTATTGCCTTTTAATCCAGTAGAGATGTAAGGATGCGTTTGTGCATCCACATCGGGATTCACGCGTAAGGAAATTGGGGCACGGCAGTTGAGCTTAGTTGCTACGCGATTAATTTGATGCAGCTCTGCAATCGATTCCACATTGATGCATTTAACACCTGCTTGCAATGCTTGAGCGATTTCATGGGCGGATTTACCAACACCTGCAAATACCAAACTTTTTGGATCTGCACCAACTGCCAGTGCACGAGCTAATTCACCACCGCTGACTAAGTCAAAGCCAGAGCCTAATTTTTTGAAGCAATCAATCACCGCTAAATTGCTATTGGCTTTCATGGCGTAATGAACGCGAGCACGTCGCTTCCCAGAGGAATCTACACAAGCTTTGTCATAGGCTTGATACGCCTCGGTTAACGCTTTTTTGCTATAGACATACAAAGGCGTGCCAAACTCTTTTGCCAAATCTGACAAAGGAATTTCTTCCGCATACCAATTGCCATTGCGTTCTGTAAATCCAGCTAGGTCGGGGAGTGGAATCGCTTTACTTGTCATTGCTTGGCCGATGATGAGTTAGTTGCAGCAGGGCTTTGGGGTGGGTAGAGCTTGCCTTTGGGCTCTGGCTCAGATGGAGGGCTAGGCGCCGGTGGCACATTTGGCAAATATAAGGGCCCTCTAACCCCACATCCAACAAGGGATATTAGAAGGCTAATGCCAAGAGTTCTTTTAAGAATCGCTATCATGAATGTCTCTAAAACGAATGATTGAATATAGCATGCAGGACTCTAATATGAAGCCAAGCAATTTGACTGTGGAAACCATTGACGATAAGCAATTCCATCAGTTGGGCAGCAATGTATTGCAGTCGATAGAGGTCGCCCTAGAGGCTGCAGACGATGCGCTGGATCTAGACCTCGATGTAGAACGTCAAGGTGGCAACGTCATCAATATTCGATTTAGGGATCGCAGCGTCATTGTGGTTAATACACAGCCACCTTTACATGAAATCTGGGTAGCGGCTAAATCTGGCGGTTATCACTATCGCTGGGCAGGAACTTTGGCTACGCCCCTATGGCTAGATACCAAAACAGGGCGCGAGCTTCTCACTGATTTATCTGAATTTGCTAGTGCCCAAGCTGGGCAGGCAATTGCTATTAGCCTGCTTCATAAATAAGCAAGCTAAAAAATTAAACTGCTCCAGTCGCTGTTAGGGTCTCGATGACCTGAGCGTCAGGGACACTCTTGATTTGCGCTTTACCTATCTTCTCCAGAACGACGTAACGAATCTGACCACCCTCAGTCTTTTTATCTACTTGCATTAATTCCATGTAACGCTGAGCACCAAACTTGGGTGGCGCAATCGGCAGATTCATAGACTGAATAATTTGAGTTAAGCGATTAAGCTCATCTTGGGTGATGAAGTTCAGACGTCGTGAGAGGTCTGCACCCATGACCATGCCGCAGCCAACAGCTTCACCATGTAACCATTCACCATAACCCATGCCGGCTTCAATCGCGTGACCAAAGGTATGGCCAAAATTAAGGGTGGCACGGATGCCGCCTTCTCTCTCGTCTGCTGAAACAACAGCCGATTTAATTTCGCAAGAGCGTAATACTGCATGCGCCATTGCTGCGGTATCGCACGCTAGCAATGCTTTTGCATTTGCTTCTATCCAGCTCAAAAATTCAGCGTCTGCAATTGCACCATGCTTAACTACTTCAGCTAAGCCTGCAGAGAGTTCGCGGGCAGGCAATGTCTTCAAGGTATTGAGGTCGGCAATCACTGCTGCTGGCTGATGAAACGCCCCAATCATATTTTTTCCGAGTGGGTGGTTAATGCCTGTCTTGCCACCGACAGAAGAGTCCACCTGAGCCAGTAAGGTTGTCGGCACTTGAATGAAGCGGATGCCGCGCATAAAGCTGGCAGCAGCAAAGCCGGTCATGTCACCAATAACACCGCCACCTAAAGCTACCAACATGGTTTGGCGATCAGCGCCAAATTTAAGAAGGTCATCAAAAATCAATTGAAGATTTTTCCAGTCCTTATAAGACTCTCCATCAGGCAGCACAATCGTTCTGACAGGCTTACCGAGTTTCTCTAAAGTCTTGGTGAGACGCTCTGCATATAAAGGCGCAACTGTCGTATTGGTAACGATATAAATCGAGGTCGCTTTTTCGCAGGCCTTAAATAATTCTGGCTGATCTATTAAATCTGTACCGATGTGAATGGGGTAGCTACGATTGCCTAGATCAACTTCTAATGTTTTCATGGATAAATTTATGCGGAGAGTTCGAGTTGCATGATGAGAGTATTGACTAGTTGATTGACGCTGGGCTTCCCAGTCTCAATGACATAGTCAGCGATTTCGCGATACAGGGGATCACGAATGGCGTATAGGTTTTCTAAAATCTTTTTTGCATCGCCATTTTTAAGTAGCGGCCTACCTTCACCACCTTTAGTGCGATGCCATAGCTCCATCGGATTGGCGTGGAGATAAATTACTGTTCCTCTTTCACTGAGAAACTGACGATTTTCAGGCAGTAGTACAGCGCCACCACCAGTTGCCAAAATGACATCATGTTCGGCGGTGATGTCCTTGATAGCTTGAGCCTCACGTTTGCGAAATCCATCCTCACCTTCCATTTCAAAGATGACGGGAATCTTGACTCCGCAACGATCTTCAATCACATGGTCGGCATCCAAAAATCGACGACCCAATTTCTTAGCCAGCAATTTACCGACGGTCGACTTCCCGGCGCCCATAAGGCCAATCAGGAAGATATTGTTGGATGAAGAGTTCACCCTCCGATTTTATTAGTGTTTGTCCAGCACAGTGGGAGTTAAGAAGACTAATAGTTCGGTTTTATCTGCTAATTTGGATTTGTGGCGAAATAAATGCCCAATCAAGGGAATGTCACCGAGAAGTGGAACCTTGATTTCATCATCGCGTTCGGTGGTTTGAAAAATGCCACCAATAATGGCTGTGCCTCCATTTTCAACGGTTACCTCAGAGCTGAGGTTTTTGGTGTCGATGGCATATCCCTGTTCGGTTTTCATGCCAATAGTGTCTTTATTGATCCCTACCAACATCGAGATCTTCCCGTCAGGATGAATCTTGGGCAATACCTCTAGGCGTAAATTGGCTTTGCGGAACTGTAATTTGCTCCCGCTTTGAGAGCTCACTTGATAAGGGAGCTCAGTTCCCTGCTCAATTGTGGCTTTAACTTGATCGCCAGTCATGATTCGGGGATTGGAGAGAATCTTGCCCTGGCCATCGGATTCGAGGGCTGAAAGCTCTATTTGCAATAGTCTGGCTGCATTCTTGGAAACCAGGGTTGCAGCCAGGGTGGCTGGGTTAAAGCCAGCTAAGCCAGTCCCTCCTAGATCGAGATTGGCGCTGGCGTTTTGGTCTGGGCGATTGCCAATGCCGTTGGCCTGGTATCCCAACTTCATTCCCAGTTCGCGGGCAAAGCGCTGATCAGCCTCGACAATGCGAGCCTCAATCAGGATCTGGCGAGGGCTATTAATGTGATCGCCCCCAAAAGGTAGAGCGGCATCCTCCCGTCGAAACTTTTGAAAACTCTGAATT
Organism: Polynucleobacter sp. 78F-HAINBA; assembly: GCF_018882325.1. Classification (GTDB taxonomy): domain Bacteria; phylum Pseudomonadota; class Gammaproteobacteria; order Burkholderiales; family Burkholderiaceae; genus Polynucleobacter. Next base: position 104,334 of record NZ_JACVOQ010000004.1, on the reverse strand, counting down.
TCTGCGTGAGGACCAATCCAGTAAATGTCCCCATTCCGGACAAGTCGTAGGCCCCTGCTGGCAAGAATCGAGTGGAGGGCGGTTTGCCAAGGGGTGTCCTTGAGATCGACCGAGATCTTGCCTTGAATAGATTCGCTGAGCAGGAAGTTGGTATTCCCCATTTTTGCCAAAACCTGCAAAAGTTCAGTCATTTCAATTTGGCTAAATTGCAGGCTAATGCGACTATCTTTGAGGCTAGCCAATGAAGTTCCTTCAGGGGGGTTTCCTGAGGCTGGGCTGATCAAAAAAACCACTACTAAGGTGAGTAGGGTGACACGAGATTTTTGTAAGATCTTCAATAAAGTTACTCTGATTGGGTTGACTTAAAGGTGATAGATTTACCTCTGGGGTGAGTCAAGACAGCCATCTCTTTTTCAGCTTGGGTCAAGCGCCATTCCCCCAAAGTTAGAGCTTGTTTGGCCACCATCCTAGTGGACTTGCCGGTATGAAAAAAAGCTTGCTCCACGGCCTCCATGCGAGTGATACCTAAATATCTCCAGCGACGAAGATCAGCCTCATACGGAATGACTACTGGCTTGCTTTGAGGTGCCTGGGTTGCTGGTTTTATCTCTATTGAGTGAATACTCACTTCTATTTCATCTATTGCCTCATATAGATCACCTCTCTCAAGTTCCCATTCGCTCTGAGATAACTCAAAGTCTTTCTTGAGGGCCAATAGCTGATTTTGTAGGCCACTTATTTCCCTTTCAGCACCAGATTTATTAAGGTCAAAATAGAAAAATAGGCTGCCCCCGCAGATGAATAAGAGGGCGCCAAGGATCCAAATCGGATTGAAATGAAGCCTATTTAAATCAAAGGATGTGGCTAGAAAAGAGGGCTTTGGGGTCTTAGTTTTAGGTGGAAAATCCTCCCTGGGGGGAGAGGACGATTTTCGAATGCCGTGGGGGTCTGGAATGGCAGGGTCATCCCCCAGCTCACTCAGAATGTCATCAAAAGATTGGGGGGAAATGTGGCGTGGAGGCATGCCATATTGTTTGCCCTGGGGATAGTAAAAACGATCAGGTAAAGCAGAATTGAGCGTCAGAAAATTCCACCCCGAAATCTTTCAAACAAGGGTTTTGGAGCTTTCGGGAAAATTGCGTAAGCACCCTATAATTTGAATCTATGGCCCTACCCCCAAAAGACAAGCCGCCCTTAAATCGGCGGTTTAACCGACAGCCTGATAGACGTCCTGGTCAGCCTAGAGCGGAGCATGCCTCATCCAGAAAATCCGGAAGCAATCCCCTGATTAAGGCGCTACTGATTATCAGTATGGTCTTTGCAGTGGTAATTACATTGTTGCTGGGATATGCCTTCTTAATAGCAAAGCCGAATTTGCCGAAGATCTCGGCGCTGGTCGATTACAACCCCAAAACACCATTACGTATCTACACGGCCGATAAGGTTCTGATTGGTGAGTTCGGGGAGGAGCGCCGTAAGGTGATTCCATTGAATGAAATCCCCATGAGCATGCGTAATGCAGTTTTGGCTATTGAGGATGATCGCTTTTACTCCCATGGTGGTGTGGACTACGTAGGTATTCTCAGGGCGGCACTCACCAATTTACGTGGCAATCTCTCTCAAGGTGCATCAACCATTACGATGCAAGTAGCTCGAAACTTCTTCTTAAGTAATGAGAAGACCTTTAGTCGCAAGATTTACGAGGTTCTCCTATCTTGGGAAATTGAGTCTCAATTGAGCAAAGACAAGATTCTCGAGATTTACATGAATCAAATCTTTTTAGGGCAAAGGGCTTATGGATTTTCTAGTGCAGCCCAAATTTATTTTGGTAAGGAATTAAAAGACATCACGATTGCTGAATCGGCGATGTTAGCTGGCTTACCAAAAGCGCCATCAGCCTATAACCCAGTAAGTAACTTCCGTCGTGCCAAGATTCGTCAGGAATATATTTTGCAGCGGATGCGTGATTTGTCGTACATCACTCCCGAGCAGTATCAAATTGCTATGGCAGAAGAGTTGCACATTCGCGGTCTTGGAAATGAATTTAGTACCCGCGCTGATTTTGCTTCCGAGATGGTGCGTCAATTACTGTTTACGCAATACGGCGAAGCAATTTATTCCCAGGGTATCGATGTCTACACCACGATCTTGAAGGCAGATCAAGATGCGGCATATAAGGCAGTGCGTCGCGGTATTTTTGAATATGACTTGCGTCACGCTTATCGTGGTCCAGAGGGATTTATTGATTTGCCAGAAGATCACGTCAAGCGTCAGCGCGCGATTGATGAGGCCTTGTTGGCATACCCCCAGCTAGATGATTTGCAGTCCGGTGTTGTGCTTGATGTCAAGCCAAAAGAAATGCAAGTAATGATTTCAACGGGGGATACGATCACGCTCAAAGGTGAAGGCATGAAACTTGCCGCCGCCTCTTTAACAGATAGCACTCAACCCAAAAAACGCTTACGGCCTGGCGCCATTATTAGATTGCTTTCGGATGGTGGCGTTTGGAAGTTAGCGCAATTGCCGCAAGTTGAAGCGGCCTTTGTCTCTATGAATGCCGAGACGGGCGCGATACTTTCCTTGGTAGGTGGTTTTGATTTCCGTCGCAATCAATTTAATCACGTCACTCAGGCTCAGCGCCAGCCAGGATCTTCATTTAAGCCATTTATTTATGCTGCTGGAATTGAAAAAGGTTTTTCTCCAAGCACGATGGTGAACGATGCGCCGCTATCTATTGGCAGCATGGAAACTGGTAGCCAAGCTTGGGAGCCAAAGAACTACGATGGCAAATATGAAGGCATGATGCGCTTGCGTACCGCTTTAGCTAAATCGAAGAACTTGGTATCTGTGCGACTCATTCGCGCAATCGGTCCATCATATGCGCAAGAATATATTCAGCGTTTTGGTTTTGAGAAAGAGAAGCATCCGCCTTACTTAACTATGGCTTTGGGTGCGGGCTCTGTTACTCCCCTGCAAATGGCATCCGCTTACAGCGTGTTTGCTAACGGCGGCTACCGCGTAGATCCATTCTTAATTAATAAGATGACGGATTCTAAAGGAACGGTTTTATTTGAAGCTAAGCCTACCCATGCTCGAGAAGATGCGCCTCGCGTGTTGGATGCAAGAACTGCTTTTGTAATGGATAGCATGTTGCAAGAGGTTACTAAGACCGGAACTGCTGGAAGTGCGAGAGCGAAATTGGGTCGCAGTGATATCGCGGGTAAAACAGGTACAACCAATGATTCTCATGATGCTTGGTTTGCGGGATACAACCCAAAGGTAGTGGCTATTGCTTGGATTGGATTTGATAAACCGACAAGCTTAGGCGATCGTGAGACGGGCGGCGGTCTTGCTTTGCCAATGTGGATTTCTTATATGAGTACTGCGCTTAAGGATGAGCCACAACAAGGTCGGGAAGTGCCTGCGGGCGTAACTCAAGTTGATGGCGATTGGTTTATTCCGGAGTTTTCTAATAACGGCGGTGTGCACGAACTACAGTAGTTCGTTTTAGCAATGGCAAGGCAAGCGCGCACCATTATTCCCGGCCAAGCGATGCATGTCATGGTGCGTGGCAATAATCGAGAAATACTTTTTTTTAATGATGCGGATCGCCGCATCTATCTAGATTGGTTGCGAGAAGCTGCAAAGCAATTTGGGAGTGCGGTACACGCCTTTGCTTTGATGCCAAATCATGTTCATCTATTGATAACCCCCCAAAACGCGGATTCGCTTGCAAAAACGATGCAATCTCTAGGCAGGCGTTATGCCCAGTATTTCAATCAACAGCACCACCGCTCAGGAACTATTTGGGAGGGGCGCTATCGCTCCTCACTAATAGACCCAGATTATTTTTTGCGCTGCCAACGCTACATTGAGTTAAATCCTGTGAGGGCTGGTTTTGAATCTAGCCCCCAAGATTCCACGTGGACCAGCTTTGCTTCCCATATCGGTGGAAATGCAGAGCCTTGGTTGGTTGATCACCAGCACTTTTGGAAGTTAGGTAATACGCCTTTCGAGCGCCAAATGACTTGGGCTGCCTTTGTTAAAGAGGGTGCACCCCACTGGGAGGATCGCCAAATTACCGAGGCGCTAGTGAGATCTAAGCCTTGGGTGAGCGATATTTACGCCCAAAAGCTATTTAAAGACAATCCAGATCAGGTATTAATTCGACATCGTGGCCGCCCTAAGAAAATAATATCAATTAATTCAATAGCTTAGATAATTTTTTCAAGATTGGGTAAGTTGCTGTTTTGCCTTAAATTAACGACTCTGTCCCTTTTATAGCAATTCATTTTGGTGCTGACCTGATTTAAATGGGACAGACTCATTTTATTTCTATTGCATCAGCATGGGTATTCACCTATATTGGATCCTCCAAAAGTAATCAGGCCCCAAGGGCACACGGAAATACCATGACTACACAAATGAATACAGATCTTCGTCCAATCGCACAGGGTCTCTACGATCCACAAAATGAGCATGATGCTTGCGGCGTTGGATTCGTCGCCCACATCAAGGGCAAGAAGTCGCATGAGATTGTTGCTCAGGGATTGAAAATTCTTGAGAACTTAGACCACCGGGGCGCAGTTGGTGCTGACCCATTGATGGGTGACGGCGCTGGAATTTTGATTCAGGTTCCCGATACTTTGTATCGCGAAGAAATGGCTAAGCAAGGTATCGAATTGCCACCGTTCGGTGAGTACGGCGTCGGCATGATTTTCTTGCCTAAGGAGCATGCCTCTCGTTTAGCTTGCGAGCAAGAATTAGAGCGCACTGTTCGTCTAGAAGGTCAGGTTGTATTGGGTTGGAGAGATGTACCCATTGATGTGAAACTGCCAATGTCTCCAACTGTACAAATGACAGAGCCATTTATCCGTCAAATTTTTATTGGACGTGGCCGCGACATCATGACAACTGATGCGCTTGAGCGTAAGTTATATGTGATTCGTAAAACTGCAAGTCATGCAATTCAAGATTTACATTTAAAGCATGGCAAAGAATATTTTGTTGCTTCAATGTCCGCTCGCACCATTGTTTACAAGGGTTTGCTGTTAGCCAACCAAGTGGGCGCATATTACAAAGATTTGCAAGATCCACGTACTGTATCTGCATTGGCATTAGTGCATCAACGCTTCTCAACAAATACTTTCCCAGCATGGGAATTGGCTCACCCATACCGCATGATTGCGCACAATGGTGAGATCAACACTGTTAAAGGTAACGTCAACTGGGTAAATGCACGCGAAGGTGCTATCAGCTCTCCAGTGTTGGGCGATGATCTTAAAAAATTATGGCCACTGATTTATCCAGGTCAATCTGACACAGCTTGTTTTGATAACTGCTTAGAGTTGTTGGTGATGTCAGGTTATCCATTGGCACAAGCCATGATGATGATGATTCCAGAAGCGTGGGAGCAACATGCATTGATGGATGAAAACCGCCGCGCATTCTATGAATACCATGCAGCAATGATGGAGCCATGGGATGGCCCAGCCGCTATGGCATTTACAGATGGCCGCCAGATTGGCGCTACTTTGGATCGCAATGGTTTACGTCCAGCGCGCTACTACGTGACTGATGATGACTTGGTCATCATGGGTTCAGAAGCTGGCGTATTGCCGATTCCAGAGAGCAAGATTGTTCAAAAATGGCGCTTGCAACCAGGCAAGATGTTCATGATTGATATGGAGCAGGGTCGCATTATTGATGACGTTGAATTAAAAGATGCCGTTTCCAAAGCGAAGCCATATAAGAGTTGGATCGATGCGGTGCGCGTGAAGCTCGACGAAGTTGATGCAAGCAAAGACGACTTGGTAGATGAAAAAACCACGATTCGCCCAGCAGCTAAATTATTAGATCGCCAGCAAGCTTTTGGTTACACCCAAGAAGATATTAAGTACCTCATGGCGCCAATGGCCATGAATGGCGAAGAGGCGATTGGCTCAATGGGTAACGATAGCCCATTAGCCGTGCTCTCTAATAAGAATAAGCCACTCTATAACTACTTCAAGCAATTATTTGCGCAGGTGACCAATCCTCCGATTGACTCCATCCGCGAAAACATGGTGATGTCTTTAGTGTCTTTCATTGGGCCTAAGCCGAATTTGTTGGACACCAACAACATCAATCCACCAATGCGCTTGGAAGTCAGTCAGCCGATTTTAGATTTTGACGACATGACCAAAATTCGTCACATCGGTCACTACACCAACGGTAAGTTCCGCTCATATGAGTTAGATATTTGCTACCCAGCTTCTTGGGGCAAAGCAGGTATTGAAGCTCGCTTAGCATCTTTGTGTGCCGAAGCAGCTGATGCGGTTCGCTCTGGTTACAACATTTTGATCGTGAGCGACCGTCAGGTTGATGAACAGCATGTGGCTATTCCTGCATTGCTGGCAACTTCAGCGATTCATCAGCACTTAGTGGAAAAAGGTTTACGTACTAGCGTTGGCCTCGTTGTTGAAACTGGTAGCGCGCGTGAGACCCATCACTTCGCACTCTTGGCTGGCTATGGCGCTGAAGCAGTTCATCCGTACTTGGCAATGGAAACTTTGGCTGAAATGGCTAAAGGTTTGTCTGGCGATTTGTCAGCAGAAAAAGCCGTAAAGAATTTTGTCAAAGCAGTTGGTAAGGGCTTGCAAAAAGTGATGTCCAAAATGGGTATCTCTACTTACATGTCCTACACCGGCTCACAGATTTTTGAAGCGATCGGCTTAAACAAAGACGTTATTGACCATTACTTCAAAGGTACTCCATCTAATGTGGGTGGTATCGGTGTATTCGAAGTAGCTGAAGAAGCATTACGTATGCATCAGTCAGCATTTGGTAATGACCCAGTGTTAACCAATATGCTCGAAGCTGGTGGTGAGTACGCCTTCCGTATTCGTGGTGAGAACCATATGTGGACTCCAGACACGATTGCGAAATTACAGCACTCCACTCGTATTGGTATCGACAAGGGTTATCAAACCTACAAAGAGTACGCCAACATCATCAATGACCAAACTAAGCGTCAGATGACATTACGCGGCTTGTTTGAGTTCAAGATTGATCCAGCTAAAGCAATTCCTTTGGATGAAGTTGAATCCGCAAAAGAAATCGTCAAACGTTTTGCAACGGGCGCGATGTCTTTAGGTTCGATCTCTACTGAAGCTCATGCTACTTTGGCAATTGCTATGAACCGTATTGGCGGTAAGTCCAATACTGGTGAAGGTGGTGAAGATCCAAATCGTTATGTCAATGAGCTCAAAGGCATTCCTATTAAGAAGGGCGAGACCTTAGCCAGCATTTTGGGTGATGATGTTGTTGAAGCAAACATTCCTTTGCTTGATGGCGATTCATTGCGCTCCAGAATTAAGCAGGTTGCTTCAGGTCGTTTTGGTGTGACTACTGAATATCTTCGCTCCGCTGATCAGATTCAGATCAAGATGGCTCAAGGCGCTAAGCCAGGTGAAGGCGGTCAGTTGCCGGGTGGCAAAGTGTCCGATTACATCGGTAAGCTGCGCTTCTCCGTGCCAGGCGTTGGTTTGATTTCTCCTCCTCCGCACCACGATATTTACTCTATTGAAGATATTGCCCAGTTGATTCACGACCTGAAGAACGTGAACCCAGCTGCTGATGTATCTGTGAAGTTGGTTTCTGAAGTGGGTGTTGGCACGATTGCTGCCGGTGTTGCCAAAGCGAAAGCGGATCACGTTGTGATCGCTGGACATGACGGTGGTACAGGCGCATCACCATTGTCTTCTATTAAGCACGCTGGCTCCCCATGGGAATTGGGTTTGGCTGAAACTCAACAAACATTAGTACTCAATGGTTTGCGTAGCCGTATTCGCGTACAAGCTGACGGTCAAATGAAAACTGGTCGTGACGTCGTGATCGGTGCATTGTTGGGTGCAGATGAATTTGGCTTTGCAACAGCGCCATTGGTTGTTGAAGGTTGCATCATGATGCGTAAGTGTCATTTGAATACCTGCCCAGTTGGTGTTGCGACACAAGATCCAGAATTGCGTAAAAAGTTCTCTGGTAAGCCAGAGCATGTTGTGAACTTCTTCTTCTTTATTGCGGAAGAAGTACGCGAGATCATGGCTCAACTCGGTATTCGTAAGTTTGATGATTTGATCGGTCGCGTTGATTTCTTAGATACCCGTAAAGGTATTGAGAACTGGAAAGTACATGGCTTAGATTTCAGCAAGATTTTTGCTGAACCTAATGTAGCTAAAGATGTTCCGCGCTACCAGATCCTGACTCAAGAGCATGGCTTAGGCAGTGCGCTCGATAACATTCTGATTGAGAAGAGTGAGCCTGCATTGCAACGTGGCGAGAAAGTTTCTTTCATTGTCCCAGTGAAGAACGTGAACCGTACTGTTGGCGCAATGCTCTCCGGTGAAATTGCTCAACGTTATGGCCATGCTGGTTTGCCTGATGACACGATTCATATTCAATTGAATGGTACCGCTGGTCAAAGTTTCGCGGCCTTCTTGGCACGCGGCATCACTTTGGATTTGGTTGGTGACGGTAATGACTACGTTGGTAAGGGCTTGTCTGGTGGACGTGTGATTGTGCGTGCTCCACACGAGTTCCGTGGCGATACAGCCAAGAACATCATTGTTGGTAACACTGTTCTCTACGGTGCGATCGGCGGCGAAGCCTTCTTCAATGGTGTGGCTGGTGAGCGTTTTGCAGTTCGTAACTCTGGTGCGACTACTGTAGTTGAAGGCACTGGCGATCATGGTTGCGAATACATGACTGGCGGCACTGTAGTGGTATTGGGCGCAACTGGCCGTAACTTTGCAGCAGGTATGAGCGGCGGTATTGCTTATGTTTATGACGAAGATGGCCTTTTCGAAAAGCGTTGCAATACCAGCATGGCGACTTTGGAAAAAGTGTTGCCATCCGCTGAACAGATTGCCAAGGTGCCTCAGTCACAGTGGCATGCCCCTGTTGATGTGAAGGATGGTGGCGAGCGTATGACTGATGAGCAAATTCTGAAAGGTTTGATCGAGCGTCATTTCCGCCACACCGGTTCAGAGCGTGCAAAAGCACTCTTAGCTGATTGGGAAAATGCCCGCGGCCGTTTTGTGAAAGTGCTGCCTACCGAGTACAAACGTGCTCTTGGTGAGTTGTGGGAAAAAGCGCAAAACAAAACTGTTGCAGCTTAATCAATATAGACATTAAGAAAAGATACTAAGGATTCGATATGGGTAAGGTCACTGGATTTATGGAGTTTGAGCGCGTAGATGAAACCTACGAAGCTCCCGTTAAACGCCTCCATCACTACAAAGAGTTCGTTGCGGCATTAACGGATGATGAAGCCAAAGTACAGGGCGCACGCTGTATGGATTGTGGCATTCCTTTTTGTAATAACGGTTGCCCTGTTAATAACATCATCCCTGATTTCAATGACTTGGTATTTCATAGTGATTGGAAGAATGCATTAGATGTTTTGCAATCAACCAATAACTTCCCGGAGTTCACTGGCCGTATCTGCCCAGCACCTTGCGAGGCTGCGTGTACCTTAGGAATCAATAGTGACGCGGTTGGCATTAAGTCAATCGAGCACGCCATTATTGATAAGGGCTGGGAAAATGGTTGGGTTAAGCCGCAGCCATCCAAAACCAAGACCGGCAAGAAAGTTGCCGTTGTTGGCGGCGGCCCTGCAGGTATGGCGACTGCACAGCAATTGGCGCGCGTGGGTCATGACGTTACCGTATTTGAAAAGAATGATCGTGTTGGCGGATTGTTGCGCTACGGCATTCCTGATTTCAAGATGGAAAAGTGGCTGATCGACCGTCGCGTTGAGCAAATGCAAGCCGAGGGTGTGAAGTTTGAGACTGGCGTATTTGTGGGTAAAGAGGCAATTGGTGCTGAAGTTAAAAACTATTCCACAAAAACCGTTTCACCTGATCAGTTGATGAAAGATTTTGACGCTGTTGTGATTAGCGGTGGATCTGAGCAGCCACGTGACTTGCCAGTCCCTGGCCGCGAGTTGAAGGGCGTTCACTACGCTTTGGAATTCTTGATTCCACAGAACAAAGAAAATGCAGGCGATTTCAAAAACGAAATTTCTGCAGCTGGTAAGCATGTAGTAGTAATTGGTGGTGGTGATACTGGATCTGATTGCGTTGGAACCTCTAATCGTCATGGCGCAGCCAAGATTACTCAGTTTGAATTGTTGCCACAGCCACCAGAAACTGAAAACAAGCCTTTGGTATGGCCATATTGGCCGACTAAGTTACGTACATCTTCTTCGCATGAAGAAGGTTGTGAGCGTGATTGGTCTGTTGCTACAAAGCGTTTTGAAGGTAAAGACGGCAAATTGGAGAAATTAATCTGTGTGCGTTTGGAGTGGAAAGACGGCAAGATGTCAGAAATGCCAAATTCTGAATTCGAGATCAAGGCAGATTTAGTGTTCTTGGCCATGGGCTTTGTGTCACCTGCAGCTCAGGTTCTCAATGCCTTTGGCGTTGAAAAAGACGCTCGCGGCAATGCAAAAGCCACAGTTGATGGCCAAAATGCGTATCAAACCAATGTTCCAAAGGTATTTGCTGCTGGTGATATGCGTCGCGGACAATCTTTGGTGGTTTGGGCGATTCGTGAGGGTCGTCAAGCAGCCCTGGCAGTCGATGAGTATTTAATGGGGTCTTCTGTTCTACCGCGATAATATCGAGGATATGAACAGTAGCCATTCCAACTCGATGGAAGTGAAGCAAAAAACCTCTAGCGGTGGCCATGGCGAAGTTGTAGTTCAAATTAAGGACGTCAACTTTTCCTATGCCCCGGGTGAGCGACAAATTTTATCGGGACTCAATATGGAGTTCCGTCGCGGCCAAGTTGTTGCAGTGATGGGTGGTTCTGGTTGTGGCAAGACAACTATTTTGAGATTGATTGGTGGTCAGTTCGCCGCGCAGTCTGGTCAAGTTTTATTTGAAGGCCATGACATTGGCAAAATGAACGGCGGCGAATTGATGTCAGCCCGTCGCCGCATGGGAATGCTCTTTCAGTTCGGAGCGCTCTTTACCGACCTGAGTGTTTTTGAAAATGTTGCCTTTCCTTTGCGTGAACACACTGATTTAAGTGAAGAACTATTGCGCTCTTTGGTTCTCATGAAACTCAATGCAGTGGGTTTGCGTGGTGCACGGGATTTGATGCCTGCGCAGATTTCTGGCGGCATGGCACGTCGTGTTGCTTTGGCAAGAGCGATTGCACTTGATCCTCCCTTGATCATGTACGACGAGCCCTTCGCCGGCTTGGATCCGATTTCACTAGGAATTACTGCACGCTTGATTCGGGATTTGAATCAAGCTCTGGGCGCAACGAGCTTATTGGTTACACATGATGTTGAAGAAACATTTGAAATTGCCGATTATGTTTATTTCATTGCCAATGGCCGCATTGGTGCCGAAGGTACGCCAGAAGAGTTGAGTCGATCAAGCGATCCTTTTGTGCGTCAATTCTTAGATGCTTCACCGGATGGTCCTGTACCTTTTCACTATCCAGGCCAAAGCCTTGCAGAAGATTTTGGGGTGAGCTTGAAATGAGCATCCTAAATAAAGCCTTAGATCTTTTCGGCGACCTTGGTTTTTTTGTTCGTCGCAACTTAACCAGTCTTGGTCTAGCTGCACGCATGTTCGCTGCAGTGATTTGGCGCTCAGGCTTTTTATTAAAAAGACCTCGCTTAGTTTCTGATCAGATTCTGTTTGTTGGAAATCACTCATTTGTGATCATTGCGGTATCTGGTTTATTTGTTGGATTTGTTTTGGGCTTGCAGGGTTATTACACCCTCAACCGTTATGGTTCAGAGCAGGCGCTGGGTTTATTGGTTGCCTTGTCGCTGACACGTGAGCTGGGCCCGGTCATTACGGCTTTGTTATTTGCTGGTCGCGCTGGCACATCCCTGACCGCAGAGATTGGTTTGATGAAAGCCGGTGAGCAGCTCAGTGCCATGGAAATGATGGCGGTAGATCCATTGAGTCGCGTGATTGCGCCGCGCTTATGGGCCGGCATTATTGCGATGCCAATTTTGGCAACGATCTTTACGGCTGTTGGTGTGATGGGTGGCTACTTTGTCGGGGTTCCCTTAATTGGGGTTGATTCTGGCGCCTTCTGGTCACAGATGCAGGGCGGGGTAGATCTCTTCTCTGATATTGGCAATGGCCTGATTAAAAGCTTGGTATTTGGTGTGGCGGTGACCTTTATAGCGCTGTATCAAGGCTATGAAGCAAAACCTACACCTGAGGGCGTATCGCAAGCCACCACTAGAACAGTGGTGATTTCCTCCTTATCGGTTTTAGCGCTGGACTTCTTGCTGACTGCAATGATGTTCTCGAATTAGAAAGAATAAACTGGGACTCTTATGAGAAAAAGTGCAATTGATGTTTGGGTCGGGATCTTTGTAGCCATTGGCTTGCTGGCTGCTTTGTTTCTAGCATTGAAGGTCGGCAATATGAATGCCGTTTCATTTGCGCCTACTTACAAAATTTCTGCGCGTTTTGACAATATCGGTGGATTAAAGCCACGCGCACCAGTCAAAAGTGCGGGTGTCGTTGTTGGTCGCATTGCCAATATCTCCTTTGATGACAAGACCTATCAAGCTACCGTCACCATGACAATTGAGGATGCCTATAAGTTCCCTAAAGATTCTGCGGCCAAGATTTTGACTTCAGGTTTGTTGGGTGAGCAATATATTGGGCTTGAGGCTGGCGGCTCTGATGACATGTTGCTCGCTGGGGATAAGATCACTCAGACGCAGTCCGCAGTGGTTCTTGAAAATCTGATTAGCCAGTTTTTATATAACAAGGCTGCCGATAGCGGTAAAGATAAGGGCGCTGAAAAATAATGCAGTGGCTTGTGAGAATTAAACGTCTCGTGCTGCTTGGCTTGGTGGCTGTCATGGTGGGTTGCGCCTCTATTCCTGCTGGAGTGGAGCCTTCTCCACATGATCCGTGGGAGCCGTTTAACCGTTCCGTTTTTGAGTTCAATGAAGGCTTAGATGCCTATTTACTCAAGCCGGTAGTGGCTGGCTACCGTTTTGTCTTGCCAGAGTTTGTGCGAGACGGCATCTATAATTTCTTTAGTAACTACAGTGATATCTACACTGCACTGCAGAACCTGTTGCAGGGCAAGCCCGACTATGCCTTTAGTGACTTGATGAGGGTGGTGGTCAATACCACTTTTGGTTTGGGTGGCTTAATTGATATGGCAACGCCTGGCGGCCTACCAATGCATAAGGAAGATTGGGGCCAAACCTTTGGTGTGTGGGGTATTCCCTCCGGCCCTTATGTTGTTTTGCCATTATTTGGGCCAAGTAATGTGCGCGACACCTTTGGAACGGCGGCCGACATGGAGTCTGATTACTTATTTAGATTGCTGCCAGATGTTGCGCTTCGTAACAGTATTACTGGTTTGCGCGTGGTGAATGCGCGTAATACGTACTACGAGGCAGGTGACCTATTGGATGGCGCTGCAATCGATAAGTACAGCTTTATGCGAGATGCCTATATTCAGCGACGTGAATATCAGATTAACGAAGGGCGCGACGATAAAGAGCCCCTTATGCCGGTTTACGAAAACCCCTACGAATAAAGGCGATCAAGCCTAAGCTGATTTCCTTTAAGGGCTAAAATGGGCTCCAATGACCAGCATTAATCGAGGACGCATGAAAAGCCAAAAAACCATTAAAAAATACTTTTCAGTATTGCTATCAAGTCTGTTTTTGTTTGCCGGCAGTGTTTCTGCTCAAGCAGTTGACCAGTCCACGCCCGACGGTTTGATTAAGACCGTAGTTTCTGATGTGATGGCTTCTGTAAAGTCTGACCCCGAAATTCAAAAAGGGAATATTCCACGCATTGTTGATTTGGTAGAAAAGAAAATTGTTCCTTATACCGATATGCGCCGCACAACTGAAATGGCGATGGGCCCAAATTGGAAAAAAGCAACCCCAGAGCAGCAAGCCCAATTGGTTGGCGAATTTAAGAATTTACTAATTCGCACTTACTCTGGTGCTTTAAGCCAATTGCGTGATCAGACCATCCAATTTAAACCTTTGCGTGCTGCTCCAGATGACAAGGAAGTGGTAGTCAAAACCGTGGTAATTGGTCGTGGCGATCCAGTGCCGCTTGACTACCGCCTGGAAAAAACAGCCAATGGCTGGAGGGTCTATGACATGAACATCATGGGCGTTTGGCTGGTTGAGGCTTATCGCAATCAGTTTGCAAATCAAATTAGTCAGAATGGTGTTGATGGTTTGGTGAAGTTTTTGCAAGACCGAAATAAACAACTTGCTGCTGCTAAGCCAGCAAACTAAAGATAAATACAAATGCCATTTTTATTGCCCGCTTCAGTGACACAAGATAATGTGTTGCAGTTAGAAAAAGATGGCTTACTGAATTTAGCTGCGCTAAGAACGATTGACTGCGGCAATCTCAAAGACTTTGATTCCACAGTCTTAACTATTTTATTGGCATGGCAGAAAAAATTACAAGCTGATGGACAGCAGATTTCGGTGCAAAATGCACCTGAAAAATTAACTGTATTGGCTGGCGTATATGGTGTTGCCGAGCTGCTAGGTTTGTCATAGCATGCACTCTGCAATATCGATTAAAAACATATCAAAAAATTATGGCGCGTTACAAGCGCTAGATGATGTCTCTTTATCAATTGAGCAAGGCGAGTTCTTTGGCCTGCTTGGTCCCAACGGGGCGGGTAAGACAACACTGATCTCGATTCTGGCTGGATTAGTTACCGCAGATAGCGGCCATGCCGCCATCATGGGTGCTGATGTGCAAAGTCAGTTTCGTGAGGCTCGCCGAATGCTGGGAGTGGTTCCGCAAGAGTTGGTCTTTGACCCTTTCTTTACCGTAAGAGAGACCTTGCAATTTCAGTCGGGCTATTTTGGTATTCGTAATAACGATGCCTGGATTGACGAGATCATGGCCAACTTGGATCTCACTGGTAAGGCTGATAGCAATATGCGCTCCCTCTCTGGCGGCATGAAGCGTCGAGTATTGGTGGCTCAGGCATTAGTTCATAGACCACCAGTGATTATTTTGGATGAGCCAACAGCAGGTGTTGACGTAGAGCTACGCCAATCCCTCTGGCAATTTATCAGTCGCCTAAATCAAGATGGGCACACCATTGTCCTAACAACCCATTACCTTGAAGAGGCTGAGGCTTTGTGTCAGCGCATCGCCATGCTTAAGCAAGGCAAGATTGTTGCTTTGGACACAACCGCAAATTTACTGAGTCAATATGGTTCAGTGAAAAAAGATGGCGAGGGCAAGACGGATCTCGAAGATGTGTTTGTCAACATCATGTCCGGGGGCGCTCGATGAAGCCCACTTTGAGTAAGCTACCAATCTCATATGGCAGCGGCTTTCCAACCCTCTTGCGAAAAGAAATTAAGCGCTTTTATAAAGTAGCCTTTCAGACGGTTGCGGCGCCAGTACTCACTGCTGTTTTGTACCTGATGATTTTCGGTCATGTGCTTGAGGGTAAGGAAGTGTATGGTCGCCTCAATTACACGGCCTTCTTGATTCCTGGCTTAGTCATGATGAGCGTTTTGCAGAACGCTTTTGCAAATACCTCCTCATCACTCATTCAGTCCAAAGTGACTGGCAATCTGGTTTTTGTCCTGCTGGCTCCTTTTAGCCACCTGGAGTTTTATGCCGCATACGTCTTGGCCGCGGTGTTCCGTGGAATTGTCGTTGGCTCTGGTGTCTTACTGATTACCGCATGGTTCGCTATGCCATCCTTTGAATATCCTTTATGGATCATGGTGTTTGCTCTTTTGGGCGCTGCAATTTTAGGAAGTATGGGTTTGATTGCCGGTATCTGGGCCGATAAATACGATCAATTAGCAGCCTTCCAGAATTTCATCATCATGCCGGCGACAATGTTATCGGGAGTGTTTTACTCCATTCACTCCTTACCAGCAGCATGGCAAGTGGTGTCGCACTTCAATCCATTCTTCTACATGATTGATGGTTTCCGTTATGGCTTCTTTGGGGTGTCAGATACTTCCCCTTGGAATAGTTTGGCAATTGTGGCTTGCTTCTTTGTTGTGGTCTCTGTGATTGCTTTGCGTTTACTGCAAAAAGGCTACAAGCTCAGGAACTAAGTTACATTGAACTTGCCTCAAAATTTGTATTAGAGAATCGTTAAGAAATTAGAAATCAGGAGATTGTGATGTTGCCAACCCCAGGACAAATTGAGGGCTATATTCAGCAAGGCCTCGCATGTACTCATGTGAAAGTTGAAGGCGATGGACAGCACTTCTTCGCGACGATTGTGAGCCCGGAGTTTGAAGGCAAGCGCTTGATTCAGCGTCATCAATTGGTATATGGCGCAATGGGTGATCGCATGAAAGCGGAAGTTCATGCTTTATCAATCAAGGCGTTTACTCCTGAAGAGTTCGCACAAAATACCCCAACATAAAATACGGCATTAGCTTTTTACTGGAATAGATTCATGGATAAATTACGAATGGTTGGCGGCACTCCGCTTAAGGGCGAAGTGGTGATTGCTGGCGCTAAGAATGCAGCGCTTCCAATTTTGTGCGCTTGCTTGCTAACGGACCAACCAATTACTTTGCGTAATGTTCCAGATTTGCAAGATGTGCGAACCATGCTCAAGCTCCTCCAAGAAATTGGCGTGACTGTTGCATTCCCGGATGCGAATGATCGCAATCATGTTGTGCTCAATGCAGCCAATATTAAGAGCTCTGAAGCAACGTACGAGATGGTTAAAACCATGCGTGCTTCTATTCTGGTGCTGGGCCCCTTGCTCGCCAGAATGCATAGCGCTAAGGTTTCTCTGCCAGGCGGTTGCGCCATTGGCGCACGTCCAGTGGATCAGCACATCAAGGGTCTAAAAGCCATGGGTGCAACGATCAAGATTAAGAGTGGCTACATTCAGGCAGAAACTAAATCTGCTACGGGTCGTCTGCAAGGCGCTTCGATCTTGACTGACATGATCACTGTCACCGGCACTGAGAATTTATTGATGGCTGCTACTTTGGCATCAGGCACAACCATTTTGGAAAATGCTGCACGAGAGCCTGAAGTAGGTGACTTGGCTGAGTTACTCGTCAAAATGGGTGCCAAGATTACCGGCATCGGCAGTGATCGCTTAGTGATTGAGGGTGTTGAAAAACTCCACAGCGCAGAACATGCCGTCATTGCAGACCGTATTGAGGCGGGCACATTCTTATGCGCAGTTGCTGCTGCTGGTGGTGAGGTGCTGGTGAAGCACTGTCGCCCAGATACATTGGATGCTGTGATCGTCAAACTCAAAGAGGCTGGCTTAGAAATGGAAGTGGGCCCTGATTGGATTAAAGCTTCTATGAAGGGCCGTCCTAAAGCGGTTAGTTTCCGCACTTCTGAATATCCCGCCTTCCCGACGGACATGCAGGCGCAGCTCATGGCGGTTAATGCGATTGCCCAGGGCAATGCCACGATTACTGAAACGATCTTTGAAAACCGCTTTATGCACGTCCAGGAGATGAACCGTCTCGGGGCTGATATTGCAATTGAGGGCAATACGGCGATAGCGCAGGGTGTGGAAAAGCTTTCGGGGGCTGTCGTGATGGCGACGGATTTGCGCGCATCAGCCAGCTTGGTGATCGCAGGTTTGGCTGCCCAAGGCGAAACCCAGGTTGACCGGATTTATCACTTAGATCGTGGATATGACCGCATGGAGCAAAAGTTGACCCTCTTAGGTGCCAACATTCAGCGAATCAAGTAAGCCTGATGGATAATTAGTCCATGAAGTTAACTTTAGCCCTCTCGAAGGGGCGCATCTTCGAAGAAACTGCTGAGATCTTATCTAAGATCGGTATTCGTCCGCTTGAGGACCCAGAAAAGTCACGCAAACTCATTGTTGAGACATCCAACCCAGATGTGCGCCTCATCATTGTGCGCGCTTCGGATGTTCCAACTTATGTTCAGTTTGGTGGTGCTGATTTTGGAGTTGCCGGTCTGGATGTATTGATGGAAAACGGTACCGATGGTCTGTATGTTCCATTTGATCTGAACATCGCTAAATGCCGTATGTCAGTAGCCGTTAAAGAAGGTTTTGATTATGCTGCCGCCGTAAAGCAAGGCTCTCGTTTAAAAGTCGCAACCAAGTATGTCAATTGCGCGCGTGAGCACTTTGCTAATAAAGGCGTGCACATCGATACGATTCATTTATACGGCTCGATGGAGTTGGCCCCATTAGTTGGTTTGGCGGATGCGATTGTGGACTTAGTTTCCACTGGCAACACCTTGCGCGCTAATGGCTTGGTTGAGGTTGAGCCTATTGCCGATATCAGTGCTCGCCTGGTTGTTAATCAGGCTTCTTATAAGCGTAAGCGCACACAGCTCCAGCCATTCTTTGAATTGTTGAAGTAAAGAACATTCACATGTCAGCGCAAGTCAAAGTCAAACGCCTTAGTAGCAAAGATGCAGGGTTTAAAGAAACCCTGCTCTCTAGCCTTTCTTTGCCAATGGCGGATGATGAGGCAATTGATGCTGCGGTAGTCAAAATTTTGGCGCAAGTTAAAGCGCGTGGGGATACTGCGGTACTGGATTTCACAAAGCAGTTTGATCGCTTAAACGTGGCTAGTGTTACTGAGTTAGAGATTTCTCAAGAGGAATTAAAAAAAGCCTACGAAGGCTTATCAGCCGAACAAAAAAATGCTTTAGATGTTGCCGCGCAAAGAGTGCGCGCGTATCACGTGAGGCAAAAGATCGAAGCGGGTTGTCACTCTTGGGAGTATGAAGAGGCTGATGGCACACGCTTGGGTCAAAAAGTAACGGCCTTAGATCGCGTGGGTATTTATGTCCCAGGCGGTAAGGCGGCATATCCCTCTTCTGTATTGATGAATGCGATTCCCGCAAAAGTGGCTGGCGTCAAAGAAGTCATCATGGTGGTGCCCACCCCCGATGGTGCTCGTAATCCTTTGGTCTTAGCTGCCGCCTATTTATCTGGTGTTGATCGCGTCTTTACGATTGGTGGTGCGCAAGCCGTTGGTGCTTTAGCTTATGGCACGCAGACTATTCCGCCGGTGGATAAGATTGTTGGCCCTGGTAATGCCTATGTAGCAGCTGCCAAGCGCAGAGTTTTTGGTATTGTTGGCATCGACATGATCGCTGGCCCATCAGAAATTTTGGTTCTCTGTGATGGTTCTAGCAACCCAGATTGGATTGCGATGGATTTGTTTTCTCAAGCAGAGCACGATGAGTTAGCGCAATCTATTTTGCTTTGTCCAGACGAGAAATTTATTGAGCAAGTGCAAGCAAGCATTAACAAGCTATTGCCTGAGATGCCGAGAAAGAAAGTGATTGAAGCATCACTTACTAATCGCGCCTTATTAATTCAGGTGAAGGATATGGCTGAGGCTTGCGAGATTGCCAACGCGATCGCTGCCGAGCATTTAGAAATTTGTGCAACTGAGCCACGCAAATGGGCTGAGTTAATTCGTCATGCTGGTGCTATCTTTATGGGTAACTACACTAGTGAATCTCTTGGTGATTATTGTGCAGGCCCAAACCACGTTTTACCTACCGCACGCACTGCACGCTTCTCTTCCCCATTGGGTGTGTATGACTTTATCAAGCGTTCGAGCATGATTGAAGTTAGTGAGGCGGGTGCTCAAACGCTAGGCGCTGTAGCTAGTACTCTCGCACATGGTGAAGGCCTGACGGCTCACGCTCGTGCGGCTGAGATGCGCCTGAAAAAATAAATTCAGAAATAAAAATCTAATGTAGTGAAGCTGGCTTACGAGCTAGCCAGAATTTCTTTCAGAGCTGCAATCAATTCATTTGTTTGATCATCGGTGCCGATAGTGATGCGCAAAAATTCTTCAATCCGTAGTGACTTGAAGTGACGAACGATAATTCCGCGATCGCGTAAAGCTTGATACAGCTTTGCACCGGCATGCTTAGGATGACGCGTAAAAATAAAGTTGGCTGTTGATGGCAGCGTATCAAACCCCAGTGAGGCCAATTCAGAAACTAGACGGTCGCGAGTTTGAATCACTTTTTTGCTTGTGGATTCCAAATGCGCTTGATCTTGTATTGCTGCAATCGCTCCAGCTTGAGCTAAGCGCCCCAGTGGGTAGGAGTTAAAACTATTCTTGACTCGCTCTAGACCTTCAATGAGAGCCGGGTGTCCCACTGCAAATCCAACGCGTAATCCCGCTAGGGCGCGTGACTTGGATAGGGTATGAACAACTAAGAGGTTTTCTGGGCAAGCACTGCCGCGAAGAAGGGGGATGCAGGACTCAGTTCCGTAATCCACATAGGCTTCGTCGATGACCACTACTGAATCTGTATTTCTGCTGAGTAGGGTCTCAATATCTGAGCGCGGAATAGCTCGACCTGTTGGAGCATTGGGATTAGGGAAAATGATCCCGCCATTAGGGGTTTTGAAATTCTCTGTCTGAATTTCATAATTAGCGCCCAGGGGGATAGTTTGATAGTCAATTCCAAAGAGCTTGCAGTAGACCGGATAGAAACTATAGGTGATATCGGGGAACTGAATGGTCTTAGCTTGCTTGAGTAGGCCTAAAAATACGTGGGCTAAGACCTCATCAGAACCATTTCCTAAAAACACCTGTTTAGTGTTTAGGCCATGTAAATCAGCGATGGCCTGTTTAAGGGCTAGCCCTTCAGGATCTGGGTAAAGCCTTAAATCATCCGTATTTTGCTGATTTATGGCGGCTAGGGCCTTGGGGGAAGGGCCGTAGGGACTCTCATTCGTATTGAGCTTTACCAGCCGCTCCATTTGCGGTTGCTCCCCAGGAACGTAAGGGGTGAGGGTCTGAACAACGGGGCTCCAAAAGCGGCTCATGAGGGACTCTAGTCAAAAATCAGCAAAAGTGAATAAACGCTAGCAATCAAAATCGGCATTTATATCTGTATTAGGAATGATATTATGAGGCTTCAATCAACACTTCGCCTCGCGGCGCACTGAAGCATGCGGCAAGCCGACGTTACCCGAAACACTTCGGAAACCAAAATTCAAATTGCCATCAATTTAGATGGCACAGGTAAAGCTGAGCTAGCCTCTGGCGTACCCTTTCTAGACCATATGTTGGATCAAATTGCCCGTCACGGCATGATCGATCTCAAAGTGATTGCTAAAGGCGACACCCATATTGATGACCACCATACCGTTGAGGATGTGGGCATTACCCTGGGTCAAGCATTTGCAAAGGCAGTTGGCGATAAAGCGGGTATTACTCGCTATGGCCATTCTTATGTGCCTTTGGATGAAACCCTTTCGCGCGTAGTGATCGACTTTTCTGGTCGTCCAGGCTTGGAGTTCAATGTTCCGTTTACCCGTGCACGCGTGGGTGACTTTGACGTGGATCTCAGCATTGAGTTCTTCCGTGGTTTTGTAAACCACGCCGGAGTCACTTTGCACATCGATAACTTACGTGGCATTAACGCTCATCACCAGATTGAAACTGTGTTCAAGGCCTTTGGCCGTGCATTGCGCATGGCTTTGGAGTTGGATCCACGCGCTTCCGGTGTTGTTCCTTCCACTAAGGGCAGCCTCTAATCTAGAAAATTTCTAGTATTGAGTAGAAGACTGTCAACAAACTACAGAACATAGGCTAACAATTGGCGCAAACCATTGCGATCGTTGATTACGGAATGGGCAATCTCCGTTCTGTATATCAAGCCTTTCATCATGTGGCTCCCGATGCCAATGTAGTGATTGCGCATACTCCTGAAGAAATCATCTCTGCAGAGCGCGTAGTACTTCCAGGTCAGGGTGCGATGCCCGATTGCATGAAGCATCTCGAAGAGTCTGGCTTATTGGAGGCGCTGCTAGATGCCGCCAAAAATAAACCCCTTTTAGGTGTTTGCGTGGGTGAGCAAATGTTGTTTGATCAAAGTGCAGAAGTACGAACAAGCGCTAATACCGCCTGGACACCTTGCTTGGGATTGATTCCTGGTGAAGTTCGGCGTTTTGAATTGGCCGGCAAATTACAGCCAGATGGCTCTGCGTACAAAGTGCCCCATATGGGTTGGAATCAAGTGCGCCAGGATCGCCAGCACCCAATATGGGATGGCATTCCAGATTTGACCAGTTTTTATTTTGTACACAGCTACTATGTTGTGCCGCAGCGCAAAGAAGATATTGCAGGCTCAACTGAATATGGCGATTGGTTTACTTCTGCGGTTGCAAGGGATAATATTTTTGCAACGCAATTTCATCCAGAAAAAAGTGCAGAATACGGATTAAAGCTCTACAAAAATTTTGTTTCTTGGCAACCTTAATACTTTTCTAACCTACCGCTATGCTGCTGATTCCCGCGATTGACTTAAAAGATGGCCACTGTGTTCGACTCGAACAGGGTGACATGGATAAAGCCACTATTTTTTCTGAAGATCCAGGGGCAATGGCTGCGCATTGGATCAGTAAGGGGGCGCGTCGTTTACATCTTGTCGATTTGAATGGTGCATTTGCTGGCAAGTTGAAGAATGAATCTGCAATCAAATCAATTTTGAAGGCAGTAGGTGATGAGATTCCAGTTCAATTGGGTGGTGGCATCCGCGATCTCGAAACGATTGAACGTTTGTTGGATGACGGCATTAGTACGGTGATTATTGGCACTGCCGCTGTAAAGAGTCCTGGATTTGTGCAAGATGCTTGCACCGCTTTTCCTGGCCACATCATGGTGGGCTTAGATGCGCGTGATGGCAAGGTAGCAACAGATGGTTGGAGCAAGATTACGGGTCATGAAGTGATCGATCTTGCTAAGAAGTTTGAAGATTATGGTGTTGAAGCAATCATCTATACCGACATTGGTCGCGATGGCATGATGAAAGGCATCAACATGGATGCTACAGTTAAATTGGCGCAAGCTATTCGGATTCCGGTAATTGCCAGTGGTGGCCTATCTAATAACCAAGATATTGAAGCCTTGTGTCAAGCTGAAGGTGAAGGCGTTATGGGTGTCATTGCTGGACGCTCAATTTACGCTGGTGATTTAGATTTAACCGTAGCGCAAAGATTTGCTGATGAATTAACACTCAAGTTCGCCAAGAAAATTATCTAGATTGCTGATCAGTGCTAACTAAAAGAATTATTCCTTGCCTTGACGTTACGGCAGGGCGCGTTGTTAAAGGCGTGAACTTTGTAGGTCTGCGTGATGCAGGTGATCCGGTAGAGATCGCAAAACGCTATGACACTCAAGGCGCTGATGAGCTCACCTTTTTAGACATTACAGCCACATCTGATGGACGTGATCTCATATTGCACATCATTGAAGATGTTGCCTCTCAAGTATTTATTCCTTTGACTGTTGGCGGCGGCGTGCGTGCAGTAGCGGATGTGCGTCGTTTACTTAATGCGGGTGCTGATAAGGTCAGCATGAACTCTTCTGCAGTAGCGAATCCAGATTTAGTTTCTGATGCGGCGGCGTATTATGGTTCGCAGTGCATCGTGGTTGCCATTGATGCTAAAAAAACTGAAGCGGGTAATTGGGAAGTCTTTACCCATGGCGGTAGAACTTCGACTGGTATGGATGTAGTGGCATGGGCTTCTGAAGTTGCTAAACGTGGCGCTGGAGAAATTCTTCTTACAAGTATGAATCGCGATGGTAGTAAAGATGGTTTTGATCTTGAGCTAACTGCAGCAGTGAGCGATGCCGTGAGCGTTCCAGTAATCGCCTCTGGCGGCGTGGGTAATTTGCAGCACTTGGTTGATGGCATTACCAAAGGCCATGCTGATGCAGTTCTAGCAGCCAGTATTTTTCATTATGGTGAATACACTGTTGGCCAGGCAAAAGAATATATGGCAAGCCAAGGTATCCCCGTTCGTATTTGAGCCAAGATAGATCTACTGAAAGATTCATACGAATGACCATGAAAAATACCTTTACCCCCATCGAATCCTTGGAAGCTGGCGTATGGTTGGATACTGTCACTTGGAATGATCAAGGTCTAGTTCCGGTAATCGCCCAGGAAGTGGGTAGTAAAGATATCTTGATGATGGCCTGGATGAATCGCGATGCTCTATTGGCTACTTTGCGTTTGGGGGAGGCCGTGTACTGGACTCGTTCAAGACAAAAGCTGTGGCACAAAGGTGAAGAATCCGGGCACACCCAAAAAGTTAAAGAAATTCGCCTTGACTGTGATGGGGATACGATTTTGCTCATGGTTGAGCAAAAAGACGGTATTGCTTGTCATACTGGCGAACATAGTTGCTTCTTTTTGCGCTGGGATTCCGGTAAATCCGCTTGGGTAGATGAGTCCAAGACTCACAAATAAGACCCTCTTAGTCTTTCGGGCAATAAAAGACATAAAATCACTTTATGACTAGTCCAGCACAAAACCCTTCCAATTTAGACTCCGCCTTGGCTCATCTGGCCGATGTGGTGGATCAGCGACGCGATGCTTTTAAGGCTGGTGAGGCAGATCCTAAGACCTCTTACACTGCTTTGCTTTTTTCTAAAGGGGACGATGGAATCCTCAAGAAGATTGGCGAAGAGGCTACCGAAGCCGTCATGGCAGCCAAGGATGCGCGTAATTCCAATCTAGCCCCTGAGCAGCAAAAACTCTTGGTGGGCGAGATGGCTGACCTTTGGTTCCATTGTTTGATTGCGCTTTCCCAGTTTGGCTTGCGCCCAGAGGATGTTGTCGCTGAGCTCAATCGTCGCCTGGGCACCTCAGGCATCGAAGAGAAGGCAGCCAGAAAAGCTTCTGGCAAAGAGTAAATTCAGAAAATTCCCAATAATTCATCAAAACTAGAGGCGAAAGCGTGAGCCACGATCCGAATTGCTTGTTTTGCAAAATTTCTAAAGGTGAAATCCCGTCCCAAAAGGTATACGAGGATGAGGAAATTTACGCTTTTAAGGATATCAACCCAGCTGCGCCGGTTCATTTCTTAATGATTCCTAAAAAACATATTCCCATGCTGGAGTCTGCAGAAGTGGTGGATGCGCCTTTGCTAGGTAGAATGATGGAATTAGCACCGCGTCTCGCCAAGGAGCAGGGTTGCCGTCCTGGAAAAGATGGTGGCTTTAGATTGGTTGTGAATAATGGTGCAGATGGTGGGCAAGAGGTTTATCACTTGCACTTGCATGTGATGGGCGGTCCGCGCCCCTGGAAAAAATAGTCCAAGGAGATTAAAAATGGGTTCATTTAGCATTTGGCATTGGTTAATTGTTTTGGTCATCGTGATGTTGGTATTCGGTACCAAAAAATTGCGCAATATCGGCTCTGACTTAGGTGGCGCCGTTAAGGGCTTTAAAGATGGCATGAAAGCACCTGAGGGAGCTGAAGAGTCAAAAGAACAAATTCAGAGTGCTGCTGCATCAACAGAGAAAACTGTGGATGTGCAGGCAAAAGACGTAAACAAGTAATTTCAGATTTAAATAATGCGCAGCTGCAATGATTGATCTCGGAGTTTCAAAGCTTGCACTCATTGCAGTAGTTGCACTGGTGGTGGTTGGTCCCGAGCGTCTTCCAAAAATAGCCCGTATGGCGGGTAATTTATTTGGAAGAGCGCAGCGATACATGGCCGATGTGAAGTCTGAAGTGAGTCGGCAGATGGATGTAGAGGAGTTCAAGAAGCTTCGCGAAGAAAGCGTCTCCGCCTTTAAGGATGTCGAGAACTCAATTCAGTCTACTGTTCAGGAGGCCGGAGCAAACCTCAGCGATCAGGCGGATATCTTTGAAAATAATTTCACGAGAGAACCTCTTGATGAAAAAGAGGTGCTGCAAAAATCAATACGCCAAGGTCGTAAGAGTTGGGGTGTGAGGCGCGCAGCAAGACCTGTTTGGTTCAAGCGCTCTACCGGTTTGCGCACAAGGGTTCAGTCTGGCGCTGCGCGCATGAAGCGCTTTCATCACACCGCTGGCAAATAAGCCAAAAGAAAATTAAAAACCTTTAACAATGACTCAAAATAATTCAACTGAAGATTCAGGTTTGCAAGAATCTTTCTTGTCTCATTTATTTGAGTTACGTGATCGCATCATTAAGTCCGCTATAGCAATTATTGTGGTGTTCGTTTGCCTTGTATATTGGGCCCCTGATATTTTCCATTTGTTTGCACAGCCATTGCTTCAGGCATTACCCGCTGGCGGCAAGATGATCGTCACTGATGTTACGGGTTCATTCTTTGTCCCCATGAAAGTTACCATGCTGGTTGCTTTCTTAATTGCCTTGCCGGTGGTGATGTATCAGTTATGGGCATTCATTGCCCCAGGTCTTTATCAGCATGAGCGGAAGTTGATCGTACCTTTGGTAGTAAGCAGCTACAGCTTATTTATCTTTGGAATGGCATTTGCTTACTTCTTGGTATTTCCAACCGTATTCCAGTTCATGGCTAGCTATAACGCACCCCTAGGTGCGGAGATGTCGACAGACATTGATAACTACCTCAGCTTTGCAATGACCACATTCTTAGCTTTTGGTATTACCTTCGAGGTGCCAGTAGTCGTGGTTGTTTTGGTGCGCATGGGTATGGTGCCGCTACAAAAACTCAGAGAGATTCGCCCTTACGTGATCGTTGGTGCTTTTGTGATTTCAGCGATTGTGACTCCGCCAGATGTACTCTCGCAATTACTGTTGGCGGTGCCAATGAGTCTGCTCTATGAGCTCGGACTCTTGATTGCACGATTCTACGTTCCAAATCCGTCAGATCATGATGCTGATACAACAACAGGTTCGGATTCTCAAGCTACTGTTTGATCTGCTGAGAAGGTGGCGCTGAGCCATTCCGTGACCCGATCAAATCGATAGCGCCTTTGTCTTAAATTACCCTCCAAGTCTGATTCGCTACTTGCAAAAACTTTTCCCGCTGCAAGTAAAGAGCGACGCTGCTGAGTGGTATCAATTTGAATCAATCTAGGCAGTATCTTGGGTAACTCGTGGCGAATATCTACCACCACACAATGCTCATGTTGTAGTTGGCCCACTTCGCAAAGCAATAACTCAGCTTTACTGAGATTAAATTGATTGGCAATGATCAGTCGGTGACAAAGTAAAGCCCACTCTTCATCTAACTTGTGTTCGGCGTGATGGTTTAAAGCGTTTTCAGCATAAGTCGCCAATTCAAACCAATCATTGTTCTTTGGGCTAGACACATTCTCTAAAATTTTCCCAAGCAATTCCTTTGCTTCGGGCACGCCTTGTTGATGCGCTTGCCAAATCCAATAGGAGGCCTGAAGCCCGCGAACCTTTTCTTCAGTCCTTTCGCGTTTGCGCCACAGATTGGCGCCTTTCCGAAACTGCGCCTGCGCATGACCTAGGTCTGCAGCTCGATCAAAGCAGCGATCACTCTCGCTAGCGTTGTATCCAGAAAACTGAGGACGACGGTAAATCTCACCAAGTGCAAACCAGGCATCTCGATCACCATCTTTCGCTGCAAGCTCTAACCAGTAGGCTGCTTTCTTTAGGGAGGCGTTCGATTTGCCGCCGCCCGCCCCAATCAAGTCTTTCTCATCAGAGCCTACTTCATCGAATTGCGCTAGACGCAAACCTAGGGTGAGCTTTGCAATCGTTAGACCAAGTTCCGCTGCCTGTATTAGCGCCGCCTCATTCTTTTCTGAGATCCAAGCATTCCAGAGAGAGGAGAGTGCCTCATCTTTTGGTTGTAGCTTGATGAGCAACTCCTTGGCGGAATTGGTAAACGGAGTCTCTGACTTAGAAAGTTCTAGTAGAAATTCTTTAGCTGTTTTTTGGAGCGAAGAAAAATCACGCTCGCCATTCTGCTTGGAAATCCAAGTAATGATTTCCGTCTGCAACTCTTTTTTATTTGGATCAAGTAATAACTCTGCGAGTTGCCATTGCACGGCGTAACTTGCAGAAACATTTGCTTGGGCTAGCTTCCAAAACAACTCCCATCCGAAGGAGAAGGCGGGCGAGTTCAGGGTTGCGGCGAGCGGAACTGATGAAACGTGCTCAAACATCGCCAGCATTTCTGGGTTCGTCGCGTTAATCTCAGAAATCTCCGCATCACTTGAAGTAGTAGCGCTAACTAGCTGATTTTTAAGTGATAAATAGGATTTTTCTAACCAAATCAAGGCATTAGCAGGTTGTATGGGGGTTTTAAAGGCCCCCGTCAGATAAGCTGAAGCTAAATTTTGTTGCGCAGAAACGTCACCAATGCGAGCTAATTGGAGGATTTTTAGGAATTCACGGCTTGCCATATGACAATTTTGGCATCCAAGGGCCTAAAAAGACAGAAATCAAAGCCCTTGTTGCCCTGATACAACGAAGAAAGCCAAAAAACTGCCTTTTGACAAGCAAAAAGAGCTCCTAAATACCCTTACCCCTAGTCTAGCTGGGCAAAACAAGCAAAATTCGTAAGTCCCAGTTTTATTTGGGCATTACTTTCAATTTATGGAGATTTAAAGAATGAAAAAATCGCTATTCGCAATCGCTGCAGTAACAGCATTTGCTGGTGCAGCTCAAGCTCAGTCATCAGTGACTGTTTATGGTATTTTGGACGTTGGTTATGTTGGTACAAACTTGCGCCTCCCAGCAACTTCAACAGCGGGTGCATACAAACAATCAAGCAATACATTGGGTCAGTCAGCTGAGTCAACTTCACGTCTTGGTTTCAAAGGCACTGAAGATTTAGGTGGCGGTACAAATGCATTCTTTACAGCTGAATTCCAACTCTACCCACAAGACGGTAGCTTGTCAGGTTCCGCTCTTTCAAGCGTCACTACTGGCACTTCAGCAAACAGTTATGGTGGTTTGCAAAACCGTCAAACTTTCGTTGGTTTGAGCAAAAAAGGTATTGGCCAGGCAGCAATTGGTACTCAGTACACTCCAATTCACGTTGCTGTTGGTAAAACTGACCCAGGTCAGCAAAACAACATGGTTGGTAGCGTAATTTACCCAGCTAACGGCTCTGGCACAACAACTGGCGCTTACACAGTTCGCTCAAACAATGCTGTTACAGCGCAGACTGAAGTTATGGCTGGTTTTCAGGCATCAGCAATGTATGCAATTAATAACCAAGATCGTACACAATACGATACAAATTCAACGGCTGCGAGCGCTGGTGGTAATACAAACAATACTGGTTGGGGCCTTGGCTTGAACTACGGCTGGAATAAGTTGTTTGCAACTGCAAACTACCAGTCATTTAAGAGTGAAAATAACACTGGTGTTGCATCAATACCTGCTGGCTCTGCCAACTACGGCTCTAACGTAACTGATAACCAAACTTATGTTGGCGCAACTTATGACTTCGGAATCTTGAAGGCATATGCTGGTTGGGTAAACCGCAAGGCAACTTCAGCTTTGGATAGCAATAACTTTGCTAAGCGCTCTGGTCAGCAAATCGGTGTTCGTAGCTTCATTACGCCAACTATTGAAGGTTGGGCAAACATTGGTAATGGACGCTACACAAGTTTTGGTGCGGGTTCACCAACATCTAACTTTAATTCATGGCAGTTAGGTACTAACTACTTGTTGAGCAAGCGTACAAACTTATACGCTATCTATGGTTCAACATCAACAAGCTCTTCTACAACTACACCGTTGCTTCCTTCAGGAACATCGGCTGGTGCATCACAGTATGCAGTGGGCGTACGTCACACTTTCTAATTTAGCGCTAGCGTAAGCTAGTTGATGATTAGTTTGGTATCAAATTAACCCACTGTGGCAACACGGTGGGTTTTTTCTTAATCTATTCAAAGGTGGATATTAATGAAATACTTTTCAATAGCCTTATTGACCCTCACATTATCGGGTTGTCTAGCTAGTACAAAATCTCCAGTTGGCGTGTCTTGCGATTACAGTCAAGGTAAACCAATGTGGGAGATGCCGCTTATCTGTCAGCCTAACGGAGGCTAGTCAAGCAGTCTTTTGGTAAAAGGGTGCAAGGCTTCATCCTATAAATAAAATTTATTTCTTCAGGCTATCCCTGATCTCTCTTAGCAAGACAATATCTTCTGGTGTTGGCGGTACTGGTGGCGCATCAATCGCTCTTACCCTATTCACAACTTTGACCATTTGGAAAATCACAAAAGCCAGCAAGATAAAGTTAATAGAAATGGTGATGAAGTTACCATAGGCAAAAATTGGCACCCCAGCTTTTTTGAGCGCATCAAAAGTTCTAGGAACCCCCTCTGGAATTTTGCCCATAACAAGAAATAGATTGGTGAAGTCAATATGACCTCCTAAAAGGGTTGAAATCACTGGCATGACTATGTCATTTACCAGGGAATCTACGATTTTCCCGAAGGCTCCCCCAATGATCACACCCACCGCTAAATCAATGACATTACCCTTGACTGCGAAGTCCCGAAATTCCTTTAAAACAGCCATAAATGCCTTTCTTTTAAATTAGATTGAGATTAACTCAAGATTAACCCCATAACTTACTTGCATACCCCACTTTTTACTTTAAAATCTTACCTTTAAGCAATTTCCACCTATAAATGCTCTATCGAGGAATTTTGTAAATGAGTGACAAGCCCTGTATGGACAAGGATCGCCGTAACTGGTTGATCGCTACTTCAGCGGTTGGAGGCGTTGGTGCAGCCGCAGCCCTTTACCCTTTTGTGGACAGTTTTCAGCCTTCTGAGCGCGCTAAGGCCGCTGGAGCTGCTGTCGAGATCGATATTGCCGGCATGCAGCCAGACGAAATGCGCATGGTTGAGTGGCGCGGTAAACCGGTTTGGGTGGTGCGTCGCACGCCTGAGCAAGTTGCCGAGCTATCTAAAATTGACTCCGAGCTGGCAGACCCTGATTCTTTAAGGGATCCGGCCCAATTTACTCCCCCTTATGCTCAGAACCAATGGCGTTCAATTAAGCCTGAATACCTGGTAGTAGTGGGCATTTGTACGCATTTAGGCTGCTCTCCTACGGCGAAGTTTGAGGCGGGCGCTCAGCCTTCTTTGCCAAATACTTGGCCCGGCGGCTTCCTTTGCCCATGCCACGGCTCTACATTTGATATGGCAGGCCGCGTATTTAAAAATAAACCAGCCCCAGACAATATGGAAGTACCGCCACATATGTATTTGAGCGATACCAAGATTCTGGTTGGCGAAGATAAGAAGGCCTAAGGAGAGATAAATGGCATTTCACGAAAAAGAAGTCCCGGCAGACGCTCCTGTAGCCCAGAAGGTCTTGGCTTGGGTTGACTCGCGTTTCCCCCTTACATCCTCGATTAAAGCCCATTTAACCGAGTATTACGCCCCTAAAAACCTCAATTTTTGGTATTTCTTTGGCTCTTTGGCCATCGTTGTGCTGGCATTGCAGATCATCACCGGCATTTTTTTGGTAATGAACTATAAGCCTGATGCTACTAAGGCTTTCGAGTCTGTTGAGTACATCATGCGCGAAGTACCATGGGGTTGGTTGATTCGTTATTTACATTCAACGGGTGCCTCAATGTTCTTCGTGGTGGTCTATTTACATATGTTCCGTGGTTTGATCTACGGCTCATATCGCAAGCCACGTGAATTAATTTGGGTATTCGGTTGCGCAATTTTCTTGTGCCTGATGGGCGAGGCGTTCTTTGGTTACTTGCTTCCATGGGGCCAAATGTCCTACTGGGGCGCTCAAGTGATTGTGAACTTGTTCTCTGCAATTCCTTTGATTGGTCCAGACCTGTCTTTATGGTTACGCGGTGACTACGTCGTTGGTGATGCAACACTGAATCGCTTCTTTGCATTCCACGTGATTGCAATTCCATTAGTGCTTATTGGTTTAGTAGCTGCCCACATCATTGCATTGCATGAAGTTGGTTCAAATAATCCAGATGGCGTTGAAATCAAAGAAACTGTAGATGAAAAAGGTATTCCGCTAGATGGCATTCCTTTCCATCCTTACTACACCGTACACGATGTATTTGGTTTGGGCGTTTTCTTGATGGTGTTTGCTTGCATCGTATTCTTTGCTCCAGAGATGGGCGGTTACTTCCTCGAGGCAAATAACTTCATTCCTGCAAATCCATTTGTAACTCCAACGCACATTGCACCGGTTTGGTATTTCACGCCGTTCTACTCTATGTTGCGTGCGACTACCTCAAACTTCTTGTTGCCGCTGTGGATTTTCTTGGCAGTGATTTTAGGAATGTTTGCTATCAGCACTAAGGATATTAAGGTTAAAGGCGCCTGTGCAGCTATCGCCTTGATTTTGGCTGCTGGCTTCTACGCATTTGATGCGAAGTTCTGGGGTGTTGTAATTATGGGTGGTTCAGTTGTGATCATGTTCTTCCTGCCTTGGTTGGATCATTCACCAGTAAAGTCCATACGCTATCGCCCACAATTTCATAAATATATCTATGGTGTATTTGTGGTGAGCTTTGTGATTTTGGGTTACCTGGGTATTGAGCCGCCATCACCAGTATTTGAAAAGATTTCTCAGATTTGCACTATTTATTATCTGGGCTTCTTCTTGGCAATGCCGTTCTGGAGCAAGCTTGGTACGTTCAAGCCAGTTCCAAAGCGCGTTACTTTTAAGTCCCATTAATTCAGACACCCGAGAAATTAGGAACTAGTATGAAACGAATTCTGCAAACTTTGATGGGCGTCTGCCAAGCAACTGTTTTAGTTGCTGCCCTAGGCCTTGGCGTAAGTGCTAATGCTAATGAAGGCGGCTTCCCATTAGATGCGGCACCAAACCGTGTGAGCAACAATGCCTCATTGCAAAACGGTGCCAAGTTATTTGTAAACTATTGCTTGAACTGTCATGCAGCTTCAAGCATGCGTTACAACCGTATGCGCGATATCGGTTTGACGGACCAGCAAATCAAAGATAACTTGATTTTGACCGACGCTAAAGTTGGCGATCTGATGACGATCTCCATGACGCCAAAAGAAGGTAAAGCGTTCTTTGGTAAGACTCCTCCTGACTTATCTGTAGAGGCACGTGCACGTGGTACGGATTGGCTTTACACCTATTTCCGTACCTTCTACAAAGACGATGCGACTCCAACTGGATGGAACAACTTGGTATATCCAAACGTTGGTATGCCACACGTTCTTTGGCAGTTGCAAGGCGAGCGTGCCGCAAAGTTTGAAGAGCGCAAGGATCTGCATGACGAGAGCCGTACAGAAAAAGTATTCGTAGGCTTCGAGCAATTGACGCCTGGAACTATGAAGTCACAAGAGTATGACGACAACATTGCCGACTTAGTTGCATTCATGTCTTGGATGGCTGAGCCAGTTCAGCTCGAGCGTAAGCGTCTCGGTGTTGTAGTGCTCATCTTCCTGGCAATCTTTACATTGCTGGCATGGCGCTTGAATAAGGCTTATTGGAAAGATATCCACTAAGTCAGAGTCATAAGAGATTTAAAGTCGCAGTTGTTAGTGCGTTTGTTGTATTGAAGTAGATTTTTAAGGAAATAAATTTATGATGGTGTTGTACTCGGGCACAAACTGCCCATTCTCGCAACGCTGCCGTTTGGTGCTTTTCGAAAAAGGCATGGACTTTGAGATCCGCGATGTGGACTTGTTTAACAAGCCAGAAGACATCTCGGTTATGAACCCTTATGGTCAAGTTCCAATCTTGGTTGAACGTGACTTGATTTTGTATGAGTCAAACATCATCAATGAATATATTGATGAGCGTTTCCCTCACCCACAATTGATGCCGCCCGATCCAGTTGCTCGCGCACGTGCACGCCTCTTCCTCTTCAACTTCGAGAAAGAGTTATTTGTGCACGTTGCAGCCTTAGAAAATGAAAAAGGCAAAGCAGCGGAGAAGTCTCATGAAAAAGCGCGTTTAGCTATCCGCGATCGCTTAACTCAGCTAGCCCCTATTTTTGTTAAGAACAAGTACATGTTGGGCGAAGAGTTCTCGATGCTTGACGTTGCTATTGCTCCCTTGTTGTGGCGTTTAGAGCATTACGGTATTGATCTTTCTCGTAATGCTGCTGCCTTATTAAAGTACGCTGAGCGTATTTTCAGCAGACCTGCTTACATTGAGGCTTTAACGCCTTCAGAAAAGGTAATGCGTCGCTAAGCGACTCATTCTCAAGCTGGCAAGATAAGCATGTCAGATAACCCAAGCAACAAACCCTACCTAATCCGTGCCCTACATCAGTGGTGCACGGATTATGGTTTTACGCCTTTCATGGCTGTATTTGTGGACTCTAGCGTTGAAGTGCCAATGGAGTTTGTGAAGAATGATGAAATCGTTCTTAATCTTTCCCTTGAGGCCTGCCATCAGTTGAATCTAGACAATGACTGGATTAGTTTTCAGGCAAGATTCGGCGGGGTTCCGAGAAAAATCATGGTTCCCGTAAGTCACGTGCTAGCTATCTATGCCCGGGAAAATGGCCAGGGAATGTCCTTTCCTTTTGATATTAGTCAGACTAGTACGCCGAAGGATATAAGCCCTGAGGCTGCCCAAAAGCCAAAAGCTGGCAGACCTTCCTTGACGATTGTGAAATAGGTTAAAATAATATCCGTTGCCCCTTTAGCTCATCTGGTAGAGCAACTGATTTGTAATCAGTAGGTGGTCTGTTCGAGTCGGACAAGGGGCACCAAATTTCTAATTTGCCTCACTTCTTGTGAGGCATTTTTTCTGCGAGAGACAAGAATGCTCAACCAAGATCAAATTGCGTTAGAAAAAAATAAGCAAGCTTGTAGTTGGTTCGGGTCGTACGGAATAGTTCCTCATCTAGCAGGGGTGGTTAACGCAAAAAAAATATTGGAAATTGGCGTTGCCTACGGCTACCATGCTGATTTTATGTGTACTGTTTTGCCTGGTATCACCTATGTAGGGGTAGACCCATTTCAAGCAAATTACGACCCAAATGATATTTTTTGCTATGACGTGCAAAGACTTTTTGATGCCGTAGACTCTCAGAATGCCATGGATCGCCTTTTTAATGCCGTGTCATCCAATCTTAAAAAATTCCAGGGTAGAGCATCATTAGAGAAAAGTCATGGCTTGCTGCCGATCAGTTTCAAGATGAGAGTTTTGATCTTGTGTATATCGATGGTGATCACACGTACGAGGGCGTTGTGAAGGATCTAGCGGCTTGGTATCCAAAGGTTAAAAAAGGTGGAATTATTTGTGGCGACGACATTGGATGGCCGGGAGTAAAAAAAGCTGTTGATGAGTTTTTTATAAGACTCAATAAGGAATATCAGATAATTTCAAAGAATGGATTTGAGAATATGCCAGCTTTTTATTTCGTTGTGGATTGAGTAGGGAAAAATGTCCAGAGGAATCCTGTCAATATACTGGGGTGATGAATCTAAATTGCCTATTGAGCGCCTAAAAGCCTCTGTCAAAAAATTTCACCCCGAGCTTCCCCACGAGATTATTAAGATTGAGGCCCTGGGCGGGGACCCAAGAAGCTTGAATCTAAAAGCTGGAATGCTTGACCTGTCTCCATTTGATGAAACCTTATTTCTAGATCTTGATACTGTGGTGATGGGAAGGCTTGATTTCGGGTTTGAGAAGGCGAGGATTTTTGGAATGGCAATAGCGATTTGCGAGGCTCCATGGGGCAAGCGTTATCCAAAAATATTCACGGGCGACGAGGTTGAGTACAACACGGGCGTTATATTTTTTACTAAAAAAGCTAAGGCAGTTTTTGATTGCTGGAAGGAGTTAGCTGGAACTATTGACTCTTCTATTTTGGGGGTTAATGACCAGGGTATTTATACGATGCCTGCCAATGATCAGGGTTCATTTGCATCGGCAATTGAACATACTGGTTTTAACCCATTCGTGTTGCCGTTAAATTGGAATTTTAGGCCCATGTGGCATCGAAGCTTCTTCGGCCCCATCAAAGTTTGGCATGATTATAGTGACCCACCTCTATTTTTTGAGGAGCTCAATACTTACTATTCGAACAAAGATTCCATTATTCAATATCACCAGGGTTAAGTTTCGCTTTGAAAAATTTACAAATTATTAGCTCTCCCGATTCATTGAATGGCGCTTTAGAGGCTTGGTTTATCCAGAATGAATTGTTTGCTGGTGCGCCATATACCTTCGGGGTGGATCCGAGTCAGCTAGACTGCCCTGTAGTGGTGTATTTGGAATTAAATCAGATTAATGTTGACCTCATTCGCCACATTAAATCTTTTGGAAAAAAGGTGGTTTTATATCATATGGGGGGAGAAAAGTTAGATAAAGACATTTCCGCATATGCTGAATGTGATTTGGTGGTGCGCAATTACTACTTTCCAGACATCATTAATCGGAAGAGTTTTAACGGGAAGATTTTGTGGGCACCGAACGGATTTAAAACTGGAGTGGGGCCAAGGGAATCCAGCGCCCTTAAGTCCTCATTGCATCGCCAGTCTATAGCCTCATTCCTTGGTTGGATCAATAATGCCGGCTCATATAATAATGAGCGTGCCAGCTTTGCGGGACCTGCTACTGCATGTGGCGAGAATTTATATTTAATGCCCTCGAATGGTTTTGCAGGTGGATATAACGTAGGCCTATATTCAGCAATCATGGAGGATAGTATTTTTGCGCCATGCCCATCGGGAAATAATCCTGAAACCATTCGTTTGTATGATGCGCTAGAGCTAGGTTGCATCCCAATCTCACTGGCGCATGATTTTCTCTTCTCTAAGGATGCTTTAGCCTCGATTGGCGCAGTCCCATTTCCCATCTTGGGGTCATGGTCAGAGTTGCCCGAATTTTTAGAAAATATGAAGGCTAAGGCCCTAGCCAATCCAAGTGAGATATTG
Organism: Polynucleobacter sp. 78F-HAINBA; assembly: GCF_018882325.1. Taxonomy (GTDB): domain Bacteria; phylum Pseudomonadota; class Gammaproteobacteria; order Burkholderiales; family Burkholderiaceae; genus Polynucleobacter. The sequence continues at coordinate 67,708 of NZ_JACVOQ010000004.1, read as the reverse complement.
CATCTTCAGCTAAGCTGTATTAATTGGTGGGCACAATTTAAAACAGCTATTCAGAATCAAATTTCCGAGAAAATTCAGGCTTTATAAATCTACTTTGAAAGATTTACTGCCTTGGTTTCTGGCAGGAAAATCAGGCCAACAAGCGCAGCGGCACCTAAAAAGACTGTCGGATACCAAAGCCCCGCTAGATCGCTTACCCATTCTTGATTTAACCAGGTAACAATGAGTGGGAGAAGTCCGCCTATCCACCCAGCTGCTAAGTTATGCGGAAGTGTGGCCGCACTATTTCTAGTTTTTGCGGGGAAGAGCTCTGCAAGTAGAGCTGTTTGTGGGCCAACTACCAGTGCCAAAATTCCTGATAGGCCAATGAGAATCATGGCTATTAATGCTGTTGAGTGGCTATTTTTTTGTAAAAAATGAAATGCTGGCAGTATTAGCGTGGCGCCTAAGATTAGGCCGCTGACAACTACAGGTTTTCTGCCAATCTTATCTGAGAGCCACCCTGCAAATACTGTAAGGGGTAGTAGTGCAAGCGTTGCATAAACACTCAATTGATTTACTAATTGAGGAGCCAGTTTTACAGTTGTCTTGAGAAAGATTGAGGTGTAGACCTGCACACAGAAAAACAGGATCGCCCCGCCTGCAGAGACGCAAAAGCAGAGCAGAAACATTTTCTTTCTGGTTTCTGGGTCTTTGAAGTTATCCCTTAAGGGGCTTTTGGATTGAGTCTCTGTTTTACTTAATTGCAAATAGATTGGTGTTTCCTCTAGAGCCATTCGAGCTTTAAATGCAAGCAATAGCAGGATGAGCGAAATCCAAAATGGAACCCTCCAGCCCCAGGATAGAAATTCTTCTGTCGTAAGCCAATTTTGAAGCAATGCAATTTGCAATGTTGAAACCAAGATACCAAGCGGTCCCATGAGTTGCAAGAAGCTGGTCTTAAAGCCGCGATTAGAGTCGCCAGCATGCTCTGTAAGGTAAACGGCACTTCCGCCAATTTCTCCACCCGCAGAGAGGCCTTGAAGCAGTCTTAGGCTTACTAGCAGTATGGGCGCCCAGATGCCAACTTGGCTATAAGTTGGTAAAAAGCCTACGCAGACTGTGGCAATACCCATTAGGGTGATGGTGATCATAAAGACGGGCCTACGACCAATGCGATCGCCAATGCTGCCGAAAATAGCGGCCCCAATGGGCCTCACTACCATTCCAACCCCAAAGGTTGCCAGGCTGGCTAAGAGACCTGTGCTGGGATCGCTCGATGGAAAGAAGAGGGGTCCAAAAACTACCGCCAGTGTGGCAAATGTTAGAAAGTCATACCATTCTAGAAAGGTACCAAAACAGGCCGCAATTGCTACCTTTTTATAGGAATGCGATGAAGCTTTTGCGTCTGACATGCTGATATCAGTCAATTTTTTATTCAGTATCTGTAGACGATTCAATCAGTGGCGCAGATAGATTTTTGCTGGGTTTAACGCCAAGCTCACGCACCTTCTCGGCAGTACGAATGAGATTGCCTTTGCCAGACTTGAGTTTATTGAAAGCATCGTGATAACTCGTTTGAGCTTGATCTAATCGTTGGCCTAATTTCTCAAGATCATCTACAAAGCCAACAAACTTATCGTAGAGGGTGCCACATTGTTTAGCAATTTCAAGTGCATTGCGATTTTGTGAGTCTTGACGCCATAAGTGGGCAACCGTACGCAGCGTAGCCATTAAGGTGCTTGGGCAAACCAGCACAATATTTTTAGCTAAGGCCTCTTGATAGAGGTTTGGTGCCGTCTTGAGCGCCAATAAGAAAGCGGGCTCAATCGGGACAAACATCAATACAAAATCTACTGAACCAATGCCATATAAAGAGCTGTAGTTTTTGCTTGATAAGCCTTGAATATGTTGGCGTAGAGACTGAATGTGTGCAGCCAGTTCTTGCTCTGCAATGACTGGATCAGTTGCTTCAGCATGGCGTGAATACGCAGTAATAGAAACCTTGCTATCAACAACAAGACTTCTGCCCTCTGGCAGCTTAACGACTACGTCTGGTTGTAAGCGTGAGCCATCGGTTTGTGTATGACTATCTTGAACCAAATACTCCTCACCTTTTCGGAGGCCTGAAGACTCGAGAATGGACTCTAGAACTAACTCACCCCAATTGCCTTGGACTTTGGAGTCGCCTTTGAGTGCTTGAGTTAGCGAGCGCGTTTCATCAGACATGCGTAGGTTGAGATTGGCAAGACGCTCGATCTCGCTCTTAAGTGCAAAGCGCTCGCGCGCTTCATTGCCATAAGAGGTGTTTACTTGCTCTTTAAATTCTGAAAGCTTGGTTTGTAGTGGCTTAAGTAGGGCATCTAGATTGGCAACATTCTGTTCGGTGAAACGTTTTGATTTATCTTCCAAAATTTCATTGGCTAGATTTTTAAATTGACTAGTCAACGCCTCTTTGGCTTCATTCAGAGACTCAATTCTTCCTAAGCCCTGCTTACGCTCAGAATCTAGTGCGGCCTCAAGGCGGATAGCATTCTGTAGCGCCTGATCACGCTCTGCGCGAAGGCTGGTGGCTAATGCAGTATCGGTTTGATTCTGTTGCTCAGCACGACTGAGTGCGGAGCGCAAATTCAGTGCATATACTAAAAGGCCTGCACATAAAGCCAATGGCAGGCCAAACAGAAGCAGAGAGCTTAAATCAAAAGTCACAAATTCAGTCTATGAAAGCTGTTAAATCTTAGGCTTGAACTAACTTTTGTAATTCGCCACTTTGAAACATTTCAGTCATGATGTCAGAGCCGCCAATAAATTCACCATTGATATAAAGCTGAGGAATAGTTGGCCAATTAGCAAATTCTTTAATGCCTTGACGAATTTCTGCATCTTCCAATACGTTTACTGTATGAAGCTTATCTACGCCGCAGGTGCGCAAAATATTGACTGCATTTCCGGAAAAGCCACACTGAGGAAACTGGGCATTACCCTTCATAAACAATACAACAGGATGGCTGCTAACGATTTCTTGAATTCTTGCTTGGGTATCCATAATTTTTTCCTAAATTGATGCTGTAAGGCGATCTTAAATTGCAATTAACAATGGGGTAATTTTAAGGCTATCCGGAGAAAAGGGTTAATTCCTCTTAGGGATTTTTATAGGCTTTTTCTGCCAGATGCTGCGCGACAGTGGCCAGCCAAATCCTGATGAACTTGCACGTCTATTAGCCCCACCTCTTTCATGAGATCAACCACTGCTTCGGATTGATCATAGCCATGCTCGACAGCAATTAAGCCCCCAGACTTCAGGAATTTGCCTGCCCCTGAAATGATTGCTTGGAGGCAGCTAAGACCGCTACCGTAGTCGGTTAGGGCAGATTCAGGTTCAAACCTCAAATCCCCTTGCCCGAGGTGAGAGTCCTGACTGGCGATATAAGGTGGATTGCTGACAATGACGTCAAACTGATTTTGTGGACTGATAGCCTCATACCAGCTACCTTGCGCAAACTGGATTTGGGCGCTTAGGGCAAGAGATTGGGCATTCTGCTGAGCAATCACTAAAGCCTCGGCTGATTGATCTGTTGCAATAACTGAGGCTAATGGAGCTGCGCTTGCAATAGAAAGTGCAATTGCACCGGAACCAGTACCTAAGTCCAATATCTTTGTAGGCTTGTTGAGTTTGGTGATTTCAGCAAGAGCAATATCTACTAGGAGCTCAGTTTCTGGCCGAGGAATAAGTACTCCAGGGCCAACCTGTAACTCAATATTATGAAAGCCCTTCTTGCCTAATATGTAGGCGATGGGCTCACCATTTGCTCTTCTTGAGACTAGGTTCTCCCATTCCTGAAAAGCCTGTTCATTGAGGCTCATATCGTCGCGTGATAGGAGGGCAGAGCGTGGGAGTTGGCAGTGCTTCTCTAGTAAATGGGCCAGCAATATCCGCGCTTCATTGGCTGGCAATGTGCAGTTGCTAATTAATTCGCGTAAAGACTGGCTGAAACTCATCCTACTGGTATTAACTGTCGCCAAGCGCTGCAAGCAGCTCTGCTTGATGCTCGGACGCTAGAGCATTACAGAGGTCATCGAGATCGCCATCCATCATGGCATCAATCTTATAGAGCGTTAGATTAATACGATGATCAGTAATACGACCCTGCGGAAAGTTATAAGTACGAATACGGTCACTGCGATCGCCTGAGCCAATTAACGACTTTCTGGTTTGCGCCTCAAGTTGATGCTTTTCACGTTCACGTGCATCCATGATGCGTGAGACCAGCACCTTCATCGCTTGCTCGCGGTTGCGGTGTTGGCTACGGTCATCCTGACACTCAACTACTGTGCCTGTAGGTAGGTGCGTAATTCGAACTGCAGAGTCTGTTTTATTGATGTGCTGACCACCAGCGCCTGAAGCTCTAAAAGTATCAATGCGTAGTTCAGCAGGATTAATCTTGACTGCTTCTAACTCATCTGCCTCAGGCATCACGGCCACTGTGCAGGCTGATGTATGTATACGACCCTGAGTTTCTGTTTGGGGCACACGTTGCACACGGTGACCACCTGATTCAAATTTGAGGCGAGAGTAAACGGATTGACCTACTAAGCGTAGAACGACTTCCTTATATCCACCAAGATCAGATTCGGCAGCATTCACAACTTCTACTTTCCAGCCCTGGCGCTCTGCAAAGCGCGTATACATACGAAGTAAGTCGCCTGCAAAGAGTGCACTCTCATCACCACCAGTACCCGCACGAATTTCTAAAAAGACATTACGTTCATCGTTAATATCTTTTGGTAGCAAGAGTTTTTGTAGGACGCCTTCAAGCTCTTCCATTGTGGCTTGAGCTTGCTTTTGTTCTTCATCAGCAAAGTCCTTCATCTCAGGATCTTTGCGCATCTCTTCTGCGGCTTGTGCGTCGGCCTCAGCCTGTTTGTATAAGCCAAATTGCTCCACTACCATTGCAATATCCGAATGCTCGCGTGTGAGCTTCCGATAGTTGTCCATGTCTTTGGTGGACTCTTCGGTAGTTAATAGGGAGTTGAGTTCGGCTAAGCGCGTGTCTAGGTGGTCTAGCTTAGCCCGCATGCTGGGCTTCATCTAATGGTCTTCTGGCTTGGAGTGCGAGGCGAATAATTTAGGAAGCAACTTAATCAGGGCGTCACGCTCAGCGCCGTTAGAGTGTTGTAAAGCATGCAATGAGCCATGTAAGAACTTATTGGTTAAGCCCTGTGCCATTGCATTGAGCACTTCTTGGGGGTCTTCACCGCGCATTAATCGTTTCATGGCGCGATCCAACTCTAACTGCCTTAGGTGTTCACCTTGTTGTTGGATGTCTTGAATGAGTGGAACGGTTTTCCGGCCCTGCATCCAGTGCATAAAATTACCAACACGATCTTCAATGATTGCTTCGGCTTGACTCACAGCGGCTTGACGCAAAGAAGCGCCAGTCTGAATCATCACGCCTAAATCATCGACTGTATAAAGATAAATGTCATTTAAGCGAGCAATCTCTGGCTCAAAATCACGAGGTACCGCTAAGTCAATCATCACCATGGGTTTATGGCGACGTTGTTTCAGGGCGCTCTCTACCATACCTAAGCCAATGATCGGCAGTGAGGATGCGGTGCTTGAAACGATGATGTCAAATTCATGAAGACGTGAGGGAAGCTCGGAAAGCTTGAATGATTCTGCTTCAACATCTTGAATCGATATCGAGTCTGCTAATTCTTGTCCACGCTCGATGGTGCGATTAGCAATGGCAACAGCCTTAGGTTTGCGTGCAACGAAATGGGTTGCACACAAAGTGATCATGTCACCGGCGCCGATAAACAGAACACGTTGCTCGGCAATGCTTTCAAAAATACGTTCAGCTAGTCGAACGGACGCAGCCGCCATCGAAATCGAATGGGCGCCAATTTCTGTGGAGCCACGAACTTCTTTTGCAACAGCAAAGGTTTTCTGAAAGAGTTGGTTGAGATAAGTACCGAGGACGCCTGCATCATTTGCAGTGCGCACAGCATCTTTCATTTGACCCAAGATTTGGGTTTCACCAATCACCATGGAATCTAATCCACAGGCAACTCTAAAAGCATGACGTACCGCATCCGATTGCGGTAGTGAATAGATATGCGGCTCCAAACTGCTGGGAGCAACTTGTTGAGTTTTTGCTAACCAATCAAAAGTAGCTTCATGCAAAAGACTGGCTGCATCGGCATCATTAGCGGCGCAATAAACCTCAGTGCGATTGCAGGTCGACAAAATTGTGGCTTCCGGCAGGCCGGCCTGATTCGCGCCAACCAGATGTTGGCGAAGATCGTGCAACGCTTCTTGAAGAAATTCAGGGTCAAAGGCGACCTTTTCCCGAATGGCGACCGGCGCTGTGTGATGATTGATGCCGAGTGTCAACAACTTCATAATGGTGATTATAGATTTGATGGCAGCAACAATGGGGGTGGTGATGGGGTTTTTAGCTTTTCTAGTGATCGGCGGCTTAACGGGTGTATTTGTCCTGGTCTTTTACCCAAGGGAACGTCGATCTAAGCCTCAAGCCAAAAAATTCCTCATGGCGGCCTTGATTGGCTTTTTTGCTGCCCTAGCCAGCTCCTATGTGGGGCAATTTGCAGATTTGTTTCAATCTGGACAGATCCTGGAGTGGCTCAGTGCCATAGGGGCTTCTTGTCTGGCGGGGTTTTTATACGCGAGCGCAGATAAATAAGACGAAACATGCTGCTATTGGCTTTAGCGCATCAAAATTTACCCCTATTTAATGTGTAATATATTACACATTTTTCATGGGTTTGTGGCACAATACATACTATGAATTTACGTGAAATTGGACTGCAGGTAGCAAATCGCAGAGTTGTTCTTGGTTTGACTCAAGAACGCTTAGCCAAGCTATCCAATTTGTCCAGATCAACCATTCTTCATTTAGAAAATGGCACTCTAAAGGATTTAGGGGCTGCCAAATTATTAGCTCTACTCGGGTTACTTGGGATCGACGTTTCAATGCAGGGGCGGCATAAAAAGCAATATGCACTAGAGGCAGCCGGCCAAACTGCTAGCGTGAGTTACAAAAATAAATTAACTGCCTCACAGTTAGCAAAATCATTGGTGTCAGGAAAAATTCCAGAACCCATCTTTCCCTACATAGCTTCCTTGCTTGATGAGGCCCCATTACCTCTAATTGTTTTGGCAGTTGAGGAGGCAGCGAAAGCAAGTAATATCTCCCCAAAGAGCATATGGAAAAATATTGATCGTTGGGCTCATGAAATGCACTCGCCAAGAATGGCTTGGCAGTAATGCTAAATGATTAAATCAATTCACGGACGTGATCTGCCTGATGGTGTTTGGAAAGAGTTATTTCCCCATGCACTTCGAATCATTGCCGAAATTAAAAAGTATGGAATGGCTGACCCCTTTTGGACATTCGGGGGAGGAACTGTTCTGATGTTGCGCTATCAGCATCGGCTCAGCAAGGATATTGATATTTTTGTTCCTGATCCCCAGTATCTGGGTTTTGTCACTCCAAGACTGAGTGATGTTGCTGCTGATATTTCTTCACAATATGTCGAAGACCAAAACTCCTATGTCAAGTTAATTCGTCCAGAGGGGGAAATTGATTTCGTGGCATCCCCTAATCTCACTAAGCCTGGATTTGAAATGTGGAATATTTTTGGCGACACCATTCGTGTTGAGACTGCTGTAGAAATTGTGGCAAAAAAACTTTGGCACAGAGGGGATAGGGCGGCGGCTCGAGATTTATTTGATCTGTCACTAGTAATTGAGCGAGAGCCCCAAGAATTGCGAGTCGCTAAACATTTTTTGTTGAGACATGCTGATCAATTTATTAAACAAATCCAAAGTAGGGCTCATGTACTAAAGCCCCAATTTAATGAAATTAATGTTTTGAACTATAGCCCTAGTTATGACGAAGCGGTAGAGCGAGTAACAGGTTTCTTAGGGGGCTTGAAGCATGACTGACTAAGGTCATCTCAATGAGATGATTCAGACTAAGACATCCTTATTCAGCATCCAGAAGGATTTGGTCTAGAAAATTCATTAAATCGATATCGGCGCGATCTACGGATGACGCTAGCGCAGATTGGCGTCGATATTCCTCAATCATCTCTGTTGAAGTTGCTTTGTAGTTGGTGATGGAGTGTAGGTTGTTAAATGGCATTTTTAACTATGCTTAGTCGCGAATTTTAATGTCCCAAGTTAACTGCTTAGCGAAAATAAGTCTTTATCCGTAGAGCTAGTATGGTTACCAACCCACTGAATCGGCGATTGCTGGTGTGCCATTAGCCACTCATTGGCTTTCATAAAGTGCCCGCAACTTGCTTTGGCACCAGACTCCAGAAATGGCCGATCTGTTTTGTAGACCCCAAGCCCAGAGGGGTGGGAGGATTGCAGAATCAATGAGTTCGGGGCTGCCTCAATCAGTGGTAGCTTGGATTGGGCGTGACCACCCCACAGCATCCACACCAAATGGGGCTTTTCCCGCGCTAAGGCGGCAATAAGTCGATCAATGAGAGCTTTCCAGCCTAGGTTGACATGGCTGCCAGCCTCACCCAATTTGACGCTGAGAGCGGTATTGAGCAGTAAAACACCTTGCTCAGCCCAGGCATGAAGATCACCGTTAGGAAGGGCGCCAAAACCCTCCAGCGCCAGCGCTTTGCCAATATTGCGTAAGGAGCTTGGGAATTGCCGAGAATTGGTCGGAATATCACTCGGGATGGAAAATGCCAATCCCTGAGCCAGCCCAGGAGAGTGGTATGGATCCTGCCCCAAAATGACGACCTTGATCTTGGTAAGTGGGGTTAATGTCAGCGCCTTGAAGAAATTCTGGGGATCAGGGCAAATCTTTGCTGCGTCCTTACTCAACTCGGCTCTGAGATTGGTCTGTAGTTGTTGCCACTCGGAGGATTCAAAATAATCGCCGAGTAGGGCGCGCCAGTCCTCAGGAATATCAGCAGCAGAAAACGAATACATCACTCGGCTGGAGTGAGTGTGTACTGGCTTGGCATCTGATCATCCTCAAGGACGGTCATGCACTCGTGCTCTAGGTCATCTCGGTAAAAACAAATCTGAATGACTTGTCCTGATATCAAGCTAGTTAAGACCTTATCCCATCGAGCAGCAGTAATCCGTTCGCCATTAATACTGGCGATCAAATCTCCAGCTGCCAGGCCCGCTAATTGTGCAGCTCCTCCATCCAGTACGTGCGTTACCTTTAGCCAGCCATTCGCATCGCTAGTACGCAATCCTAATTGCAATTTAATTTGCTCAAGCTTCGAGTGAGTTTTTTGCTTTACTGAAATGATCTTCGAATGAATCCACTTCTGAATGGGGATGTCTTCAACTCCAAAAATATAGCGAGACTTAAATTCAGCCCAAGTTTTGGAGAAGCCATTACCAAGCAGTTTGAGTATCAACTCATCCAAACCATCTTCAGCAATACCCTCAAGCGTAACTCCATGCGTTTCCCAAATAAGGCGCATCAAATCATCCAAGGATTGATTATTGTTAGTGAATGCACGAATCTTGAGATCTAAACCTAAGGCGAGCAATGCACCTTTCCCGTAATAGCTGACAACTGCGTTCGGAGTGTTCTCGTCCGCTTGGTAATACTTAGTCCAGGCATCAAAAGAGCTATCCGCAAGGCTTTGCTTGAGCCTGCCCGGCCCACGCAAAATGCTATTCCAATTATTGGCGACTAGCTTGAGATAGGTTTTGAGATCGATGCGTTTGCTGCGGAATAATTGCAGATCATCGTAGTAGCTCGTAAAGCCCTCAAATAGCCACAGTAAGCGAGTATGGTTTCTGCGGTCGAGTTGATAAGGCTGAAATGCTTTGGGCTGAATCCGTTTGACTAACCAAGCATGAAAATACTCATGACTACAGAGACCTAAAAACTCACGATAGGATGCTTCATCCAAAGGGGTATTTACTTGGGGGATCTGATCACGACGGCATAGTAGGGCAGTGCTATTGCGATGCTCAAGTCCGCCATATCCAGAAAGAACGGCATTGACCAAAAATAAATAATTTTGGAAAGGTGCTTTCTTGATCTTTGGTTCAAAAAGGTTAATGGTGCAGGTGCAGATGGCTTGAAGATCAGTTGCTAAACGCTCTAGATCAATTTCATGAATGCAACCCTGAATCGCCATGCAGTGGGACACGCCATTGGATTTCCAATGGGCAATTTGAAACTCTCCCATCGCAATCGGATGATCCAGTAGATCATCATAATTTTTGGCGAGATAAAAGCCGTAACCTTGACTATCTACTTTGGCTGCTTGCAGGCCTGTCTGAACAGTCCAAGAATTTGCGCAAGTATCCTTAGGTGGAATTAATGCTAATGCGCAGGGTAAAGATTCTTGACCTTTGACTGCCAAACATAAGCTGCTTGGATTAATAAACGCACGTTCAGTATCGAGATAAGCTGCGCGCACCGAAGTATCAAATGCATATACCGTTGTGAGAATTTCTACTGCACCAGCTACCTTGGGTAGGCGCCATTGATCGTTATCGATTCGCTCTAGGACGAGGGCGTCATGCGGGTTATTGACTGCAAACGCTTCAATCATTTCAATTTGCTTGCTGAAGTCTCGAATTAAATAGCTACCTGGAATCCAGGCGGGCATTTGCAGAATCTGCCCATTCGGTAATGGATTCTCAATACGCAACTTCACATGAAAGCGGTGGCCATGTAAGTCTGCCGACCAAATGGTGTATTGGATCGCTGGTAGATCAGAAGTATTTGATTCGTTCATAAGTGTGAGCCATTACTTCAAGCTGCTAAATTTCTTTTCAATGTCAGTGATTTGAACGGCGCCCGGGAAGCGACTGCCATCAGTAAAGAAAATAGTAGGGGTGCCAGTAATGCCATAGGTTTTGGCAAAGGCCATATTCTTGTCTAAAGGAGTGGCGCAGTCGCTTTTGCCGCTCGGCGCAATGCCATTGATCATCCAATCAATGTAGGCTTTTTGTGGATCAGCAGAGCACCAGATTTGTTTGGACTTTTGCGCAGAGTCAGGCGACAAAATCGGAATGAGGTAGGTGTAGATAGTGACGTTATCTAACTGTTGGAGTGATTTCTCAAGACGCTTGCAGTAACCACAATTAGGGTCAGAGAATATTGCCAGCTGTCGACTACCATTACCGCGCACCGCTTTTAAAGCATTTGATGGAGTTAGCTCGGACCATTTAATGCGATTCAGGTCCGCTTGTTTTTGTTCGGTAATATTTTTTCCTGTAGCGATCTCAATGATTTCACCTTGGATTAAATATTTGCTGCTCGCATCGGTGTAAAACACATCATTGCCCACCAACACCTCGTATATGCCTGGAATGGGTGATGGGGAAACACTTTTAATTTTGGCATTGGCGCCAATCTTCTTTTGCAATTCAGTGCGGACCTGTTGTTCCGATTGTGCATTGACTGTTCCCACTAGAAGAGTGAGAGAGCAAGCAAAAGCAATAATAGAAAATAATTTATTCAAAATCAGCATCTCCAAGGGCGCGCTCAATGAGGCGCCGTTTAATAAAGTGACTACGATTGACCAGGCCTAATCCCCAATTGCGTAATTGCTTCTCAGTACCACTACTGGCTGAGAATAACTTCTTGAGTTTGTCCGTTACCCAGAGCAGCGCACTAGTGTCGCCTTGACGCTGACGCTCATAACGACGCAACAATACTTTGTCGTTTGGCAGGCGGAAAGATTCTCGCTTACTCAAAATGTTTAATAGTGTTGCTACATCTCTTAACCCTAAGTTCAAGCCTTGCCCAGCCAAAGGATGCATGACGTGGGCTGCATCTCCAATGAGCGCAACCTTGGGGTTGTCATCTGGACCGATAAAGCGACTTGCACGAATTCTTCTGAGGGGAAACGCAGCTGGTATTGAATTGAGCGTGAGTGATCCAAGTTGCTCGACTATTGCCCCGTTGGCAATTGAGGAAAACTTTTCAGTCCAGGCTGCTTGATCTAGTTTTAAAAGTTCGGCAGCATTTTCTGGAGAGGTTGACCACACCATCGAGGCTTGTTTATTTGGTAGTGGCAGCATCGCTACGATATCGCCGCCTGGCAAAAACCACTGGTAGGCGGTTTCTAAATGTGCGTTACTACAAATCCAATTCGCTACCACAGCACTTTGTGAATAACTTTCTTCTTTTGTAGAAATACCTAGCTCAGCACGTATAGGTGAATTAGCACCATCAGCAGCAATGACGAGTTGAGCGCGCAAGGTCGATCCATTTGCGAGATGGAGAGTAGCTCCATCGAAATCCACTTGAACATTTTCTACAGCATTATTGATGCGCTCTAATTTATTTTGGAAGCGTGAGGCTTGATCTAGGGTATGTTCGATTACGTTCGATTCACCAATCCAGGCTAACTGAGGCGTCCCCGCTTCAAAGGCAGACAAATGCAGTTGATCATGTTTTTCTCCGCGATCGCCATAAATTCGCATGTCTCGAACGGGCTGCATACGACTGTGATCAACAGCATCCCAAATCTGAAGATGGGCTAATAGCTTTTGGGTGCTGGGAGAGAAAGCGTAAATGCGTTGCCCCCATTGCCCCCCTTGGGGAGCGGGAACGGCTTGCCCTAAGTCAGGTGCGATTTGAATGGTTTGCAGGCCAAGCTGCGCTAGACCTAAGGCGCAGGCCTTACCCGCTATACCTCCGCCCACTACAGCGACATCGATTGTCCGCATTTGGGGGGTATTTTTGGGCAATTTAGCCGAGTTATTTTGGAGAACTTCTGACATATCTCGATGATATCGAAACTAGCCCTTTACAATACGGCTATGTCTTTGAAATGTGGCATCGTCGGCCTGCCTAACGTCGGCAAATCTACCCTCTTTAACGCGCTTACCAAAGCTGGAATCGCGGCGGAAAACTATCCTTTCTGCACGATCGAGCCTAATGTGGGCGTGGTCGAGGTTCCTGACCCCCGTCTAGCCGCTTTGGCTGAGATCGTGAAGCCTGAGCGCATCCTGCCTGCAGCTGTCGAATTTGTCGATATTGCAGGTTTAGTGGCTGGAGCCTCTAAAGGTGAGGGTCTGGGAAATCAATTTTTAGCGAATATTCGCGAAACTGACGCCATTACCCATGTGGTGCGCTGTTTTGAGGATGCGAACGTGATTCACGTGGCGGGCAAGATCGACCCGATCTCCGATATCGCAGTGATCGACACTGAGCTAGCCTTATCTGACTTAACCACCGTTGAAAAAACTCTGCAGCGTTCTAGCAAAGCGGCTAAGTCAGGCAACGACAAAGAGGCGGCTGCTTTGGTGGCTGTACTCACTAAGGTGCAGGCCCACTTAGATCAAGCCCAGCCAGTTCGCAGCTTGAAACTGACTGACGAAGAAAATCTACTTTTGAAGCCGCTGTGCCTGATCACAGCAAAGCCGGCGATGTATATTGCCAACGTCAAAGAAGATGGCTTTGAAAATAATCCGCATTTAGATGCAGTGATTCAGCACGCAGCTAAAGAGGGCGCTCCAGTGGTTGCAGTTTGCGCAGCAATCGAGGCAGAAATCGCTGACTTAGATGATGCTGACAAGATTGAGTTCTTGGCAGATCTCGGCATGGAAGAGTCTGGATTAGACCGTGTGATTCGTGCGGGCTATAAGTTATTGGGCTTGCAGACCTACTTTACGGCTGGCGTTAAAGAAGTTCGTGCCTGGACAATTCATCAAGGTGATACTGCTCCGCAGGCTGCAGGAGTGATTCATACAGACTTTGAGCGTGGCTTTATTCGTGCCCAAACTATCGCATTTGAAGACTTCATTCAATTTAAGGGTGAGTCTGGTGCCAAAGAGGCTGGAAAAATGCGTGCCGAAGGTAAAGAGTATGTAGTTAAAGACGGTGATGTCTTGAACTTCCTCTTTAACGTCTAAAGTAGCACTCTTAAATGAAAAAACCCTTACTCGTAAGGGTTTTTTGCTTTCAGAAGACCTGAATTAACTGGCTTCAACAGCCTTTTTCAAGCACTTAGAAATTTCTTCGTAGCGTTTGATGGCGATTTTGCTGGGAACCACTTCTTTTTTGCGGCCATCTTCATTCGCTGCCATCTTGATATAGCCCATGGCGCTGAGATTCTTGAGTCGCCCATGAAGGGTCGCCTGTGAGCCAAGCTCGGAGAGCGAAATCAGGTCTCCCACCAAAATTGACTGTTTGGCATGAAAGCTCAAAATGATTTTATCTAGAAGACTTTCTTCAATGGAGTCGAGCTTTTTCCCAGGATTGATGCGGTCAAGGACATCAATCAGGTTTAAAAAACGGATGTAACAGGAGGATTTGGTGGTCGACATTTCTTTTTCGGTCAGTTTAGAGGGCGCTACAGCCTGATAAGCTATTAGCTTAAGGGTTGATATGAGTATATTCCTGAATTCATGGGCTGGTAGTATGAGGGAATATTACATAAATAACCATGCTGACAGTCATGAAAAGAATAATCTCCGAGCAGATGACTGGATTTTTGGTGAGCGCGATCACCTACTCAAGCCTTTTTTATATAAATGCTTGGCTTACAGCGCATCTTGAGTATGGTCTTGGGGTTAACTGGGTCTACCTTCCAGCTGGCTTAAGGTTATTCCTGACGCTTATCTTTGGGCTTTCTGGCGCAGTAGGAATTGCGATAGTTTCTTTTCTCATTTGCTATTTTGGCAATTTCCCGCCCGATCTCACTACTTGTATTGGGGTGGGTTTGATCTCAGGATTTTCGCCCTATCTCGCAAAACTATTTGTTGCGAGTAATATCAAAATTTCACCAGATCTCAGTGATTTGAGTTTGCCTAAATTGACTGTTTGCATTTTGATTTATGCCGCCCTAAGTGCAGGATTGCACCAATGGTGGTTTGCTGTACGCAGTCTTGATGAAACTGGAAGCTTAAATCACTTTGTTGTCATGTTCGTGGGTGATGTACTTGGAACGGTATTGCTTATTGCTTTAATCAAATACAGCCTAGATTTCTTAAAAACCTCAAGAGCAGCCTAATTAAATAATTCGCTTAGGGCCACTCCGGGATCCTTGGCCCGCATGAACGCCTCGCCCACTAAGAATGCATTGATTTGGTGATCACGCATCAATTGCACATCGGCGCGACTCATGATGCCCGATTCGGTAACCAAGGTTTTTCCTGCTGGCACCATCGATAACAAAGATAGGGTGGTTTGAAGGGTAACTTCAAAAGTCTTCAAATTACGATTGTTAATTCCGAGCAGTGGAGTTTTTAATTCAAGGGCTTGCTCTAGCTCAGGCGCGTTATGAACCTCAACCAGAACATCTAAGCCCAGCTCATGCGCACAAGCTTCTAACTCTTTCATTTGATTGAGTTCTAAACAAGCCACAATGAGCAAAATAGCATCGGCACCGATTGCTCTTGCTTCGTAGACTTGATAAGGATCGATCGTAAAGTCTTTGCGTAAAACTGGAATGCTGCACGCCGCTCTTGCAGCTTGAAGGTAAGCATTAGCCCCTTGGAAATAATCTTTGTCTGTGAGGACGGACAAGCAGGCTGCGCCATTTTTTTCATAAGATTGAGCAATATCAGCTGGCTGAAAATTTTCTCGCAAGATTCCTTTGCTTGGGCTTGCTTTTTTAATCTCGGTAATCACACCAGCTTTGCCGGCCGCAATCTTATTTTCGATAGATTGAATAAAGCCCCGAGGCTTTAAGAGCGGATCGCGATTATTTTCTTCAGCCTGATCGCGTTGATTCGCTAAAGAGATTTTTTTTGAATCAGCGGCAAGCTCAATTTTTTTGGTGGCAACAATTTTGTCGAGGATATCGCTCATGAAGATCTTAATTAGTTTTGGGTTGCTGCTACAAACTGGTCTAGCTTTTGACGGGCAGCACCAGAGGCAATGGCTGCTTGAGCCATTTGAATGCCGCTAGCAATGCTTGGCGCCACATCGGCTACATACAGAACTGCGCCAGCATTAAGGCAAACAATGTCACTCGCTGGGCCAGATTTTTTATTGAGTACGTCTAAAACAATGGCTTTAGATTCTTCGGCGTCGGCAACCTTAAAGCTATTGGTCATAGCTGTGCTTAAACCAAAGTCTTTTGGATGAATTTCATATTCACGAACTTGACCATCCTTTAGTTCGCCAACCAGAGTAGGGCCTTCAAGGGAGATTTCATCTAGACCATCGCGACCATAAACTACCAATGCATGATCCATGCCCATAGCCTGAAGTACGCGCGCCTGAATTCCAACTAAGTCTGCATGAAATACGCCCATGAGGATGCGCTTGGCATCGGCCGGGTTGGTAAGGGGGCCTAGGATATTGAAAATCGTCCGTACACCCAAATCTTTGCGAATCGGTACAACGTTCTTCATTGCAGGGTGATGGTTGGGTGCAAACATAAAGCCTGCACCTACTTCTGAAATACATTTTGTGACTTGCTCCGGTGAGAGCGACAGTTTTACGCCTAGCGACTCCAGAATGTCTGCGCTTCCAGATTTGCTGCTGACGCTGCGATTGCCATGCTTGGCAATTTTTGCGCCAGCTGCTGCTGCCACAAACATTGCAGCAGTGGAAATATTGAAAGTATGGGCGCCATCGCCACCTGTGCCCACTACATCGACCAAATTTTTTCTATCTTCCACATGTACTGGTGTCGCAAACTCACGCATCACTTGAGCGGCTGCAGCAATCTCACCAACAGTCTCTTTTTTAGTCCGCAGTGCCACCAGCAAGCCAGCAACTAAAGTTGGCGGCATCTCACCACTCATGATGAGACGCATCATTGCTGTCATCTCATCATGGAAAAGTTCACGATGTTCAATGCAACGTTGTAGTGCTTGTTGGGGCGTAATAGGCATGGGGATCGAGTTAATGCTTTTGAGTTATTTGGCTTGCAAGAAATTCTTCAACAGTGCATGACCATGCTCAGAAAGAATCGATTCTGGATGAAATTGGACACCTTCCACTGCAAGTTCCTTATGACGCACACCCATGATTTCACCATCGGAAGAAGTAGCGGTCACTTCAAGAACTGCCGGCAAAGAACTCTTCTCAATGGCGAGAGAGTGATAGCGGGTTACTTTAAATGGGTTTGGCAAATCCTTGAAAACGCCAACACCGGTATGGTGAATATCATCTGTTTTACCGTGCATGACTTTCTGGGCGCGAATAATCTTGCCGCCAAAGGCCTCACCAATTGCCTGATGTCCAAGGCAGACGCCGAGAATCGGAATCTGTCCAGCATAGCGTTGAATGGTCGCTACGGAAATTCCTGCTTCTGCTGGACTGCAAGGTCCTGGTGAAATACAAATGCGCGCAGGATTGATTTTGGCAATCTCATCAACCGAAATTTCATCATTACGGAAAACTTTTACCTCTTCACCAAGCTCTGCAAAATACTGAACGAGGTTATAGGTAAATGAATCGTAGTTATCAATCATGAGGAGCATCGAGTCCTCCTTGTACTAAATCAGCCGCCATTAATACTGCTCGGGCTTTGGCTTCGGTTTCTTTCCACTCGGCGGTGGGGTCGGAGTCTGCAACTACGCCAGCACCGGCTTGAGAGTGCAATACGCCATCACGAATCACGCCAGTGCGAATGGCGATCGCTACATCCATATCTCCGGAGAAGGAGAGGTAGCCAACGGCACCCCCATAAACTCCCCGTTTCACAATTTCCATCTCATCAATAATTTCCATCGCCCGAATTTTTGGAGCGCCCGATAAAGTGCCGGCTGGGAAGGTTGCACGTAAGACATCCATATTGCTCATATTGTCCAGTAATTCACCTTCGACTGAGCTAACAATATGCTGTACATGAGAATACTTTTCGATCGACATCGAATCAGTCACCTTGACGGTACCTGTCTTTGCGATACGACCCACATCGTTGCGTGCCAAGTCAATCAACATGACGTGTTCAGCAATTTCTTTTGGGTCGGCAAGCAACTCGGTGGCAAGGCGCTCATCTTCTTCAGGTGTAGCGCCACGTGGACGTGTGCCAGCTAGTGGACGAATCGTCACAATCTTTTGGCTCTCACGTTGCTCTTGGCGTACCAAGATCTCAGGAGATGACCCCACTACTTGCAAGTCACCAAAGTCATAGAAGTACATATAAGGTGATGGATTCAAAGACCGCAATGCGCGGTATAGAGCAAGAGGTGAATCTGTGAATGGTTTGCTGATGCGTTGACCGATCACTACCTGCATGCAATCGCCAGCCAAAATATATTCTTTGGTTTTGAGAACGGCATTTTCAAAATCAGCCGCTTTGAACTTACGTACCAATTCTGTTTTGGTGCTTGGTAATGATGCTGGCATGCTCACTGGTTTGCTTAGGCAAGCAAGTAATTCTTTTAATCGAACTTGACCCTTCTCAAAACTATCTGTAACGCTGGGGTCTGCATAGACGATTAAATAAATACGGCCTGCAACGTTATCAATTACGGCCAGCTCTTCGGTCAGCATCAATTGAATATCAGGCACACCCAATTCATCGGGTAGATTATGTTTTGCTAAACGCGATTCAATATAACGAACCGTGTCATATCCAAAGTAGCCAGCAAGTCCGCCACAGAAGCGTGGAAGGCCAGCTTGCACTGCCACCTTAAAGCGTTTGAAATAGGCATCTACAAAATCCAACGGGTTGTCATGATTGGTTTCAATCACTTTGTCATTGAAGAGGATCTCAGTCAGTGGTGCATCTGGAGTGCCAACAGTTCTTAAAACAGTTTTAGCAGGCAGACCAATAAAAGAGAAGCGACCAAAGCGCTCACCACCGAGAACAGACTCTAGTAAATAAGTATTTTTTTGTCCAAAAGCTTGTGTGAGTTTGACGTAGAGTGACAGAGGCGTCTCTAGGTCAGCCAATACTTCTTTTACTAAGGGAATGCGATTGAAACCCTGTTTTGCTAGGGCAAGAAATTCTTCGTGCTGCATTACGCTTTTCCTGACGTCGCTAGTTCTGCGCGCATCGCTTTAATCACATCGGCATAATTTTCTTTGCCAAAGATTGCGGAGCCTGCAACAAATGTATCTGCACCAGCTTTAGCTACTTCTGCAATATTGTCGACTTTAATTCCACCATCAACTTCAAGTCGAATATGGCGACCTGTTTCTTGTTGATGGCGATCTAAGCGTGCACGTACCTGTGCAATCTTATTGAGAGTGCTTGGAATGAATGACTGACCACCAAAGCCTGGGTTCACTGACATCAACAAAACCAGATCAAGCAATTCAAGCGTGTGATCGAGGTGATCAAGTGGGGTGGCTGGATTTAAAACTAAGCCAGCCTGACAACCTTGATCGCGAATCAAATGAATTGTGCGGTTCACGTGAGGACTTGCCTCTGGATGAAAGCTAATTAGGTTTGCACCAGCTTTTGCAAAGTCTGGAACGAGGCGGTCTACCGGCTCAACCATTAAATGCACATCAATCATCGCTGGCTTGCCATCTTTTATTGCATGCGGGCGTATCGCCTCGCAAACTAAAGGTCCAATAGTCAGGTTGGGAACGTAATGGTTGTCCATCACATCAAAGTGAATCCAGTCGGCGCCCGCCAAGAGAACATCTTGAACTTCTTTGCCGAGGCAGGCAAAGTCAGCCGACAAAATGGAGGGGGCGATGACAAACTGGCGATTTGAGGGTGATTTCTGGCTATCCATCCCTAGATTCTAGCTTGCAGTTGGGCTTAGGATGGAGCAGAATTCGAGCATGAATCCTCATGAAATTAGCATTACGGTCAAAACCCAGTATTTGTCCGACCAGTCTGACCCCGATAACCGCCAATTTGCGTTTGCTTATACCGTCACCATTAGAAATACAGGTACGGCTAGTATTCAGCTTATTGCCCGCCATTGGTTCATTACCGACGGGGACAATGATGTCCAGGAAGTCCGTGGCCTGGGGGTTGTAGGCCAACAACCGCTTCTACGGGCGGGTGAGCAGTTCGAGTACACCAGCTGGGCTACTTTGCCGACGCCAGCAGGAACCATGCGTGGTGAGTACTTCTGCGTAACTGAAGAGGCTCAGTTTTTCCAAGCCCCGATTCCTGAATTTGCCTTGGTAATGCCAAGAACCCTGCACTAGGTCCTCAAAGCGCTATTTTTTACCCTTACCGGTCCAAAGGACAATAAAGAGAAGGAGGGCTAAAGCGATGCCTCCCTCAACTGCAAACAAGATCATGGGGTATTCATCGAGTAAATTGGCAATCATGATTTCTATATCCAAATTAATAAGTCGCGAGAATCCTTCGCGAATCCTTGTCTGCAGTGTATTCGCTATCAGTATTGCTAGTTTATTGACCGCTTGCTCTACGCCTTCTACTCGTGGGTCTGGTTACCGGTCTAGCGGAAGCGCCCCATCTTCATATACCTCCTCGATTGCCAGCTTTCGATCAGCTTCATGGCAAGACTTGCCGGGCTGGCAGGAGGATGATTTAACGCAGGCTTGGCCAGCCTGGCTCAAAAGTTGTGATGCCCTGCGCAAACGCAATAGTGAAATTAATTGGCGCCAGGCATGTGCTCAGGCGAGTAGCATTTCGGGCCGTGATGGACGTGCAATTCGCCAATATTTTGAGGGAAATTTTCAGGTGTATGAAGTGCGTAATAGCGCTACAGGCAATGAATCCGGTCTTATTACCGGGTATTACGAGCCCGTCATGAATGGCTCCCAGACCCGCACAGCCACTTACTCTGTTCCTTTATATGGCTTGCCAGCTGCGTGGAAGACCTCCAAGCCAAACCCTGCACCTCCACGCGCAGAGTTAATGAGTTCTGGGGTACTGCGTGGTTCTGAAATTGCTTGGGTACAAGATCCTGTGGCCGCCGCTTTTATGCAAATTCAGGGCTCTGGAAAAATTCGTTTGGAAGATGGGCGCGTATTGCGACTCGGCTATGCCGGCACCAATGATCAGCCATTTAAGTCATTTGCGCAGTGGTTGCTAGACCGTAAGGAAATTACGCGGAGCGAGGCTACGATGCAAGGCATTTCTGCTTGGGCTAAGCGTAATCCAGTGCGTGTAGAGGAGATGTTGAACGCCAATCCTCGCTTTGTGTTCTTCAAAGAGCTCCCTGGGAATGTCAACGCAGATCTTGGCCCTAATGGCGCTTTGGGAGTACCTTTAACTGCCGAGCGCAGTATTGCCATTGATTTGAAAGCCATGCCCTTAGGTGCCCCAGTATTTTTGAGTACAACTAGGCCCTTAAGTAGTCAGGCATTACAGAAGTTGGTGATGGCCCAGGATACGGGCAAGGCCATTGTGGGCGGTGTGCGAGCAGATTACTATTGGGGATCAGGGGATTCTGCAGGTGAATTAGCCGGACGCATGAAACAAGATGGCAAGATGTGGTTATTGTTGCCGCGCTGAACCAATCTATTTTTGAAAGAAATCGATGACTTACAACACCATATTGACTGATATAGATGGCAAAGTTGCCGTCATTACTCTCAACCGCCCGCAAGTATTAAATGCTCTAAATGATGAGTTAATGGATGAATTGGGCGCAGCCCTCCTTGGCTTTGATGCTGATGACAATATCGGCTGCATCATCGTTACCGGCAGTGAGAAAGCATTTGCTGCTGGTGCAGATATTGCAACGATGGCGAAGTATGGATTCGCTGATGTTTATCGCGGCGACTTTATCTCTCGTAATTGGGAGGAGATTAAAAAAGTACGCAAGCCAGTCATTGCGGCAGTGTCTGGATACGCTCTTGGCGGCGGATGTGAATTGGCGATGATGTGCGACACCATCATGGCAGCTGACACTGCTAAGTTTGCACAACCAGAAGTGAAATTGGGAATTATCCCTGGCGCTGGTGGTACGCAGCGTTTACCGCGTGCTGTTTCCAAAGCAAAAGCAATGGACTTAGCTTTGACTGGCCGCATGATGGATGCTGCCGAAGCCGAGCGCTCAGGCCTTGTTGCTCGCATTTTTCCTCAAGCGGATTTGCTAAAAGAAGTTAAAGCGATTGCCAAGACGATTGCAGACATGCCATTGCTGACTGCAATGATGGTGAAGGAAGCAATTAATACCGCTTATGAAACTACGCTCTCAGAAGGAATTCATTTTGAGCGTCGTTTGTTCCATTCTTGCTTTGCGACTAATGATCAAAAAGAAGGTATGGCAGCTTTTATGGAAAAGCGTCCAGCTCAATTTACGAACTCCTAAAAAATTAGCTCTCGAAGTAGATTATTTTTCTAAGTAGCGTTGAGCTAGCTTGACCCAGTAGCTCACGCCAACAGGGATCAATGCGTCATTAAAGTCATAAGAAGGATTATGTAGATGGCATGGGCCCATGCCATGACCCACTGCACGGTGATCGCCATCACCGTTGCCTAGGAACACATAGCAACCAGGCTTCTCCAGCAGCATGAATGCAAAGTCTTCTGCACCCATTGTGGGATCGATTGAGGTATTGACGTTTTGTGCCCCAACCAATTCGCTCATGACCTCGCTTGCGAAGTCGACTTCCTTATCGTGATTTATGAGTGGAGGGTAATTACGAGTAAAACTCACTTCGGCTTGACAGTCAAAGGCACTGGAGACATTGTGAGAGATTTCTCGTAAACGTTGTTCAATTAAATCTAAAACTTCTATCGTGAATGTACGAACGGTTCCGCCGATAAAAGCGCTATCCGGAATAACGTTGCTTGTCTCGCCCGCATGAAACTGTGTGACGGATAAGACTGCTGCATCCACGGGACGTTTATTGCGCGTAATGATGCTTTGTAGAGCTTGGACAACTTGAGTTCCCGCTAGTACAGGGTCAGCGCTGTTGTGTGGCAAAGCAGCATGCCCACCTTTGCCGCGGATAGTGATTTCAAAAGAATTGCTTGAAGCCATCATCGGGCCAGAGGTCACGCCAAAATGGCCTTCAGCAAGTCCTGGCCAGTTGTGCAAACCAAAAACAGCATCGCAAGGAAATTGTTTGAACAATCCATCGTTAATCATTTCTTGCGCACCAGCACCACCTTCTTCGGCTGGCTGAAAAATAAAAATGACTGAGCCTTTGAAATCGCGATGATTGGATAAATATTGGGCGGCACCCAAAAGCATTGCAGTGTGACCATCATGGCCACAGGCATGCATCTTGCCGGGATTCTTTGAAGTGTGTTCAAAGGTATTGTGTTCTTGTAGCGGCAGCGCATCCATATCAGCACGCAAGCCAATCATCTTGCCTTGACCTAGGTCGCCATCGAGCCTTCCGACAACCCCAGTTTTTCCAAGGCCGCGATACACCGTAATTCCCCAGCTTGAAAGCGCCTCTGCTACTAGGTCGGAAGTACGATTTTCTTCAAAGCGCAATTCTGGATGCGCATGAATATTGCGTCGAATCTCTTGAATGGCTGATGCGGAGTCGATGATTTCTGGAAGTAATCGCATAGCTTCATCTTATCTGAATTTACTCAGGCAGTTTTATATGCTCCGCAGCAAATCGTAAGGCCTCTATGGAGTAGGAGGCATTCTCCGGCTTCTGAAGCTGCTTAGGAAGTGTGGGAATGACGCCTAAAAAAGGCGCAAAAATTCGGTCTTTTAAGGTTTGAATATTTTCTTCTAAAAGAGGCATTTCCTCTGAAAGCGTATTCGCTACCCAGCCGGCAATCGTCAACTGGCGCGACACAATTGCTTCACACGTGAGTAGGGCGTGATTAATACAGCCCAAACGCATGCCTACTACAAGGATGACCGGTAAATCCATTGCCTGAGAGAGATCACCCAAATCTTCCTGCTCATTTAGAGGAACTAAAAATCCACCCGCACCCTCAACAACGACCACCTCAAACTGTTGGCTCAGGGAATGTAAATCACCCAAGATGATGGAGGAGTCTAGGTAAACATCATTTTTCTTGGCAACAAGGTGTGGGGCGGCTGCCTCATCCAGAACATAGGGACAGAGACTTGGCTCCTGAGAATTCAATCCTGACGCGATCCGTAATGTTTCTAGGTCTTCATTCAGTTTCTGGCCATTGGAGTCAACATAGGTGCCGGCTACTACAGGTTTAAAACCGATTGCGCCGATACCCGCCTCTCTTAGTTTGAGAATGAGTGCACCACTAAGCAAAGTTTTTCCAACCTCGGTATCGGTGCCAGTGATAAAAAATCCAGCAGAGGTATTGATTGTCATGAATTACTTTCTACTGTTTTCTCAATGACCTTCAATGCCTGAATCAACTCACGTAAGTCATCAGTAGTGTGGTTTGCGGAAAAAGTAATGCGCAGGCGAGAGGTGCCAGCAGGAACAGTGGGTGGGCGAATTGCTGGAATCCAATAGCCCGCTTCATCCAAGAGCTTAGCTACTGCTAATGCGTTGGCATTACTTCCCAAAATGACTGGCTGAATTGGGGTGGATGAAGGAGTTTTTTCCCAGCCTGAGAAGATCATTTCCTCATTCCAAATCTGAATTAGTTCATGTAGTTTTTTACGACGAGTAATACCCTCATCACCTTCGATTAATTCAAGGCTACTGAGTAAGGCATGCGCAATCGCTGGTGGTGTAGCGGTGCTGTAAATGTAGGGGCGTCCCTTTTGGATGAGCCACTCAATAAAAGGTGAGGCAGCACAAATAAATGCACCACTAACGCCAGCCGCTTTACCAAGTGTGCCGACATAAATGATTCGTTCGGAATGTACGCCCGCTTGCTCCAAAATACCGTGACCTTGTTCGCCAAGCACGCCAAATCCATGCGCGTCATCCACCATCAACAAGGCATCATATTGTTCGGCAATGTGCAGGAGTTTTTCTACGGGCGCGATATCCCCATCCATGCTGAATACGCCATCGACCACAATCAACTTGAGGGGGCGGCTATCTTGTTTTAGCGATGCTTCCAGTGAGTCGAGATTTTGGTGATCAAACAATGTCACCTTAGCTTTAGTTTGTGCGCTAGCTAAGCGAACACCATCAATCAAAGAGGCGTGATTGAGTTGGGCTGAATAAATACTCGTTTGCCCTTGTTCAGCCAGTCTGGAAATTCCAGTAATCGCATTGATATTCGCCAGATAGCCGGTACTAAAGAATAGTGCTCTTGCATTGGGAATGTGCTTTTCCTCGCAGGCAGCCAATCTTTTTTCAAGCAAGTCATGTGCAATGCTGTGACCGCTAATTAAGTGTGATGCGCCGCTTCCAACCCCATAGAGGTTTGCACCTTCCGCAAGTGCAGCAACTAATTTGGGATGGTTTGCAAGGCCTAGGTAGTCATTGCTACAAAATGCTTTAAGTTCTCGCTTGTCAACACAGGTCTTAGTGTCACAGGGCGATTCGGTAGTGCGCAGTTTACGTCTGAGTAACTGCTCATCTAGTTCAGCAATCTGGTGCTCCGCCATATCGCGAGCTTTAAAGTTTGTACTCATGCCAACACCTGGTTGAGTGCACGTTGCACAGAAGCACCCATTTGCATCGTTTCCTCTGAAGAGAGGATGTACGGCGGCATGACATAAATCGTATTGCCAATTGGCCTAATGAGAATGCCTTCTGCCATGCTTGCTGAAAACATGTCTCTTGAAAACGTAGCTGAATTTTTTAGTGATGCAGATTGAATATCAAAGGCCAGAATCATCCCTTGCTGACGCCAATGTTCAATACGGGGATCTGATTTTGCCCAACTAAATGCGTTGGCAAGATCTTTGCTGCGTTCAAGATTTTTTTCGAGAACAGATTCAGCTTCAAAAATCTCTAGACACGCAAGCGCTGCAGCGCATGCTAATGGATTGCCTGTATAGGAATGCGAGTGCAAGAATCCTTGTCGCATTTGATCGCCGTAGAAGGCGCGATAAATTTTGTCAGTTGTCATGGAGAGCGACAGGGGAAGGTAGCCGCCACTAATGCCTTTAGACAGCGTTAGGAAGTCCGGCCAAATTCCTGCATGTTCACAAGCAAAAAACTTTCCAGACCGACCGCAGCCTACTGCAATCTCATCGGCGATGAGATGAACGCTATAGCGATCGCAGAGTGAGCGTACCAAGCGTAAATATTCCGGCGAGTACATCGCCATTTGTCCTGCGCATTGAACGAGTGGTTCAACAATAATGGCGGCAATATGGTGATGCTCTGTCTCCAACAACGCCTCTAATTCTTTTGCAGCTTGCCTAGCGACATCATCAGCACTTTCACCAGACTTTGCTTTGCGCGCGTCGGGTGAAGGGACGGTAAAAACATCTTGTAAAAGTGAGCCGTAGGCTTCGCGAAAAATCGCAACATCTGTAACTGCTAATGCACCTAAGGTTTC
The DNA here is from genome assembly GCF_018882325.1 of Polynucleobacter sp. 78F-HAINBA. GTDB lineage: Bacteria > Pseudomonadota > Gammaproteobacteria > Burkholderiales > Burkholderiaceae > Polynucleobacter. Next base: position 41,530 of record NZ_JACVOQ010000004.1, on the reverse strand, counting down.
ACCGTGATAACCATTTTCTAGGCAGACGAATTTTTTCTTTTGCGGTTGGTTGTTCAGACGCCAAAAGTGATGACTCATCTTCAAAGCAATCTCTACCGCAGAGGCGCCATCAGACGCAAAAAAAACGTGACCCAAATGGCCTTGAGTTAATGCAGACAGTTTTTCGGAAAGCTCCACTACAGGTGGGTGAGTAAATCCGGCGAGCATGACGTGCTCAATTTTTTCTAGTTGATTGCTAATGGCTTGATTGATGCGCGGATTAGAGTGGCCAAACAGATTGGTCCACCAAGAGCTAATGCAATCGAGCAGCGCATTTTCCTTGTCATCAAATAACCAAGCACCCTTACCCTTGGTAATGGCAATCAAGGGCAATGACTCGTGATGCTTCATCTGAGTGCAGGGATGCCAAACGGCATCCAGGCTGCGATCAACCAGTGAGGTTTGATTTGGATCAGAAATAAGCTTCATGTTTGGTATTTGACCACTAGTTTTTCCTAATTTAGGCCTGTATCTGTTATGTTTATGTCTTGAATTGATCTATTTTCTGGAATTCGACCATGCAGGCCACCCAAACTACTGAAAAACCCCTCACCCAAGTCAAGTCTCAAAAAGATTTGCATAGAGAGGTCGACGCTTCGGGCGCTTGGTCGGTGGCCCAGATTGAGGCTTTATTTGCCCTACCATTTAGCGAGTTGATGTTCAAGGCACAAGAAGCCCATCGCGCCAACTTCCCTGATGGCGATGTGGAATTAGCTACGCTCTTGTCAATCAAGACTGGCGGATGCCCTGAAGATTGTGGCTATTGCCCCCAGGCAGCTCGTTACGACACTGACGTGAAGGCAAATAAGTTGATGGACCTGGATGAGGTGCTTGAGGCCGCCAAGGCTGCCAAGGCGGCTGGATCTAACCGTTTTTGTATGGGCGCCGCCTGGCGGGAGCCTAAAGACCGTGATATTGAAAAAGTCACTGCCATGATTAAGGGCGTAAAGGCCCTAGGCCTTGAGACCTGCGCCACTCTAGGGATGCTGGAGGCTAATCAGGCTCAAGCCCTTCAGGAGGCCGGCTTAGACTTTTATAACCACAATTTGGATACCAGCGAGGACTTCTATCGCTCAGTCATCTCTACTCGGGGATACCAAGACCGTTTAGACACGATTTCTAATGTACGTGCGGCCGGCATGTCAGTCTGTTGCGGCGGTATTGTGGGCATGGGTGAGTCCCGTGAACAGCGCGCAGCTTTCTTGGCCCGTTTGGCCAATTTAAGTCCGTATCCAGAGTCAGTTCCAATTAACCACCTGGTTCCAGTTGCAGGCACTCCACTGGAAGATCAGAAGCCCTTGGATCCGCTGGAATTCGTGAGAACCATTGCTGTAGCTCGCATTACGATGCCGCGCGCACGAGTGCGTTTATCGGCTGGTCGGCAGGAGCTCGGCAGAGCGGTTCAGGCAATGTGCTTTCAGGCTGGCGCGAATTCTATTTTCTATGGTGAGCAACTACTCACTACCGGTAATCCCGAGGCAGAACAAGACCGAGAGCTTTTGGCTGAGTTAGGTTTGAAGACTAAGCAGAGCTGTAAAGCAGAGGTTTTGGTCTAGTTTTTATAAGCCTATGGCGCTAATTGATCGCTTCATTATTGAGTTTGATACAGCCTTGCGCTCGGTAGTTGGGGGTGCTCATGCTCACCGCCCAACCCCAGGTTCGGATGTTCAATCTACTGCTTTGCTAGATGTCAAAGAGCGAGAGCATGCTGCTGGATTAATGCGCGTAAATCATGTGGGTGAGGTTTGTGCCCAAGCCCTCTATCAATCACAAAAATTAGTGGCCCGTAATCCTGAAATTCGGCAGATGTTGGATCACTCTGGCCAAGAGGAAATGGACCATTTAGCTTGGTGCGAAACACGCCTTCAAGAACTAGGTTCGCACACGAGTTATCTCAATCCAATTTGGTATGCAGGATCCTTTGTAATCGGCTTGGCTGCTGGCTTAGCGGGCGATAAGTGGAGTCTTGGATTTGTTGCTGAAACAGAAAAACAAGTGGAGAATCACCTCGAAAGCCACCTTAAAAAATTGCCTGCAGAAGATGAGCGTTCTCGAGCCATTGTTGATCAAATGCGTGTCGATGAAATCGAACACGGACAGGCTGCAATTTCTGCTGGTGGCGCGGTCTTACCGGAGCCGATTCAGAAGCTAATGCAAGCGATGTCAAAAGTCATGACAAGTACTGCTTACAAAATCTAGTTCTAAATTAATTATTTTGTATATTTTTATTTGTAATACTGTTTATTAATACAGTATATTTATCCATTATTGGGCAAAATAGCTAAGACCTATTCTTAAGTATATTTTCCAAGCCGTTGTTTCAAGTAGCATTTTTATAGTCACCATTTTATCAAGACATGACGCTAAGTGTTTGTAATCACTAGGAAATTTCCTAAAAAATTACCCAAAAACACTTGACCCTCTTATTGCGATCCTCTAAAGTGGGAGGAAGTGTGAAAAAGTGGGGTAAATGGTGTTTCAAGGTGCGTCAGCTCTCAATTTAGATGCAAAAGGCCGCATGTCTGTGCCGGCAAAGCATCGTGACGCCTTGTTAGTTCAAGGTGAGGGCCGAGTTACGCTCACAAAACACCCCGATGGATGCCTCTTGTTGTTCCCTCGACCTGAGTGGGAAACATTCCGATCACGTGTCGCGCAATTGCCGATGGATGCCCATTGGTGGCGCCGAATCTTCCTTGGTAATGCTGCAGAAGTAGATTTGGACAGCGCAGGAAGAATTTTGGTGAGCCCAGAGTTGCGATCAGCTGCCGGTATTGAAAAAGAAGTGATGCTACTCGGTATGGGTAGTCATCTGGAGTTGTGGGACGCCGCTACTTACGCTGCAAAAGAACAGGCTGCCATTGCACAAGGTATGCCTGAAGCCCTGAAGCAATTTAATTTTTGATGACAGGGTGCCATGAACATAACTCATCGCCCAGTATTACTGGCCGAGGCGGTGACGGCGCTGATCAGTGGCCCACGCATCACCTCTCCCGAAGCATCAAAAAATCTACTCTTGATCGATGGAACCTTTGGACGTGGCGGTCATACGCAAGCACTGCTTTCACAATTGCCTCCGAGCGCGCGAATGATTTCCTTCGACAAGGATTTAGATGCGATCGCAGTAGCAGAAAAAATCAACGATCCGCGTTTACGAATCGTGCACGACAGTTTTGCGCAGATGGATCAATACGCGGAGCCAGAATCAGTCGATGGCATTTTGTTAGATCTTGGCATCAGCTCTCCGCAGGTGGACGAAGCACATCGTGGATTTTCCTTTCGCAAGGATGGTCCGCTCGATATGCGTATGAATACGGATCATGGATTGACGGCAGCAGAGTGGTTGGAGCAAGCATCACAAGAGGACATCACACGCGTGATTAAGACTTATGGTGAGGAACGTTTTGCATTTCAGATCGCAAAAGCTATTGTGGCTAAGCGAGAAGAAGGCCTGTCGCCAAAAACAACTTTGCAATTAGCAAGCTTGGTTGCTAGCGTCGTTCGCACAAGAGAAGTTGGGCAAGACCCAGCTACGAGAACTTTTCAGGCCTTACGTATTTTTATTAATCGTGAGTTAGAAGATTTAGAGCTCGGATTAAAGGCCGCACTCAATTTATTAAAGCCAGGCGCGCGCTTAGCAGTCATTAGTTTTCATTCGCTAGAGGATCGCATTGTTAAGCAATTTCTGCAGTCACATGCGAAGGTTGAAGTGCCTCGCGGTTTGCCAGTTCGCGATCGAGATTTACCGCAAAGCGCCTTAGAAATTATTGGACGTGTTAAGCCAAGTGATGAAGAGGTTCGAGAGAATCCTCGTGCCCGTTCAGCCATCATGCGAGTTGCAGAAAAACGCGTGGGAGTGCCAGCTTGAACCGCGCTACGCTGACCTTACTTGTTTTGCTATTGGTTTGCGCCCTCTCTTTGGTTGCAGCACAGCAACGTGCGCGTAAATTATTTATCTCCTTAGAGCGCGCACAAATTGAAGAGCGCAAACTGAATCAGGATTGGTTGCGTCTAGAGTATGAGCAGCGCAACCTTTCTAAGTCTGCACGTATTCGTGATGTTGCTCGTAATCAGTTGCACATGGTTCCCATCTCTCCAGAGCGTACTTTGTACTTGAAGGAGGCTAGATGAGGCCAGTAGGTTTTTCAACTACGCCAAATTTAGTATTGCGTCTGCCAATGTGGCGGTCACGCCTGATGCTGTTCATGTTGTTCTTCGTCTTCATGTTGCTCTTAATTCGCGCATTCTGGATTCAGGGTCCGGGAAATGCTTTCTATGAAGCTAAAGGTGTACGTGGTACACAGCGTGAGTTGGAGTTGCCTGCTTCTCGTGGAAAAATATTGGATCGCAATGGCCAAGTGATTGCTACCAGCTTGGAAGCAAAGTCGGTGATCGCCTATAACGATACTGTGCCTGATGATTTGGCTGCAGATAAAGTGCAGAAATTAGCAAGTCTTTTACAGATTAGCGAAGTGGAATTACGTAAAAAATTAAGAGAAGAACGTAAACAGATTTTCTTGAAGCGCCAAGTAGACCCAGAAGTGGCGCAACAGATTAGGCAATTAGAAATTCCGGGCATTGGCTTGAATAATGAATATCGTCGCTTCTATCCCGAGGGTGAGGCGATGGCGCATGTCGTTGGTTTTACTAATGTGGAAGACCGTGGTCAAGAGGGTATGGAGCTCTCTCGGGAAAAAGAGTTGGCTGGACATCCAGGTGCTCGTCGAGTGGTTGTGGATCGTCTAGGTCGTGTTGTCGAAGATGTTGCGATTTTGCAGTTGCCACAAAATGGTAAAGATTTGCAACTCTCCATTGATAGCAAGATTCAGTTTCTGGCTTACAACGCCGTTAAAAATGCAGTCGAACAGCATCATGCGAGCGCTGGTGGTGCAGTCGTGTTGGATACCCAAACTGGCGAGATCTTGGCTTTAGCCAATTATCCAAGCTACAACCCGAACGATCGTAAGAAGCTGACGGGTGAGCAGTTGCGTAATCGCGTTTTAACTGACACCTTTGAGCCTGGCTCAACAATGAAGCCCTTAACTGTGGCGATTGCTTTAGAGAAGGGTGTGATCACCCCTAGTACCAATATGGCGATTGGCGCCAAATATTTGGTTGGCCCAAAGCCGATTACCGATACGCATCCATACGGCAACCTTACTGTTGCGCAAATTATTCAAAAATCGAGCAATATTGGTACGGCCAAAATTGCGATGAACAATTTATCCGCAGAAGAAATGTGGAATTTCTACACATCAGTTGGTTTGGGTCAGGCGCCGAAGATTGGCTTTCCTGGTGCTGTGGCTGGCACTGTGCATCCCTATAAAAAATGGATGCCAACAGATCAAGCACGGATCGCATTTGGTTATGGCATTTCAGGTTCACTTTTTCAGGTGGCGCGTGCTTATACGATCTTTGCGCGTGATGGTGAATTGGTGCCGCTCACGATTGAGCGTAGTCCAGAATTTAAGCCTGGTACACACGTCATTTCTGCTAAGACAGCTATTGAGATGCGCAGCATGATGGAGTCAGTAACAGAGCCAGGTGGTACCGCCATTAAAGCGCAAGCTGAAGGTTATCGAGTTGGTGGAAAAACAGGTACAGCCCATAAATTAGTAGGTAAGGGGTATGGCAATAAATACCGCGCTTACTTTGCAGGTTTGGCACCCATTAGTGCGCCACGCATTGTGGTGGCCGTCATGATTGATGAGCCGACTGGCGGCAGTCACTACGGTGGCGATGTTGCAGCGCCAGTGTTTTCTACTATCGTGAGTGAGACTCTGCGCACCTTGAATGTTTTGCCAGATAGCCCTTTAAAGCAGAAGGCAATGCAGGATCAAAGTCCTACACAAATACAGAGTGCCGCAGTCAAAACAAATACAGCGGTTTTGAAAAGATGATGGCAATGATCAATATCGAACCCCATCTCTTGATCTCTCATTTACGTGATCTCACATCCGCAGATGCAAAAGTAGCTGCTGATAGTCGTCAAATTCAACCTGGCGATATCTTTTTTGCATATCCTGTTGGTCATGGCACTGCCCTGCGCGATGGCCGCGATTACATTGCGACTGCCTTAGCAAATGGTGCAGCAGCAGTGGTATTTGATCCCGCAGATGGGGTTGCTAACGAATACTTAGACCGCCCAGAATGTTTTGCTGTTGATAATTTATCCAGCTTAGCTGGAGAACTCTGTGCAGAATGGTATGGCTACCCAAGTAAAAAGCTGAATGTTATCGGCGTTACCGGCACCAATGGCAAAACCAGTATTACGCAGTGGTTGGCGCAGGCATTAGATCAACCTAATCATCGTGCTGCAGTTTTGGGTACGTTGGGTACCGGTTTCCCAGGTGCATTGATCGAGACTGGTTACACCACCCCCGATGCGCCACGTTTACAGACTCAATTAAAAGAATTGTTTGATGCAGGTGCGCAGCAGTTAGCCATAGAGATTTCTTCTCATGCGCTCGATCAAGATCGCATTTCTGGTTTGGATGTGCGTACTGCGGTATTTACCAATTTGACTCAAGATCATTTGGATTACCACGGCACGATGGGTGAATACGCTGAGGCAAAAGCGAAGCTGTTCCAATTGCCTCAGCTTGAAAATGCCATCATCAATTTTGACGATGCATTTGGGCGCGAATTAGCAATGAAACTTCTCGCTGCAGACGGCCCTCAAGTGTGGGGCTACGCATTCAGCAGCAATGCATTTGCCGGATTTGAAAAATTTGGCGATCGTCTGAAACGTACCTATACAGAAAACACCCTGTTTACAGCTGCTGGCTATGAATCTCAATTTAACTGTGATGTTTCTGGTTCAGGCAATGTCCAGCTTGCAGTATTAGGCGAATTTAATTTAAGTAATTGTCTTGCTGTTTGGGCGGCTCTGTTGGCCCAAGGCTTGAGCCCGAGCGAAGCCTCTAAGCGCATGAGCAAGTTGACTGCTGTTCCAGGTCGGATGGAGTTGATTCACTTAAATAAAACCCAGAGAACTGAGGGGCCATTAATTGTTGTGGACTATGCACATACACCAGATGCCCTCACTAAAGCATTGAATGCATTGCGCCCCATTGCAAATCAACGTAACGGAAAAGTATGGTGTGTCTTCGGTTGCGGTGGTGATCGAGATTCCGGTAAGCGTCCACAAATGGGTCGCGCAGCGCAAGAGTTTGCCGATCATGTTGTGATTACAAGTGACAATCCCAGATCGGAAGATCCAGCTTCTATTATCGCCATGATTCAAGCTGGTATGTCGGATGATCTATCGAATGTACAGGCGCTGCCTGATAGAGCAGCGGCCATTATGGCTGCAGTACGACATGCCAATATCCAGGATATTGTTCTAGTGGCTGGCAAAGGGCATGAGTCTACTCAAGAGATCAATGGAAAGAAATTTGATTTTTCTGATCAAGAGCATATTCGTTTGGCTGCAGGGGGTAGCGTATGAGTTCGCCTATGACTACTCTCGCCCAAGTGCATGCCATGTTGCCAGGCAGTCAGTTGATTCATGCTGATGCAAAGTCTGCTGAAGGAATTTCTATTTCTCATGTTGGCAGCGATAGTCGTCAGATTCAATCTGGTGAATTATTTATTGCTTTGTCAGGCGATCGTTTCGATGCGCATGATTTCTTGGGTGATGTGGCAACAGCAGGTGCAAGTGCGGCACTTATTAGCCATAAAGAAAAATGCCCTGCAAACTTGCCAGCAGTATCTGTCCAAGACGTTAAACAGGGTTTGGGTGAGCTGGCAAAGGCATGGCGTGCACAGTTTTCTATTCCAGTGGCTTTGGTAACGGGATCTAATGGCAAGACCACTGTAAAAGAGATGATTGCTTCAATCTTCAAGGCGGCTGCTGGTGAAGAGTGCACTCTGGTCACTAAAGGTAACTTCAATAATGATATTGGCCTACCCTTAACCTTGCTACGTATGCGATCAACCGATCGCTTAGCAGTGATTGAGTTAGGGATGAATCATCCTGGCGAAACGGCGGAGTTAGCCCTGATTGCGCAAGCCAATATTGCGTTAATCAACAACGCACAGCGTGAACATCAAGAATTTATGGCGACTGTAGAAGCAGTTGCAAAAGAGCATGCAACTGCTTTGAGCGCACTTCCTGCGGACGGTGTTGCAGTATTTCCATCGGACTCTGAATTCTCTGCAGTTTGGTATCAAGCTGCCGCAGGACGTAAGGTAATTGACTTTGCTTTATCTGCGGACTCGGCATTAGTCAAAGCTTCTGTAGCTGGAAAGTTATTAGTTAGCGGAAAAATTGAGATTTCAACTGAACTTGGCAGAGTTGAGGTTCGGCTCAATACCTTAGGAAACCACAATGTGCGTAATGCTCTAGCGGCTAGCGCAGTTGCTTTAGGTGCTGGATTAAATTTGGAGCAAATTAAGTCCGGTCTGGAATCTTTTGTTCCGGTAAATGGACGTATGCAATCAAAGCCTTTAAATGCGAGTCGTACCTTGATTGACGATAGTTACAACGCGAACCCTGATTCTGTAAGGGCTGCTATTGATGCGCTTAAACAGTCTGGTAATGCTTCTTGGTTGGTATTGGGTGATATGGGCGAAGTAGGTGATCAAGGTCCTGCGTTCCATCAGGAAGTTGGAGCCTATGCTGCCGAGCAGGGAATTATTAAGTTGTTTGCGCTCGGAGAGCAGTGCAAATTTGCGGTGCAGGGCTTTAATGATTCAGGAAAGACTCGGCCTGCTAGCAGTGCTACTCACTTCACCACACTAGATCAGTTGCTTGAAGAGCTTAATGTGGCGCTCGCAGATCAAGAGTCAGGCAAGCAGTTGCACTTAGATATTTTGGTTAAGGGATCTCGTTTTATGCGTATGGAGCGTGTAGTACAGGCCTTATTAGAGGAGGCTAAAACATGCTCTTGATATTGGCGCAATGGTTGCAGGACGATTTTGGATTCTTCCGAGTCTTTAACTACATCACTTTTAGAGCGGTAATGGCAACAGTGACTGCTTTGCTGATTGGCTTGGCGGCTGGTCCATGGGTTATTCGTAAATTGACTGCATTGAAGATGGGTCAAGCAGTTCGTACGGATGGCCCACAAACCCATTTAGTGAAATCAGGCACCCCAACAATGGGTGGTGTATTGATTCTTTTGGGTATTTTTATCTCCTGTATGTTGTGGGCTGATTTGAGCAATCGCTTTATTTGGATTGTGATGATTGTGACTTTTGGATTTGGTTTGGTGGGTTGGGTTGATGATTACCGCAAAGTAGCGCGCAAAGATCCCAAAGGAATGGCCTCACGAGAAAAATTCTTTTGGCAGACTTTGATTGGATTATTTGCCGCTATTTATTTAGCCTTCTCCGTATCTGAAGTAAATAACCTCAAAGTCTTGCAATTATTCTTTGAGTGGCTCAAAAGCGGATTTGCCTTGGATCTGCCAGCAAAATCAAACTTGCTGATTCCTTTTATGAAGGAAATTAGCTACCCGTTAGGTGTAATGGGCTTCATCATTTTGAGTTACTTAGTCATTGTTGGCAGTAGTAATGCTGTGAACTTAACTGATGGTCTTGATGGCTTAGTCATCATGCCGGTGATATTAGTTGGTGCCGCTCTAGGCGCTTTTGCTTATGTGATGGGTAATGCAATTTACGCAAAGTATTTGTTGTTCCCATACATTCCTGGCGCAGGTGAGCTCATGATCTTCTGTGGTGCTATGGGAGGTGCGGGATTGGCGTTCCTTTGGTACAACACACATCCTGCTCAAGTATTTATGGGTGACGTTGGTGCGCTTGCATTGGGTGGCGCACTCGGTACTATTGCCGTGATTGTTCGTCAGGAAATTGTGCTCTTTGTCATGGGCGGAATCTTTGTGGCAGAAACACTGTCAGTGATGTTGCAAGTCTTTTGGTTCAAATTTACCAAGAAGCGTTTTGGTGAGGGCCGTCGTATTTTTAGGATGGCACCACTTCATCACCATTTCGAATTAGGTGGCTGGCGCGAAACACAGGTAGTTGTTCGCTTCTGGATCATCACCATTTTATTAGTCCTCATTGGCCTCTCCAGCCTGAAATTACGGTAAGCCAAAGAATATGCATAACTTAGATCAAGCCTTCGCCAACCCAACCCTCATCACAGACGAGGGCTATCAAGCGCCTCAACATTTCTTAATCTTAGGGTTGGGGGAGTCTGGCTATGCAATGGCTAAGTGGTGTTTGCGGAACGCTGCAAAAGTTAGCTTGGCAGATACGCGTGATCGCGAAAAGCTAAATGAGCGACAAAAAGCCTGGTTGGCTGATCTCGAATTTGCAGGGCTTAAAGAAAGTTATTTTGGCCCCCTAGATGAGCTGAATTTAAAGAATATTGATGTCATCGGAATTAGTCCTGGCTTATCCCCACTTCAAGAACCAACAGCGTCATTCTTGGTTAAGGCGCAAGAATCTAATATTGATATCTGGGGAGAGTTGGAATTCTTTGCCAGAGCTATTGCTGCATTAGATCGCATGGCTCAGGTCGCAGCGTCTCAATACAAGCCAGCCTTATTAGCAATCACCGGAACAAATGGCAAGACAACCACGACTGCGCTGACAGGACAGTTGTGTGAGCGTGCTGGTAAGAGAGTTGCTGTTGCTGGGAATATCAGCCCAGCAGCTTTAGATAAGCTGATGTCTTGCCTGGATGAGTCTGATCAAGTTGTAGATATGCCTGAGATTTGGGTGTTAGAGCTCTCCAGCTTCCAATTGGTTTATACAAGTACCTTTAATGCAACAGCAGCAACTGTATTAAATATTACGCAAGATCACTTAGATTGGCACGGTGATATGCAGGCCTATGTTGATGCAAAAGCGAATATTTTTGGGCAAGACACTATCTGCATTCTGAATCGTGATGATTCACTAGTAATGAGCTTGCTGACTGACGAGCAAAAAGCAAATAAATCCGTTATTACTTTTGGCGCAGGCCGACCCGATGAGCAGGGTGCCTTTGGTATTGAGCATGATCTACGTGCCGGTGGAATTGATTGGCTAGTTTGGGCTGAGGTAGATGAAGATCTTGAGCCTCAGCCTAAGCGTCGTCGTAAAGCAGCCACTGTAGAGGAAGAGCCGTTAAGACTAAAGCGTTTAATCCCGGCTGATGCTTTACGCATTCGTGGTCGCCACAATGCTTTAAATGCATTAGCTTCGTTAGCCTTGGCACGCGCAGCTGGTTTGCCAATGAATATGCTCCTACATGGTTTGCGTGACTACCATGGCGAGCCGCATCGCGTTCAAAGTGTTTCGATTGTGTCGAATGTTGAGTACGTTGATGACAGCAAAGGTACTAATGTAGGTGCAACTGTAGCTGCGCTCAATGGTTTAAGTGCAAATGAGTCTGGCAAGCGGATCTGGTTGATTGCTGGTGGTGAAGGCAAGGGTCAGGACTTTAGTCCTTTGCGTGATCCTGCACTTCGTTTTGTAAAAGGTGTTTTCCTGATTGGTAAGGATGCGCCAATTATTGCCGAGGCTTTGGCTGACTCAGTGCCCTGCGTGATGAGTGAGACCCTCCAAAACGCAGTGGCAGAAGCCGCAAAACAAGCTCAGTCTGGTGACATCGTTTTACTCTCACCAGCTTGCGCTAGCTTTGATCAGTTCAGCGATTACGTAGCACGAGCTGAAGCATTCGTTGCTGAAGTTCAAGAATTGGGAATGCAATTTGAAGGAGTCCATGCATGAGTTTGAAGGAAAAACTTTTTCCTGAGAATCGTTTGGGCCTTGGCCGCTTCTGGAATTTCTCCAGAGGCGGGATAGATAATTTCCGCAGTGGCTTGAGAGATGCGGTATCTGGTGTTGAGCAAACTCGCTCACGCATGATGGACTATGACCAGTTGTTAGTTTGGGCGGTACTGTCTTTGGCTTTGATCGGTTTGGTCATGGTCTATTCCGCATCCATTACTTTGGCTGATGGTCCTAAGTACGCAAATTACAGTAGCAACTTCTTCCTAATTCGACATTGCATTTCGTTGGCAATTGCCATCGGTGTTGGTATTTGGGCATTCAAGATTCCAACAAAAGTTTGGGATCGTTATTCACCGGTCATTTTTGGCTTTACGGTTTTACTCTTGATTGCTGTTCTCATCCCTGGCGTGGGTAAGGGTGTAAACGGTGCGAAGCGTTGGATTCCATTGGGTCTGATGAACTTCCAGCCATCTGAATTAATGAAATTTGCTGCAGTGATTTTTGCCGCAAGCTACACAGTCCAGCGTCAAGAGTATCTCCACTCATTTGTTAAGGGCATGTTGCCCATGGGTATCGCTGTTGCCTTAGTTGGCGGTCTACTGATGGCTGAACCTGACATGGGTGCATTCGTGGTGGTAGCTTTAATTGCTTTTGGAATTTTGTTCTTAGGCGGCATTAACGCTAAGTTGTTTGGCGGCTTGATCTTGGTTGGCTTGATGAGCGGTGCCACGATGATTGCCCTTTCTCCATTCCGTCGCGGTCGCATGCTGGCGTTTATGGATCCGTGGCAAGTCGACAATGCAGCAAATAAAGGTTATCAATTAACTCATTCACTCATGGCATTCGGCCGTGGCGAATGGTTTGGTTTGGGTCTTGGCGGTAGTGTTGAAAAATTGCATTACCTTCCGGAAGCGCATACCGATTTCATCATGGCTGTGATTGGTGAAGAGCTTGGATTCGTTGGCGTAGTGGTGATGATCTTCTTGTTCTATTGGATCGTACGTCGTGCATTCCTGATTGGCCGCACAGCTTTGCAATTAGATCGTAGTTTTGCTGGCCTTGCTGCAAAAGGTGTTGCGATATGGATTGGTTGGCAGGCATTTATCAATATGGGCGTGAATTTAGGCTTACTTCCTACTAAAGGCTTGACTCTTCCCTTAGTAAGTTATGGTGGCTCAGGAATTTTGATGAATGCAGTTGCAGTAGCAATGCTTCTGCGTATTGATTATGAGAACCGAATCTTGATGCGAGGTGGCAAGCTATGACCAAGCCATCCATCTTGATTATGGCCGGCGGTACTGGGGGGCATATTTTCCCAGGCCTCGCTGTTGCCGAATATCTACGCATCTGTGGCTGGAAAGTTTTTTGGCTTGGTAATCAAAGTGGCATGGAATATCGCCTGGTAAAAGCATGTGACTTCCCATTTGAGGCAGTTGAGTTTGGCGGCTTACGTGGCAAAGGCATCAAAGCAAAATTGATGTTGCCATTCAATCTTGCAAGAGCGAGCTTTCAGAGTCTGAAGATCATGCGCCGTATTAAGCCAAATGTCGTTTTAGGTATGGGCGGGTACATTACATTTCCCGGCGGCTTGATGACGAAGTTTTTGAAGAAGCCATTGGTTCTGCATGAGGCTAATTCTGTGGCGGGAAGCGCTAATCGTGCCCTAGCCAAAATTGCTATGCGTACATTGACTGGCTTCCCAGATACGATGGCCCATGCTGAATGGGTTGGCAATCCAATTCGTGAAGAGTTTGAAGCTGTGGGCGCGCCAGCAAAACGATATGAAGCGCGCACTGGACCTTTGTCGATATTGGTAGTTGGTGGCAGCTTAGGTGCGGCTGCTTTAAATGAAGCAATTCCAGCGGCCCTGGCATTGATGGATAAAAACGCACGTCCACATGTGATTCATCAAGCAGGCGATAAACATCTCGCAGATTTACAGCAGCGTTATGCCGACTTAGGTGTTATTGCAGATATTCGTCCTTTCATTGACGACATGCCAAGCGCCTATGCACAGGCAGATCTCGTTATCTGCCGTTCTGGCGCGATGACTGTTTCAGAAATCGCAGCTTGCGGTGTTGCATCCTGCTTGATCCCATTCCCCTATGCGATTGATGATCATCAGACTGCGAATGCGCGCTTCTTGTCGGATTCAGACGCAGCAATTCTGCTACCACAACAAGATCTCAATCCACAGGATCTCGCATCCATGATTCAAAACTTTAGCCGCCAAGATTTACAGGTGATGGCTGAGCGTGCCCATGCTTTAGCTAAGCCCCATGCAACTCAGCGGGTAGCTGAGGTATGTGCAGACTGTGCAGGAGTTGGTATATGAAACATATCGTTCAGCAAATACATTTTGTTGGCATTGGCGGCGCAGGCATGAGCGGTATTGCTGAAGTGCTCCTGAATCTGGGTTATCAAGTATCCGGATCCGACTTAGCGGAAGGCGCTGCTACTAAGCGCTTAAAGGATTTGGGTGCGGTCATTCAAATTGGGCATGACCCTAAAAATATTGGCACCGCAGAAGCGGTAGTGATTTCTACTGCAGTTGCAGGAAGCAATCCTGAGGTACTGGCTGCTCGCGCAGCTAAGGTGCCTGTGATTCAACGTGCTGTCATGCTCGGCGAACTCATGCGTTTGAAGCAGGGTATTGCGATTGCAGGCACTCATGGCAAAACAACAACAACTAGTTTGGTTGCCTCAGTCTTGGCCGAAGGTGGTTTAGATCCAACCTTTGTGATTGGTGGCAAGTTAAATTCCGCAGGTGCTAATGCGCGCTTAGGCCAGGGTGACTTTATTGTGGTTGAAGCGGATGAGTCTGACGCCTCTTTCCTCCAATTATTTCCAGCGATGGAAGTGGTCACCAATATCGATGCTGATCACATGGATACCTATCAGCACGACATGGCAAGGTTGAAGCAAGCATTTGTCCAATTTATTCAGCGTATGCCTTTTTATGGCGTTGCAGTGCTTTGTATTGATGATGCGAATGTTCGCGACATTATTCCGTTTGTATCTCAACCGGTATTGCGCTACGGCTTATCTGAAGATGCAGATATTCGTGCAAGTAATGTGCGCGCTGAAGGTACTCGCATGCACTTTACGGTTGATCGTAAAACTGTACGCCGTCATGGCAATAAGCCAGGTCGACTTGAAGTGCAATTAAATTTACCGGGCTTACATAATGTACGTAATGCCTTGGCGGCGATTGGTATTGCGACAGAGCTTGGAGTAGGTGATGAAGCTATTGTGAAGGCTTTATCTGAATTTAGTGGTGTTGGTCGCCGCTTTCAAAGATATGGAGAAATTCCTTTGTCATCTGGTGGAAGTTTCACATTGATAGATGACTACGGACATCATCCTGTTGAAATGGCGGCTACTTTATCTGCAGCACGCGGAGCTTATCCTGATCGACGCTTGGTATTGGCATTCCAACCCCATCGTTTTACAAGAACGCGTGATTGTTTTGGTGAGTTTGTACAAGTGCTGAAAAACTTTGATGCCCTAGTATTAACCGAGGTATATCCCGCTGGCGAAGCGAAGATTCCAGGCGCTGATGGTCAGAGCCTCATGAAAGCAGCGCTGACAACTGATAAAGCTTTAAAGACATCTTTGGATAGCGCAGCCGTGGCCTTTGCCCCAAGTGTTGCTGAGATGCCAGAAAAGCTCGGCACCATATTGCGTGATGGTGATGTCTTAATCACGATGGGTGCAGGCTCTATCTCTGGCTTGCCTCATGTATTGGCGGAGGCAAAACATGTCTAAGCAAAATCAACAATTGCTTTCTTGGGGTGAGCGAGTGAAGCAAGAGCTCGCAAATCTAGATGTCAAATCACTTGGTCGGGTCGGTGTATTGCTTGGCGGTCGTTCTGGCGAGCGTGAGATTTCCTTGATGTCGGGTAATGGCGTATTAGAAGCGCTACTCTCTAAAGGGGTGGATGCGCATCCATTTGATCCAGGATTACGTTGCCCAACTGAATTGGCAAATGAAAAATTTGACCGTATCTTTATTTCCTTGCATGGACGCTACGGTGAAGATGGCACGATCCAAGGATTGCTTGAGCTTTTAGGTTTGCCTTATACCGGTAGCGGTGTACTGGCATCTGCACTAGCGATCGACAAAATTGCTACTAAGCTTGTCTGGCTCAGTAGCGGTCTTTCAACTCCAGAGTTTCAGGAGCTAAAAGCTGATAGTGATTGGAATGCAGTGGTGAAGCACTTAGGTTTGCCATTGATTGTCAAGCCAGCGCATGAAGGCTCTTCACTTGGTCTTACTAAAGTGAAATCCGTCGAAGAGTTGCCTGCTGCATATAAGTTAGCTGCAGGGATGGATAAAAAGGTGATTGCTGAAACTTGTATTGTTGGTGATGAGTTAACTTGCCCATTGGTTGGATTTGGAGAAAATGCCGAGGCATTGCCTGTAATCAAAATCATTCCACCAGAAGCCAATTACGATTTCCATAATAAGTATTTCTCTGATGAGACTAAATACTTGTGCCCAACTGGCTTAGCGCCAGAAGTAAATAAAGCGGTTCAAGATTTAGCTTTAGCTGCTTATCGCACCCTTGGCTGTAAAACCTGGGGGCGTGCTGATGTGATGTTGGATCAAAAAACTGGCAAACCCTATCTCTTGGAGATGAATACATCTCCAGGTATGACTTCGCATTCTTTAGTTCCAATGGCCGCCAAAGCAGCCGGTGTTGAATATGCTGAATTAGTTCTCTGGGTCATTAGCCAAACCTTAAATACCAAGGGGGCTGCGCAAGCATGAGTCGGATGAGCGCCTTCTTAAATGGCTTTGGTGAAGTATTTGCTTCACTGGCGTCTCCGCTTTGGAATCATCCCGAGCGGATGCAAAAGCTGAGCCGTTTCTTGATGCGCTGTTTCGCGGTCATGGTTTGTGTTGGAATTTTAGTGTGGTTAAGCCAAAGACCCGTCTTTGCATTGCGCCAAATAGTGATTGAGCCAGTTGCTGGACAAACGCTGAAGCATATAAATAAGCCTGTAGTGAAGCAACAAGTCTTAGAGACGGTTCAAGGAAACTTCTTTAGCGTGAGATTGGAAGATGTGAAGCGTGGTTTCGAGTCTATGCCATGGGTGCGTCATGCAAATGTTCGCAGAGTCTGGCCTAACGGATTAATTGTAAGCATTGAAGAGCAAAAACCATTTGGTACTTGGGGTGGAGCTGATAGCCATACCTTAATGAATACCCATGGTGAACTATTTGCTGGCCGTGTTTCTGATGTAGGAGATGGAATTCAGTTGATTGATTTTTCTGGTCCAGAAGATGCAAGCAAAGAAGTGATGCGCTTGTATGAAAAAGCGAACGCCTGGTTTAAGCCTTGGAGTGCGGAAGTAAAAAGCTTAACCCTCTCTGAGCGCTATGCCTGGCATGTGAAGTTATCAAACGGAATGAAGGTGGAGTTCGGTAGGGATGAAGAGAACTCTGACAAAACATTAACCGAGGATCGTGTAGCGCGCCTCTTTAAGTATTGGCCGCAAGTTCAAGAGAGGTGGGCTAATCGCGTAGACGCAATTGATTTGCGCTATGCAAATGGTTTTGCAGTACATCTTGCTTCGGCAAGCTTGAAAAAGAATGAAGCAGATGGCAAGAAAAGTGAGCAGAAGCAATGAGGAATGAGAATGAGTAAAGACAACCGCGATTTATTGGTCGGATTAGATATTGGGACCTCCAAGGTGGTTGCTTTGGTTGCTGAGTTAGCGCCGGATGGCCAATTTAATGTGGTTGGCGTTGGCCAAACTGCATCCAAGGGTTTGAAGAAGGGTGTAGTTGTCAATATTGAGGCTACCGTCCAATCCATTCAAAAGGCGCTAGAAGAAGCTGAGGTCATGGCGGATCGCCAGATCGTACAAGTCTTTACCGGTATCGCTGGAAATCACATTGTGAGCTTTAACTCCAGCGGTATGGTGGCCATTCGCGATAAAGAGGTTAGCGCCGGAGATGTCGAGCGCGTCTTGGAAACTGCTAAGGCAATCAATATCCCTACAGATCAACAAATCCTTCACATCCTTGTTCAAGAATTCATTATTGATGGACAAGAAGATGTGCGTGAGCCAATTGGTATGAGCGGTTTACGCCTAGAAGTAAAAGTGCACATTGTTACGGGTGCTGTTAGTGCTGCGCAAAATATTGTGAAGTGTGTGCGTCGCTGTGGCTTGGAAGTAAATGATCTTATCTTACAGCCGTTAGCATCTAGCTTGGCCGTGCTAACAGAAGATGAAAAAGAGCTGGGCGTTGTCTTGGTTGATATTGGTGGTGGCACAACCGATATCGCTATCTATTGCCAGGGCTCCATTCGACATACTGCTGTGATTCCAATTGCAGGCGATCAAATTACCAATGACATTGCGATGGCATTGCGTACACCGACGATTGATGCGGAAGATCTCAAGATTCAATATGGAATTGCTCGCCAAGATATGGCGGATCCAACCACCATGATTGATGTGCCCGGTGTTGGTGATCGCGAACCACGCCCAATGTCTAAGCAAGCCTTAGCAGCTGTTATTGAGCCACGTGTAGAGGAGCTATTTACCTTGGTGCGTGGCGTAGTTCGAGATTCAGGTTACGAAGATATGGTGTCTTCAGGAATCGTGCTGACTGGTGGAACTTCTTTAATGCCGGGCATGGTTGAGCTTGCTGAGCAAGTGTTCTTGCGTCCGGCACGTATCGGTACTCCTGAGTACCGTGGCCATTTACATGAAGTTTTGCGTAGCCCTCGTTTTGCTACCAGTATCGGTTTATTAATGGAAGGTCAGGCGCAGCTGTTGCGTGGCCGTCGAGTATCTCAGTCAGGCGCGTTGCAAAGTGTGATTTCGCGCATGAAGGAATGGTTCGCAGGAAATTTTTAAGTTTTTCGTCGTCGTCAATGTAGTACTTATTACCTAGGAGGGTATATGGAATTTGAAATGTTAGATCAAGAAACAGCCGGCAAAACCATTATTAAAGTGGTTGGAGTTGGTGGTGCAGGTGGTAATGCAGTTCAGCACATGATTCGTCGCGGTGTTAACGGCGTAGAGTTTATTTGCATGAACACCGATGCTGGCGCTTTACAGCGATCTGAGGCATCTGTGAATTTGCAACTAGGCTCTAGCGGACTTGGTGCTGGCGCAAAACCTGAAATTGGTGCAGCTTCTGCTGAAGAAGCTCGCGCACGTATTGCGGATACATTGCAAGGTGCGCATATGGTATTCATCACAGCTGGTATGGGTGGTGGTACAGGTACTGGTGCGGCACCAATCGTTGCTCAAGTTGCTAAAGAAATGGGTATTTTGACTGTGGGCGTTATCAGCAAGCCATTTGACTTTGAGGGCGTGAAGCGTCTGAAAGTTGCTGAAAACGGAGCTTCCGAGTTGGAGTCCTATGTAGATTCATTAATCGTAGTTCTCAACGAGAAACTATTCGAAGTGATGGGCGAAGATGCTGAGTTTGATAAGGCATTCGCGTGCGCAGATGATGTATTGCATAACGCTGTTTCAGGTATCGCAGAAATCATTAACGTACAAGGTTTGATCAACGTCGACTTTGAGGACGTAAAAACAGTGATGGGCGAACAAGGCAAGGCGATGATGGGAACTGCAACAGTTTCTGGCATGGATCGTGCGCGCTTAGCTGCTGAAGCTGCAGTTGCCTCACCATTGCTCGAAGGTGTTGATTTGTCTGGTGCGCGTGGCGTATTGGTAAATATCACTGCTAGCCGTTCATTGAAGTTGTCTGAGACTCGTGAAGTGATGGCGGCGATTCGTGGCTATGCTGCAGATGATGCTACTGTGATCTTCGGTACCGTA
The DNA here is from genome assembly GCF_018882325.1 of Polynucleobacter sp. 78F-HAINBA. Classification (GTDB taxonomy): domain Bacteria; phylum Pseudomonadota; class Gammaproteobacteria; order Burkholderiales; family Burkholderiaceae; genus Polynucleobacter. The sequence goes on along the minus strand of NZ_JACVOQ010000004.1, from coordinate 21,994 downwards.
TATGACGAGAGCTTAGGTGATGCCTTGCGCGTTACTGTGGTGGCTACTGGCTTGAATAATCCACAAGCGCGTCAACATCATCAACCAGAAGTAGTTTGGAGACAAGCTACTGGTACACATGATGCGATGCCAACAATGGCTGACTTGAATAGCTTTGCTCCAGCAAGCGCTTCAGCAGCAATGAGCAAGGTAAGTCTTGATTCAGCTTTGAGCACTAGCGCTGGTTTGGCAATGACAGGTACTGGTAGTGCGCCTTCGATGGCTGCTCAACCGGCAGCTAGTGGTGTTGATTACAGCCAATATGATTTGCCACGTGTATTCCGTAGTTCGCGTGAAGCTACACCAGCTCCTACATTAGGCGCTGATAGCTCACCACAGGCAAAAACCATGCTGGATAAAGGGGCTGATTACTACGAAATCCCAGCTTTTTTACGTAAGCAAGCAGACTAAACCACTGCTCAATACAATATGTAGTTGCAGAATGCCAGCGCGGCGCCCCTCCGGACGACGAATCCCGCGCTAGCGTTGGCATACTCATGACAACTATTTCATTGGAGATCTTATGATCGCAGTCGGACAAAAATTACCAAACGCTACTCTTTATGAGTTTTTAGATGAAGCTAGCGAAGGTTGCGCTATTGGCCCAAACGCATTCGAAGTTGAAAAACTCACTGCCGGCAAAAAGATCGTGATCTTTGCTTTGCCTGGTGCATTTACACCGACCTGTTCAGCAAAGCACGTTCCTAGCTATGTTGAGCACTTTGACGCAATCAAAGCAAAAGGCGTTGATGAAATTTGGTGTATTTCAGTTAATGATCCATTTGTAATGGGTGCTTGGGGTCGTGATCAAAAAGTTGGTAAAAAGATCCGTATGCTGGGCGATGGTAGCGCTGAATTCACTAAAAAACTTGGCCTTGAATTAGATTTGACTGCGCGTGGTTTGGGTGTTCGTTCAGATCGTTATGCCATGATTGTTGAAGACGGCGTAGTAACAACTTTAGATCGTGAAGCACCTGGTAAGTTTGAAGTGAGCGACGCTGCTTCAATTTTGAAGAAGCTGTAAGAAATCATTCCTGAATTTAGATAAAACGATGATGAAGCAACGCACAATCGCCACCCCGATTAAAACCGTGGGGATTGGCTTGCACTCTGGGCGCAAGGTGACTTTGTCTATTAAGCCTGCGCCGATAAATTCAGGAATCTTATTTGTACGTGTAGACACCCCAGAGCAATCGGTTGTACCCGCCACTGCTCTGGCGGTTTGCGATACTCGCCTGGCCTCAGTGATTCAAAAAGATGGAGTACGTGTTTCCACGGTGGAGCACTTGCTTTCAGCTTGTGCGGGCCTAGGGCTTGATAATTTATTGATTGAGCTTGATGGGGAAGAAGTTCCCATCATGGATGGCAGTGCAGCTTCATTCTTGTTCCTAATGGAATCAGCTGGCATTGCAGAACAAGAGGCGCCACGTCAATTTGTTGTGATTAAAAAACCGATTGAAGTGAGAGAGGGTGACAAGCTCGCACGTCTAGAACCTTTCTTTGGATATAAGTTGGATTTCACAATCGACTTTAAGCATCCGGCAGTAGACAAGACTGGTCAGCGCTTTATAGTGGATTTTGCAGAACACGCATATCGAAGTGAGATTGGCCGTGCGCGCACTTTTGGCTTTGCACATGAAGTGGAAGCTTTGCGAGAAATGGGATTGGCGCGTGGCGGAAGTTTAGATAATGCGATCGTGCTTGATGAGCATCGCATTCTGAATAACGAAGAGTTACGTTATGAAGATGAGTTTGTTCGTCACAAAATTTTGGACGCTATCGGCGATCTGTATTTAGTTGGGCATCCCATTGTTGGCTCCTATGTCGCTGAAAAATCAGGACATGCCCTCAATAACGCGCTCTTGCGTAAGCTTTTAGAAGACCCCAGTTCTTACGAAGTCAGCAGTTTTCCAGAAAATAAGGCTCCCGCTGCCTATTCCAAAGAGAGTCAACCCCTCTTTTTCTAGGTTTATTTGGGCTTGCTTTGAAGGAGGCGTTCAACCGCCTTACGCAGATCAGAATCTGGTGCCAATTTCTCCAATAAGGATTCCCAGGAAGCCCGCGCTACGGCATTAAATCCTTTCGGCTTCTGGCTGACCTGCTGACCTTCACGGGGCTTAATGTCCCAGGTGGGTGGGGCTGGCTTTAGGCGCACCTTAATGCTAGTGCAAATGACCCCTTTTTTAGCTAACTCATTGATTAGACTGGGTAAAACCTGTTGAAGACGGGTGGCGATACTTGCCCCATTCACCAGTAAAAACAATTCATTCTGACCACCGGAACGCCAGCCAGCCTCAATTTTGGGTGCCAAGTTATCTAAATCTAACTCAAATAGGGCCGCTTTGAGGGCAATTTTGAGTTTGGCCAGACCTTCTGTTTTGGCCAAAATTCCGCCCAAGCCCTCAGAGTCACGCAAATACTCTAGCCACTCATGAGCGGCTTTCGTGCGGACGGGTTTAGGTGCGAAGTTCATATAAAAAGAGGGTGCGGGTGATAAACTCAAGGTCTTAATTTACTTCAATATCCCATGGTAATCGGTCTTCTTAAAACCCTGGTCGGCAGTCGTAACGACCGCCTCTTAAAACAGTATCGCAAAGTAGTTGCCAAAGTTAGCGCTTTCGAGCCTAGCCTGCAAGCTTTGGATGATGCCGCACTGCAAGCAAAAACTGCTGAGTTCAAGTCGCGTTTGGCTGCGGGTGAGTCATTAGATGATATTGCTCCTGAGGCTTTTGCGGTAGTTCGTGAGGCAAGTTCACGAGTGATGAAGATGCGCCACTTTGATGCGCAGATGATGGGTGGCCTTGCATTGCATCAAGGCAAGATTGCTGAAATGGGAACGGGCGAAGGTAAAACCTTAACCGCTACGCTTCCTGTGTATTTGAATGCCTTAACAGGTAAAGGTGTTCATGTCATCACGGTAAATGATTACTTAGCTCAGCGAGATGCTGAGTGGATGTCAACGCTCTATAACTTCTTAGGCATGAAGGTTGGTGTCAATCTATCGCAGATGGATCACACGACTAAGCAAGAAGCTTATGCAGCTGATATCACCTACGGCACCAATAATGAGTTTGGTTTTGATTACCTTCGCGACAACATGGTGCAAGACTTGGGTCAACGTGTTCAGCGTGGCTTAGCTTATGCGATTGTTGATGAGGTTGACTCCATTCTGATTGATGAGGCGCGCACCCCATTAATCATTTCTGGTCAGGCTGAAGACCATACTGATTTGTATATCAAGATTAATGCATTGCCTGCTTACTTAGAGCGCCAAATTGGTGAAGAAAAAGCAGACGGCACTGGTGTTGAAAAGCCAGGTGATTACTGGGTTGATGAAAAGTCTCAGCAAGTCTATTTAACAGAGCGTGGTCACGATAAGGCGGAGACAGTTTTAGTTGAGCTTGGCGCTTTGAATGATGGCGACTCTTTATATGCTCCGCAAAATATTACATTGATGCATCACGTGTATGCCGCATTACGTGCGCATACTCTGTACAACCGTGATCAACAATATGTTGTTCAGAACGGTGAAGTCATTATTGTTGATGAGTTCACAGGCCGCTTAATGCAGGGTCGTCGTTGGTCCGATGGCTTGCATCAAGCCGTTGAGGCTAAAGAGGGCGTGCAGATTCAGAATGAGAATCAGACGCTAGCCACAATTACCTTCCAGAACTACTTCCGTATGTATGGCAAGTTGGCTGGTATGACCGGTACTGCAGACACCGAAGCGTATGAGTTCAAGGAGATTTACAACCTTGAGACTGTAGTTATTCCTCCAAATCGCATCAGCCAAAGAAAAGATCGTCAAGATCAGATATACAAGACATCACGTGAACGCTACGATGCGGTAATTAAAGATATTGAGGATTGCTACAAACGCGGCCAACCTGTATTGGTTGGTACAACCTCGATTGAGAATTCAGAATTAATTGCTGGTTTACTAGATAAGCGTCAATTGCCGCATCAAGTATTGAATGCGAAACAGCATGCTCGCGAAGCAGAGATCATTGCTCAAGCTGGTAGACCAAAGATGATCACCATTGCCACCAACATGGCTGGTCGCGGAACAGATATTGTTTTAGGCGGAAACGTTGGCAAACAATCTTCTTTAATTGAAGCGGATGCTGGTCTATCTGATGCAGAAAAAGCAGCCAAGATTAAGACCTTGCAGGATGAGTGGCAAAGCTTGCATGATCAAGTATTGGCTGCGGGTGGCTTGCACATTATTGGTACAGAGCGTCACGAGAGCCGTCGTATTGATAATCAGCTTCGCGGTCGTGCTGGTCGTCAAGGTGATTCAGGTTCTTCCCGTTTTTATCTTTCTCTAGATGACTCTCTCTTGCGTATTTTTGCTGGGGATCGTTTGCGTGCAGTCATGGATCGTCTCAAGATGCCGGATGGCGAACCAATTGAAGCTGGTATGGTGACTCGCTCAATTGAGTCTGCTCAGCGTAAGGTTGAGGGCCGTAACTTTGATATTCGTAAGCAACTGTTGGAGTATGACGACGTCGCTAACGATCAGCGTAAAGAGACTTATCGCTTAAGAAATGAAGTTCTTGAAAGCGCCGATGTTGGTGAGTTGATTGCCAATTTGCGTGAAGATGTCTTGCGTGGCATTTGCGGTTTATATGTTCCCTTGGAATCGATGGAAGAGCAGTGGGACCTAGTTGGCCTAGAGAATGTATTGGCCAGTGACTGGGGCTTAACAGTTGACCTGAAAAATTGGGTTGAAAATGCTGCATCTATGGACGATGAGCAGATTGTTGATCGTGTATTAGAGGCTGCAAAAGAAACTTACGATGCAAAAGTAGAGCTTTCTGGACGTGCATCTTTTGCAGGATTTGAGCGCTCAGTTTTACTCTACAGCTTAGATACGCATTGGCGTGAACATTTAGCTGCTTTGGATCATTTGCGTCAAGGCATCCATTTACGTGGCTATGCTCAAAAGGATCCAAAACAAGAATACCGCCGCGAAGCATTCGAGCTCTATGGTGAATTGCTTAGTGTCATCAAGAATGATGTTGTGAAAAGCATCATGACTGTACAGATTCGTAGTGCAAGTGAGTTGGACGAAGCCTCTGAGTCGATGAATGAAGATTTGGCCAAGCTCTCAGATGTGCAGTATCAGCATGCTGATGCAGATCTTGAGGTCGCTGGTTCAACTGGGGACCGTGGTGCAGCAATTGAAATTGCTCCTGCTCCAATGCGCGCTGGCCCTAAAGTCGGTCGCAATGATCCTTGCACCTGCGGTAGCGGCAAGAAATACAAGAACTGCTGCGGGGCTTTGGCTTAAGTAGCTTGTAATCCTGCAGCATTCAATTTGAATGGAGGCTTAGGCCTCCATTTTCTATTCAGTTCACTATCTAGGGCTTTCCCTAGCTATCTAGATGCCCTAAGATCGCTGATGATGTTTTCTTATATGCAAGAAATTGCAGTTATGAGCAAAAGGAACCGGTATGCAAAAGTCCCTGCACATCAATGCAGATAAATGCACAGGCTGTCTTCAGTGTGAGATGGCTTGCAGTTATGAGCACTATGGAGTGTTTAATACCTCCAAGTCCCGAATCAAGGTGTTTGAATTTCATGACACGGGTAAAAAAGTTCCCTATACCTGCACACAGTGCTCTGAGGCTTGGTGCCTTCAAGCTTGTCCGGTAGATGCGATTAGTTTAGACATCCTTACTGGAGCTAAAGTTGTTTCTGATGACACTTGTGTGGGTTGCAAGGTTTGCACGATCTCTTGCCCTTTTGGAACAATTAACTATGTTCAAGACACTGGCAAGGTTCAGAAGTGTGACTTATGTGGTGGTGATCCAGCCTGTGCAACTGCTTGTCCAACCCAGGCTATTACCTATGTAGATGCCGATTGGACGGGTTTAGACAAAATGCGTGAATGGGCGGACAAGCTCGGCAATCAAAATAGCTCCAATTAAATAGCATAGGAAAAAATCATGTCATGGGCTGGAAAATTACTACGCGTTAATTTAACTGCGGGCACTTGTGTCTCAGAGCCAATCAATATGAAGTGGGCTAAAGAATATTTGGGCTCTCGAGGCCTGGCATCAAAGTATTTAGTTGAAGAATTGGATCCCAAGGTAGATCCACTTTCTGCTGAAAATAAAATGATTTGGGCGACCGGCCCTCTGACTGGCACGATGGCATCAACTGGTGGCCGTTATACGGTGGTGACCAAGGGTCCACTGACTGGAGCCATTGCCTGCTCTAACTCGGGCGGATATTGGGGTGCAGAGCTGAAGATGGCTGGTTGGGATATGGTGATTGTCGAAGGCAAATCACCTAAGCCGGTTTATTTATTTATTGAGAATGACAAAGCCGAGCTTATAGATGCTACCGAGCTATGGGGCAAAACTGTTTGGGAAACAGAGCCTGCAATTAAGACCAAGCATCAAGACCCACAAATTAGGGTGTCCTGTATTGGACGTGCTGGTGAAAATGAAGTGCTTTACGCTGCAATCGTGAATGACTTGCATCGTGCGGCTGGACGCTCTGGCGTAGGCGCAGTGATGGGCAGTAAAAACTTAAAAGCAGTTGCAGTTCGAGGCACAAAAGGTGTCGGCAATATTAAGAATCCTAAAGCCTTTATGGAGGCAACCCGCGCTGGTAAGGCAGTGTTGGCTGGTAATGGTGTGACTGGAGAAGGTTTGCCAACGTACGGCACCCAAGTATTGATGAATGTGATTAATGAGGTAGGAGCATTACCCACTCGTAATCACCAGGATGTTCAATTTGATGGGGCCAAGGATATTTCTGCTGAAGCAATGGCGACGCCGCGTGCATCTGATGGCAAGGCTCAGCTAGTAACGAATCAGGCATGTTTTGCATGCACCATTGCATGCGGTCGAATCTCAAAGATTGATGACACACATTTCTCGATTGAAAATAAACCGCAATACATGAATGCCTCGGGTGGCCTGGAGTATGAGGCTGCTTGGGCTTTAGGTGCGGCAAATGGCGTGAATGACTTGGAGGCTTTGCAGTTTGCCAACATGTTGTGCAATGAAGATGGCTTTGACCCAATTTCCTTTGGCGCAACCGTAGGTGCCGTCATGGAGATGTATGAGATGGGTGTCCTAACTAAAGAGCAGTTAGGTATTGAAGCTCCATTTGGCTCCGCTAAAGCACTTTGCTACTTCGCAGAAATTACTGCAAATGGTGTTGGCTTTGGAAAAGAGCTCGGACTTGGTTCTGCTCGCTTGACCAAAAAATATGGTCAGCCTGATCTCTCCATGAGTGTTAAGGGTCAAGAATTTCCAGCCTATGACGGTCGAGTGATTCAAGGTATTGGCTTGGCATATGCAACCTCAAACCGGGGGGCATGTCACTTACGTGGATATACCATTGCCTCTGAGGTGTTGGGCATTCCAGTGAAGACTGAGCCAGCGGACACGCAAGGCAAGCCAGAGTTAGTGAAAGCATTCCAAGATGCAACTGCTGCATTTGACTCGGCAGGGATTTGTATTTTTACGAGCTTTGCTTGGACACTTGCTGATGTGGCGCCGCAGTTACAAGCGGCATGTGGAGATGAGTTTACGGTAGAGAACTTGACTATGATTGGTGAGCGTATTTGGAATATGGAGCGCGACTTTAATAACCGTGCGGGCTTCACCAATAAGGACGATAAATTACCGAAGCGCCTCATGACAGAAGCAGCAAAAACTGGCCCTGGTAAAGGTGCTGTGAGTGGTCTAGATAAAATGCTGCCTGAGTATTACAAGATTCGAGGTTGGGATCCTGAGGGCCGTCCGAGTGCAGAAACACTTAAACGTCTTGGCCTTTAAGATTCTTTAGATGAAGCACGTCATCTTAGGTAACGGACCCGCAGGAGTGATTGCTGCGGAGACTATTCGCAAGCGTTCTCCTTCCGCTCAAATTATCATGATTGGTTCGGAGGACGTGCCCCCTTATTCAAGGATGGCAATTCCTTATTTGTTAATGGGGAATATCCAAGAATCAGGAACCTATTTACGCAAAGATCCTCAGCATTTTGATAAATTAAAGATTGAGCAGGTACACGGCCACGTAGATTCAGTTGATTGCAAGGCTAAAGAGTTGCTCCTTCAAGGCGGCGCTCGAGTTTCTTTCGATAAGCTGTTGATTGCAACTGGCTCCGTCCCCGTGCAGCCGCCAATTCCAGGTATTCAATTGCCGGGAGTACATTCTTGCTGGACTATGAGCGATGCCAGGGCTATTGCGTCCCTTGCTAAGCCAGGTACTCGGGTGCTTCAGATGGGAGCGGGTTTTATTGGCTGCATTATTTTGGAAGCTCTAGCTAGCCGCGATGTGAGGCTTACTGTGGTGGAAATGGGTGATCGCATGGTGCCCAGAATGATGACTGGGCTGGCGGGTGGAATGATCAAAGAATGGGTTCAGTCCAAGGGCGTTGATGTTTTTACTGGCACTCGAGTTGAGGAGATCTCTTCCTCTGGCTCGGCTCTCAGCGTTAAGCTATCTAATGGCAAAGTCCTAGAGGTAGACCTCGTGATTTCTGCAACGGGAGTCAAGCCAAATATTGGATGTCTTCAAAATTCAGGCCTTGATTTGTTGACTGGCGTTTTAGTAAATGAGCGCATGCAAACATCCCATCCAGATGTATATGCTGCAGGAGATGTTGCTGAGGGTATCGATTTTTCAACAGGACAGCGAATTGTTAATGCTATTCAGCCTAATGCAGCAGATCAAGCTCGAATCGCTGGTATTGCGATGACTGGCGGAGATGCCGAAAGCCTAGGGGCGCTCCAAATTAACGTGCTGGATACGCTGGGACTCATATCCTCTTCTTTTGGATTGTGGGCTGGCGCAAAAGATGGCGAGCATGTAGAAATCGTAGATCGTGAGCACTTCAAATATCTCCGATTGGAGTTTTTGGGAGATGTATTGGTTGGAGCTACTTGCGTTGGGAATACTGATCACATTGGCGTGTTGCGCGGCCTCATTCAATCAAAGACTCGACTAGGCGAATGGAAGTCACATTTATTACGTGACCCCACACAAGCAATGGAAGCTTACTTAGCAAAAGGGCAAGCACAATCGGCTTGGATGAATTAAGCTTTAAGCATGCAAATTACTTTGAAGTTGTTTGCCAGCTTGGCAAGTTATCTACCACCCTCCAAAAAGAATGGGATTGAGGCTGATATCGTCGTTCCTCACGGAAGTACTATTGGGGACATGATTGAGTTTTACAAAATCCCCAGCAAATCAGCTCATTTGGTCATGGTCAATGGGGTTTATATAAATCCAGATCAGCGTTTTTCTTATGTTCTCAAGGAAAATGATGCTCTAGCCATTTGCCCTCCTGTAGCGGGCGGTTAATCCCTTGTCTGGTAGTGAAATTTCTGTTGTCAGGCGGGAGATGGGGTGTACTCCAGAAGATTTGATGCGCTGGCTGCCCGAAGCTTTGGGGGATTTATACCCACAAACTTCGCTTATGGTTGATGATCAGAAGCTTCTTGCTAGGGAGTCCGCTCGGATTCTGATGCAGGGGGCTACTTTAAAAAGCCGCAACATTGCCCTTTTACGTATTCCGGTACTAGAGCTCGGAATAACATTCGATGCATCCTTTTCTGCCGAGCAGATTGAGTCGATACTAGATCGCTTTGATCTTTATACTCGGAGAGGTGGTGGATAACACCCTTCCTATTAAAACCCTTTGTATCAGACTCTTAAATGACAGTTAACTTACCACTCCCCCAAAAAGACCAACTAAAGCCTGTTAAAGGTTTTCAGATGGGTATCGCTGAAGCTGGAATCAAAAAAGCTAATCGCAAAGATTTATTAGTGATGACTTTGGCTCCTGGCTCACAAGTTGCCGGTGTTTTTACTTTAAACCGTTTCTGTGCTGCACCGGTTCAGGTTTGCCGTGAGCATTTGGCCCTAGATGGCTCCAAGGGTGAGATTCGTGCCTTGGTGGTCAATACTGGTAATGCCAATGCAGGTACTGGTGAGCGGGGTATGCAAGATGCCTTAGCAACATGCGCTGAGTTAGCAAAAGAGCTCAAGCTCAATCCAGAACAAATTCTGCCGTTTTCAACTGGTGTGATTCTAGAGCCACTTCCAATTGATAAATTGATTTCTGCTTTACCGAAAGCTGTGGCCAATCTAGGTGAGGACCATTGGTTTGATGCGGCAGAGGCCATCATGACTACGGATACCCAGCCTAAAGCTACATCCATGACGGTAGAGACTCCTGCTGGACCTGTGACTATCACTGGTATTTGCAAGGGTGCAGGAATGATTCATCCGAATATGGCGACCATGTTGGGATTCATTGCAACTGATGCTGGTTTTGCACCTGGCTTGCTCTCTAAACTAACTCAAGAAATTGCCGATCAGTCATTTAACGCTATTACGATTGATGGTGATACCTCGACTAATGATTCATTCATCATCATGGCGACTGGCCAATCAGCGGTGCAGGTTCAATCTGCTGGCGATGCTAGTTATGGACTCATTCAAACCGCATTAATTGATCTCGCGCGCAAGCTTGCTCAAATGATTGTGAGAGACGGTGAGGGAGCAACAAAATTTATTACGATTGATGTGCAAGGCGGCAAGACTGAAGAAGAATGTCGCCTAGTTGCAGAGGCAATCGCCCACTCACCTTTAGTAAAAACCGCCTTCTTTGCCAGCGATCCTAATTTAGGCCGCATCCTGGCTGCGATTGGCTATGCTGGCATTACCGACCTTGACGTTAATCAAGTGCAAATGTGGCTTGGAGATGTGTGGGTTGCTAAGAATGGTGGCCGTAACCCTGATTACCAAGAGGCTGACGGACAAAGAGTCATGCAGGCCCCGGAAATTACCATCAAGATCAATTTAGGCCGCGGATCAGCACAGCAGATGATGTGGACTTGCGACTTATCGCATGACTACGTTTCCATTAATGCTGATTACCGCTCATAGGAACTCGTTACATGAATGAAAAACTAGAGCAGCTCTTAAGTCATCTTGAGACATTTCTACCTAAAGCGTTAACTGAAGAGCAGTGGAAATCCTCGACTGCTTTCAGATGGCGTCGTCGCGATAGTATTTTTGGAAGCATTGGTTTTTTACAGCCAGTTAAACATGTTGCCGATATTTCTTTTGATGATCTAAAGAATATCGATCGTCAACGCGATGCTATTCGTGACAATACAAAAAACTTTATTCAGAAAAAGCCTGCTAATAATATTTTGCTCACTGGTGCACGTGGCACAGGAAAGTCATCACTCATTAAAGCGAGTTTGCATGAGTTTGCTAGCCAGGGCTTGCGCTTAGTTGAGGTTGAAAAAGAGCATTTAGCTGACTTGGCTGACATTACGGATTTATTGGCTGATCGGCCAGAGCGCTTTATTGTTTTTTGTGATGACCTCTCATTTGAAGATGGTGAATCTGGCTATAAAGCAATGAAGTCTGCATTAGATGGATCTGTATCCGCTCAAGTCGACAACATCTTGATATACGCTACCTCCAATCGTCGCCATCTCTTGCCTGAATATATGAAGGACAACGAGGGCTATGTTCATGGTGATGATGGAGAAATTCATCCGGGAGAAGTGGTTGAGGAAAAAATTTCTCTCTCAGAGCGTTTTGGATTGTGGCTTTCTTTCTACCCACCAAAGCAAGATGAGTATCTAGAAATTGTTGCTCATTGGCTGCGTCATTTTGGTTTGAGTGATGCGCAGATTGATGGTGCTAGAGCTGAAGCACTGGTTTGGGCCCTAGAGCGTGGATCACGATCTGGTCGTGTGGCTTGGCAGTTTGCTAAGCACTGGGCTGGTTCGCATACCGCTTAATCATTGACGACTCATGAATGACTCAAATCGCCCTGTTACAGAAGTTGCTGCTGGAATCTTATTAGATGCTGAGGGGCGCTATCTTCTGGGGCAACGACCAGAAGGTAAGCCTTATGCAGGCTACTGGGAAGTTCCGGGTGGAAAGATAGAAGCCGGTGAATCGGTTTTCATGGCACTGAAACGCGAATTACAGGAAGAGCTTGGAATTGATATTGAGTCTAGTGAAGATCTAGTTGTTTTAGAGCATGACTATCCGCATGCTTACGTCCGCCTGCATGTGAGCATTATTCGCAAATGGACTGGAATACCTAAGGGGTGTGAAGGTCAGGCACTGTCTTGGCAGTTGCTTGGTGATGCACTTCCTACGGTGGAGCCTTTATTACCGGCAGCATGGCCCATGCTGGAAAAACTCAAGCTCCTAAAGGTTTAGAGCTGGCAGAGAGTAAGTCTGAAGGGCACATCCTCATTGATGACTTGAGGTTTTTTATCTCCATCCGCCTCTAAAAAACGAATCGACAGTAAATATTTGTTAGCACTGATTTCTGAGAAGAGAGAGTCATCTTCTACAGTAATGCGCATTAATTGATAGACCTTACCAGATGGTGCTTGTTGATAAGAGCCTTGATGTGCAACAACATCTTTTGCTTCGCCAGACTGACGCAACAATCTCAAGAAAATTTGACAAGCTTCATGCCATGGCAAAAGTGGTGCAACATATTTTTCTAACAACTCTCTGCGTTGAGTTGAGGGAGTGTTTTTCCAAGCATGGTAGCTCGGCAAATCAATCGGACTAGTTCCACCTGGAATATTTAATCGCGTGCGAATGGCATTGAGCCACTCACTCTCAGTAATCGCTGAATTTGGCTTGCCCATCGATTGATTGATATTGAGTGCAGCTTTATCAATTTCAGACAGTGTTTGTGTCAGAGCCTCTTGGTCTACTTTTTGGGAAGACTTTAAACCATTCAGGGCATATTTCTGACGCTCAAATTCTTTGAGTAAGAGCGATTTGATATCACCTCGAGAGCCAATGTCGCCTAAGTCAAACAACATCGCAATTGCATTGTGATGTAGCTCAGGATCATCGGATCGAAGAAAGTGATTAAAGCGGGCGAACAAATACTCCAGTCGAAGCATGCTTCGAACTAGTTCATTGAAAGGGTATTCGTAGACAATCACAAGCCTATATTCTATGACGAACTCAGGGGCTCTTCCTAAATTTTGAGCAATTGTTGGTGCAGGCTTAGAACTTCTGATTTGAGTGCATCCAGGCTGCCCTGATTTTCAATAACAGTGTTAGCGGCTGCTAGTCGGGCATTACGGCTAGTTTGCGCTTTTAGAACATTTTCCACGTCTGAGCGGGTCATATTGTTGCGGTGCATCACTCTTTGGATTTGGACTTCCTCTGGGCAGTCCACCACTACAAGATAGTCAATGAGGTTTACCCAAGAGCCAGACTCAATGAGTAAGGGGACCACAAAAACAAGATAAGGCACACCAGACTTGGCCAATTCAAATGCTTGTTCGCTAGTTTCTTCTTGAATTAAGGGGTGGGTAATTTGCTCTAGCACTTTGCGGGCGCCGGGATTTTCGAAGACTAGGGTCCGCATTTTTGAGCGAATAAGAGCACCCTGGGGATCAATAAAGTCAGCCCCGAATGCCTTTGCAATCAATGGAATGGCTTTTCCACCGGGGGCGGTAATTTGATGAGAAATCAGATCTGTATCAATAATCCCCGCCCCAAGCTCACCTAGCAAGTCGCTAACTGCGGTTTTGCCAGACCCAATGCCGCCAGTTAAGCCAATTAAAGGAATTTCCCCCTTTAGGGCTTTTAAACCAGCTTGGGCAGAATGAAGGTTGAAATGAGTTGAGGCCATAACAATTCAATAATGCCAGCAATCACTAAAAAGGGGCCAAAAGGAAAAGCCTGTTGCAGTTGATGGCCTCGCCATTTAAGCCAGATAATGCCACCCGCTATTCCTGTAACCGAGGCTATCAAGAGAATGCTGGGTAAAGAGCTCACCCCTAACCAAGCGCCCAGTGCTCCCAAGAGCTTGGCATCGCCCATGCCAATGCCATTTCGGTTTTGTAGAAGACGATAACCGGCATTCAATGCCCACAGTGATGCATATCCTAGGAACGCTCCAAGGAGTGCTGAGCTTGGAGCAGTCAAGCGCAGGTCTGAGAACCAGTTAAAAGTAATACCCAAAATAATCAAGGGGAATGTAATGGCGTTCGGAAGGCGGAGAGTGCGCCAATCAATATAGGCTAAATAAATCAAAGCCAGCATCAGCAGAGATTTGATGATCCAGATACTTATGTTGGGATCCACTAAACGATTTGTCCTAAATTAAAGATGGGCAGATATAGGATTATGACTAAGCTACCAATAATGGCGCCAACAAAAAGAATCAGTGCAGGCTCCAAATTTTGGCTAAGCGCATTGAGTTGACTGCTTAACTGTGAGCCTAGGGTAGTAGCGCGCTTATTTAACATCTCAGCCAACGCACCACTTTCAGCACCAATGTGCAGCAGTAACAAGGTTTCCACATCAAGAATTCTTGATTTAGGGTCTGCTCGCTTGAGTGATTCACCCAAAGGCCAGCCCCGAGTGAGGTGTTTAAATATCTCAGCGCTAAAGTCGTGACTCACCCAGTGATTAGATGATTGTGCAGTCACTCTCAGCGCGTCTGGTAGCGGTAAACCAGTCTCCAGAAGATGCCCTAAAGTTCGACACCAATGACTAAGTGTTGTTAGTCTAAAAAGATTGCCAAAAAACGGAATGCGTAACAAGAGGGCATCACAGTATTTTTGGAGTGCGCTAGATTTTAGCCAGGTATACACAAAGCTTGCAGCTATCACGAGCGTGCCAAGTGCTATTTCTACCGAGTAGCTTTGGACACCTGTGGATATGGAGATGAGGATTCTAGTTGGCGCTGGAAGTTCCGCGTTAAAGTGCCCAAAGACTTCTTTGAATACAGGCACAACCCAAATCATCATGACCAGCACGAGCAGAAAAGAAGTGGCTAAAGTGATTACAGGGTAGGTTAGTGACTGCTGCACTTTTCTTCGTAGCTCAATCTGAGCCTCTAGTTGCTGTGAGATTGTCTTCAGCGCTAAGCTAAGATCGCCCGTTCTTTCGCTCACTCTGATGAGGTTAGAAAACTCTGGAGAAAATTTTCCGTTTTGTGCGCTGAGGCAAAAAGAAAAGCTATTACCCTTTTGAAGCTGCTGACGAATGTCTTCTAGCCACATTTTCCAGGATATTGGCGCTGACTGGATTAATAGCTGAATAGCGTTGAGCAAGGGAAGTCCAGCCTGAATGAGGGCGAGCATTTGTTGTGCAAAATGCAATTGCTCAGACTTGCTGAGCTTTCTGGTTATAAACATTTGGGCTAATGCCAAGTGCCAAGCTCAGAATCTAGCGATATCTGATCTATAAAGCCGGACTTCAACAATTGCATTCCTGCTGTGTAAATATCTAATGCTGGAGCTGAATTAAACAAGTGCTCGCTTCCCAAAACTTCATGAACACCAATGCGACCAAAATATCCAGACCCCTTGCAAAGCTCGCAAGATTTTTTACTCGGGGTTGGATTGCATTGTTTGCAGCGTTTTCGAACTAATCGTTGAGAGCTGACGCAACGAAGACAGGATTCAATAGACTCTTGATCTATGCCGAGACTTTTAAGTCGGCATAAAGCGCCAATAGCATTACGAGTATGAAGGGTGCTTAGCACTAAGTGCCCCGTTTGTGCGGCCTGGATAGCAAGCTGCGCACTTGCGCAATCGCGTATTTCACCAATCATGATGACATCTGGATCTTGGCGCAGAAGGGCGCGAATGATTGCAGGAAAGTCTAATCCCGCCTTTGGGTGATAGGCAACTTGATTGACTCCAGGAAGTCGGATTTCAATAGGATCTTCAACGGAGCAAATATTGCGTTGCACTTGGTTTAGTGTGCTCAAGCAGCTATATAAGGTCCGTGTCTTGCCACTGCCAGTCGGCCCCGTTACTAGAATCAAGCCATTAGTTTGGCTAATGGCCTCTTGGATTATTTTTAGTTGATCTGGTAATAGGCCAAGCCGATCTAAAGCTAGCTCTTCGAGGCGGCTTGGCAAAATCCGGATAACTGCTTTTTCACCATGCAAGGTAGGAAGAATCGATACCCGACAATCAATATTGGGGTGGCTAAAGTCATGGCCAATAACAAGGCGCCCATCTTGAGGTACACGTTTCTCTGCAATATCAAGACGTGCCAATATTTTGATGCGTGTAATTAATCGCTCATGCAGATCAATGGGGTATTGGTTTTGTAATGTGAGGCGACCATCTATTCTGGTGCGCACTACGGTCTCTTGAGGCCTTGCCTCAATATGAATATCCGTAGACCGACTATTTAATGCATTAACAGCGATTTCATGCCAGGTTCGAATAATGTGAGAGTCATGTAACAGTTCGCTCAATCTTGATTTTCTTGAGTGAGGGGCCGGTACAGCTTCACTGTTTTTACGCCATGCTCATCAAACTGAACAATTTCCATCACCACACCAGCAATGCGAATGCTGACATCGTAATCAGGAATCGCTTCGAGCTTTTCTAAAATAAGGCCATTCAGGGTGCGTGGTCCATCGAGTGGAAGATCAAGGTTTAGCAGGCGATTTAAATCTCGCAATGAGGCAGTGCCGCTTGCAAGGTAAGTGCCATCAGCTAGCCAATGAGGATCATTGGAAAGATTAGAGAATGAGGTGGTGAATTCACCAATCAGTTCCTCAACAATATCTTCAAAGGTTACTAGGCCTAACACTTCACCATACTCATTCACAACCAGGCTTAAGCGTTGTTGGTTATCCTGGAAAAATTGCATCTGTTGTAGAACGGGCGTCCCACTCGGAATGAAGTAGGGCTCATTTAGCAATAAGCTGAAGTCTTCGTGATGAAGCTCTGCGTCACCAAGCAAGGAGAGCACTTTCTTTACAGACAGAATACCAACAATGCGCTCAGAGTCGCCATCGCATACCGGCAATTTGTTGTGATAGCAGGTTTCTAATTGCTCAACCACCTCACCAATAGGTCTTGAGAGATCCAATACCTCAATCTTGGAGCGAGGCGTCATCACATCATCAACCAAAATATTTTCGAGATTGAAAAGATTGAGCAAGATATTGCGATGATGGGCGGAAACAAATCGGTTGGATTCCAGAACTAAGCTTCGCAATTCTTCTTTGCTCATCACCCTGTTATCGGTTGATGTTTGTAATCCGGAGATCTTCATCAGTCCTGATACAAAACTATTAATGAACCAGAGTAGCGGCTTAAGAATGAAGGTGAGAGGAAGAATGAACCAGCCAACATTGCTGGCAATTTTTTCAGGAAAAGCTGCGCCGATCACTTTCGGTGTGATTTCACTAAAAATAATGATGAGTAGTGCAACGACTAAAGTGGCAATCGACAGCACTAGCCCGCTATCGCCAAAAATATGTAATGCAATGCCGGTAACTAAGATCGGCAAGATCGTATTGATGAGGTTGTTAGAGATCAGCAGCACTGAAAGCAGTGAATCAATGCGCTTTAATAGTCTCTCTGCAAGCGCAGCTCCAGCGTTCCCACCATTAGCCATTGCACGCAGGCGGTGGCGATTGGAAGACAGCATGCTGGTTTCGGCCATGGAAAAGAAGCCGGATAGTGCGAGTAAAAATAGGACTAATGCGACTTGGCCAATAAAGGGCCAATCATCAAAAAAGGTGTCCATCAGTTATGCCTGCAAAGAATAAGGAACAACCAATATAGCAAAGTGCCATTTCACTAGCTATAGCTACCTCGGAATCCTGCCTGAATTTATCCTTCAATATGTGTCAGAATCTTCCTCATGCCCACCCCTACATCCACTGAGTATTGCGTGATATCAGCCCCTTTTGGACGGCTAGGCGTACAAACAGAGTTGGTAGACGGCAGCTTGATGATCTCAAAAATAGATTATTTACCTCTAGATACTGCTTTAATCGCCCCGAGAAATGCGCTGGCTAAAGCATTCTCAAAACAGTGCGATCAGTATTTCAAAGACGCTTTTTCAGTTTTTGATGTTCCGCTGAAGCCTGCAGGAACAATTCACCAGCAAAAGGTATGGAATGCTACTCAAGGCATTGGAGTCGGGAAGACGAGCACCTATGGTGAGATCGCAAAACTCATTAAAAGTGGTCCGCGTGCAGTCGGGACAGCTTGCGGCGCAAATCCCTATCCCCTGGTAACCCCCTGCCATCGGATTATTTCAGCGCAAGGTCTTGGGGGTTTTATGAAGGAAGATGCCCCCGGTTTTTATCGCCAGATCAAAGCTTGGCTCTTAAAGCATGAGGGTGCGCTTTAAAGATTCTTTGCCGACAGTTTTCTGAGTTGCTTAGAGCTTACGTAAAAGAACGCTTTCATCAGAAGTGGATTACTTGCGGCAATTTTTGTAAAGGCATAGAACACCCAAACGGTATTTCTAGAAAGCTTCACTTCAGATTTATTGCTAAATTCTTTTCTAGTGGTAATTTTTTCAAGCGTCATGACCGCAAGGCCAAAAGCAAGAAGGCAGAAGCGTCTCATGCCCACTTCATTTTCTGGAATCAGTAGAATGTAGCTCATAGAGTCTTGCAGCTTTTCGTAGGAAATCTTGAGCAGCTCATTTTGACTCATTGACGCTGGTTTCCAGGAGACCCCGCGTGCACGATCTTCTGGTGAGTCTTTCAGAATATTAGTCATTTGTAGGGCCTGACCAAAGGCGATTGCTAACTGCTCATGGCCTTTAATTTGCTTTGCAAACTCAATGGAGTAGTTGCTAAAGATGCTGGTGAGCAGTTCACCAACTACGCCAGCCACCACATAGCAATACTGCTCAAATTCTGCGAGGTCTTTTAGCCCTGCTTGCGTTTGTCTTCCGTGGAAATGGGACATGCCATTGGACATAATTGAAACGCAACGACTAATGGCTGCCTGATCTTTGTCTGGGAAGGTATGCAGAATGCGAAGAACGGTGGGGGTGTGCGCAATTAAATCGAGCTCATCGATATTGGAGTAATCCTTCAATGTATCTAGGCAGGGGGTTACAAAATCTTCCACCGGAATCGCGCCTAGAACTGCCTCTAAAAATAATTTAGATAAGCCTTGCTTCTCTGTCGGGCTGAGTTCGGCTGCATCTTCGATAGTGTCGACAATTCGACATAGTAAATAGGTGTTGCCAACCACAACCTCAATTGCTGGGGGTAGGAGTGGGATGGTGAGTGCAAAAGTACGCGATACGGAACCCAAAATCGCCTTTTGATAGGCTAGATCGCTATTGGAGTTCTGTTTGGGGTGTGCGCTGGAATTCACCCATGAATTATGTCAGACCAGCCCGCCCAAATTTGGCTCTTATTGATTAAATGCCATAAGTAACAAGGTCATATAATTTGACCAAATTCCTGAAGGAGAAATTAGGCGATGTTGATTTGGTTTGTCATCATCTATTGGGTGGTATCTGTTGGCATTGGTCTTTGGGCTGCGCTACGGGTCAAAAACACTGCTGACTTTGCCGCAGCAGGCCATAGCCTTCCTTTGCCTGTCGTTACCGCCACAGTCTTTGCTACCTGGTTTGGCTCCGAAGCGGTTTTGGGTATCCCAGCCACCTTTCTAAAGGAGGGGCTTGGTGGGATTGTTTCGGATCCTTTCGGATCCTCCTTATGTCTTATCTTAGTCGGACTCTTTTTTGCTCGTCATCTCTATAACCGCCGCATGCTCACCATCGGCGATTTCTTTCGGGAGAAATATGGCCGCACCGTAGAGGTTTTGGTAACCCTCTGTATTGTGGTTTCATATTTGGGATGGGTGGCTGCGCAGATTAAAGCTTTGGGACTTGTCTTTAATGTTGTGTCTGACGGCAGCATCACACAAACGGCCGGCATGTTAATTGGCGCTGGTAGTGTCCTGATTTATACGCTTTTTGGTGGCATGTGGTCAGTAGCAATTACCGACTTTATCCAGATGATCATCATTGTGGTGGGCATGCTTTATATCGGCGGCGAGATAACAGCTCAAACTGGAGGTGTTGGTGTTGTGTTTGAGCATGCAGCCGCTGCTGGCCAGTTTTCCAACTTCTGGCCCGAGATGAATCTCGCCTCTATCCTTGGCTTTACGGCCGCCTTATGCACGATGATGTTGGGCTCTATTCCGCAGCAAGATGTGTTTCAGCGGATCACATCTTCTAAGAATGTGAACATTGCAGTGCAAGCTGCTTTGTTGGGTGGAGTACTGTATTTTGTCTTCGCATTTGTTCCACTTTATTTGGCTTACTCTGCAACCATCATTAGTCCAGATCTAGTGAAGCAGTATTTATATACAGATCCACAAATGATATTGCCCAAGCTGATTTTGAATCACGCACCACTTATTGCTCAGGTGATGTTTTTTGGTGCCCTACTATCAGCTATCAAGAGTTGTGCCAGTGCGACATTGCTCGCACCTTCGGTCACTTTTGCTGAGAACATTGTGCGCGGCTTTTTTAAGCACCTATCTGATCAAGACTTGTTGAAGGTCATGCGAATTACTGTGCTCTGCTTCACTCTGGTAGTCACTTTTTTTGCTATCAACTCTAATTTATCGATTTTTAAGATGGTTGAGAACGCTTACAAAGTGACTTTGGTTGCAGCTTTTGTACCACTGGCTTTTGGGGTGTACTGGTCTAGGGCAAATTCCTTGGGTGGATTGTTATCGGTCGTTTGCGGCCTCGTTGTCTGGATTAGCTGTGAAGTGCTTGCCCCTCAGGCTATTCTCCCCCCTCAGTTAGCGGGCCTTTTAGCCAGCATCGCCGGCATGCTTTTGGGTGGTTTAGTGCCCCGTGCCAGATTGATTGCGAGTTAATTTATATTGCTTAAATATTAGGCACAATATTTTGTTGCACCGCAAAATATTCACCTCTAAAATGACATTAATTCAAAATTTCTTATCTTTATGGAGTTCTTATGAAAATCTGTGTGATCGGTGGAGGGGGCGCAATTGGCGGTTACCTTGCTGTCATGTTGGCGCGAGCTGGCAATGACGTCACGGTTGTAGCGCGTGGTGCCACATTGGCTGCAATAAAAGAGCGCGGCCTCGCATTAATTATGGATGACCAACCTGAGCCTTTAGTGGCACAGGTAAAAGCAGTTGAAAAAATTCGGGATGCGGAAACTCCGGATGTGGTGATCTTGGCTGTGAAGGCGCATCAAGTTGAGCCGATCATTGAAGATCTTGCTGCAATCATGGGGCCAGAAACTATTTTGATTCCGATGCAAAACGGAATTCCTTGGTGGTACTTCCAGAAGTTGGGTGGCGACTATCAAGATCACTCCGTTGAAACAGTCGACGCTGGTGGTGTTGCTAAGAATGCAATTAATCCAAACAATATTATTGGTTGCGTAGTGTATCCAGCTACCTTTACCCAAGCTCCTGGCGTGATTCGTCACGTTGAGGGCAATCGTTTCCCATTGGGTGAGTTGGATGGCAAGCAGACTGAGCGCATTCAGAAGATGTCCGAGATGATGTCGGCTGCTGGATTTAAGTCACCAATCCTAGAAGACATCCGCTCTGAAATTTGGCTGAAGTTGTGGGGCAATATGACCTTCAATCCAATCAGCTCTTTGACGCATGGGACATTGGAGGGCATTTGCCAATACCCACTTACTAAAGAGTTGGCACGCAACATGATGGCTGAAGCACAAACTATTGCTGAGAAATTGGGCGTGACTTTCCGCGTGGATATTGAGCGTCGTATTGCAGGCGCTGAAAAAGTTGGCAAACACAAAACATCGATGTTGCAAGACTTGGAAGCAGGTCGTAGTTTGGAGATTGATGCCTTATTGGGTTCTGTGATCGAGCTTGGCAAGATCACCGAAACACCGACGCCTTGCCTCAATACGGTCTTTGCGTTAACGAAGTACCTTGATGAGAATGTTCAGGCCTCCAAAGGAAGTTTGGCCTTGCCATCTGTTTCAGGCTACTAAGTATCTACAGTTTTGAGTATTAAAAAACCCTCACCACTAATTGAACTGACCCACAAAAGTTGGACAGTTTAGTTAGGTTACCAGAAGGGATTGAGTTCGGTATTGCACTGGGCTCAATCCCTTTAGTTTTTGTTTGATCCGATCATGGTTGTAGTAGTGGATATATTC
>NZ_JACVOQ010000003.1 GCF_018882325.1 Polynucleobacter sp. 78F-HAINBA | reverse complement strand
GATTACATCGAAATGTTTTACAACCCGGTTAGACGCCATAGCTACAACAATGGGCTTTCTCCGGTAAGATTTGAACAGCAGTACCAAGCGAGGTTGGGAAGTGTCTAGGATATTGGTAGCGATTCAACCAGAATTAATGGGATTCTGAATATCTTGAAACAAATTCTGACTGAAGCAGCTGATCGCCACGAATTTGAAACAGGTTTTCGCGGCATTAAACCCTTGCGGATCTCCAAGACCAAGATTGAGCCCTTCTCCTTGCTAGAAGTAGGGCAAATCCTAGAGGCGGCTCCCAAGGAATATCAACCCTATCTCACTACCGCATTTTTTACTGGTATGCGTACCTCTGAATTGCTCGGTCTTACTTGGGCCAGCGTTGATTTAAATAATGCTCGACTAACCATTGAACAAGCTTGGGTAGGTGGTGAAATTGATTCAACCAAAACTGCTGGATCAGAGCGCACGATTGACTTGTCAACTCCAGTCATTCAAGCCTTAATCGAGCAACGTAAAAACACAGAAGCAATTGAATCTGAATACGTCTTTTGCTCAAGCAACGGCAACCCCTTTAGTCGCCACAACTTTGCTAATCGCATCTGGCATCCCCTGCTAACGCAATTAAACATTAAGCGACGACGACCCTATCAAACACGCCATACAGCGGCAACGCTTTGGCTGGCCTCAGGTGAAAACCCAGAGTGGATTGCGCGGCAAATGGGTCACACGTCGACTCGCATGCTTTTTACTACCTATTCAAGGTATGTACCTAACCTTACTCGTAAAGACGGCTCGGCTTTTGAGCAACTACTGAACTCTCAACTTCCAGGATAAAAATGAATACCCCATATTACCTAATGACACAACAGGACAAAGAATATCTACTTCGTGGCGAGGAATTTCTTCGCAATCTTCTCAAAACAAGATTGATCGACTTTTCTATTAATGAAATCAAAGCAGCAGGTTATACATGCCCTGACTATCGCTCGCTTTATTTGCTTGGAAGAGATTTACCCCCAGTTCCAGCCATCTACTTTCTCTTTAATCAAGCCGGCGGAATCTACTACATTGGCCAAAGCGTGAATGTCTTTAAACGTATCTGCTCAGGACATACAAAAACGATGGGCCGCAACTGGACCAAGCTTTCCATTCTGGGACTAAAACCAGGTGCAACCCAAGAACAATTGAACTATGCCGAAGCGATGTTTATTTTTATTCATCAACATAAACGTTCTCGCAATAAACATGGCAAGACTTTGGTTGATATGAGTTTTAAAGAGGTAATACATCGTTTTGATGCTCAATTTGAAGAAACCATCTTTCCAATTGCACTTTTAGATATAGCTCAATTTATTGAATATTGGCAAAGAAATGAGGCTTTATTCCAAAAATAAGATCGGAGAGCTATGGGGGCGGGCTACCAAATACTCATAATATTTGAACAATAAAGGCTATTTGCGAACAGAATAAGCGGCTTAAAAGAGAATGCTTGAATGTTGGCTGCACCCGGCCCTACCTCAACCACCCAAACTTCATCCCCCCCACCACCTACAGTCGTAATCCGTTGCCCTCGGTTCGAGCAAAGATCGAGGGGCCAAGAATTAGAAAAAAAATCAATAGCCTGCAAAGATGCAGGCTATTTTTACCCAAAATAAACTTGGAGCACTCAAAGAAATGAGTGAAAAGCGAGGCTTACAAAGCTTAAAATCTATTTTGAGGCTGATATAGGCTGATTACAGCAACTTTAAATTAGACCAAACTTCGTTCGTTAATTTGTCGCTTACCCCAACTTCCTTAGCAAACAACCTCCAGGAGCTAACAACTCTTTTCACATCATCTAATATCAATTCTGGTTTTTTAATATCAAATTGTTTTGCTAGTGTCAGTAAGTCCGCTCTCGTATGTTCATCGAACTTGCCATTAATGCCGCATAAATGTTGATAAGTCCATTCGCCTTTTGGGTTATACGCATACATCACATCATAAGCAGGTGCTAATTTCCAAACGCCATCTGGACCCATTAAGAAGCCAAAGTTCTTAGTATGGTCATCACAATTGCGAGCCATGATATTAAAAGCGATACGTCTAAATGCCTGGGATAAAGCGTCATGCCCTAAGCTGAGTGCATTGATTGCTCTTAAGTACTGCTGATAGTCATGCACGCCTTTTAGTCTGAAATCCATTTCCATCAATCCACATAACGATTGATAAAAGATCTTTTGGTTACCCTCTCGATCGAAGCGCTTAGTCATAAAATGTGAGCGGCCATTTTCTTCAAACAGTTTGGACTCAGCCATATCTATACCAGCTTCTTTTGCCATCAAGTAGTAGGCATACTCTACCTTGCCGTAGCCCTCTGATAAACCATGCTCAGTATCCTCACCCACACCATCAAACTTTAAAAGCCAGTGCTCTGAGCCCGGTGGCGCATCAAACTGACCACCAAATACTTCATTAGTTTTGGGATTCCAAGCAATTACCGCTTTTGCTCTTGCGCCACCAGCAGAAGTGCCAACTGACAGTAAGTCTTGCAAAGATTCCTCGGGAGTATCTTCCAAATTACCCGTTAGCGCCCTTCTTGCCATCTCGACAAGATTGGACATTTCTAAAGCAGCTTTATTTTTAACAATATCTTTAGTGGCTGGCACAAACTCAAATGCGCCCATTGCTCTTTTGCCTGTATAGGCCAATCGATCCAACACAGTCACATCTCTTGGCAAAATACCTTTTGAAGCCATGTATTGATTGACCAAGGCGTTACCAAAATCATCTGGCAACGAGTCGACTAAAAATGCTGGCAAGCCTCGATAGGTTCGCTCAGGCAAACCATCAAATCGTTGTATTTGAGAAGGATTTTGGCGCAAATCTTCAAGGGGTAAATTAATCGGCGCAATATCTAAATTCAATTTAACAAACTCCGGGTCAAACTGCGTGTTCAGTTGACCGTTAGCATCTACAGCAATAGCGCAGACTCTTTTTCCCCAAAGGCTTACTGAGATCGCCCCAACACTCATGGCCTACCCTTTGATGTAGTTGCCTTCTTTCCAAAGCGTCTTGCATTCTTGCGCTCATGCCCAAGGTCGACTGCTTCAAGAGGTGATACTTGCGCTACTGGAATGAGTTGAAGCACTTGATCTAAGCCGCCTAATACACGCATTAATCGTAGTAAGGTCGACAATCGAATATCCTCACCCGCTTCGGCTTTAGCAATAGATCCTGCTGCTACGCCTGCTTTTTCCGCCAACTCTGCTCTAGGCATATTGCGCTGTAAACGTAGGCGACGCAAACGCTGCCCAAGCTCTGCTTGAAGCTCAGAATTGGTCTTAAATTTGAATTTTATATTAGACATAATAGTAGTAAATATAGCACATTATTATCTTTATTTACTATTTTAATATCAAATAAAGTCTAAGGATTTAGGCCAAACCAAACAGCATTACCCCCGCCTAAAGCTTGCCAATGCCATATTCACCGATAACTGACTCTTTATCAGCCAATAAGATCCCAAAGATTACCGAATACGACAAGTCTGGGTTATCAAGACCAACCTTCCCAATCTGCGCCCAATACTCAATTTGCTCTGCTGTTGAACGATGCTGATCAGCGCCACAAGACTTCGCTTGCCGCACAATTGCTTTTGATAATTTAACGTTCACTAACATATAGATTGACTGTATATGGAACAGGCTAATTTTCAAAGTGTTACTTTAAGTAACCCTTACATGCAAAAAATAAAAGAATTGAGTGGAAAAGTGAGATTTATGAATTGGAATCTATGACAAATCTATATTCCAGCCTTTTATCTAACTCAACTAGCTTATCGTCTACAGCACACTTCCATGCTTCATTATAAAAATCAATTTCACCAATATTAAGAGCTATATAGTCAATCGAGATTGGATATTCAACAACCTGCTTTCCTGATTTGGAATCTAGTATTTTTACGCACTTTTTCATTCTTCACTCCGATCTCTAATTGCCTTCATTATTTGACATGTTATTAATGCGATCAAACCAAGATGTAACCCTAAAAATCGATAAAGTCGCCGCTACAGCGGCTAATAATGCATATATAAACAAGAAAAATCCCGTAGCATTAAATAAAGCAGGAGTCTTGGTCAAGATGTATGAAAAATCCCATCCGAATATTATTGGCCCCACACTTTTCTCTCCGAGCTTTATTACACCGTCAACAGAAATACCGATAGCAATGATTGCAAAGAAAAGTGCGAGTAGTTGGACTATTATGAAATGTGCAAATGCGGCACTCACCTCGAGAAATGGACTGTAGGAAACTTTGGTTTTTTCTGATTTTCTTGAAATTACCTTCATAAACTTATCATCACCAAATCCAACCAAAATTGCATAGCCACCCAAAGCAAAGCCCACGATATTTGGCAATATTGAAATCGATGTATTCCACCACTGACCTGATATCCAATAGGGTTGAAGAAGCCAAGCAATCAAAATTGCTAAATGGAAGTATGGAGAAATAATCAGCGATGAAAAGCCGCCGTATGCTGCCCAATACATTTTGAATATATTGAAAACACCGCTGTAAGAAGCATATAATTTTTTTATCATTTCAACTCCCTTCGAATGATCCGAGGCAACAATTCAAAAGCTGTTGAAATCAACATTGATAGTCTTGTTTGAATCCTAGGATTGTAGGTAACACGCTCTTCCAGCGGATGCTCTTGAGTCGATAGTGTGATTACACTTCCCGCCTCATCAATACCTCGACCCGTTACATTCCCATTGGACTGAGCGATTTTTGCTAGCAATCTAATTTCATTGCTAGGGGTTAAGCCGGACTGCTGATTAGAGTGAAGTTCAATCACTTGTTTATCAACTCCTTGTTCATATAGATTCTCGAATAACCTCTTCTCAGCAGCCTCTTGATCATCAGGGTTTGGGGGCTTCACCTCAATATGAAGGTATTTAATGGTTGGCATCTTAAGAATGTTCGAGAGCGTATCTATACTAGGCTCAATGGTTATCTCTACTTGTCCATATTTAGCCTGCAGCAAGCCCGTATTAAGCAGACCCTCAAATAATCGATGAGCCTGGTTAGGTGTAAATGCACCGTCAATCTCTTTTGAGATAAACAAAAGTCTATGTTTATGCGGGAAGAAAACAAAGGGGGTAACCTCAAAATGAGGCTTCAAATGCCCTGGGATGTTAATTTGGGCTTTTTCATCTTCATCTGCGATTTTATTTTCGAGGGTATTAAACCACTGGCTATCAACTTTTAATTCAAAATACTTATAGAGCTCTCCAACAACTGCTGGCCTGCCTTCTATTGCATCATCCCGACATGCGCCAAGAAGAGCCACATAGTCGCCGCGAATATTTATAGACCTTCGAAGCTTATATGCATTATGAAATAACTCAACATACCTCTCCGGACTATGCGGCGATGGCATAACAATATTTAAAGCGCTGATACTTACTGTTCTCATTGGATTGATTAATTATTCATTACAGAAAAAATCATTAAATCATGAAAAGAACGAAAATTCAGGCGATCCAGACCCAACCCACTACATTTATTTGAATTGACCGCGAATATATTGAGACTCTTTGCCATTAACTCCTGGGTCAGCAACTCGAGCCATAGTATGCAAATTCGAACTCTGCACCAAAAAGCAATCACATATTCAATCGCACACCGATTTTTTCTAACAGCTAAGCCAATAGCTATATAGTAATTTTTAGAGACACGACTTCTTTTAATCCGTCGCCCCCCTTTAAAAATTGAGATGCAAACCTCAATCTAGAAAGGTGCACTGAACCAAAGCTAGAAGAGATAATGCCGCCCTCACCCCAAACATCGCGGCAATCACTTCATATTGCTGAAAGCCCTTCTTCTTGGAAATTTGAGTTAAATCGAGATCCACTCGAATCCTCCCCCTTGTGCTGTCGGAGACTTTTGGCTCAGCCTCTTGGATCTGACCTATCTCAAGTTGATCTTTCCAATATTGCCGCTGACGCTTAGCGGATGGAAAATCCTTACCAATGGATGGAGTGTGAGTGATATCAATTGCCTCGACAATTTGCAGCTCCCGCAAAAACCAAAGCCAACGCTTAGCCTTGGGCAACGAATCGGTCTCAATCGAAAGGTGAGTCCCAATAACCCAAAGTTCAAGAAAGTCACTCAACAATTCTTGAACGCGCTTTTGACAGGCTAGCTTCTTGCCAAGCCATGGCATTTCACCTTGATAGATCTTTTTCAGCAATTCACAAGTTTCCATTGCAATGCTGACTTGTTCAGGCTTACCAACCAAATCGGCAACTAGCCTATTGGCTTTGGGTTTTGTTAGAAACACTCCTTTTGAACGCAATACCCCCTGAGGAAGACTTGGTAGCTTCTGGATCCATAAATACAAATCCTCCAACCGATAGCCATAGCGCTCTGACGCCAACTTTAACGGGTGCAAAGCAGAATCTTCATTCTCAGGTAGTGGCACAGTTTTTGCATATTCAATGAAATTCAAAATCTCTAATACCTGTAAAGTTTTTGCCGTTATTTCCTTTGGTGGAATTACAGCCGATGACTTTGTAAATTTCACTGTCGACTTCTTTTTGACTGGAGCAATATTTTTTCCCTCCAGCAACATTCGATCGCAAATGGAATCCAAATAAACGCCCGACCTAATCTGAGGGGGCGTAGCAACCGATAGTTTTCTCTCGATTTCGTATAGATATGAAGTCGAGTAACCACTTAGAAGCTCTAAAGTAGCAGTATCCAATTGGGGCGTGAGTCTATAGGCCTTGCGCCCTAAAATAAAATCCGCCAAGTGGATGTACGAGCCCATAGTAATATCAAGTCCCGCATGGCCCATCAAGCTACTGATCTGAAGCATCGATCTCGTATTGGTTGGCGCTGATCCTAGCAATGATTGGCGCACGGATGCAGAAATCATTAATCTTCTAGAATCATGCTCTGTTGGCAAGAACCATTGCGGCAAAAAAACGCCTTTACCCTGCTCGCCTAACCAGAACATCAGCGCAAGCCAGTTGGCAAAACTATGTCTTAGATGATGAAACCGTAGCCCTTCATCATCATTTAAATGCTTAAGCGCTTTAGTGAGACGCTCTAAATTGGGGTCTCTGTCATTGACCTTGCCGTTTTTAACAAATAGGTTAAACAAGGGCTCAGCTCCCGTAATCGCCTTCAGCGGATCATGGGTATTAGGATTCTGAGCTTTATCGCTTGCCCTAATTTGATTGCGGCGAAGCACCCATAAATTGCGCACTGCAATTAATGCATGTGCAGGCATTAAAGCAAAAGCCGGCAAAAGTCGATTAGCAGAGCGTGACTTAAGTTCACGCAATCCATTTTTACAAATTTCAATCCAAAATTCAGGCGGGGTCTCCTGTGTAATGGAGACGCCTTCAATAAAGTCGATATCTTGGATTTGCAAACCCAAGACCTCCGATCGTCGCAAACCACAGAAAAAACCCAAACTCAGAGCAACCTGAAGTTGCTGGACTAGAGCATTCACTTTTGGATTCTTGCCTTCTAGACCCCCATAGAGCTTTTTAATTTCTTGCTCAAGGTGGTTGGAAATTTGAAGACAAGAATCCAAACTAATCAGATTAGTATCTACGGCACTATTACCACGACCACTTACTCGAAAAATATCATGGTCACTTAATGGCAATACACCATGCTTTGATTCCAGATACTGATGTAGCGATTTAAGAGCCCGGCCAACAATACGGCGAACACCGTTAGAAGGTGTGTCCTCTAGAGCAACTTGATAGACTTCGAGATAGGCTTCCTCATCACCTAACTTCGTTAAATCCAAACGTCCCAGCTGCCCCACTAAGCGCCCGGCAATACAGTTCACCATTTGATAAGTTGTGCGCGGTCTTTTAACCCTTCGTCCACGACCCTTGGCCAGAAGATGCTCCGCTGCCCATAACCCTAGGATGCGTACACTCGGTAGTAGCTCACCCTCATTGGCGGCCAACCAGGCCTTTACCCTTTTTTGAGGCTCATCTAGTTTCGAATTTAATACGCCACCCAAGTCTCGCAACTGCGAGGGAAGCATTTCATCTTGCTCAATCGGAGCGTTTCTCTGCTCATACTCATCATCACCCTCCTCTTGCTCCTCCTCGTCTGAATCATCTACCAAAGAAATGGGGCCCACCAAGGCGGGCATCTCCCTACTAGTAAGGCTGCTTTCATATTTAGTAGGGGGATGAATCAATCGGTCCCAAACGTGCTCGGGTAGCGAGGTACTCACAAGGCGATCGCTTGCATATTGAACTAACCAAGGAGGCATATGCAAATGAAGCCGTACCCTTACCCCATCCAAAAGGGCTTTAATTCCACCGGGCAACTTATCTGAAAAATCATGGTGGTGTGTATAAGCGCTAATCAAGCCATAAACATTTTGCCCATCAGAAACCCGTTTGAGTTCCGGCATCACTAGTTTTTGTTGATTGATAGAGCTAACTAAGATTAAACGGGTTGCCGGGTCAATAAACCAGCGCCGCAATACCGGATGCTTTGGAGGGTTTTTCCCTTTAACGGGATATAAAGAAACCCAGCGTAGCTGAGGATCATACCTCCCTTGCGCGAGAGATTTAACGAGCTCCATCAGAAAAACACTATCTACCAATGCACCATTTAACATGGCCGAGAGTAGTGCTTGACCCCACCAAGCCTGCGAACTTACGGTACACCGAGTCTCTTTTAAAGAGTGATTGAAAGCTTCAAGCAAAGGGCTAATCTTTGCCATCTTTTTCATATTGTCATGAGTAAAAGGGGATGGCGGCATTGGAGGCAGTGGTGCCGGCACATAGGGAATGGGAATATCAAAACGGCCCAGGGTATTGCCAGCCTCAATTACCTCTAAAAATCGACGTCGCACTTTAAAGCCAGAGCCAGTTTTAGCGGAGTGCTTCACCTCTAAAAGAATTGCTCTGATAGCAGACTTGTCTAATTTGAGAGTCTCTGGTTTGCACTTGAGAATTTGAGTATTTTTTTGCTGAACCTGATACAAGATTTTGAGCGTGTCCACGCTTAGATCGCTTAAATTTATCGACTGCTCGGCATGAGCTTTGTCTGATAATTTGGGATATGACTTCTCCAAATGTGACCAGCCCACCCAAATATCGGGATCTAAGTCAGAGATCTGGACTCGTGCCATGATTAAAAATCGATCACCTGAAAATCAATACCCTCTTTGCCCAATAATTTTTCAAATGGACTTTTGAGTGCCTCTCGCAGATAGTAGGGATCCATGGCCGAATCAGGCCCCCAAGGAGATTCCCCGAGTTGCCAGTGGCCCATCACCGTTTTAATCACCGTTGCAAAACTTTTCTGCTTCTCATTAAACAAAGTGGTTGCTAAAAAATGGCGCCCATTATTGGGGATCGGCCAAGAACCTAACTTTAAGGAATCTAATAGCGCTTGCAATCTTCTGCCCGAGAATTCCTTGGGTTGCCATATGCCGCCCACTTCTTCAAAAAGAAAGAGCGAGCTTTGCAATGACAGCGCAAATGACTTGGTGCCGTAGATGCGGATGTCACGATTTTTCGTCGCAGGGACTTTGAGCTCTGGACTGGTTTGAAAGGAAAGGGTTACCCATAATCTTTTGAGGTGATTCAAATAGGCGCTTACACAAGCACGTACATCGTCAGGAATCCATACAAGGCGCGCATGCGAACCGTTGTCCCGATCTTTCTCCTCCATATGCAAGAAGCCCGTTTCCTGATCAATCAGACCTAAATCCAAAATAGGAGTATTGGCATTACGAAAGGCCGTAACAATACTTAGAGCAATGCCGGTATAGGCCACTACCAGGTTGTGATAATGATGTGGCTCTTGTTGATCATGATCGGCAATTTGAGCGCGCAGCATTTCTAAGAGCGTTTTAATACCCTCTACTTTTGGAGCCCAATCATTGCCCGTGAGACTATTTGGAATCTGCGCAGTATTCTTCGATAAAGAAAAGAGAGGCTTTACTAGTGAGCCATCTTTTAGTAATTTTTTATCATCAGGCGTAGCAACTTGAATTTGCTTCCAGAGATTACGCATGATCTTGCAGTAGTAATCATCCAAAACCGCTCTATCAAGGGCGGCGTAATGAGACTGGACCTCAGACTGGGGGCTACTTCTGCCAAAAAGAGCACAGTTTCTGAGCAACTCCCCCTCTTCCAGACCTTCGAACCAGCTTGGCAAAAGCTCCCCAATGCTATCGACCCCGACCCAATCCTCATCAACCCCCGCCTCAATTAAGGCGGGTGCTATCTGCGTAATAAAAACTTTTTTATAGACCGCCTCAGTTTGGGTGAACCATTTCTTGTTACGAGTCTTGGGAAGTAATTGACCCACAGACCATATATCCGAAAAGGCAATTCGGGGAGATACCGCAACAGAGTCGCTAAAAATGATGCGGGCATTCTTATTTCTATCGGGTACTGGATATGGTCGAAGCCAAACACGATACTGATCTGAATAAGCAATCCTCCATTCAGATGGCAACTCTTCAATAGAGGTGAAACAATGCAATGAGGTCGCTTCTTTAAGGCTATGGCCAGTAAATAAAGCTACTGCGCAAAGTTTGACGGTCTCATTAAGCAGGGCTTTGGCTTGGTCACTAGCATCCATCAAGCTTTGACTGTAAAGATTTTGCAAGACGCCTATGACCCTGACAAAGAGCGGGACTCTGGCACGATCCAATCGGTTACGAAAAGATTGTGCCCTCATGATTTCCATTCGATACCTAGCTCTAGCTGCAGCGTAAAGGGTATTTAATGGAGGCAGCTCTCGTGGGCCGCCATCGGTGGAGGCTGGGTCTAAAAAATCGTCAGGCTCAAAAAAGATTTCTTCTGCCTCAAGATACTCACCGGGATGAGCGCCCTCCTCAAATAGAGTCGCTACTGTATCCACTTCTGGACCAATCCATTCGATATGGGGCCGAGTATTACTCTTACGCTTTGATGCGATGGCGGGAAAACCTTGGGCAATCCAAAATAAATGGTGATCCTCATAAATCCTTGAATCCGTCAATTTTTTTTGGGGAATCTTTTTTCTATCACCAGGAAGAGAAAAGGTATCAACTAATTTTTTTGCAAATTCACTGGGATGCCTCAATACATACCCAAAATTGACCACATCGGCAAACCCAGCAAACTCCTGACGGAATAATTCCTCAGGATTGGCGTGAATATCCGAGAACACCTGATGCATC
Source organism: Polynucleobacter sp. 78F-HAINBA (assembly GCF_018882325.1). Classification (GTDB taxonomy): domain Bacteria; phylum Pseudomonadota; class Gammaproteobacteria; order Burkholderiales; family Burkholderiaceae; genus Polynucleobacter. The sequence goes on along the minus strand of NZ_JACVOQ010000003.1, from coordinate 268,181 downwards.
GCATTGGGCTTGTTATAGGCAAAACAATGCGTGCTTAGGCGCTCTAGTAAAAAACCATGCTCAATAGAATGAATTTTGCGCAATAAGCGTCCGGAGTCCCGCAAGCGAGCATAGAGGTCGCTACCGTAAAAATACTTTGACTGCGCTTCCTCCTGGGAGCGGCGCAGCCTCATATAGGAGCTTAGATACAAGCCTTGCAAGCCTCGATAAACCTGATCACGCACCGTATAAATAGCCTCAGTGGGAGGTGTAGCTGATCGGTACCAAAGAGTCATCCACACGGGATGCTCCTCCTCAATCCCCCAAAATGGCGGGCCAATCGATTTCAAAACCCGCTTCTTATTCGACGCCTCACCATCCCCAGCTTCTGGACCCCATCTTCTTTCAACCTTACTTAAAAGGTATATCTTTTGGAGCTCAGGGGATTGGCGCTCTGCTTGAACAATCTCGATCCACCGCCCTAAATGATGAAAAATCTCATCTAGATCATGGGTGTAAATTGGCCCTTGGCCCAAACTCCACTGTTTTGCGCAAGCCAGAATTTCGGGCAAGTTATCTAGGTTTAGCCAAAGACCAGCCAAAGATTTAGGGATATCGAGATACCATTCGGCCACCTGGTGCAAAGCCTCAAAACCATCATATTTTGAGAAGGCAGACAGAAATGGTGTTCGATTGTCCTCATCCCTTGCAGGGGATTTACGGGGGCCCTTCCCCTCGAGAATCTGGGGTAACTCTTCGTTATCCACCAGCCCTCGACTCCCCAATATTTAATGCCTTAGCCGAACCGAGCACCTCTTCTATTTTTTTATCGGGATCTTGAAAGGCTAAATCTATTAACTTTGACCAATTTTTAGGCAGGTTAAGGGGTGGGCCCATTTTGGCCAATTCATCCTTTGGGAAGGATCTAACTCTCTCTCGCAACTCTTTAGGTCTGTTTCCAGAGAAAAACAATGGGATTAATAGATCTTGAGTCAATTCAACCAATTTTGAGGTTTTGGCATCGTCAACAAGCCAAACTGGGATCTTCGTCTTCAGACCCAAAATTGCTTTTGCTAGGAGAAGTTGGGGTTTTCCACAAATTACCTTATATTTTGCCCCTCCCCCGTTAGCTAGGAATTCGGCCGAGGACTCCTCAAACAAGACAATGGGGTGCATAACAAGCAAGGTCTCAAGGGCTTCAGAATTTAGGGATTGAACTAACTGCTGTAGAAACGGTTGATTCTCAGAAAAATCTGATTCAAGCTCGATTTGCTGGATGGTAAGAGAAATTTGCTTGATTTTCGTCATGAGACCAATTTGGGTGGTGTTCCCTTTTTAGCACACTATTTACCGAAAATCCACTATGGTCTTTGACTATTATTTTTATGTTTTTGTCAGTTTTAAAATGTCTTAATATGTATAAAACCTTATTTTAAAGCATTTAAACGCTGTTTTTTAAATATGAGCTCGACTATGTCAAGGTGGTGCAACCAGCTGAGCTACGAGCCTATATAGCCATAGAGTTTATCACCGGCGGCGCACTTGGGTCACCCCTTTGACCTCTTCGAGACTGTTTTGAACCAAACGTAAGGCTTCTGAGTCTTTAATTTCCACAGTCAATAGGATTTGAGCAAGGCCACGCTTGGCTGATTTACGCAAGTCAATGACGTGAACACCTTGCCTTGTCAGGATTTCAAACAACTCGCGCATGAGTTCAGGGCGATCTAGCCCTGTTACCGCTAAATCAGCCGGAAATACCCGTTTTGCATCACCTGTAGGCAAAGCTTCTGTAGAAACTGCATTCCAAGCAGTCTGAATCACGCGTTCTGGAGCGCGCTCCAATAGACCTCTGAAAGTTTTGCAAGATCGACGATGAATCGATACGCCGCGGCCTTGAGTAACAAAACCAGCGATCGCATCCGGCGGCACCGGCCTGCAACAACGCGCCAACTGGGTCAGTAATGAATCCACCCCAACCACTAAAACATCGCCAGCTTGACCTTGCTTGCGAGTGCTTTGCTTGAGGACAATCTCTGGGGCTGGTGCAGTAACCTTGGTCTCAGCCTTCGATTCTGTTTTGATTTCAGGAGACCTTGCACCCGCTTCTTCATCATCTAAAGCGTTAAACCAAGTGCGCACACGAGTGCGGGCACGCTGTGAGCGCAAGTAGTTGCGGTTAGGGCTTATCCAATCGCGAGATGGTCCGCCATGCTTGACGGCAATGATTTCAATAGTCTGGCCGTTCTGCAAAGGCGTATCCAGGGGAACCATCGCACCGTCAACCCGAGCGCCACGACAGCGATGACCAAGATCGGTATGAACCGCATAGGCAAAATCGATTGGTGAAGAACCCTTCTCCAAAGAAATCACCTTACCAAGCGGGGTTAGAACATAAATATGGTCATCAATCTCGTGGTGCTTCAATTGCTCCCAGGCATCTTCTTTCCAGGAGATCAGCTGCCTAGCCCAAGCAATCTGACGCTCATAGGCTACTGCTGCACTATGTGTGCCAGTTTGATGATTTGGGTTTGGTGAGCTTGGAGTATTGGATGTGGGTTTATTTTTTGGCGGTGTTGCAGTCCCAACATAAGCGCCCTCTTTGTAGCGCCAGTGCGCAGCCAAACCATACTCAGCTTGTTGATGCATTTCATTGGTGCGCACCTGAATTTCAAATGCGGTGCCATGCTCGTCCATTACTACGGTGTGCAAGGATTGATAACCGTTGGGTTTAGGTCTGGCGATGTAATCATCGAACTCGCGCGGGACGGGCTGCCAGACGTTATGTACTATTCCTAAAATGGCGTAGCAAGATTTCACATCATCTACTAAAACCCTAAATGCCCTGACGTCATAGAGGTTAGCAAAATCGAGTGACTTGCCCTGCATCTTTTTCCAAATACTGTAGATGTGTTTTGGGCGACCCTGCACCTCACCTTGAATATGGGCGGCATTTAATTCTTCTTTAAGCTTTCTGACAATCTGATCGATAAAAGATTCACGCTCAATGCGCTTGCCATCCAACATCTTGGCGATGTCGCGATACACCTCAGGGGAGAGAACTCGAAACGCCAAGTCCTCCATCTCCCATTTCATTTGCCAAATACCAAGGCGATTAGCCAATGAGGCGTCAATGTTCAGAATCTCTTGCGCCCAAGCTTTTGGCATCTCCAGCTTTTCTTGGGTAACCCACCTTAGCGTTTGCAAGCGAGAAGCAAGGTAGATGAGAACGACGCGTAAGTCATCACCAAAGGCGAGCAACATCTTTCTGAGCATTTCTTCTTGCCCAGAAATACTCAGACCACCATCGTTACGTACTAGCTTGGCTTGAGCCTGTCTAAGGCCGCGATATCCAATTAGGAGTTTGGCTGACTCATCACCAATAAGCTTAGTCAATGCTTCTTTGCCATGGGTGCGCGCAATATTAGTTGCAGCGGTTAGCGTTGCCTCATCAAGGTGCAGCTGCTTAAGGATACTAAGAACACCAGTAGCATGATTTTCTGAGGGCTCACCATACCAGCCGTCAACAATTTTGATGCTCTCAGATGCATTGCCAGCATTGGTCATGGGCGACTGAAGTCCTTAACTAAAGAATTCTTTTGCTAGAGCAACTTGTTCTGACTTCACAAAAGCAGGTGCATGCCCTACTCCTGGAATTTCAATGCTACGAATGTATGGGTTGACTTTGCACATCTCCGCCACTGTTTTAGCTGAGAGCAAATCAGATTCCCCGCCACGCACAATCAGCATCGGGATATGGATTTGTTTAAAGGCGTGCCACATCGCCATCTCCCCTGCCTTTGCCATGATTGGATTGACGGAGGCAAACGGTACAGAAATATCTGGGTCATAGTGCATAACCCAGAGGCCATCCTTTTGCACTAGCATCGGCCCGTTATAAATTTCCCACTCTTCGGGTGTATGACTTCCAAACGATGCGCAGATCTCATTTAGACGTTGCAAGGCATCTGCACGATCAGTAAAGGTAAATGGTTGACCAACATAAGAACCCAAGCGCTTAATTGCCTCTGGCTCAATGCGTGGACCGACATCATTAATCAACATGCGACGAATTGGATTCTTGGGCATTGAGGCATAGACCATACCAATCAGGCCACCCATGGAAGTTCCAAACCAATCTACTTGCGCAACGCCAAGCTGTTTAATCAAGCTTGCCATGTCTGCTACGTATTGCGGCACGGCATACAACATGGGGTTCTTGAGACGATCAGAGTCGCCTCGACCGACTACATCTGGACAGACGACGTAGTAATCATTACTCATCGCCTGCGCAAGGGTATTGAAATCACTACCTCTGCGAGTCAAGCCATGAACGCAAACTAATACCTTAGGATTATTCGGATTGCCCCAGGCGTGATAAGCCATACGATGCGGGCCATCAGGACTAGTGCAAGTAACGAAGAAAGTATCGCCATGATGAGTCACATTCGGCCTCTTAATCTCTTCGTTGAGGTGTTCGTCGTGAGTATGCTCATCCACCATACCCGCCGCTTCTGGCTGCAGGGTGACATGATCGATGCCATGATTATCTAATAGCATCGTATTGATGCGCGCCATGATGTCTGGCCACTCAGTCATATTTTCAATTTCAATATGGCCAATCAAGGCTGGGAAGCTAGGTGTCATTTCCCATACATGTAAATCATGAACTGCCAATACACCGGGGACGTTTTTAAGATCACTGCCTACTTGTAGATAGTCAATATGTAGTGGCACGCCCTCCATCAAGAAGTGATAAGACTCACGCAAGATGGAAACGGTAGACTTCAAAATCAGCAGTGAAACCAAAATAGAAAGAATGGCATCGATTGGCATCCAACCAGTTAGCTGAATCACGACACCTGCAATCAAGGCGGCGATAGAGCCCAATAGATCGCCCATCACATGAACCAGTGCAGCACGGGTATTAACGCTCTTTTTGTCGCGCGACAACACCCAAGCAACAACAATATTCATTAATAGGCCAATAGCTGCGACTACGGTAACAGTTAAGCCATCGACATTATGTGGATCATAGAAGCGACTAATCGCCTCCACCATGATCCAGACTACTAGAGCCAACATCGCAATGCTATTAACAAATGCCGCTAAGGCTTCAGCCCTTCCGAAACCAAAGGAATGTTTAGGCGATGGGGGGCGACGAGAAATAATTTGAGCCAGTAAGGCCAAGCCTAATGCAGCCGCATCCGTCACCATGTGCCCTGCATCCGATATCAAGGCCAAGGAATTTGCAAAATAAGCTGCGGCGCCTTCTACACCAGAAAAACCTAATGTCAGAACTAAAGCAATGAGGAGAAGGTTTTGATTGGAGACCTGCTTGGCATGGGAATGCTTAGCATCACCCTGCTTATGCGCATGAAGCGAATGATCAACAGCACTCATAAAAGGCTCTTTAAAAATAGAAATGGGGTCATTGACCCCATTATTTCACTATCCGATGAAAAAGGTTAGAAACCGGTTGTGTCGACAGGGGCACCTGTTTTAGACACGACTTCTTCCTTGCTTACACCTGGGGCCAACTCCACCAACTTCAAGCCCTTAGGCGTGATATCGAGGACACAAAGGTCGGTAATGATGCGACTAATGACACCCACACCAGTTAATGGCAAGGTGCACTTAGGCAAGATCTTGATTTCTTCAGTGCCGTCTTTTTTCTTGGCAACGTGCTCCATCAAGACAACTACATGCTTTACACCAGCAACCAAGTCCATGGCGCCACCCATGCCTTTAACCATCTTGCCTGGAATCATCCAGTTCGCTAAGTCACCATGCTCGCTTACCTGCATTGCACCCAAAATCGCGATATTGATTTTTCCACCACGAATCATCCCAAATGAATCCGCAGAAGAAAAGATTGAGGAGCCTGGCAAAGTAGTAATCGTTTGCTTGCCCGCATTAATCAAATCAGCATCAATAGTTTCTTCAGTTGGGAATGGACCAATACCCAATAAACCATTCTCAGACTGGAGCCAAACTTCCATTCCTTCAGGAACATGGTTCGCCACTAGAGTTGGCATACCAATACCTAAATTAACGTAGTAGCCATCCTTTAATTCTTTAGCAGCACGTGCCGCCATTTCATCTCTATTCCAAGGCATATCAATCTTCCTAAATATTCTGTACTGTTTTTATATAGCGGCTATGGGTATCAAACTGCAGACAATGTGCGTTGCTCAATACGCTTCTCAGGTGTGGTGTTGAGCACCAAGCGATGCACATAGATGCCTGGTGTGTGAATCTGATCGGGATCTAACTCGCCGTTTTCCACAATCTCTTCCACTTCGGCAACAGTAATCTTGCCCGCCATGGCGACAACTGGATTGAAGTTACGAGCGGTATAGCGATAAACCAAATTGCCAGATTTATCAGCCTTCCAAGCTTTCACTAGGGAGATATCAGAAACGATTGAACGCTCCATGATGTAGCGCTCGCCATCGAATTCTTTTTCCTCTTTACCTTCAGCAACCAAAGTACCCACACCAGTTTTGGTATAGAAAGCCGGAATACCGCAACCGCCTGCGCGCAACTTTTCTGCCAAGGTTCCTTGCGGAGTAAATTCCAACTCAAGCTCACCAGCTAAAAACTGACGCTCAAACTCTTTGTTCTCACCTACATAAGATGCAACCATCTTCTTCACTTGCCTTGAGTTCAACAGCAAACCCAAGCCAAAGCCATCTACCCCAGCGTTATTGGCAATCGCCGTCAGATTTTGCGCACCAAGATCCTTAACCGCTTGAATCAAAGCTTCAGGAATACCGCACAAACCAAAACCGCCAACGGCGAGCTTCTGGCCATCCTTCAAGATATCCCGCAGGGCATCCACGGCTGATGGGTAAGTCTTATTCATAAATTCGTCCTAATATTGCCAAAAAGGGTAAAAAAGTAATCATAACGCTTTAGCCCCTCAAGCCCGTTAGCATTGGGCACCAACCTGGTTTTTCCGGCTTGGAGCTAAACTATAGGCGTGATTTGGGGCTATATAAATGGCAGAAATGCTTAAAACACCCCAAATACCTGAAGCACCCTATTTTTTAAGCAATGCCGGAGAGATTAAATGACTGCCCAGGAATTACTCGAACAGTTTGGCCCTAGAGAATCAATGGACTACGACCTAGTCATCGTAGGTGGTGGCCCAGCAGGCTTATCTGCAGCTATTAAAGCAAAACAGCTAGCCAATGAATCCGGCAAAGAGATTAGCGTTTGCGTTCTCGAAAAAGGATCTGAAATCGGCGCGCATATTCTGTCTGGCGCAGTGATGGATCCCAAGGCGCTTACCGAACTCTTCCCGAACTGGAAAGAGCTAGGAGCACCACTCGATACCGAAGTCAGTCAAGATCAGTTTTTATTTCTAACAAAAGACAGTTCGTTCCAAGTTCCGAATTGGATGCTGCCCCACTGCTTCAAGAATGAAGGTAACTATATTGTTAGCTTAGCCAATGTCACTCGCTGGCTGGGCCAACAAGCCGAGAATCTCGGTGTAGAAATTTTCCCCGGCTTTCCGGCCGCAGAAATTCTGTACAACGAACAAGGTGCCGTATGTGGCGTTATTACAGGTGCAATGGGTCTGGATAAAGAAGGTCTGCCTACCGATCAATTTCAACTCGGCATGGAACTGCGTGCCAAGTACACCCTGTTCGCCGAAGGTTCACGTGGACATTTAGGCAAGCAACTCATTAGCAAGTTTGCGCTGGATAAAGATGTTGATCCGCAAAGTTACGGTATTGGCATTAAAGAGTTGTGGGAAGTTGAACCCTCTAAGAGCAAACCTGGCCTAGTGGTTCATACCGCTGGCTGGCCATTGGAGAGTGATACCTATGGTGGTTCATTCTTGTATCACTTGGGCGATAACAAAGTGGCTGTTGGCCTAGTGGTGGGCCTCTCCTATAAGAACCCTTACCTCTCGCCGTTTGAAGAATTCCAGCGCTATAAGTTACATCCAAAGATCCGTGAGACTTTTGAGGGCGGAAAGCGTCTCGCCTATGGCGCACGCGCACTCACAGCGGGTGGCTTAAATAGCCTACCGAAAACTGTTTTTCCGGGTGGCGCATTAATTGGTTGTGATGCTGGCTTCTTAAATGCATCACGCATCAAAGGAAGTCATGCAGCCATTAAGACCGGCATGTTGGCTGCTGAAGCTGCAGTTGCCGCACTTGCTGAAAATCGCTCTGCTGATGTGTTGGCTGCCTATCCAAGCGCGTTCAAAAATAGCTGGCTCCATACTGAGTTAAGTCAGGCGCGCAACTTTAAGCCGTGGATGTCAAAAGGTTTGTATTTAGGCACCCTCATGGTTGGCCTTGAACAAAAGCTTTTGGGTGGCAATATGCCTTGGACAATTCATTTAAAGCATGCAGATCATGAGTGCCTTGAACCAGCAGCGCAGCATCAGCCAATCGACTATCCAAAGCCCGATGGCAAGATTACGTTTGATCGCCTCTCATCCGTATTTATCTCCAATACAAATCATGCCGAAAATCAACCTATCCATCTCACCTTAAAAGATGCATCGGTACCGGTGAATTTGAATCTCAAAACCTACGCAGGTCCAGAGCAACGTTACTGCCCTGCTGGTGTATATGAGTATGTAGAAAAAGATGGTCAAGCGCAGTTGCAAATTAATTCACAAAACTGTGTGCACTGCAAGACTTGCGATATCAAGGATCCAAGTCAAAATATTATTTGGATTACCCCTGAAGGCGGTGGTGGCCCTAACTACGGATCAATGTAGAAATAGTTTTTTGAGTTTTTTGCTATCTAGCTGGGTAGTGGCGTGGACGTAGTTTCCCAATCGCCATACCTGCTAGACCACAGGCCAAAGCCGACATTACAAATACATTGCGTGGCTGAGTAGCATCCCATAACCAACCAGCAACCAAGCCCCCTAGCGTTCCACCCAAGCCATAAGATACTGTTGCCATTAATGCCTGGCCTCGCGCCTGCAGTGGGCCAGTAAACCATCGTTGTAGTAGCTTTGTGGCCGCACTATGATGGGCACCAAAAGTACCCGCATGCATTAGCTGAGCCAGAATCAATACCCAGGTCACCGGGAAGAATGCAATCAAGATAAATCGGAACACACCAATACCAAAAGCGATTTGCAAAACGACTTCAGCATCTAAGCGACTTAGTACTTTGCTCTGGAAATAAAAGAAGATCACTTCGGCCCCAACGCCTAATGCCCAGAACAAACCGATCTGAAATTTATCGTAGCCAAGATCCGCTAAGTACAGTGAATAGAACACATACAAAGCAGCATGCGCAAAGATCATAAAAAATCCAGAGAGCAAGAACCAGCGCACATCAGGATTAAATAAAACAATCAGGAGTTCGCCCTTCACCATCTTGCGACGCTCCATCTTTGGCTCATGCAAGCGAAAAGTAACTAGTGCCAAGAAGACCAAAATTACCGCGCCCACAATAGGGTAAAGCTCAATACCTTTTCGCTGAAATAATTCACCGGCAAATAAGACCATGGCAATAAAACCAATTGAGCCCCATAGGCGCAAACGGCCATAACGTTTATCAAATGAATTGTCTTTAAATAAAGCGTGTACCGTAGCCGACTCACCTAAGGGCATTAGACTACTGAGGATGGTGTGCAATACAAACATCCAAATGAAGAATGCAATGTAGCTTTGCAGGAAAAAGATACATAAAAAAGTGACTGCAGCCAAGCAGGCGCAAAAGCGAATGATCCCGATGCGATCTGAGAGATAGTCAGATAACCATCCCCAAGAGAATGGGCCGACTATTCGTGTAATTTGCAGCATGGACATTAAGACTGCGATCTCAATAACGCTAAAACCACGATCAAGAAAAAAGAGGCTGGCATAGGGAGAAACTAAGCCAACGTAAGCGAAATATAAAAAGAAAAAGGACCCGAAGGCCCAACGCACTGAAGGTGTCATTTTCTTTTTCTTAGCTGAATATTGTTATTAATCAGTTGCAGAGCCGGGACGTGCCGCTGGTATCGGAGGAACAGCATGCTTCACATCACCACACTGAGCGCGATGACGCAAAGCGTGATCGATCAACACTAAGGCTAACATCGCCTCAGCAATCGGCGTTGCCCGAATGCCGACACAAGGATCATGACGACCTTTGGTTTGCACAGTAATAGGATTGCCATCCAAATCAATTGATTGCTTTGGACTCAAAATACTAGAGGTTGGCTTGATTGCTATCGATACACGCAAATCTTGGCCGCTACTGATGCCGCCTAAAGTGCCGCCACTATGATTGCTAGCAAATCCATCTGGATGAAGCTCATCACCATGCTCGCTACCGCGTTGCGCTACCGACTTAAAGCCGGCACCAATCTCTACGCCCTTAACAGCATTGATACCCATCATGGCATGCGCAATATCAGCATCCAACTTATCAAATAAAGGCTCACCCAATCCAATAGGCACATTACGCGCCCGTACCTCAATCTTCGCCCCACAAGAATCCCCTGCTTTACGCAGTGAATCCATATAAGCCTCTAACTCAGGAACGATATCGGTATTGGCGGCAAAAAAAGGATTGCTCTCAATTAGGGCCGCATCTTTAAATGGAATCTCAATTTCACCGAGCTGACTCATGTAGCCATAAAACTCAGTGCCATATTGCTCTTTCAACCACTTCTTCGCAATTGCTGCTGCAGCCACTACAGGTGCAGTCAATCTTGCTGAAGAGCGCCCGCCACCACGAGGGTCTCGTAAACCATATTTATAGTGATAGGCATAGTCCGCATGGCCAGGTCTAAATGTTTGCAGGATGTTGCCGTAGTCTTGGCTGCGTTGATCGGTATTTCGAATCAACAATCCAATTGGCGCGCCGGTAGTTTTACCTTCGTAAACGCCAGACAGAATTTCAACCCTGTCGGCCTCTTGACGCTGAGTCACATGACGCGAAGTTCCTGGTTTGCGACGATCCAAGTCAATCTGCAAATCTGCTTCAGATAAAGACATTCCTGGAGGGCAACCATCAACAACAGCGCCGATCGCGGGACCATGGGATTCACCAAAAGTGGTGACAGTAAAGAGGAGGCCTAAAGTATTTCCTGACATATCGACATTATGTCATTTGTCAGTGCTATCAGGCTAGGCTGCTTACGGGGAGGCCTTTTGGGCCTCTTCTGGCCAGTCGCGGATATAAGCCTTGAGCATGGTGTTCTCAAAGTCTTGAGCCTCAACCACCGATTTAGCCACGTCATAGAAAGAAATCACGCCCATCAGCATCTTTTGATCAATAACCGGCAGATAGCGGGCATGCTCCACTAGCATCATCCGGCGCACTTCATCAATCTCGGTTTCCATATTACAGGTAAGCGGCTTGGCATTCATGACGCCCTTCACCTTCAGGTCATCCAATTGACCGTGGTGTTTTGCTAATGCTGCAATCACTTCACGGAACGTCAGGATGCCCACGAGTTTGTCGTATTCCATGACAACCAAAGAACCGATATCGTGCTCACTCATTACCAAGACGGCCGTTTGTAAGGCAGTGTCTGGCGCCACTGTAAATAGTGTGCTGCCCTTTACGCGCAATATGTCACAAACTTTCATATGGTCTCCAGCAATGAGTTCTTATTTAAACAATATATTCTTAAGCCCCCAAGGAATCAAGGGTCTAGCAAGGGATTTCAGTAACGAATAACCCTAACCACCCCACTCCGAATACTGGGGAGGTTGGCAACCAGGACTGCGCCAGCCAAGGTAATCCACCAAGTCAGGTAAATCCAGATAAGCGCCAATGGGAAGATGGCAAAGGCACCATAGACCGTTTTGTAAAAGGCTACATTCGTTAGAAACAGGCCAAAGCCAAACTTCATCAACTCAAAAGTCAGCGCCGCAAAGAAGGCTCCACTCAAAGCGTCACGCCACTGGATTTGCGCATACGGGAGAATTTTGTAGGCAACCGAGAATACGGACATTGCCAGCAGCACTGGAACTACTGTTGCAAATAAACCTAAGCCAAAACTCAGCGTCTCAGTCCATCCCTCCGCAGCACTAAATAAAAGACCGCTCAAGTAAGTCCCGATACCCAGCAGAATAGGTCCCAATATAGTTGCTGCAGAGTAGATAGCAATCTTCTTCAGGATGGGTCGACTTTGAGTAACTCGAAAGATCTGATTAAAGGCGCTCTCAATCACCGCCATGGTCATGATGGTCGTAATCACCAGGCCAACTAAACCAATCAAGGTAAGGCCCTTGGCCTGCGCTGAAAATTGATCCAAATAATTAAAGACCTGCTGATTTAGGCCGCCAGGCATATAGGTATCAAGAAGCCATGCCTGAAAGGCATATTTAATCCTGACTACGCTGGGTAAGTAGCCAATCAGAATCGAGGCCACTGTCAACATCGGAACCAAGGCAAGCGTAGTCGTAAAGGCCAAACTGGCAGCAACTTGCTTCAGATTTTGGCCACGATTGCGCTCCCATATCTCTTTTCCAAGAGAGAGCCATAATTGAGGATTCTGAATGAGGCGCATCGCCCATATCATAAGAGATAAGAGAACCATATGAGCCAATCTGACATTTTAGTTTTGTACTACTCACGCTACGGAGCCACCCGAGACTTGGCACGCCTAATTGCTGAGGGCGTTGAAAGCGTTCCAGGAGCGAATGCCCGGTTACGCACAGTCCCGGCCATCTCCACCGTTTGCGAATCTACCGAAGCTGCTGTCCCAGCAGATGGCGCCCCTTATGTTGAGTATTCAGATTTAAAAGAATGTATTGGTTTAGCACTTGGATCCCCAACTCGCTTTGGCAACATGGCCGCCCCGATGAAATACTTTTGGGATGGCAGCTCCTCCGAGTGGATGAATGGCGCTCTCGTTGGTAAACCTGCTTGCGTCTTTACCAGCACAGGCAGCCTGCATGGCGGACAAGAAAGCACCCTACTCACCATGATGATTCCCCTGCTTCACCACGGCATGATGATTATGGGTATTCCGTATAGCGAGCCCGATCTGATGAGCACCTCAACCGGTGGCAGTCCTTATGGCGTAACTCATCTTGCACATGCTGACGGCAGAGCACCCGTTAGCGCCGAAGAACAACGCTTAGCCATTGCCCAAGGTAAGCGCCTGGCACTGACCGCCCTCAAACTTATCTAAAGGCAATTCATGTTCAAAAGCTGGCTCTCCAAAAATCCATATCAGTTCATCGCAACTGCAGCTTTTGTTGACTTGTTCATTCTCTGCATAGCCTGGGAATGGTTTATCTCTCCGCTCAGACCTGGTGGCTCATGGCTCATTCTAAAAGCCATCCCCCTGTTATTTGCTATTCCAGGCCTATGGAAAGGCAATGTCTACACCATGCAATGGGCTTCGATGCTGATCTTGCTCTACATCACCGAAGGCTTAGTCCGGATTTTGGAAACCGGGGCTAATTTTTGGATGGCCGCCCTAGAAACTACCCTAGGAACGGTTGCCTTTGTTTGCCTACTGATCTACCTCAAACCGATCAAAGCGCGGGCCAAAGCGGCAAAAAAGGAGTTGGCTGAGGCTGAAAAACAGGCTTAGAGGGCAAAAAATGGTTGATTTGACTGGTTTTTGTTAATTTCTTCAAAAATATTACTTATTCCTGTCATCTCAGCCACTTTTCCATGCGTTGTATGGTCATGGAGGTGGCAAATATGTCAACAAGACTCAAACGTTGGGCCCGTGCAATTCAACAAATCGACTTGTCCAAAAGGACGCCTGAGGTCGCGATCGGCTATTTAGATAGCAAATACCGCGATATCGCTTGGCGCTATATCCGAATCTTAGGCTTTGAGCGCACCATCAGCTTTATGGCTAGCAATAACTTCCACCCGGAATAACTCTGCAGAGCCCTTAGCTTTCCAATCACCCCAGATGAGGTATTTATCTGGGGTTTTGTGTTTCTGGGGGTCCAAAAACCCAAAAGCCGAGCAATAGAAAAGCTAGGCCAGCGCACGAGCCTGAAAACAGAAATGCATAACTAGGGTCAAAGGATTCATAAAGCCATCCAAATATCAATGAGGCTGGGAGCAGCATCAATCCTGAGATAAGGTTAAACCAACCAAAAGCTGTACCAGCCATTCCCTTTGGAGCCAAGTCTGCCACCAGCGCCTTCTCAACACCTTCTGTCGCAGCCTTGAATAATCCATAGATTGCAAATAGCCCGCAGAGCATCCACAAAGAAATGCCAGAAAAACTCATTGCGATATAAAAGAAGGCAAAAGCACTCCAGGCAATCAAGATGAAATTTTTACGACTAAAGCGATCCGATAAGGATGAAAGCGGAGTTCCGAAAATAGTTGTGATCAAAGAAATGGCAGCCCATAGCAATGGAATTTGCTCTTGAGGAACACCAAGCTCCCTTGCTCGCAATAAGAGAAACATGTCAGATGAGTTTGCTAGAGCAAAAATACCAGCAACCAAAATATAACGCTTAAATTGCGGAGGTAATCCTTGTAGAGACCAGGAGAATGGCTGCACTACAGCTTGCTCCCGCTCTGGCTCTTTCAGACAAAGAGCCAAACCAACCGCAATAATCCCAGGAACAATCGCCCATAGAAAGATATCTCTCAAGGGCACCTGCATCGAAAGCAAAAATGCTGCAATTAGAGGTCCGAGCACAGCGCCCGCATTATCCATTGAACGATGCAGCCCAAATGTAATGCCACGTTGATTAGGTGCAACACTCTCCGCTAATAATGCATCTCGCGGGGAGCTTCTCAAGCCCTTGCCAAGACGATCCGTAAATCGAATACATAAAACCCATGTCCATGAATTTGCAATTGCAACTAAAGGCCTCCCAATACCAGCCAAAAAATAGCCGATCACAATCCAAGGCTTTGTCTTTTTTGTACGGTCAACAATGACGCCGGAAACCAACTTAAAGATGCTGGAGGTAGCTTCAGCAATCCCCTCAATTAAGCCCAGCGCCTTTGGTCCAGCCATGAGTACAGTAGCAAGATATAGAGGCATCAAGGGATACAGCATCTCGCTGGCAGCGTCATTGACAAAACTAATTAGCCCAATGAGCCAGACCGTTCGAGGAAGAGAAAATAAAGTCTTAAACATATTGACCCAATTTAGCATCAAATTAAATATGACTTCGACTGTCACAATCGCTTGAAACTCCACTCAATAAAACGTAGCATCAGGGGGATAGGCATAAGCCTTTTAGCAAGTTTTAACAAATAGCACTCTCTTCAAAGGAATACATCATGAGTCAAAAAAAGTTAGTAAAGCAATTATTGAAAAAATTGGACAAGCTGGAAGCCGAAAGAGAGAAGCTGATTGACAAGCTAGCAAAAGCATTGGATAAGCTGGAGAAAAAGACTCCGGCTAAAAAAGTACCGGCAAAGAAAGTTGCTGCGAAAAAGACTCCAGCCAAAAAAGTAGTTGCCAAGAAGGTAGTAGCTAAAAAAGTTCCAGCCAAAAAAGTTCCTGCTAAGAAAGCTCCGGCTAAAAAAGCAGTTGCCAAAAAGGTAGTAGCTAAAAAAGTAGCTCCAGCAACAACCGCTTAATAATCATTAAGCGAAATCTAAAGGCTGCCCGTGAGTAAATCACTGATTTCCGAGGATACTTACGAGGCAGACTTACGACTTCTTCAAATTGAATTAGTCAAACTACAGCGCCACATTATTCAAAGCGGTAAACGCATCCTAGTAATTTTTGAGGGGCGTGATACTGCGGGCAAAGATGGAAGCATTAAAAGCGTTACTGAAAATTTAAGCCCTAGAGACACTAAGGTTGTTGCCCTGGCGGCCCCCTCCTCTCTTGAGGAGCATGAATGGTACTTTCAGCGCTATGTTGCACAGCTACCCTCATCCGGTCAAACCGTCCTCTTTAATCGAAGTTGGTATAACCGTGCCGGTGTTGAAAAAGTAATGGGGTTTTGCACCGATGATCAATACAAATTATTCATGGCAACAGTGAATGATTTTGAATCCTTGCTTGTAAGATCCAATATTCAGATCATCAAGTACTACCTAGATATCTCCAAGGAAGAGCAAGCCAAGAGACTCAAAGATCGGGAAAAAGATCCTCTGAAGCAGTGGAAGATTAGCCCTATAGATCAGAAAGCTCAAAAGATGTGGGGCGCTTACTCGGATGCTCGAGACAAAATGCTCAAGCAAACTAGCTCATCAGATGCACCTTGGACCGTCATTAATGCAAACGATAAAAAGCTTGCACACCTCAATCTGATTGCGGATTTGTTATCAAGATTTTCTTATCCAGAGAAAGACAAGAAAATTCTCAAGATTGATCCAAAGATTGTTTTAACTTGGCCAGCAAACTCTAAAAAGCTACCCAAGCTATATCCGTAGATCCATCAAGTAAAAAATAATTCTGCCTCAGCAAGAAGCTCTTGAGGCAACTCTTCAGGGATGTAGTGACCGGATGGAACACTTTTCCCAGAGACGGTTTTCGCCACTCTCTTCCAATCTTCGATTGGAGTGAAGCATTTAGAAACCAGGCCATGTTCACCCCAGAGAACTCTCAAAGGCATCGCCAGCATTTTTCCAGCATCTCTATCTGCTCGATCATGAATTAAATCAATTGATGCTGCAGCACGATAGTCCTCGCACATAGCATGCATAGACTCTGGATTACTTGCACCCGCTAGATACTCTGCCCACGATTGCGCATCAAAAATTGCGGTACCAGCATGTCTACCCATATGATTTCTGAGCCAGAACTCGGGATTGGCACCAATCAGTGTTTCTGGAATCGGATTAGGCTGGATCAAGAAAAACCAATGCCAATAGCCTTTGGCAAATTCCATGGTCGTATTCTCATACATCGTCAGCGTTGGAGAAATATCGAGCACCATCAAACGCTCCACACTTTCAGGGAAATCCATCGCCAAGCGATGCGATACCCGCCCGCCTCGGTCATGACCCAATACAGAAAACTTTTTATGCCCAAGCGCTTGCATCACAGCATGCTGATCAGCAGCCATGGATCTCTTTGAATATGTTGAATGATCAGGTGCGCCCACTGGTTTTGATGAAGCGCCATAACCTCGAAGATCAGTCACAACCACCGAAAACCGTTTTGCCAATTCCGAGGCGACATGCCTCCATATAGCCTTAGTTTGAGGGAAGCCATGAAGTAATAGCAACGCTGGTCCTGAGCCCGCAGTCTGGCAAGCAATTTCAATCGGCCCATCTACAGAGGGGACCGTCACGATGGACTCTTTAAAACCTTCAATTACATAGGACATGATTTGCTCCAATAAAAAAGAGCCTCTTTCGAGGCCCTTTCATTCTATCAATCTATTGCCAATTACCTTGCAGCCATAACTTCAATTTCAGCAACCGTCACATAACCCTTACCCTGCGCATCAATCCTACTGAAATGATCATAGATCCGAGGCATACAACCCTTTGCCTCATCAAGAGTCAGCTTGCCATCACGATTGGTATCGCATTTAGCAAAGCGTTCTTGAATTTCTTTATTACGTGAGGCGTCATCAGCTCGCGCAGGGGCTACTACAAATACAAATGCTGCTGCGCCGATCAGTCCAAGGTATTTAATGAGAGTTCGCATATTTATTTACTAGCAGTTGCTCTTGGATCAGCAGAAGTTTCCATAGCTACCTTAACTACCTTCTTAGCCATTGCAACAAAGGATTCAACTGAACCACCACCGGTACGGAATGATTCACCCTGAATAGTTACCAAGCCTTCACCAATTACTTCTTTGGTTTGACTGTCGGTAATCTTGCTCTCTACTAACATCGCTGGAGTTTTAGAGTTAACACCGCCAGCATAAGCTGCCGCGTTCATCGCCAAACCAATCGGCGTGAAATTCCATGGCTGCAAGCTGTCTGTTGAACTTTCTGCACCGGTAATACCTACAGAGATACGAGCTACGCCAGGGCCTGGTTGATTTACGATCTTAATGTTTCCACGGCCGTTCACCGCATTCACCATTGAATCCTGTAATGCGATCTGCGCCTGACTAATCGCCTCTGGAGAAATCTCCTTAGTAGCGTTCTGATTTAAATAAATTGGATCCAAAATCACTGCGGTGTATGAGCCTGGATTAACGCCACCCTTACGATATCTCCAGATGCGAGTATCTGCTTCAGAAGTAGCCATAGGCACAAGCACGGAGTAATTTGGCAAGAAACCTGACTTCGGCATTGGCTGACTGGCCAATTTAGGAGTATTACTACAAGCAGCCAATAAAGTAGCCACAGAGATTGCTGCAACTAAAGCGCCTAATTTGTTCATTTCTTATCCAGTATGTGGTGTGATTGACATTAGCTCTTGAGCTAGTTTCATCCGATCATACGCCTCATTTGGAATCAGGATTTAAAGCGTTCTATGGTGCCGGGCAAGGCATGAGAGTTCCCGACTTTTGGTGAAGCTGTGGCTTGCACTCAACTGGTGCAGTAGCTGCTTTTGGGCTTGGCGTTACGGCAGCTGAAGATGATTGCGTCACTGCAGCCGGAGTTGCCTTAGGCGCACTCACGTTTAAGGCAGGGATAGATTTATAAAATTGCTTATCAGTCCCAGGACAAGGCATTAAAGCGCCAGTCTTAGCATTCATGATTGGTTTGCATTCAGGGTCCGCCTGAAGTCTTGCCTCGAGCTTATCAACGGTACAGGCGCTTAACAGAGCGAGCACAAAAAAGAGAGTGGCAATGCGCATAGGGGCGATGATTTTCATTGAAGTCATTCTAGGCTAAACAGTTGTACATGAATAGTGGCAATATATATAGAATCGATTCAATATGACAACACCACAGGAGATCAAGATGAATAAAGAAGCATTTGAAAAAGGCCTGAAAACTCGCCGAGAGGTACTGGGGTCGGAGTATGTGGATAACTCCATCAAGAATGCGGGCGAATTTAATATGCCCATGCAAGAGTTGGTTACTGAGTTTGCTTGGAATGCAATCTGGAATAGACCCGGCTTAGATCGGCGCTCTAGGAGCATGATTAACCTAGCGATGCTGACCGCACTCAACCGCCCTCATGAACTCAAGTTACACCTCAAAGGCGCGATTAATAATGGTCTTACGAAAGACGAGATTCGTGAAATCCTAATGCAGACGGCAATCTACTGTGGTGTACCGGCAGCGATTGATAGTTTTAGATGCGCCAAGGAAGTCTTCGCGGAAATGGGAATTTAAAGCGGGGAGCTTGTGGGCTGGGTAGAACAGGAGAGTTTGGCCTGCCCAGCACGATTCGAACGTGCGACCTACGCCTTAGAAGGGCGTTGCTCTATCCAGCTGAGCTATAGGCAGTGTGTACTGGGACTGAAAACGTAAAACAAAGAGAAAGTGGTCGGAGTACAAGGATTCGAACCTTGGACCCCCTGCTCCCAAAGCAGGTGCGCTACCAGGCTGCGCTACACTCCGACGGAATCGATATTCTACACTGAGATGGCCTACAAGGGCAAATACTGTAAGATTTGGTGCATGAGCGCCTTATTTTTAAGCAAATTGAACAAGCAATTCCGGGGATGGATCGCCCTGAGCTTTTTGCTTGCCAGCTTAATAGGCACTCACTGGATTGGCTTTGCACATGGTATTGCCCACTCCGGAATACACCACCAAAACATCGAACTGAGTTGCGCAGATCAAGCCCCCACCCTTGGTCATAGCACTGCAAGTTGTCATCTATTAGACGCACTCACGCTTGCGGGCTTCGTTGCCTCAACACCCAACTTATTTATTGGCAGCAACTTCTTTCATGAAGCACAACTGGCATCCAATGAATCCCCTCCAGCCCGAATTCATATTGGGCTATATCAATCTAGAGCTCCCCCTAGCTTCATTCTGTAAATCGCCTGACTCGCCAAACTGAATTGTTTGGCCTCTAGATTTATTGCGCCAGTGAATATGCTGTGCGCATTTGGAATGAAGGAAACACTATGCATCAAATCGATAAGCCATTGGCTAAGCACAAGCTAATCTCTGTTTTAGTTTCAGGACTGATTAGCACTTCCGCGCTTGCACAATCTCAGCCCTCTTTAGAGATAACAGCCACTGGATCTCAAGAGGCAACGCAAAGTATTTTGACGCCGACTAAGATTTTGCAAGGTGATGAGCTGTTAAACAAGCTAGGCACAACATTGGGCGCAACACTGGCTAATGAGCTAGGTGTATCCGCAACAGGCTATGGCGCTGGATCATCTCGCCCAGTCATTCGTGGCCTTGAAGGCTCTCGTGTTCAGATTTTGCAAAATGGTCTGTCAGTTGGCGATGTCTCGAACATCTCTCAGGATCATGCTGTTGGAAACAACATGCAAAATACCCATCAAGTCGAGATCTTGCGCGGCGCAGCCGCACTTCTTTATGGGTCAGGCTCCAGCGGTGGATTAGTTAACGTAGTGAATGACCGCATCCTCACCAACTTACCGGATAGACCCACGGGTGCAGTCAATACCAGCTACGAAACAGTGAACAATGGCAGAGCGGGTTCGGTTGAGGTGGATGGTGCCTTTGGATCTGTCGCGGTTCACGTGGATACCGCAATTAACAATGCCAATAATTACCGTATACCAGGCAACTCAACCCAATCACAAGGTGAGCCTGCTGCTGGGTGGAGCATCCCGCCAGGCGGTGATGGCGGAAACAATTACAGCGGTAAGTTGCCTAACTCTTTTAGCAATCAGAATAATTTAGGCGCGGGTATTTCCTATATCGGACAGAATGGTTATACGGGCGTTTCAGTTGAGCGTCTCAATAATAATTACGGCATTCCAACGCCTGAGGGTGGATCGATTAATCAGTCGCAAAATCGATATGACCTGCAACATCAAACGCGTGATCCATTTGATGGCTTCTCCTCTTTTAAATTTAGTGCCGCTAACTCCAATTACAACCATACCGAATTTAATAATGTGGGCGAAGCAGCATCTCTATGGAAGAACATTGCCAATGAAGCTCGCTTTGAGCTTGCCCACAATCCACTGGCTGGTTGGAAAGGCACCTTCGGGGCGCAAGTATCTGCAGCCTCTTTAAACGCCACCGAAGTTGGCACAGGGAGTTACGCGATTGTTCCGCCAACCAAGACCAACTCGAATGCCTTGTTTTGGATTGAGGAAGGCAAATGGAATTCTCTACAAGGTAATTTAGGTCTGCGTTACAACAACGTTGCGCAGAATCCTAATCTAGGAACGACCTTGGATCCCCAGCCCACAGTTGATCCTACCGGAACAACACCCAGCATTGCCTTGCAGAATCGTAAATTTAATCTCATGTCCTACTCTGCGGGTGGCCTGTGGAGCTTTATGCAAGGTCATGGTGCTGGAGTCGCCTATACGGTCACCCAACGTGCTCCAAGCGCTCAAGAGCTTTACTCATATGGTGCGCATGAATCTACCGCCACATTCGACATTGGCAACCCCAACCTCACCAAAGAGACCTCCCATAACCTAGAGTTCAACATTCAGAAAAATAGCGGCTTAATGCGCGGCAAAGCAAGTGTGTACGCAAATCGCTTCAATAATTACATCTATGGTTATTACACAGGCGCAGCAATTAACAATCCCGGTCAGGAAGGTGATGGCTTTAGCGTAGTCACAGCCCAACAAGCGGCTGCAACCATTAAAGGTATTGAGGGTGAGCTCACTTATAACTGGCAACAACATGGTGTCGGTGGGCGCATATTTGGTGATGCCTCTCAAGGCACTTTTGATGCGGGCGGAAATTTACCCCTCCAGCCGGCTCCACGTTTAGGCGCAGAAATTGCTCATCAACGCAATGGCTGGCTTACTAATGCTAGCTATATCTATAGCTATCAACAAAATCGATTGGCGGCATGGGAACAGGGTCCAGCACCCAGCTACAACCTCCTAAATGCAGGGATCTCTTATACAGAGAAAATTAAGGATGTGAATTGGACTGTGTATATGAACTTAAAGAACTTACTCAATGAGCAAATTCGTTATGCCACTACACCAATGGCCGTGAGATTGTATGCACCCCAACCCGGCAGGAGCCTGATGATTGGGTTGCGGGGTACGTTTTAGGCCCTAGACTATGTCAGATAAGCTATCAGCACTGCACCAAATCCTCCAGAACCCAAGATCACCAATACTGGATTTATTTTGGTTCTGAGGATCAGGTAAAAACTCATCAAAGCAAGTGCTGCAGTAATCCCGCTAACTAGAGATGCCTTGCCAACGGCATAGACTCCAGAGCCCATTAGGCCAATTGAAATAGGCTCTAATGCATTTTGTATAGATCGTCTCCAAGGATTTTCACCAAAATGATTCCAAAGGCGGCCCACATAAAAACATAGGAAGCTAGATGGCAAGAAAAAGGAAAGGAGTACTACTCCCGCCCCAACTAGCCCGGCAACTTGATAGCCAATGACCAGAACCATCAACATATTGGGTCCAGGCGCTAATTGGCCAATACTGTAGATGTGAACAAATTGAGTATGGTCAATACCAAACTGATGCGCAAGCAATGTTTGCATCTCAGGCAACACCGCAGTACCACCCCCTACCGCCAAAATAGAGAGCAAAGAAAAGCTGAGTGCCAACTGAATCAATGAACTCACTGTTTTACACTCGGCCGATAAAGATAGAGAGAAATCGGCGCCATGATCAAAATCACGTATGGCAAAGATAGCTTCATAACACTCATCAACAGAAAAGTAGAAATAATGATGAGCAAAGACTTTAAATGTCGCCAGTGATCACTGCCAATTTTGTAGGTAATGGCTGCTAAAAGGCCTGTTGCAGCTGCCGCAATACCGGCTAAGACAAAATTCATCAAGGGGTGATCAGCAGCGCCAACATAAATGATGCCAATGAGTAAAACAAAGATAGATCCTGGAAGAATTAATCCTAAGCTTGCTATCAGCGCCCCTAGAAATCCACGGAAATGATCGCCAGCAAGTACAGCCAAATTGACGGAGTTAAGTCCTGGCATCGTTTGACTAATGGCTAAATAAGCCATGAATTCATCGGCAGAAAGCCACTTACGCTTCTCGACCAATAAGATCCGTTCATAAGCAATAATTCCGCCCCCAAAACTAACAGCGCCAACGATGAGAAATTGGATAAAAAGATCCAATAATTGTGGGGTCTTTTTAACGCTCAACTCAACATCAGCACTCATGCTTACTCCGGCCTTCCATAGACTAAGGCCGTTTTAGTGCTTCCAATCTCAAGCCAGCTTGATAGCTCAACCTGAAGTTTTTTAAAAAACTTATCTGCTCGCTTATGAGCCTTTGCCTGACCTCTATTAGCATCATTAACGCGATATGAAAAAGCAAGCTCGCCAACAATCGGGTCGCCTACACTTTTCATCCAAATCGCTATCTCGCAATGTGCCTGAACACCATCGCCAAAAACTAAATTACCAATTGGCAAGCATGCTTCTAAAATTTTATTAGTGCGTCCACCAACAATTCGAAGAGGCTCCTGCTTGTTGATAGATAGAGTGCTTAAACCAGGAAAGAATTTAATAGCACTAGCAAGAGACCGATCAAATAAACTATCGATAGGCACCGCATCAAGAATAGCGTTATTCGAATAAATTGATCTTGTTGAGCCCACAGCATCACCCCTCAGAATCTCTTCCTTAAGTCGCAATCTGGATTTCATGCTTTTCTTTGGCGACGGATCAAATCGATGGGATTGGGCAAGGTCTTGAGTCCGGCACTTTAGAGTTACCTCACACCAATCATCGACCCAGATGTTTTGTCGCGATTCACGGACGCGCAGAATAATATTGTTGCGTCGAAAATCTTCGCCAGGAGTATCGTAAAAATAGATATTACGCAGCCCTGTAGTAGCGTTATCCAGATGGAAAAACTCTACTTTACTTTTCTTGCAAAACTGAAGGATCTGATCACTTAAAGCTGTAATCCTGCTTCTTCGATCAAGACCCTGCGGCTTGATGAGAAGCTTAAATTCTCTATTGGTAATTGCTAGCTTGGATTTCATTCGGTTAACCCCTCATATTGATGAGAGGTTAACACTATCTAAGCAAGATCAGTAGATCTCAGGGACGTACATATCCTTAGGAACTGGACCCCTCAAGTAGTCTGGATTATGAACACGTGCCGGCAGAGTGATTTCCGGATGATCAATCTCTTTGTAAGGAATCTGATCAAGTAGATGAGAGATGCAGTTTAAGCGCGCCTTCTTTTTATCATTTGCAGCAACCACCCACCACGGCGCCTCAGGGATATTGGTGCGCTCTAACATGGTCTCTTTTGCCTTTGTATAAGCTTCCCAGTGACGACGTGCGTCGAGATCCATTGGGCTTAACTTCCACTGCTTCAAGGGATCATGGATACGCATCATGAAGCGGTTGTACTGCTCATCATCTGAAATTGAGAACCAATATTTAATTAATATGATCCCTGAGCGAATGATCATGCGCTCAAACTCGGGAACCGTACGTAAGAACTCTTCGTACTCATCATCGGTACAGAATCCCATGACCTTCTCAACACCTGCTCGGTTATACCAGCTACGGTCAAAGAGAACGATTTCACCGCCTGCGGGTAAATTGGATACATAACGCTGAAAATACCACTGGGTCTTTTCACGTTCGCTAGGTGCGGTCAGCGCGACTACTTTACAAACACGGGGATTGAGTCGCTGGGTAATACGTTTGATAGCCCCGCCCTTACCCGCAGAGTCGCGGCCTTCAAACAAGACGGCCACCTTAAGTTTATTTTCAACAACCCAATCTTGGAGCTTTACTAATTCACCTTGAAGACGAAATAGCTCCTTAAAGTAAACGTTTCGCGGAATAATGGAGCTACTGCCACCGTCCTGCGACAGGCGATCATCATCGAGCTCCATTTCGAGCTCTTCATCCATGCTATCCAAGATTTCTTCTTGTGCACGCTGATACCACTCAGCCATCTCTTTGTGTTTTGATGTCATTTTTTCCTCAAACCGATACTAGCTTTGTATCCCAAGGATATGACACTTTTATTACAAATGCAGCTAAATGGTCTTTGCAATCAGCTCCTGAGCATGGGCTGCTAGCTGCTTCCTATCAAAGGATGACTCTAAGTCATGCTCGTAAGGTGGCAAAACTGTCAAAGTAGCCTGCAAATCACGCGCACTCAGAATGTTGGCCATCGACTCCAACAAGCCCATATCACCAACAAAGGCCGGGGCTTCACTTCGCTCTCCAGTGGACTTGGAAATATATTGGATCGCCAGAGGAAAAACTGGGGCCCGTGAAACAATTGCCGCCTCAAATAAATTGGGCCTGAATGGCAAAACACACTCTCCAACAGTAGAGGTGCCCTCAGGAAAGATGCAAATCGATTCGGTTTGCAAAACCTTGGCCATCTGACCAACCACCTGTCTTGCATGGCGAGAGCTATCCCGGCGAATAAATACGGTGCCAAGTTGTTTAGCCATCCACCCAAATACTGGCCACCCCTCTACTTCCGACTTAGCCACAAACCTAATGGGCTTGAACGCATTGATGACATGAATATCTATCCATGAAATATGGTTAGATGCCATTAGATAAGGAGAATCCATTAATAACTGATCTCCCTGAATGGATAGATGGATATTAAATATTTTTAAGAGACGCTTTGACCATAGTTGAATTTTTTGATCTTTATGAGGCCTCTTGAGAAATGGAAAGACAAAAGAGAGAGTGCAAACCCCGCTAAGAACGTGTGCCCCTATTTGGAACCAATGACAAAGCTTCAAGAATTTAGAGGTCTGTTGCAAATGTATGGTCGGTGGTAATTTATTCATATAGAAACAACAATATAAATCAAGTCATCAAACTGACTTAAAAGTGTCATGATGCATACATATTGAGTAGGCTTAATGCTTAATCATGATGCATTACAGAGCTATCTGGATTTCAGATGTACACCTAGGAACATCAGGGTGTCAGGCAAACTACCTTCTCGATTTTCTAAAACACAATGAGGCAGATAAATTTTATCTGGTCGGGGACATTATCGACGGCTGGCGCCTTAAGCAATCATTTTACTGGCCTCAAGCCCACAATGACGTAGTCCAAAAGTTACTACGTAAAGCCCGAAAAGGTGCCGAGGTCATTTACATCCCTGGTAATCATGACGAAGCTGCACGTCAATACTTCGGCATGTCTTTTGGCGATATTAAAGTTCAAGAAGAGGTTATTCATACAACGCTAGATGGTAGAAAACTCTGGGTTACCCATGGTGATCTGTTCGATGGTGTGATGCAATACGCAAAGTGGCTAGCTTATGTAGGCGACTCTCTCTACTCCTTTATTTTATATATCAACCGCTATTTCAATATGCTGCGGGTCAAAATGGGCCTGCAGTATTGGTCTCTTTCGCAATACTTAAAACATCAAGTTAAAAACGCAGTAAGTTACATAGCCGATTTCGAACACATCATGGCCAGAGAAGCGCGTTTACGCGATTGTGATGGCGTGGTATGTGGTCATATCCACAAAGCTGAAATTCGTGAGATCGATGGACTCCTTTACTGCAACGATGGCGACTGGGTTGAAAGCCTTTCTGCGCTTGTTGAAACGACAACCGGCGAACTCAAAATCATTTACTGGACTCACATCAAGGGCGACCCAGTTGTAAGCCCCGAAATTACTCTCCAACCCGTTGTTGAATCTCTCATTAAAGAGGCTGCCTTATGAAAATTATGATCATTACTGACGCATGGGATCCACAAGTAAATGGAGTGGTGCGAACACTAAAACAAACTCGTGCTGAATTAATTGCAATGGGTCATGAGGTTGAGATGATCACCCCAAATGGATTCAAATCAATTCCCTGCCCTACTTACCCAGATATTGCCCTCTCCCTATTTCCAGGAAAGGAAGTAGCTCGACGCATTAAAGAATTTGCTCCAGATGCAATGCATATTGCAACGGAAGGTCCCCTAGGTTTATCAGCACGCTCCTATGCGGTGAAGAATAGACTCCCATTCTCAACCGCCTACCACACTCGATTCCCTGAATACGTCAAGGCCCGCACAGGCATCCCGCTCGGCATCACCTATGCCTTTATCCGCTGGTTCCACGGTCCATCTATGGCAGTAATGGCGCCAACGATTGTGGTGAAGGATGACCTAGAGAAATATGGCCTATCGAATGTTGTACTGTGGTCACGTGGCGTAGATTTGGACATCTTCAAAATGCAAGACTCCAAGGCGCTCAATACAGCACACCCCATTTTTCTCTACGTTGGTCGAGTTGCAGTTGAAAAGAATATCAACGCCTTCCTAGAGATTGATCTTCCGGGCTCAAAATGGGTTGTTGGCGATGGCCCTGCCATGGCCGGCATCAAGGAACAGTATCCTGACATTAATTATCTTGGCGTCTTGCAACAACACGAATTAGCCAAGGTTTATGCGGCAGCTGATGTATTTGTATTTCCTAGCAAGACCGATACCTTTGGCTTGGTTTTACTCGAAGCGATGGCCTGCGGCACGCCAGTGGCCGCCTACCCAGTAACCGGTCCAATTGATGTCCTAGGGAGCTCGCCAGCTGGTGCAATGCATGAAGATCTCCGGGAAGCCTGCCTTCAGGCCTTGAAAATTCCTCGCGAAGTCGCTAGAGCGCATGCCGAGAAGTTCTCCTGGCGCGCAGCATCCGAGCAGTTCGCAAATCACCTTAAGCCAGTACCGTCAACAGAAGTTCACATTACAGCATTAGCCTAAGGTTTACTTTGACTACACCTTACAACATTAATCAAAATCCACACAAAGGAAATCGTGGGTTCGCTCGAGCCTGGTATGCAGCAAAAAATTCGTGGTGTGGATTTGTATACGCATTCAAAGAAGAGAGTGCATTTAGACAAGAATTGACTTTACTAGCCGTACTCTCTCCTATTGCATTTTTCTTGCCCATTAGCCCTCTTGAGAAATGCGCCCTCATCTCTTCACTAATTATGGTTTTGGTAGTTGAACTACTCAATTCCAGCGTTGAAGCAGCAATTGATCGGATCTCATTTGATCATCATGATCTCTCCAAAAGAGCTAAAGATTTTGGGTCAGCCGCTGTCATGCTCTCCCTTCTCATTGCAACTGCATTCTGGGCAACGATTTGCATACCGCTTGTCATCAATTAGTCATGCAGTGCACTTACGATCTCAAAATACACATTAAGGAAAACTATGTCTGATATTCCAAACCCATTAGGCGCATTCGATATCTTCAATTCCCGTTTTGAAGGTAAACCAAGAAAATTAAAAAAACATAAAGCCGAAGCGCTTAAGAAGTTATTTTCCAAAAAGATTGCTAAAAAGCTATTTGGCAAAAAATTTGCCTTGCGAACTCGCGCTGAATTAACAGCGATAGAGCCTATTCAAGTCGATAAGGCAACTTCAAAACCTAAACGCCCTGCCTTTCAAATCACCTGGGCAAGTAATCCAAGTGAAATTAAAGAAGCTCAGCGCTTGCGCTACAAGGTATTTGCAGAGGAGATGGGCGCAAACCTACCGGCCAATTCTGAGGGTCTCGATGTTGATGAGTTTGATGCCTATTGCGATCATCTCCTAATTCGCGATCAAGAGTCACTCAAGGTAGTAGGAACCTATCGCGTTCTCCCACCACATAAGGCTATGGAGATTGGTCGCCTGTACTCTGATTCTGAGTTTGATTTATCACGCTTAAATCACTTACGCCCAAAGATGGTTGAGCTTGGCAGATCTTGTGTACATGCCGATTACCGCTCTGGCGCAGTCATAATGGCTCTGTGGAGTGGTTTGGCACAGTATATGCAAAAGCATAATTATGAAATCATGTTGGGTTGTGCGAGCATCCCAATGGCTGATGGCGGTCACTTCGCAGCAAGCCTCTATAACTCTCTGAGCAATGAGCAAATGGCGCCAGTAGAAAATCATGCATTCCCTCGCCTACCCTTACCACTGGACCGACTAAACGGCGGTCTAGAAGTGGAGCCGCCACCTTTGATTAAGGGCTACCTCAAATTAGGCGCCAAGATTTGTAGCGCACCCGCTTGGGATCCAGACTTTAATACTGCAGACGTTTTGACAATGCTGCGCCTTTCAGAAATTAATCCACGTTACGCGAAGCATTTCTTGGGCCTGTAAGAAAGTTAGGGGGTTGAACACCCCCTAATCAATTACTTCAAACTTACTTTGTATGGCCGGCCGATACGATCCCATTCGGCGGCTTCTTTTAGTAGACTAAATTCAGTTAAGGGATGCTCTCTTGCCCAGTCTTTCGAGAGACTAACTAAGTAAGATCCGTCATGCTCAGACACTTTAACTTTAGGCAAATTAACATCACTTCTGCCTCTGCATAGGGCCTGGGCTAAACGCAAGCAAAATAGCATGCGCCAATCTTTGAAGCTGGGGTTATTGGCCAACTTTCCTAACTTTCCGGTATGCCCTATTAATAGCGCAGCCAATCTGGCTTGATCGTTCTTAGAAAATCCTGGCATATCTGCATTACCAGCAATATATGCAGAATGCTTGTGATAACCATTATGAGAAATCGAAAGGCCAATTTCGTGAAGGTTGGCAGCCCACTGAAGTAGTGCAATGTTGTCGGATCTACTTTCAGAGTCAGGCTTTGGCAATTGAGCTAAAAATTCTGCAGCATGGTGCCCTACTCGCCTTGCCTGATCCCGATCTACAGCATAGCGTTGCATAAATTGTTCTACCGTCACAAAGCGCATGTCCTCATGTTGCGAGCGCCCCAATAAGTCATACAGGACACCAACACGTAAAGCGGCATCGGTAACCTCCATACTCTCAATACCAAGCTCATCGAAGACGGCAATCATAATCGCCAAACCGCCAGGCCAAACGGCACGTCGATCATCCTTAAGACCAAGTAACTCAACTTGGCTTATGTGCTCATATTTGAGCAGATGTTTTTTCATGGCCTTGAGGCCATCACGCGTGATTAATCCGCTGGAGCCATTAACACGACCCATAGTCAGACCTTCATCGACATGGCAATTAAAATTATTTTCAGCAATCAAATCAGCTAAGGCACGTGCTGTACCAGATGAGCCAATGACCTGCTTCCAACCGCTTTTTAAATAGGCGCCAGAAATCACCTGAATCTCACGGCGCGCAGCCAACTCGGCCTCCTTAAAGGCATGCGCATCAATATTACCTTTTGGGAAAAAGCGCAAGCTGTGGGAAACGCAACCAATATAAAGACTTTCCATCAGCTTTGGCTCGTATCCCTTGCCAATGATCAACTCAGTCGAGCCACCGCCGATATCAACTACCAAACGATTTCCTTGGACCGATGAAACCTCATGGGCTGCCCCAATATAAATCAGTCGAGCTTCCTCTACACCGGCAATCACCTCAATGGGAAAACCTAGAGCCTCTTCAGCATCCCGGACAAAATTCGCGGCATTTTTGGCCACTCGCAATGTATTGGTAGCAACCGCTCGAACCCTAGAGGGGTCAAAACCCCTAATACGCTCCCCAAAGCGATGAAGAGCTGAGATGCCCCGCTGATAGGCGTCATTGCCCAATAGCTTGCTATCGGTCAATCCAGCCGCAAGGCGGACAGATTCGCGCAGCGTATCGATTGGACGAAGCTGAGTACCAGAAGGTGTCTTAACAACTTGGGCCACCAACATGCGAAAACTATTGGAACCTAAATCGACAGCTGCGACCAAGTCAGAGGATTGTTTTGCGGAGAAGTCTTTAAAAAGGGCCAAAATATTCCCAATAACTAGGCTAATTTATTTGAATATGTCTATTTTATGAAAATAACGTGACACATTCATGAAACCAAGCCGTAGTCTACTGGTAATTATCTAAGCCGCTAAGTTTTGCTCCGAGCTTGAGCAATCAAGACTACCAAAACTACAAAAAATACAGCAATCACCAGACTTTGGCTTAAGAATGATGCTGCAAGACGGGCAGCGATAGAGATGCTGAGAATATCCACTGGGGATTTCAAGAATCTCATGACCTTGGCAGGTAGGACAGGTAATGATGGAGTGCTGGTTTTTAGATAAAGTATTCACCTTTTGAATACTGAACTCCTAATGTTTCAGGAACAAGACAACGCGATATGAAAGGGAGAGGAATACTAGTCAGTTGTGCTTGGACTCCAGAATGCTTGACTAACGTAATCTAGACCAGCTAATTTAGCAATCAACCCATCCATTTGAAGGCCATCAACTGCTGTAGCGGTCAATACCGCCTGAATCTCGACATCATCATTACCAAACTGATGAACCTCAATATCCCGAGTTTGATATCCAGCAGCTTCTAGGGCCTCAATAAAGTACTTTAGAGCTATTTTTTGGGAATATTTTGGAGTAATGATGTAAACGGAATTTGTAACCTCAACAGACTCTGTGTCTAGAGGTTGGCTATTAATCAGGCCCACCATGGGGCGAAGCAATGTATTTGCAGCTAAAACAAATAATGTAGCCAAGGCTGCCTCCAAAATCAGGTCTGCACCAGCCAGCGCACCCACCGCTCCAGAACCCCAAAGCGTGGCCGCGGTATTGATTCCGCGGACATTGCCCTCTTCGCGCATGATGACGCCAGCGCCCAAGAAACCAATGCCCGAAACAACATAGGCCATAACGTGTACGGCGCCCTCATGCCCCACCAATCTATTTGCTGCATCCACAAATATTGCGGCCCCTAAGGCGACCAGAATGTTGGTCCTTAAGCCTGCGGTACGTTGACGAAATTGGCGCTCAAGCCCAATGAACCCACCAAAAATAAAGGCAGCCGAAAGACTGACAGCCGTGTCAGCCAACGAGATCAAGTTAATATTATTTAAGAACTCCATCAAGCTAATACGCTCATTTAGATTTACTACTTCCTAGACCTAGGGTATCAACCATAACCCTAAACACCTCGGTGTTATCCATAAAGCCCCGAAACTTTTCCGAACCAGGGCCCATGGCATTAAGTACAGCGTCATCTGCGGTATGAACACCAACCGATTGGTTTGAAGGTAAATTGCCTGGCATATGGATTGCATCCTCTTGCATCTGAATGTACTTAGGATTGGCGACATACTTGCCCGCCTCATCTTTCACTGCCGGCTTAAACGTAGCATCAAGCTTAGGATGAAGGGTCTCATAGTGATCAGGATAATTTCCATAAAAGAATGCCAAACGCTTAGAGACATCAATCTGGTTCGGATAACCTTCCACGTTGGCCTTAGGGTAGTTTGGATAACCCGCCTCCGCGTACACACCAACCTTTTCCCGCAAAGGTCCTGGCTTAGCATCATGAACAACACCGCTAATGGATCCACTGTGCGTATGATCTGGGGTCACAATAATTAATGTATCAGGATGGGTTTTCGCAAAGTCTTTAGCAATTTGTACCGCATTACTCAACATGATGGTATCAAAAGCCGCACGCTCCCAATCCAAGGGGTGGTTAAACTTATCAATCAAGGCGGCCTCAACCATCAAGAAAAAACCATTTGGGTTTTTGGACAGTACATTGATGGCAGATCTTGTCATATCCGTTAGATCAGGTTGATTTGGATATTGTTCGACAGTATTTTTCTTCAAAAAGAATCGGTCTAGCGATCCATCCATATTGTCAGGATGAAAAACACCAAATAGTTTTTTGGTGCTTGCGGCATTTCCAGCCTTAATTAACTCGTCTTTATCAAAGCTAATCTCATAGCCATTAGCTTTAAATTGTTCGACAAGATTTTTCTCATCCTTGCGCTTTGAACCCTTATTGGACTGAGGGTAAAAATAAGCGGAGCCACCACCTAAGATGACCTCCGCCCCACTTGCCAGAAGTTGATCGGCAATATAGGATTTATCAGCCCGTCTTCGGGTGTGGGCAACTAGCGCACCAGGAGTGGCATCCTGAAGCTCAGCATCTGAAACTATGCCAACTGACATTTTTGTTTTACGCTTGATTAATTCTGCGATTGTCTCAACCTTCGGATGAGACAAGTTATCTGAAGCCCTGGACACATAAACGCCCATTGCATTCACGGCAGTCTTGTGACCGGTTGTGTATGCACTCATTGAGTTTGCTGAATCCGTTATCAAAGAATCGGAGCCGGATGTACCGATCAAGGCAGTATTGGGCATATCGTCGAATGACAGCTTGCCTTGATATTTCCCTTCAGAGATTCCTTTTGAAAATACACGTGCTGAAGTTCGATTTGCAATAGTCATACCATCGCCAATAAATAGGATGACATTCTTAACCCTCCTCGGCCCGCTAGCATAGACATCCCAGGAAACCTGTAAGGCTTGTTGGCTAGATTTTGCAGTCAGGATGTATTTTCCAGCCTGATTTAATTGAACATCACGATAAATTAAGGAGCTACCCTTTCCCGATTCAATAGAAATGAAAGTGGGCTGCTGTTTAACAAGCTTAGAAATGGGAGCCCCATTCAGCTGGATTTCTAACTCTTCCGGCGTAGCTGCTCCATCGAACTCAATTTTGATATCAAATTGGGATCCCAGCAAAATTGCGGCATTATCAATCGGATAAAGTGCTGCTGCACTCGCCACACCTAATTGCAACGAGAATATTAATAAGGCAACTAAGCGAGATAAATTAAACATGTCTATTGGGAGGTAAGAAGATTAAGGAATGCTTCGATGTCATTTTGCTATTTTGCAAACTTAATGCGGTGATGAATACTTTGGAGTCGTTCTTTGATCTCAAATCGATCAAGCTTGTCTATAGGCAAGTCCATTAGCAACTCAATTCGATTACGTAAACCCATTTCTACCTGCTTAAAAGCATGGAGCATTGCCTCATCACCAGTCTCAACTGCGGCAGGGTCTGGAAAGCCCCAATGCGCGGTTGATGGGCGCCCTGGCCAATATGGACAGTCCTCCCCTACTGCGGAGTCGCACAGAGTAATAACAAAGTTCATCTTGGGCGCACCTTCACGTCCAAACTCATCCCAACTTTTACTTCTCAAAATCTCTAACGGGTAACCCATTGGCTTAATTAACTCGATTGCTATGGGATGCACTACACCAACTGGTTTTGCCCCGGCAGAATAACCAATAAAGCGGCCGTGACTGAGTGTCGTAGCTAAAGCCTCGGCCATAATCGATCTTGCGGAGTTGCCAGAACAAAGAAATAGAATATTTTGTGCGTGACTCATATCTACCAACACTTAGATCAACTCATCCAATTGCAATGCGTATCTTTTATCCACTAAAAATACGTTTGCACGAGATTCCACCTTAAAAGCCTTTTGCTCTAGTAGACCCTCTTTAGGATTGGTATCCTCTAAGCCCAATTTCGCCTCATGCGAACGAAATATCGTTGCTAAATTCATATTTGTCCTGTAGTCCATGGCTCTCAGCCTTTGTATAGAAAAAAATGATGATGATCCATCATAGGAGTCGAATATTTCAATTTGATTAATAAGGGCAAGAATCACGCCCTTCCATCAATTAATAGGATTATTTCTTCAAGATGTAACAAAGAAAGATTATTTTGAAAGCTTTAGAAATTCAGCCGTCAATTGATGCGATTCGCCGCTTTCCTGTTAATTTTCATTTCCCTCTCCGGGAATGCTTTTGAGCCTCTGAATACAGATGATGCGGGGACTGTTGCCGAGGGATTGAATCAAATTGAGCAGTATTTTTTCAAAACTGCAGCGCATGGTGGTGGCACCGCCTCAACAGTCGACATCATTACACCGGGAGAGGAGTACTTTGGCGGAGGAGGAGCAAAGGCCTTCCCCCTCACATATACAAGGGGTTTGAGTAAAAACGTTGAGGCTTCTATCGGGGCGACTTATTTCTCAATTCCTCGAGGAAATTACTCGCCGATCTCAAATAAGGTCTTGGCTGTGAAATGGCGGTTTTTAGAGGCTAAAGATGGGCAATGGGCGCTTGCAATTAAGCCCAGCTTCACCCTACCCGGATCAACCCAACAGCAAGTTCATGGCTTGGACCTAGCTTTACCAAGCTATGGCCTTAATCTCATTAACTCTCACTACTGGGATGCACTTGAAATACATCTCAATGCTTCATATATGAAATCACCCTACAACACGAATTACGCAGTTGGCACGGGCCCACCAACCAATAGAACCAATATTCTCTTTTTTTCTATGGCGCCAGTCTGGCGCGCATCGCAAAATATCCGACTTGCACTGGATACCGGTATCACTACCAACCCACCCAGCACGGAGCAATACCTTACAAGCTATGCTTTGCTGGCAGCAATTATTTCCGTGTCCGATGAGCTCGACATCGGCTTGTCGTATATGCGCAGTGCTGCCAATATGGGGATAGTCATTAGCAACTCGGGAGTTAGCGCCTCCCGCTCTGAAATTGGATTTACCTGGAGATATTAACTACCCAAACGGTGACCTACATAACGATTTCTATATGACACTCTAATATCGCGCCAAATAATAAAAACTTTAATTAGTAATTTTTTCATAGTAATTAGACCTCAAATTGTTATCGCTTCATTAGCGATTGGACCAACTCTAAGGATTTATTAAGTCAGCATCATGTCAGCATTAATACGAAATAGCCAAACATCATCCTTACAATCAGCATACTCAGATAAAAGCCTTCATTTAATGACTCCATCTCCAATCCAACCCTTTCCCATTAATGGCGTTGTTTTTGCTTGGGCCATGACATCCTCCGGGAAAAATCATGAGATCCCCCTATTCGATATTGCCGATGCTCTGAATGATCCAGAGTTATCCGTTTGGCTACACCTCAACTTAGCGAACTCGCAGGTGCAGCGCTGGTTGAAAAATACACCCCTCATACCAGATCGCGTTGTGGAAATGATTGATGAGGGCGTTACTCGCAGTCGACTGGAGCGTATTGAAAAACTGGATGACTGCCTACTGATGGTGATGAATGACTTTCATCAAGAATTCGGCGATAAAGAAGGTGATTCAAATCTTGGCACTTTATGGGCCATTCTCACTCCTCGTTTAATGATCTCACTCAGAAATAATCCCCTGAGAACAACCGATCGATTGCGCTCCGACCTTAGAGATGGGCTATTAAATCCCTGCTCTGCAATCGAGCTCTTTCATGAGTTGATTGATTTACGTGCGGAGTATCTCAGAACATTATTAATGCGCTTGTCTGAAACGATGGATGATCTCGAGGAAATATTGCTAAAGGGAAAAGAATTACCAGAGCACGAATATCTTGGCAGAGTTCGTATTCAATGTAGCCGCCTACGTCGCCAGTTCTCACCAGAGTTGATTGCATTAAATCGCCTACAGAAACGCTTGCCCTACTGGTTTTCCGATGAAGACAAATATCGCCTTAACGATGATTTGGACTTACTGTCTTATCTAGTTCAGGAGATTTCTAACCTATATGATCGGGCCAAAGTATTACAGGATGAACAAGCTGCTCATGTCGCTGAATTTAATGCTAGAAACCTGCAGGTTCTCTCTGTAATGACCGTAATCTTTCTCCCAATGACTCTCATTACTGGAATTATGGGTATGAATATGGAAGACTTGCCTGGCATTAAAGAATCCTTTTATATTGTGATGGTGTTGATGGCCATGGCTGGTGCTGCCGTTTATCTTTCCCTCAAAATGAGAAAAATTATCTAACTGTTTTATTGAAAAGACGTCCATACTGGAAATATATGGAATATCTAAATCATTATGGGGAAATGGCTTTACGTCTCTCCTTGGCTCTATTTGCTGGAATTGTCCTAGGCTTAAACCGTTGGGTACACCACAAATCCGCAGGCATTAGAACCCACTCTCTGGTAGCTATCGGCTCAGCTACGGCGGTTATGTCAATTGGATACTTTGGAAAAACAGATACCCAGGCATTAAGTCATGTTTTGCAAGGGCTGATTACGGGTCTTGGGTTTCTTGGAGCCGGCGTCATCATCCGGGAAAGCAGCACTCAAAAGGTTCATGGATTGACTACCTCTGCCAGCATATGGTCCTGCGCACTGATTGCTGCTGCATTTGGCGCAGGCGAACTGATGCTGGGCATTATGGCCTTGTGCGCCATACTCATCACCCTCATTATTGGAGGGCCGCTAGAACGACTTCTTGGCAGAATTACAGGGCTTAAACGAAGTTCAGAGATTTCGGGTGATTCAGACTAGTAAAACGGCCCGCTAAAAAGACATTTTTGTCATATTACTTTGCTAGCATTGGTGCGTTCTTATTAACTTATTTGGAAATCCATGAGCGCATATAAATATGAAGATGCTGTTAAACAGCTTCAGGAGTCAGGTGCCATTGGCTTGCAAGACTTTAAAAATTTGTCCTACGAAGATCTGCATGAACTCCTTGAAGAGATCAAGGTATGGTGTCTTTATGCAAACGGTAAGCTAGATAAGCTTCCCAAAGAATCCAAAAAGAAAAAAGGTAAAGACAAGAAAAAAGATAAGAAGGATTAATTCCCTTAACTATCTAGGTGTGCGATTCTCTCTTTAGGGAAGCGCAGTGTAAAAGTACTTCCCTTACCAGGGGTACTTTCAATAATTAATTGGGCTTGATGTCGATTGGCAATATGCTTAACAATCGCAAGTCCTAGGCCGGTACCTCCCGTGTCACGAGACCGGCTTCGATCCACTCGATAAAAACGCTCAGTTAAACGTGACAAATGCTCGGAAGCAATTCCTGGACCCGTATCCGTTACAGAGAACTCCCCCTCACCCTGTGCATTGATGCGCCAGTTTGCGCTAATTGAGGCAATGTCGGGCGTATAACGAATAGCATTGGAAACCAGATTACCAAATGCAGAGAGAATTTCCCGCTCTTCACCCATTAGATTATCGGCGCTAGAAATATCAAAGTTAAATGCGTGGCGACCTTGGGATAAAGCCTCCGCATCATTTTTTAGCAATGCCATTAAGGTTGGGATTTGGATGAGCTGCATTGGGGCCGGCAAAGTATTTGCCTCAAGATTAGCCAAGGTTAACAAGTCCTCTACCAGGCTTTTCATCCTTTGAGCTTGTGACATCATCATTTCAAAATACTGATGCTGCTGAGCCTTACCCAAATCTAATGACTGCATCGTCTCTAAAAAACCCATCAATACCGTGATTGGTGTACGCATCTCATGGGAGACATTAGCCACAAAATCACGACGCATTGCGTCCGCCTTCTGCAAATCCGTAACATCCTGCACCAATAAAAGATGCCTCTTATCGCCAAAAGGAAAAGCCTGCAACATTAAACTCAAATTTGCCTTGGGGCCCATACGCTCGAGCAATAGTGGCTCTTCAAATTGGCGCTTGTATAGATACTGAACAAATTC
Organism: Polynucleobacter sp. 78F-HAINBA; assembly: GCF_018882325.1. Lineage (GTDB taxonomy): Bacteria > Pseudomonadota > Gammaproteobacteria > Burkholderiales > Burkholderiaceae > Polynucleobacter. The sequence goes on along the minus strand of NZ_JACVOQ010000003.1, from coordinate 230,064 downwards.
TGGTCGACGTATTAAGAAGTTGACCCTTTGCATTACGTCCCGCTTAAAGTTGAGTCCAAAAAAACGTTCAGAAATAGCGTTGCACCACTCGATTTGATCTTGATCATCCAGCATCAGGATGCCATTAGGCGATGCCTGAAAAGCCTCAATAAATCGATTGTGTTGCTTTTCAATAGATCGAATTTGTTGCTTTAAACCCCTTACCAACCTTTGAATGCGAAAAAAAATCTCTTCCCAGTAGCCGCTTGGCAAAGACATGCTTTCTAGGGCGTCCCTTAAGGTGTATTTACGTAGGCGAGCAAGATTAATGTATGAATACATCAGTGGAATAGCAAGAACAGCGATTCCAGCGGCAATGCCAAAAAATGGACCAAAATTCGATAAAGCCATTAATCCAGCAAAAAATGCCAAAATAATGAGCAGCGCAAAACGGGTAATTACGGAGAGCATTAGGCAATCTTAGAACATCTGAGCCAAGTACTTAAAAAACCTTAGCCAGATAGGGTGAAGTTAGGTCTGAGTCGGCAGCTTTGTAATGCGATAACCACTTCCGCGGACTGTTTCTATATAGCGGTCGCAGTCAGTAGGCGCTAAAGCAGCTCGCAAGCGCTTGATGTGAACATCAACGGTGCGCTCTTCTATGTAAACCTCATTGCCCCAAACTTTATCCAGCAAGTTGGCCCGTGAATGAACCCTCTCAGGATTTGCCATCATAAATTGCAGCAGCCTGTATTCCGTTGGACCTAGAGATATAGGCTGAGGATCCAGATTTGGCCAAACGGCAGTAATGCGGTGGGAGACAGGGTCAAGTCTTAAGGGTCCAACTGAAAGTGGCCCCGTATCCTCGATTGGGGTTTGGCGACGTAAAAGTGCCTTGACCCTAGCAATCAACTCCTTAGGGGAAAATGGCTTGGTCACATAGTCATCAGCCCCAGAATCTAGGCCTAAAACCTTATCCGACTCTTCGCTCTTTGCGGTCAACATCAAAATTGGGAGCGATCGAGTACGTTCATTTGCCCTTAACTCCTTGGCAAATTGAACACCTGATTTACCCGGCAACATCCAATCCAAGATTAATAAGCTAGGCAGTTGATCGCGCATCATATTGAGGGCTACATCCGTCTGCAATGCTTTTTCAACCTCATATCCAGCATGAGTCAGGTTGATCGCAATTAACTCAGCAATCGAAGGCTCATCCTCAACAATCAATATTCGGTGAGTCATCAGAGATTCTGCCTTGATTTATTAAGGTTTATTAGCCTCGCGAACCAAATCCTCATGAGGAATATGGCGCACATCAGAGCCTTTAGCAATATAAATCACGAACTCCGCAATATTCTTTGCATGATCACCAATACGCTCAATTGCTTTAGCAATCGTGAGCATATCGAGTCCTGTTGAAATCGTATGTGGATCTTCCATCATGTAGGAAATCAGCTTACGTACAAAGCCCCTAAACTCTTCATCGATCTGACGGTCTTCTTGAACCACTTCAGCAGCTGCGCTTGTATCTAAACGCGCAAACGCATCCAAACTGCGGCGCAATAATGAAATAGCCATCTGACCAGACAAACGAATTTCGGCAACATTAATGTTATGGGTTGCACCGGATTCGATTAAACGCTTAGTACGCTTAGCAACGCGCTCAGCCTCATCGCCCGCACGCTCTAAATTGGTGATTGCCTTAGACACAGCCATTACCAAACGCAAGTCACGAGCCGTTGGTTGGCGACGCGCAATCAATTCGGTACAGGCCAAGTCAATCTGAATTTCTAGATCATTTACCGTTTTCTCATTAGCGATAACAACGTTACAGGTATCGATATCCATCTGGGTGAAGGCACGCATAGCAGTTGAAATCTGGGATTCAACTAAGCCGCCCATTTCTAACAAACGACTAGAGAGGGAATTTAGATCTGCATCAAATTGTGATGATAGGTGTTTATCTGGCATTTATTTCTCCAATTAACCAAAACGGCCGGTAATGTAATCTTCTGTTTCTTTACGCTTGGGCTTGATAAAGATTTCGTCCGTCTTGCCATACTCAATCAAACTCCCCAAGTACATATATGCAGTGTAATCGGAGACACGAGCTGCTTGCTGCATGTTGTGCGTAACGATCGCAATCGTATATTCATGCTTAAGTTCGTTAATCAACTCCTCAATCTTGCCTGTAGATATTGGATCCAATGCTGAGGTTGGCTCATCAAGCAAAATAACGGATGGCTTTACAGCTACCCCACGAGCAATACACAGTCGCTGTTGCTGACCGCCAGAGAGCGATAGTCCACTTTGATTAAGTTTGTCTTTTGCTTCATTCCAAAGAGCCGCCTTATTGAGAGCCCATTCAACGCGCTCATCCATCTCAGATCGAGACAGTTTTTCGTATAAACGCACGCCAAATGCAATGTTCTCATAAATAGACATTGGGAATGGGGTTGGCTTCTGGAAAACCATACCGATTCGTGAGCGCAATAAGTTCAGATCCTGACCAGACTCTAAAATATTTTGGCCGTAGAAATTTATCTCACCTTCTGCGCGCTGACCAGGATAAAGGTCATACATGCGATTTAGAGTTCTCAGAAGAGTAGATTTTCCACATCCAGATGGGCCAATAAAAGCGGTTACTTTACCCTCTTCAATATCTAAATTAATATTTTTAAGACCCTGGAAGGCTCCGTAGAAAAAATTGAGGTTGCGTACCTCAATAGCATTTTTTACTTCTTTAGCGGTTTGGATATTAGTGTTGTCGTTCATTCTGATTCCTTGACTATCGATTGTATTTAAGTCAAACATTGTTTTCATATTGGCCATTAGCTTTGTACTTTTTCACGGAAGACTACCCGGGCTAGGATATTTAATCCCAATACAGTGAATGTGATGAGCAAAGCGGCAGCCCAAGCTAGGTCTACCCAGTTATCGTAGGGACTCATCGCAAACTGGAAGATCACCACAGGCAAGTTAGCCATCGGTGCATTCATATTGGTTGTAAAGAATTGATTATTTAGCGCCGTAAAAAGCAGTGGTGCAGTTTCACCGCTAACGCGGGCCAGGGCCAATAAAATACCGGTAATCACACCACTTTGGGCGGCACGTAGAGTGATCATGAAGGCCACCTTCCACTTTGGCGTACCCAATGCATAAGCTGCTTCACGCAAACTACCCGGAACTAAACGCAACATATTCTCTGTTGTGCGAACTACTACTGGAATAGCGATTAAGGCCAAGGCGATAGTCCCCGCCCAACCAGAAAAGTGACGGACCTGAGCAACGACAATTGCATATACAAACAAACCAATAACAATTGATGGTGCTGAGAGCATGATGTCTGTAACAAAGCGTGTTACGGACGCAACCTTACTTCTATCACCATATTCAGAGAGGTATAGGCCAGCTAAAACGCCAATCGGAGTACTAATTAAAGTACAACTAGCCACAATCATCAAGCTGCCTACAATCGCATTAGCCAGACCTCCACCCTCAGATCCCGGCGCAGGAGTGCTGTGCAGGAATACGTCCATATTAATGGAGGAGAAGCCCTTAATAAATAGGATGCTCAGAATCCAGAGAAGGAAAACCATACCAAGCACCATAGCCCCAGTAGAGAGGACTAGGCCAATCTTGTTGGCGCGCTTACGTTTAGCAAAAACTGCTGGATTAATATTGGATAGGCCGTTCATGTTTTAAGTCCTTGCTTTTTCTCCATATTCATCAACATCCACTTAGCAATGGCTAAAACTACGAATGTAATCATGAATAGCGCAAGACCAAGCGCAAATAAAGAAGAGTAATGTGGTCCAAGCTCAGCCTCACCAAACTCATTAGCCAATGTGGAGGCAATTGAGTTGCCCGGAGCGAAAAGGGATGCAGAAAGACGGTGTGCATTGCCAATCACAAAGGTGACAGCCATAGTTTCACCAAGCGCCCTACCCAATCCAAGCATGACGCCACCAATCACACCAGCCTTGGTATAAGGAAGAACGATATTTTTTACCACTTCCCAAGTAGTGCAGCCGATACCGTATGCCGACTCTTTAAGAACAGGTGGAACAATTTCAAATACATCGCGCATGACTGAGGCGATGAAGGGAAGAATCATCATGGCCAAGATGAGGCCTGCACATAAAATACCAATGCCATTAAAAGCACCAGAGAACAAAATTCCTAAACCCGGAATTTGACCCAGCGTTGCTGCTAAGGCTGGCTGAATATACTCACCAAAAAGTGGTGCGAATATAAATAAACCAAACATTCCATAAATGATAGAAGGAACAGCTGCAAGCAATTCAACAGCGGTACCCAAAGGTCTACGTAATGGACCGGGACATAACTCAGTTAAAAACACCGCAATACCAAAGCTTAATGGCACGGCAATGAGTAGCGCAATCAAGGAGGTCACCAATGTGCCGTAAATGGCGATTAGGCCACCAAACTCACCATTAACAATGTCCCACTCTTTAGTAAAGAAAAACCCGATTCCAAATTTATCAAGGGCGGGCCAAGCATTAATAATTAGCGAAATAATGATGCCAACCAGCGCAATCAGCACTGATAGAGCAAAAAATTGTGTAATTCCGTGAAATAAAAAATCTTGAATACGTTGCAACTTAGCAATCCGAAGAGCTTGAGGCGTGGGCGCTGAGTGCGACTGAGTTGATTCAATCATGATTGAGCTTATTTAAAAATTGAAACAGCCCCACCCTCGGTGGAGCTGTCATATGAGAGACAAATAGACAGTAGTCCCAAACCTTACTTAGTAACTACTTTTGAGAATACATTCTTGCGAATGAAATCAGTAGTTACATCAGGCATTGGAACGTAATCCAACTCTTCAGCCATCTTCTTGCCATCTTTAAATGCAAAGTCAAAGAACTTAATTACTTCAGCAGCATTTGCTTTGTTCTCTGGATTCTTGTAGATCAAGATAAAAGATGCGCCAGTGATTGGCCATGATTTCGCGCCAGAAGCATTGGTAATGAATGTACCCATACCAGGAATCTTAGACCAGTCTGTGCCAGCTGCTGCTGCTGCAAAAGTAAGATCATCAGGCTGAACAAATTGACCATCTTTATTCTTTAAGGAAACGCTAGTCATTTTGTTTTTCTTGGCGTAGGCATACTCAACATAGCCAATTGCGCCTTTAACGCGAGAAACGTTAGCTGCAACACCTTCATTACCCTTACCACCTACAGATGAGGTTGCTGGCCACTTAACAGCAGCACCTTCGCCAACTGCATCTTTCCAGTTCTGACTAACTTTGGCTAAGTAGTTTGTAAAAATTGCAGTAGTTCCAGAGCCATCTGCACGATGCACTACAGTAATTGGCAAGTCAGGCATCTTCATACCTGGGTTGTTCAACACAATACGTCTGTCATTCCAGTTGGTAATAGCGCCCTGAAAAATATCAGACAAAGTGTCTGGAGATAGCTTGAGCTCGTAAGGCTTCACACCTTCAACGTTAATAACTGGAACCACACCGCCAATAATTGCCGGGAACTGAACCAAGCCATCTTTTTCTAAATCTTCAAATTTAACTGGATTGTCGCTTGCGCCGAAATCCACAGTTTTTGCTTTAATTTGCTTGATGCCACCTGAAGAACCAATAGACTGATAGTTCATATTGGAGCCAGTCTTGGATTTGTAAGCTTCAGCCCACTTTGCATAAATTGGGTATGGGAATGTTGCGCCAGCGCCGGTCATGTCCGCTGCAAATGCAACTGGGGCAATTGAAATCGCGCTAACAACTAACGCTTTTTTCAAAAATGATTTCATGTGGATCGTTCCTCAGATAAATAACGCAACATTGCGATAGAGGAACGATACGATTTGAGTGTGACCCTTTTATGACAGTTGTCATAAAAGAACTAATCCTAATTAAATCAAGGGGTTATATGGTTGGAACTAAATCCGCAATGCTCTTAGCCGAGCTCATGGCTACATCGCCATCCTGAGCCTCAACCATGACCCGCAGGACGGGCTCTGTGCCTGAGGCGCGAATAAGTACCCTACCCGTGCCTTTAAGATCACTCTCAACCTGATTAATCTTGGATTTGAGGGCGTTATCAACCTTCCAGTCGTAGCCAGCCTTAAATTTAATATTGAGAAGTACTTGGGGGAAGATTTTTACGGAATCTAGCAATTGCGCCAAGCTCTTCTTGGCCTGACTCATGGCGGCTAGAACTTGTAATGCGGCAATAGTGCCGTCACCAGTTGAATGTTGATCTAAGCACAGCAGATGGCCTGAGCCTTCGCCACCAATAATCCAGCCTTTTTGTTTGAGCAACTCCAAGACATAGCGATCGCCTACATTGGCGCGCTCAAATCCGATACCCAAACCTTTGATAGCGTTTTCTACAGCAAGGTTGGTCATCAAAGTGCCAACTACCCCACCCATTGCTTGACCCCGCTCGATGCGATCTTTTGCAAGTACGTATAGCAGTTCATCACCATTAAATAATCTGCCGGAGGCGTCAACCATTTGTAAGCGATCAGCATCACCATCTAAGGCAATACCAAGATCTGCCTTAGTTTCTTTAACTTTCGCAATTAATGCTTCAGGGGATGTCGCACCAAAGCCATCATTAATGTTGCGGCCATCGGGTTGAACACCAATAGAAATTACTTCTGCGCCAAGTTCATGAAAGACGTGAGGAGCAGTATGGTACGCAGCGCCATGTGCACAGTCCACCACCAACTTCATGCCTTTGAGATTGAGCTCGCCTGGAAAGGTGGATTTACAGAATTCAATATAACGACCAGCAGCATCATCTAAACGAAATGCTTTACCCAGCTCCTTTGAGCTTACGCAGCCCATCGGTTTTGCAAGCTCAGCCTCAATCGCTAATTCAAACTCATCGGTCAACTTACCGCCTTCAGCAGAGAAGAATTTAATACCGTTATCTTGATAGGCGTTGTGTGATGCTGAAATCACCACTCCTGCAGATAAGCGTAATGCCTTAGTGAGGTAGGCAACGCCAGGGGTTGGCATAGGGCCACACAACATCACATCTACACCAGCAGCGGCAAAGCCAGCCTCTAAAGCGGCTTCCAATAAATAACCGGAAACACGGGTGTCTTTACCAATCAAAATCTTGCAACGCTCACCGGGCTTTGCCTGGCTACTCAGTACTTTTCCGGCAGCATAGCCGAGGCGAGTGATGAACTCCGGAACAATCGGAAATTGCCCTACTTCACCGCGGATGCCATCAGTACCAAAGTATTGTTTTTTCATAGGCTTGATTATAAAACTTGTGGGTATTTAACCAACCAAGTTATTTCTGGACCGCTTCCCAGAGCTTTAAGGAGTCAACCGTCTCCTGAACATCATGGACACGGATGATGCGGGCACCTCGATCAGCAGCCAGAATTGCAGCAGCAATGCTTGGCGCTACTCGGTCATTGGTATCACGACCCGTTAACTTGCCCAACATCGATTTACGAGAAATTCCTGCTAATACCGGATAGCCTAGTTGCGAGAATTGATCAAAATCAGCCAGCATCTTAAGGTTGTGCTCAAGACTTTTACCAAATCCAAATCCAGGATCAATAGCGATTCTATTTTTAGCAATGCCTTGATCTTCCAGCAAGGTGGCGCGCTCCTGTAGAAACGCTTTTACCTCTGTGATGACATCTTGATACTCGGGATCAAATTGCATGGTTTGTGGATCACGTTGCATGTGCATTAAAACAATGCCGCACTGTTTATCTAAATTGCTTTTATCGCACTCAATGACCGCCTCTACTGCCCCCTCTTGTCGCAATGCCCAAATGTCGTTTACGCAATCCACTCCAGCCTTGAGTGCTTGGCGCATAGTCTCGGCTTTATAGGTGTCGATTGATAGTGCTACACCACAATCTTTTAGAGACTCAATGACCGGTAAGACACGATCTAATTCTTCTTGGAGGGAAACTGGTTCAGCACCGGGGCGAGTAGATTCACCACCGATATCAATCATGTCTGCGCCGTTGGCAATCATGCGCTCTGCTTGAGCAATGGCATCACTTGGGGTTCTGAATTTGCCACCATCCGAAAATGAATCTGGTGTGGCATTCAGAATACCCATCACTAATGGGCGCTGACGTTTACTAAAGTCAAAAAGAAAACGCCCGCAACGCCATGTTGCGGGCAGAGTTTGCTTCATCACCTTGCTATCAGCTTAAAGCTAATTAAGCAGTCGCTGGAGCAGCGCCCGCAGCAGGACCTGGCGTACCAGCAGAATTACCAAACTGGGTTGCTGGAGGTGGCTTTGGAGCACGTGGTGGACGACCTTCCATGATGTCGGTAATCTGCTCAGCATCAATGGTTTCCCATTCAAGCAAAGCAGCAACCATCGCTTCAACCTTGTCACGGTTTTGCTCGAGAATAGATCTTGCCAATGCGTATTGACTATCGACCAATGCACGAATCTCCGCATCCACCTTTTGTTGAGTCAACTCAGAAACTGTCTTTGAGCTAGTGCGACCGAACATGCTTTCAGATTCAGTGTCGACGTAGACCATCGTACCTAAGCTATCACTCATACCGTAACGCGTCACCATGTCGCGCGCCATTTTGGTAGCACGTTCAAAGTCATTCGATGCGCCTGTACTCATGGAATGCAAGAACACTTCTTCAGCAGCACGACCACCAAACAAAATCGCCAACTCTTCCATCATGCGATCTTTGTATAAGTTCACACGATCGAACTCAGGAAGCTGCCAAGTCACACCAAGCGCCATACCGCGCGGCATGATGGTGACCTTGTGCACTGGATCCGCTTTAGGCAACACCTTCGCAACCACTGCGTGACCAGACTCGTGATACGCCGTATTACGACGCTCTTCTTCACGCATCACTGCAGACTTACGCTCAGGACCCATATAGATCTTGTCTTTGGCATCTTCAAAGTCTTTCATATCTACTGCACGCTTATTACGACGCGCTGCAAACAATGCTGACTCATTTACCAAGTTCGCCAAATCCGCACCTGAGAAACCAGGTGTGCCGCGCGCCAATACTGCTGCGTCCACATCTGGATCAATCGGAACTTTGCGCATATGCACTTGAAGAATTTGCTCACGACCACGAATGTCTGGCAAGCCAACATGCACTTGACGGTCAAAACGACCAGGACGCAATAAGGCACGATCCAATACATCAGAACGGTTGGTTGCAGCAACAACGATTACACCGCTATTACTTTCAAAACCATCCATCTCCACCAGCATTTGGTTGAGAGTTTGCTCACGTTCATCATTACCACCACCCATACCGGCGCCACGATGACGACCAACCGCATCGATCTCGTCAATAAAGATGATGCAAGGAGAATTTTTCTTGGCGTTTTCAAACATGTCGCGCACGCGTGATGCGCCAACACCAACAAACATCTCTACGAAGTCTGAACCTGAGATGGAGAAGAATGGAACTTTTGCCTCACCCGCAATCGCACGAGCCAGCAAGGTCTTACCAGTTCCCGGAGGGCCTACTAGTAATACGCCATGCGGAATGCGGCCACCAAGCTTTTGAAACTTTTGCGGATCTTTAAGGAAGTCAACAATCTCGAAGACTTCTTCTTTGGCTTCATCGCAACCAGCGACATCAGCAAAGGTAACTGTATTGCTGTTCTCATCAATCAAACGCGCTTTGGATTTGCCGAAAGAGAATGCTCCGCCCTTACCGCCGCCTTGCATCTGACGCATCATGAAGAACCAAAAACCAATAATCAATAAAGTCGGTCCGAGGTAGTACAAAGCAGAAACTAACATATTGGGTTCGTCATCTGCCTTACCGGTAACTTGGACTCCATACTTCATCAGATCGCCAACCATCCAAATGTCTCCTGGGGAGATGATGGAGTATTTGTTGCCGTCGTTTGGAGTGACTTGCAGTGTGCGACCTTGCACATCAACTCGTTTGACTTTGCCAGCCTTGGCATCGTCCATGAATTGAGAATACGTGACCTGATTCTGATCTTTAGGCTTGTCAAACTGTTTAAAAACAGTGAACAGCACTAGACCCACAATGAGCCACACACCGATTTTCTGCAACATATTGCTATTCAAAAGGAGACCTTTGCCGGATTAATCCGGGAGTTAAAGCGGATTGCTATACCTAAGTATTTGATTCTACTACCAGCCTTTTTCAAGGGCTGAGAGCCAATTTATTTAATAAACCCCTTCTTTTAGGGGGTTATTTAGGTGGTTTGAGGTCTCGGCCAAGCAAAAAGATTTCCGAGGACTTCGCTCTGGACGCTTTTGGCTTTCTGGAGGCTACTGTTTTAAAGACCTTTTTAAAGGATTCCACGATTTGGCTATAGCCACTACCGTTAAAACACTTAATTAATAAGGCACCCTCAGGCTTGAGGTGTTGAACCGAGAAATCCAAGGCAATCTCAGCCAAAAAAGCCATGCGAGCTGCATCTGCAACGCCTACCCCAGATAGATTGGGGGCCATATCCGACATCACTAGATCAACTTTTCCGTCCGCATCGGCCGGTAAAAGCGCCTCTAGAGCCTTTAAACCCTCATCCTCACGGAAGTCTCCCTGAATAAAGGAAACGTCTGCAATATCCTCCATCGGCAGAATATCGATCGCAATAATGGTTCCATCTGGCTTGCCAGATTCAATATTGGGATTGTTTTTACCAAGCTCCGTCAGGCGATTACGGGCGTACTGAGACCAGCTCCCAGGAGCACTCCCGAGATCCACAATAGTCATACCTGCTTTGATGAGTCGGTCTTGCTCGTCTATCTCGCTCAGCTTATAGACGGCCCGTGCGCGATAGCCCTCTTTTTGAGCCATCTTCACGTACGGATCATTGAGGTGATCCTGCAACCAACTTTTATTAAATTTATTCTTTGCCACAACTTACCCACTTTCGGCGTCCATTTTCCTTGTTTATGCCCTACAAGGCAAAAGGAATCGACGTAAAACATCTTGATATAAGCCTATATGAGGCCGAAAGCCCTGTTTTACAAGCCCTAATGCTCTATCATCGAGGCCATGACTGCACTTACTATTACTCCTGCACAACGTAAATCCCTTAAAGCTGACGCCCATGGACTGAGTCCAGTCGTCATGATTGGTGGCGATGGCCTGACCCCTGCGGTCGTTAAAGAGGCTAAGTTAGCGATTTCTCATCACGGCCTGATTAAAGTTCGCGTCTTTGGTGATGACCGTGATGCACGCGTTGCCATCTATGAAGAGCTTTGCGACAAACTTGGCGCAGCTCCAGTTCAACACATCGGAAAATTGCTCGTACTTTGGAAGCCGATTGATATTGTTGATGCGGCCCTCTCCAATTTAGGAAGATCTAGCAAGCAAACCAAGAAATCATTGCAAGCACCTCGCACTAAGCGTCAACCGAATCGTGTTGTCGCAAAAGCCGGTGTTCGTACTAGCACCTCCGAGAGATCAGATCGACGCTCTGCAGCCAGCAAGTCGCCTTTTGAAAGAGTTGCTGCTGCAAAAAGCGCCACTCCGAAGAAACGTGTTCTGCGCGCTGATGCTGCTGAGTCAAAGATTGGTTGGTCATCGCCTGGCTACCGCAAGGCTGTTGCAGCGCCCGCTCCAATTAAGAAACGTAAAGTACGCATGAGCAGCACGAAGAAGAAATCCTTGGGCTCTTGATGCAAAGAGCATCAAAGAGTTTTAAAAAAACGCCGCTAGTCGGCGTTTTTTATTGCCTACCTCTTGGTCAGTCGCCAAACCAAGGTGATACCCAAAAGACTCTGCAACATAAACAGAATGCTAGAGGCCCCATGTAACCTGCCGAATAAAGTAGCTGAGGGAGACTCCATTACCGGCATGCCTTGGGCTAAGGCGTTATCTCTAAGCGCATTCATCCAAGGAATGAAGATAAAAGCTGCTGCGATCGAGCACAGCAGCATTGCCAATAAGAGCCAACGAATGAGTCTGAATTGACTGAGGCCGCGATTAACCAGGAGGTTAGCTAAGACCATTAGACCGATGCACACAATTAAGCTGAGGTAAGCCTCTAACTTAAAAATACTGCCAGCCACCATGCCGGCAGCTTGGCGATCAGTCATCGTACTAAAAATAGCTGGGGCGACTAAGTAGCCTACAGTGAGGAGACTACCGACCCATAAACCCGCAATCAGAATAAACAGTCTTTGAGCCCCCATATGATTCGGAGTCTCTAGAGTCTGCATATTGATTTGGGATTATTAGATGTAACGAACCGCGAGAATTTCTACTTCGCGATTACCGCCAGGAGCTTGCACAGCCACAACATCACCCTCTTCTTTGCTGATCAATGCACGAGCAATCGGAGAGCTAATCGAGATCTTATTAAACTCAATATCAGCCTCGTCATCACCAACGATTTGATAAGTCAACTTGGTGCCATCTTCCAAGTCTTCGAGATCAACGGTCGCGCCAAATACTACGCGGCCATTCACATCCAAAGTTGCTGGATCAATGATTTGAGCGGCAGATAACTTTCCTTCAAGCTCCTGAATACGACCTTCAATAAAGCCCTGCTTCTCTTTAGCGGCATCGTACTCAGCATTCTCAGAAAGGTCGCCCTGTGCACGCGCTTCAGAGATTGCATTAATCACCGATGGACGCTCTACATGCTTTAAGCGATGCAACTCTTCTTTGAGGAGCTCTGCGCCATGCTTAGTAATAGGGATTGTGTTCATGCTTCTTACCTAACTTAATTTAATTGAGAGTCTTATGCAGATTCTGCAATGAATACACTTCAAGAGACTCTTTATTGCCATTTTGAGATGTCATCAAACCATCCATGACGGCACGTGCTGCACTAATCGTGGTGTAGTAAGTCACATTATTAGCTTGGGCACTAGTACGAATGGAGCGGGAATCCGCAATCGCAGTACGTGTCTCATCAACGGTAGTAAAGACCAGTGAGATCTCACCATTCTTGATCAAGTCAACAATGTGTGGGCGACCATCTTTTACTTTATTGACTACGCGTACTGGTAATCCAGCGGCTTCAATCGCTGCAGCGGTACCTTTAGTAGCCACCATTGGGAAGCCCAACTGATGTAGGAGCTTAGCCACTTCGACTGCTTTTGGCTTATCGCTATCTTTGACCGTCAAGACTACAGTGCCACTCTTAGGTAACTTAATGCCGGCACCTAACTGAGACTTAAATAAGGCTTCGCCGAAAGTTTTACCAACACCCATTACTTCACCAGTTGAACGCATCTCTGGTCCAAGAATTGGATCAATGCCTGGGAACTTGTTGAATGGGAACACCGCTTCTTTAACAGAGAAATACTCTGGCTTCACTTCAGCCTGAATACCTTGCTGGTCTAAAGTCTGACCCACCATGCAGCGTGCCGCAATCTTCGCCAACTGCAAACCAGTTGCTTTAGATACGAATGGCACGGTACGAGAAGCGCGTGGGTTTACCTCGAGAACATAAATAACATCCTTGCCATCAACATTCTGGATAGCAAACTGTACGTTCATTAAGCCAACTACATTCAGGCCTTTAGCCATTGCCGCTGTTTGACGCTTGATTTCTGCGATCGTCTCATCAGATAGTGAGTACGGTGGCAAAGAACAGGCAGAGTCACCAGAGTGAACGCCGGCTTGCTCAATATGCTCCATCACACCACCAATGAATACGCGCTGACCATCACTGATACAGTCCACGTCGCACTCAATCGCATCATTCAAGAAGCGGTCTAACAATACTGGTGAGTCATGAGATACCTTGACAGCCTCACGCATGTAACGCTCAAGGTCACGACCATCATGAACGATTTCCATTGCGCGACCACCTAATACGTAGGAAGGACGCACTACCAATGGGTAACCAATTTCTTCAGCAAGCTTCAAAGCCTCATCTTCCGCACGCGCTGTTCGGTTAGGCGGCTGACGCAAGTTCAAATCATGCAATAACTTCTGGAAGCGCTCACGATCTTCAGCTGCATCGATCATGTCTGGTGATGTACCAATAATAGGTACGCCATTTGCCTCAAGATCTAAGGCCAACTTCAACGGAGTTTGACCGCCGTACTGCACGATCACACCCTTTGGTTTTTCTTTGGCAACAATCTCCAACACATCTTCTAAAGTTAAAGGCTCAAAATACAAGCGATCAGATGTGTCGTAATCAGTAGAAACCGTTTCTGGGTTACAGTTCACCATGATGGTTTCATAGCCATCTTCGCGCATGGCTAAGGCAGCATGTACACAGCAATAGTCAAACTCGATACCCTGACCAATACGGTTTGGACCGCCACCCAAGACCATAATCTTGTCTTTAGTGGTTGGTTGTGACTCGCACTCGCCATGCTCTGCTTCGTAAGTGGAATACAAATAAGCTGTGTTTGTAGAGAACTCAGCCGCACAGGTATCCACGCGCTTATACACAGGCACTACTTTTAAACGGTGACGTGCTGCACGAACTGAGGAAGCATCTACTCCCAACAATTTCCCTAAGCGACGATCTGAAAAACCTTTTTGCTTAATGAAACGCAACTCTGGAGCTGACAAGCTATCGATCTTGCGCTGCTTGAGCTCAGTTTCCATGGTGATAAGTTCTTCGATTTGCTCCAAGAACCAAGGGTCAACCTTGGTCTCGTTGAAGATCTCATCTAAACCCATACCCATACGGAAAGCATCAGCCAAATACCAAATACGATCCGGTCCTGGCTCGCCGATTTCTTGAATGATGTCATCTAGATCTGTAGAAACTTCATCTAGACCGTCAACACCAACCTCTAAACCGCGCAATGCTTTTTGGAATGATTCTTGGAAAGTGCGGCCAATTGCCATCACCTCACCTACGGATTTCATCTGCGTTGTCAGACGAGAATCCGCTTGCGGGAATTTCTCAAACGCAAAGCGAGGAATCTTGGTTACAACGTAATCGATTGATGGCTCAAAGGATGCTGGAGTGGCGCCACCAGTGATGTCGTTCTTCAACTCATCCAAGGTATAACCAACCGCGAGTTTCGCCGCAATCTTAGCGATTGGGAAACCAGTTGCTTTAGAAGCCAATGCAGATGAGCGTGAAACACGTGGGTTCATCTCAATAACGATCATGCGACCATCGACCGGGTTAATGGAGAACTGTACGTTTGAACCACCAGTATCCACACCAATCTCACGCAATACCGCAATTGAGGCATTTCGGAGAATTTGATACTCTTTATCCGTCAATGTTTGTGCTGGGGCAACAGTGATTGAGTCACCGGTATGCACACCCATTGGATCTAAGTTTTCGATTGAGCAAACGATGATGCAGTTATCGGCGCGGTCACGCACCACTTCCATCTCAAACTCTTTCCAACCCAAGAGAGACTCTTCAATCAAGAGCTCACGTGTTGGTGACAAATCTAAGCCGCGTTTGCAAATCTCTTCAAACTCTTCACGGTTGTATGCAATACCACCGCCTGATCCACCCATAGTGAAAGAAGGACGAATCACGACCGGAAAGCCTAAGCTGCCAGTTTCTTTCTGAATACGTTGCTGAACTTCATGCGCCTCATCCATCGAGTGCGCAATGCCAGACTTCGCAGAACCGAGACCAATCTTGGTCATCGCATCTTTAAACTTTTGACGATCTTCTGCTTTATCAATCGCTTCTGGTGAAGCACCAATCAATTCGCAACCGTATTTTGCGAGAACACCATGGCGATGCAAATCAAGTGCGCAATTCAAGGCAGTTTGACCACCCATCGTTGGCAAAATCGCATCCGGTTTCTCAGTGGCAATAATGCGCTCTACTACTTCCCATGTGATCGGCTCGATGTAAGTCACATCCGCCATCTCTGGGTCAGTCATGATGGTCGCAGGATTGCTGTTCACCAAAATAACTTTGTAGCCTTCATCACGCAAAGCTTTACAAGCTTGCGCACCAGAATAGTCAAACTCACAGGCCTGTCCAATCACAATTGGACCTGCACCAATAATCAGGATGCTCTTAATGTCGCTACGCTTAGGCATTATTTGCCCCCCTTATTGCTAACAGCGGCAGCATTCATTAGCTCCACAAAACGATCAAATAAATAGGCGATGTCATGAGGGCCAGGTGAGGCCTCAGGGTGACCTTGGAAACACAAAGCAGGCTTATCTTTCCAAGCTAAACCTTGTAGTGATCCGTCAAATAATGAAACATGCGTGACACGAATATTGTCAGGCAGCGTATTTGCGTCCACCGCAAAACCATGGTTCTGAGAGGTAATCGCTACGCGCCCAGTATCCAAATCTTTTACAGGGTGGTTTGCACCGTGGTGACCAAACTTCATCTTCAAAGTTTTAGCGCCAGCAGCTAAACCCATAATCTGGTGACCCAAACAAATACCGAATGTTGGAACACCTTTTTCGATAATTTCTTTTGCGGCAGCAATCGCGTAATCGCAAGGACCAGGATCTCCGGGGCCGTTTGAGAAGAACACGCCATCTGGGTTCATCGCCAATACTTCAGCGGCGCTAGTTTGTGCAGGCACAACCGTGAGTTCGCAGCCACGCTCTGTGAGCATGCGCAAAATATTGCGCTTCACACCAAAGTCATAAGCAACCACTTTCTTGATTGGCTTGCTAGCATCTAAAGTTCTGTATGCAGGTTTACCGTCAGGACCATGTAGATCCCATTCAGCTTCACGCCATTGATATGGAGTCTTAGTAGTAACCACCTTGGCTAGATCTAAACCAGCCATACCCGGGAAGGCTTTAGCCAACTCCAAGGCTTTCTTACCAAGAGCCTCTACATCATCACCCATCTTGCCAGCGACGATTGCGCCAGACTGAGCGCCTTTGTCACGCAGGATGCGAGTGAGCTTGCGGGTATCGATACCAGAGATGCCCACTACGCCTGCTTTGGTGAGATAGCTATCGAGGCTTTCTTCAGAGCGGAAATTCGAGACACGCTTAGAGAGGTCTTTTACGACCAAGCCAGCAGCATGAATTTGATCCGACTCGGCGTCTTGACCGTTCACACCCACGTTGCCGATGTGCGGATAGGTCAAGGTCACGATTTGGCGAGAGTAACTAGGATCAGTAATGATCTCTTGATAGCCAGTAAGTGCGGTATTGAAAACGACTTCACCGGTAGTTTCGCCAGGGGCGCCAATACTAAGACCGGGAAATACGGTGCCGTCGGCTAGAGCCAACACGGCGGGAGGAAAAGAAGGAAGCAAGGGTGACAAACCATCTCCAGTCCCTGCTCCATCCGACGCTCAACACCCCAAAAAGACCAACCCAGGACTGTTTGTGCGGGAGGTGAGTGTCTTTAAGCGCTAGGGTAATTTATTAAGTTTTGAACCTAGTAATGATACCAGTTTTGCGTATAAACCCTTGGATTCCCAGCCAATTGGGCTTAGAAGGTAATAAGCCCCTAAGTCTTGCGACCGAGGGGCTTAATTTGGCTAAAACTGAGCTAGCTTTAAGACTTTGCGCTTTGCTCGATGATGGTCTTAATTTGAGCCAAAACAGTCTGATCTTCCATGGTGCTGATATCACCAGGATCGCGCCCTTCAGCTACAGCCTGAAGTGCACGACGAACGATCTTGCCAGAACGGGTCTTAGGCAAAGCAGTAACCACATAAACACGGCCCGGACGCGCAATTGCACCCAATGTGGTGTCCACAGTCTTCATGCACTCCGCTTCCAAGGTGGCTGTATTTGAAGAATCCTTTGGAATCACAAATGCAATCGCTGCCTGACCCTTAAGTTTGTCCTCAATACCTACCACTGCCACTTCCGAGATATTTGGGTGGCTAGAAATACTCTCCTCAATCTCACGGGTACCTAAACGATGGCCTGCAACGTTAATCACGTCATCGGTACGACCCAAGATGAAGAAATAACCGTCCTCATCTTTAATACCCCAGTCAAAAGTGGAGTAAATGGTCTTACCCGGGATGGTTTCCCAATAGGTGCTGACAAAGCGCTTGTCATCACCCCAAACAGTCTGCATACAACCTGGGGGCAAAGGACCTTCAATTGCAATGACGCCCTTCTGATCTGGGCCCAGCTCTTCGGAAGTTGCATCATCGAGCAACTTCATGTTGTAACCAAATGAAGGAACGCCTGGCGAACCAAACTTATGCGGCATTACTTCTACACCACGCTGAATTGCCAGCATTGGCCAACCTGTTTCAGTCTGCCAGTAGTTATCCACGATTGGCTTCTTGATCGCATCATGAATCCATGTCGCTGTTGGCTCATCCAAAGGCTCGCCCGCCAAAAACAAGGCGCGCAGGCTAGACAGATCATATTTAGTTAAGAACGCAGGATCTTGTTTCTTGAGAACACGAACTGCAGTTGGTGCGGAGAACATGACTGACACTTTGTACTTCTCAACCAACTCCCACCAAATACCTGCATCTGGACGCAATGGCGTACCTTCATACATAATGGTTGCCATGCCATTGAGTAATGGCGCGTAAATGATGTAGCTATGACCTACAACCCAACCGATGTCAGATGTGCAGAACATGGTTTCGCCAGGATTACCGCAGAAGATGTGCTTCATGGTTGCAGCCAAAGCAACTGCATAACCACCGGTGTCGCGTTGAACGCCCTTCGGCTTACCAGTAGTGCCTGAGGTGTATAGGATGTATGAAGTGTGAGTCGCATCAACCCACTCAATTGGAACCAAATCGTTTAGGTGCTTTTGACGCTCAGTGGCGTAATCTAAATCACGGCCAGCAACCGTAGTGAACTCAGTCAGACCGCGGTTCACAATCAAGACTTTCTCAGGTTTGTAGCTAGCAAGCGTAATTGCCTCGTCAAGCAAAGGCTTATAAGGAACCGCTTTACCGCCACGTGCGCCTGCTTCTGCAGTCACAATCATTTTTGGTTTTGCATCATCAATACGTGATGCCAAGCTGTGGGAAGCAAAGCCTCCAAACACCACCGAGTGAATTGCGCCAATACGTGCGCAAGCAAGCATTGCAAAACAAGCTTCAGCAATCATTGGCATGTAGATCAATACACGATCGCCCTTTTTGACGCCATTGGCTTTATAGATAGCAGCCATACGATTGACTTCTTCGTAGAGCTCTTTAAATGTGTACGCTTTCTCTACATTGGTTTCTGTTGAAACAGCAACGAGAGCAATTTGATCAGGACGATCTTTGAGATGTCGATCCACTGCGTTGTAGCAAAGATTGGTTAGACCGCCTTCAAACCATTTTGCAAATGGAGGGTTTGCGTAATCCAGAACTTTATTAAATGGTTTTTCCCAATGAATGAGTTTTGACTGCTCTCCCCAGAATCCATCTGGGTCTTTAATGGAGCGTTCGTGTTCTGATTTGTAGGACATGGTCAACCTAAATAAGTAAATTAAAGTGTCTGGGCTTACTGAATCTTGCTAGCCCCTTTGCTATTTGATGCCTTGACTGTGGAGCCAGTCGTCTTCGCAGATCCATTTTTCGCAGATTTTGCAAGCCCTGTCGATGCGGATTTATGCTGAGATGCAGCATTATTTGCGGAAGAATTACCCTTAGCAGCCCCTTTTGCAGATTTTGCTACCGGACATTTTGCCCCTTTTGCACATTTTTTAGGCGCCGGGGGCGCTGGCTTGTCGAGACTAAGACTGCCGTTTTCTGCCATCGCCAGAGAAATATCGCCAGGTCTACGGCTGGTTTTTGGCACTAAAACGGTGGACCCAGAACGAATGCGCATCCCCTTTGGAATGCCATTCACTTCTCGCAAGGTATCGGCATCAACACCAAGAGTCTTGGCGCATTGATCTACAGATTCTGTTTTAGTCACCTGAACCGCCGCCCATGAAGACAGTGGCTTGGTGTACTGCTTGAGATTTGCCTGGAAGATTTCCGCGTGACCGAAGGGCAGCAAAATCTGCTGGTTAGCATTACTCAAAATGACTGGCTTATTAAAAGACGGATTCAGACTATGAAACTCATCCGATGGAATCTCAGCCAACTTAATCGCTAGATCAACGTCGATATCACTACCAACGTCCACCGCTACAAAGTAAGGATGGTTTTCTAGCTCGGGTAACACAATGCCGTAGGCCTGAGGATCCAACACAATCTGTCGATAGGCCATCAACTTGGGCACATAGTTACGCGTCTCATTCGGCATCTTGAGACTGAGGTAATCCGTCGGTAGTCCTGCCGCTAAATTACGTTTCTGCGCTTTAGCAACATTACCCGCGCCCCAGTTATAAGCGGCTAATGCAAGCTCCCAGCTACCGAACTGCTTATATAAACGTTGCAAGTAATCCAGCGCGGCGTCGGTGGACTGCAACACATCTCTGCGCTCATCCCTAAAGACGTTTTGAGTTAAACGAAAATCTTTGCCGGTTGCCGGCATGAATTGCCACAAGCCCATTGCCTTGGCGCTGGACTTTGCATTTGTGACGAAGGCGCTCTCGACAAAAGGCAGTAAAGCGATCTCCGTTGGCATATTGCGCGCATTCACTTCCTGCACTATGTAAAACAGGTAGCGAGATGAACGAGTCATCGAGCGATTCACATAATCAGGGCGAGCGCTAAGCCAGCGCACTTGCTCGATTTCTAGGGGCGTATTCATCGGCTCCATCTCAAAGCCATCCCGAATACGAATCCAAAGATTGCTTGATGGAGCATATAAGTCACTGACAGATTGATTCTTCAGATTAACGCGCTTTGCTTTGGAGGCGCGCGGGTCCTGACGCGTCGGCGCGTCAGAAGACCAGTCCCCATTACTGGCACAACCCGAGAGTGCAGCAATCAGCAAGATCGCCGCATAGCGCCACAACATCAGAACCGATCCTTCCAAGCTCTTATCACCGCCAAGACATGCGCAGGCGTAGGCAATGATTTCTCACCGGAGACTTCAAGTGCGGCATCAATTACAGTCTTCTGATCACAGCGCATGAATGGATTGACCTGCAACTCTTGTCCGATAGTCGTAGGCAAGGTTGGGAGATGTTGATCGCGTAGAGCCTTGGCAGTTTCCGCCCAAGTAATGAGGTTTGCATTATTTGGCTCAACCGCTAATGCGAAGCGAATATTCGATAGAGTGTATTCATGAGTGCAATAGACCAAGGTATTTTTTGGCAAGGCAATGAACTTAGCGAGGGACTGACTCATCTGTGTTGGGGTGCCCTCAAACAAACGGCCACAGCCTGATGCGAATAAGGTGTCGCCACAGAACAGCATCGGCTCAACCACATTGGCCTGCATGTTTGCAAAGTAAGCAATGTGGGTCAAGGTATGACCCGGCACTTCATACACCTCAAGGCTAATGCGTGGTGCGGCCACTTCAATCTTGTCACCTTCCATCATGACATTCGTGCGGCCAGGAATATCAATATTGGCGGGACCATAAACCGGGACCGATCCCAGCGCCTGCAATAGATTGAGGATGCCACCCGTATGGTCAGCATGATGATGCGTAATTAAAATACCGGTCAGAGTAAAATTTTTCTCCTCGAGGTATTGCAGTACAGGGGCAGCATCACCTGGATCCACAATCAAGGCGGATTGCCCATCATGGATACACCAGATGTAGTTGTCATCAAAGGCCGGTATCGGCCAAACCTGCAATAAAGTATTCTTCACCATAGACCGATGATACCAACCCCACCTTCCCCATCTCAGATGCCTGCACCACCATGGAGTTCATGGGAAAAGTGGCTGCAATCGCCTCCTGGACGCTATGTGCTTGCCTGGGAGCAGAAATGCTTCAATCAAATCGTGGCTGATGTCTTTGGTTTTTATGCCGTACAGATCGGTTTGCCCCAAATGAATACTCTGGCAGAAAATCGTATGCCTTTGCATGCTTTGTTGATTCATTCAAATGATCGCCAAAAACACGCCAGTCAATTTAACTGGCATCAAGTCGAAAGTAATGCCAGCGAGCTGCCCTTTGCATCTGAAACTATCGACTTACTAGTTCTTCCACATGTCTTGGAATTCGCTGCTGATCCACATCAAATCCTGCGAGAGGCTGAGCGTGTGCTTCGCCCTGAAGGTCGCTTGATTATTTCGGGCTTCAACCCAGCCAGTCTTTGGGGAATGCGCCAATATCTGAGCAGACTAATTGGCAGCCCCTACTTGCCAAGAGATGGGCAATTTATCAGTCTCCTCAGAATTAAAGACTGGTTACAACTACTGAACTTCTCATTAGATAGAGGTCATTTTGGCTGCTACAAACTCCCCTTGAGTGGTGAGTCCGGCATGGCCAGAATGGACTTTATGGAACCAGCTGGGAATCGCTGGTGGCCTATCTTTGGGGCTGTTTTCTTGGTTTCAGCCATCAAACGCCAACAAGGTATCCGCCTCATTGGGCAGGTCCAAGGTTTGCGTATTCCGGCCATTACCCAATTAAGCCCTGCCGCTGAAAGCCGTCAAAATTTGGCAAACAAGCAAGACCAAGTAAATTAACGGTATGCCTCACACCAAATCTCTCCCACATATCGTCATTTATACCGATGGTGCCTGCAAAGGCAATCCTGGTCCTGGGGGCTGGGGTGCTGTTCTCCGCTCCGGGGGGCATGAAAAGCATTTGCACGGGGGTGCTGAGCACACTACCAATAACCGCATGGAGATTAGTGCGGTTATTCATGCATTACGAGCCCTTAAGCAAACCAGCTCGGTTGAGCTGTGGACTGACTCCCAATACGTCCAAAAAGGCGTTACAGAATGGCTAGAAGGCTGGAAAAAGAGAGGCTGGAAGACTGCAAGCAAGGATCCAGTCAAAAATGCCGATTTATGGCAAGAATTAGACGCCCTTATCCCTGACCACAAGATCTCTTGGCATTGGGTACGTGGCCACAACGGTCACCCCGGAAATGAGCTTGCTGACCTCCTGGCAAACAAAGGCGTTGAGGAATTTCTACCTTAAGTTGGATGGGTGTCGGCAAGCCCGTTTTTGACGGTCTTATGAGAGAATGAACGGATTCAGAGCGGGTACAGAATCTACCGCTAAACCCATATAGAACCAAGAAAAACGCCGAGACCGTGTCAAAAATTGAATCAGCCTTAGATAAAGCCGTTGCCAAGCTACCCGCGCTAAAAAATTCGGTAAAGGCGCGCTTGTGCAAACTTTGGCAAAAACTCTCGCCCCACTTTGATAAAGTCAAAAAAATAGACTACGCCACAGCCAAGGAATTCACCCTTAAATACAAGTGGCGCATCTTGGCGGTGTTGGTTGTTTTGTATGCCGGCTCTAAGGCATTTGATTACTTCTTCCCCGCTACCGGTAAAACAGGTGGACCACAAACAATTACGAGTGTGGTTGTCGAGAAAAAAGATATCCCATTAATTATTGAGGCTACAGGAACGATTATTTCTAGCAGCATTGTGGATATTCGTCCAATGACTACTAATACAGTCAAAACCATCCATATTAAGGATGGGCAAGAAGTAAAAGAAGGTGAGCTCCTCTTTACCTTGGATGATCGCAACGATCGCGCCAACTATGAAAAACTCAAAGCGCTGGCAGATGATTCCCAAAAACAATATCTTCGCGCCAAGGAGCTGGTAGCCAAAAACTTTATCTCTAAAGCAGGCTTAGAAACTTCACTGGCGAATGCCAAGTCAGCGCAAGCTGCAGCTCGCTCTGCTGAGGTGCAGCTCTCTTATGACTCTATCCGCTCTCCAATTGCCGGACGCGCGGGCATCATCAACGTATTTCCAGGCTCGCTAGTACAGGCAAGCAATGTAGTAACCACTGCAACCAGCTCTACAGCAACCTCTAGTGTTGGATCCATGGTGACCATCACCCAACTCAATCCGATCAACGTTCAATTTGTGGTGCCTGAGAAAGATATCCCCTTATTAATGGAGGGCAAACAAGCAGATACACCACTCAAAGTAAAAGTAAGCGTTGGCAATGATGCTAAGGCGGTTTATGAAGGCGAAGTGCTGGTGATTGATAACCAGGTAGACCCTAGCATTGCAGCAGTGCGTGTGCGAGCTCAAATTCCAAATGAGAAGATGACTTTATTGCCAGGGCAATTTGCTCGCGTTTCATTAAACGCCAATACCCTCAAGGATGCCATTGCAGTGCCATCTGAAGCTATTGTGATCAGCCCGAAAGGTCGACTTGTTTATGTGGTTGATAAGGATGACAAGGTTCAGTCCAAACCAATCAAAGTGATCTACGAATATCAAGGCACCTCTGTCATCAGCGGTATTGAATCTGGCTCACGCGTAGTTGTTGAGGGCAAGCAAAACTTGCGTCCCGGTAGCAAGATTCGTGAAGCAAAAAAACAAACTGCCACATCCACTCCAGCTAAGGCAGCGGCTCCTGCTCCTGAGACAAAATGACGCTTTCTGAGTTATGCATTAGACGGCCCGTAATGACGGTGCTGTTGTCGATTGCAACAGTGATCGCTGGTACCGTTGCCTACTTCAAGATCCCGGTTGCAGCTCTACCTAGCTTCAATACACCCATTATTTCTGTCAGCGCCAGTTTGCCTGGAGCTGCCCCAGAAAATATGGCGTCTTCTGTAGCACTGCCATTAGAAAAAGAATTTTCAACGATTGATGGCATTAAAGTCATTAGCTCAACCAATACGCTTGGCTCGACTAGCATCACACTTGAGTTCACGAACGACCGTGATATTGATAAAGCGGCAGTCGATGTACAAGCAGCCCTCCTACGAGCACAAAGAAGGCTTCCGATTGAAATGACGGTGCCACCGTCCTACCGCAAGATCAATCCTGCGGATACAGCGGTGCTCGTGATTCGAATGAGCTCACCATCAATGAGTCTGTCCGAGATCAATGCCTATGCAGAAAATCTACTCGCACCGTCGTTGTCCACAATCACCGGCGTCTCACAGGTCTTGGTATATGGCGCTAAACGCTATGCCGTTCGTGTCAGCGCGCGACCAGATGCTTTGGGCAATCGAAATATCACGATGGAGGAATTGGCGCTTGCAATCAATAAGGCCAATACCAATAGTCCAGTGGGTACCTTGGATGGCCCACGTCAGCTCATCACGATTTATGCCAATCCGCAACTTGTCAAAGCAGATGAATTCGCTAACCTCGTCATCGCTCAACGCAATGGTCTACCTGTCTACCTCAGGGATGTAGCTGATGTCCAAGAAAGCTTTGAGGACGTCAAGACTTTTGCCACAGCAGCTGGTGAGCGTTCGATTGCGATTGGCATCATGCGGCAGCCAAATGCCAATACGGTTGATGTAGTTGCGGCAGTCAAGAAATTACTGCCGACATTTAAAGAGCAGATGCCAGCATCGATTCAGCTGACATTAATTAATGACCGCTCTCTATCAATTATTGAAGCGATTCATGACGTTAATTTGACGCTGGCACTCACCATTCTTTTAGTGGTCTTGGTGATCTTTTTATTCCTCAAGCGTCTTTCCGCAACCCTCATCCCTTCTGTAAGCTTGCCTATCTCATTGATTGGCGCATTCTTCTTGCTCTACTTTTTAGGCTACAGCTTAGATAACATTTCTTTATTGGGCATCACTCTTGCTGTCGGATTGGTGGTCGACGATGCCATCGTTGTTCTTGAAAATATCATGCGCTACATTGAGCAAGGCATGGATCCCCTAAAGGCTTCACTCAAGGGCAGTAAAGAGGTAGGCTTCACCATCATCTCCATCTCCATCTCTTTGGTAGCCGTCTTTATTCCACTCTTCTTTATGGCTGGTCCAATCGGCCTGCTCTTTAGAGAGTTTGCGGTGGTGGTATCGCTATCCATTTTGGTATCGGCAGTTGTCTCACTCACGATCGTCCCCTTGCTCTGCAGTCGGTTCTTACCTAAGCCTGGCGATCATCCGAAAGAATATGCCATCACCAAAAAGTTTGATCAAATCTTTGATCGCTCACTCAAAACCTATATTCACTATCTTGATCTCGCATTAGCGAATCGAAAGAAAGTATTGTGGGGCGCGATTGGCTCCTTCTTCATCACAATTGCCCTATTCGCGTATAGCCCAAAAGGTTTTTTTCCAGAAGAAGATATCGGTCAAATTACGGCAACCACTGAAGCTTCAGAGGACACCTCCTTTAAGACCATGCTGGAACTTCAGGATCGTGCGGCGGAGATCGTTAATAGCGATCCTAATGTGGCTAACTCTATCTCCATCCTTGGTGGTGGCCTGAGCGCAGGAAGAAATACAGGTCGCTTCTTCATCATCCTGAAGCCTAAGGGAGATCGAGAAAAAATGGCCAAGGTCATTGAGGGATTGCGAATGAAGTTTAAAGAAATCCCAGGGCTGCAGGTATATATGCGCCCTGTTCAGAACTTACAGCTTGGTGGACGTAGCAGCAAGAGTCGCTACCAATTTACTTTGCAGAGCGTTGGCTTCGAGGGCGTAAATGACTGGGCCGATAAGCTCACTCAAAAAATGCGTGCTGACCCCATCTTCCGCGATGTGACTAGCGACTCTCAGCTCAAAGGTCTTAACGTGAAGATCGAGATTAATCGTGAGCAGGCTGCTAGCGCTGGTGTCACCATTGCCGATATTCGTAGTGCGCTCTACAACTCCTTTGGTGAGCGCCAGGTTTCCACGATCTACACGCCAGTGAATACCTATTACGTCATTCTAGAAACGGCTGAGAATGATCGTCAATTTGAAACTGATCTGAATAAGGTCTATGTCAGAGGTCGCGCTACTGATAAATTAATTCCGCTATCAAGCTTGGCTAGCTTTGTTCGTACTATTGGACCAACAGCCGTGAACCATCAAGGTCAAATTCCAGCGGTAACGATCTCCTTTAACTTGGCTCCAGATGTCTTCCTGGGGGATGCCACTAAAGCGATTGATGGCTTCGTTAAAGAGGTTGGATTACCACCTTCGATCATTACGAGCTACGGTGGTGATGCCGCCGTGTTTAAAGACAATCAATCCGGTCAAATCATATTGATCTTGGCAGCGCTGGGTGTGATTTATATTTTGCTAGGCGTGCTCTATGAGAGTTACATTCACCCCCTCACGATTCTGGCCGGACTGCCCTCCGCTGCGATTGGCGCCATTTTATCTTTGCGCATCTTTGGATTTGAATTAACCATTGTTGCTTCGATTGGTATTTTGCTGCTCATTGGTATCGTGAAAAAGAATGCCATCTTGATGATTGACTTCGCCTTGGATGCACAGCGCAATCAAGGCATGTCACCAGAGAAGGCGATTCGTGAAGCTTGTATCTTGCGTTTCCGCCCCATCATGATGACAACGATCGCCGCACTGATGGGTGCCCTACCGATTGCTTTGGGCTTGGGTGCTGGTGCAGAATTGCGTCAACCACTGGGCATTAGCGTGGCAGGTGGATTGATCTTCTCGCAGTTTGTAACACTCATCATCACGCCTGTGATCTATCTCTATTTAGATAAATATGCAGGTAACGGCCCAATGGAAATCCCTCCATCTGTTTTAGAAGGTACCTAATGCGTCAAGTTATTCTCGATACTGAAACTACTGGACTTAACCCTGCCACAGGCGACCGCATTATTGAAATCGGCTGCGTTGAAATGGTGGGCCGTCGATTAACTGATCGCACTTTCCATTACTACATTAATCCTGAGCGTGACATTGATGCGGGCGCTTTTGCCGTTCACGGACTCTCCCGCGAATTCTTATCCGACAAGCCGGTATTTGCCAATATTGTCGAAGAGTTGATTGAGTTTGTTGATGGTGCTGAAGTAGTTATTCATAACGCGGCATTTGACTTGGGATTCTTAGATAACGAATTTGCTTTGCTAAAGCGCCCTCCTTTTAGAGGTCTTGCATCTAAGGTTACGGACACCCTCTTAGATGCTCGTCAAATGTTTCCGGGCAAGCGCAACTCGCTAGATGCGCTCTGTGAGCGCTTTGCTATTAGCAATCAACACCGCACCTTACACGGCGCTTTACTTGATGCCCAGCTATTGGCCGAAGTCTATGTAGCAATGACACGCGGCCAAGAAGATCTCTCGATTGATCTCATTGATTACACCGTCGGCACTGATGCATCTGGTCAGATGAAAGCTTTGCCTACCAACCTCAAACTCATGACAGCCAGTCCAGAAGACTGTGAGCTTCATGAAAAGATCTTAGGTGAAATTGCCAAGGCAAGCAAAAAGGACCCCGTTTGGAGCCAAACTGAGCTCAATGCAAGTTAGCCTTATTCAATAAGCCGATATACAAAGCCTCCAAATCCTTCACATAACGCTTTGTATCAAATAATGGTGAGTGAGCCCGACTGCCCTCCAAGCGTTGGCGCACAGACTCAAGAGCTAAGGGGTTTCTTGCAAATTCCAAGGCCTTTGCAATGTATTCCTCTTCAGAGCTAGCTATCAACTCATTAAAACCTAACGCAGTAATTTGACTTGCAGCAACACGACCCGAAAATGTATGGCCGATTTGAGTAAGTACCGGTAAGCCAGCCCACAGTGCATCTGCCGCGGTAGCATGAGCGTTGTAATTCGGGGTATCTAAAAATAAATCTGCAAGTCGCAACCTACTTAAATGCTCCAAGCGCCCCGGCGTCCTTGTAGCAAATATCAATCTAGAGGAATCAACCCCCCTTCTTTCAGCCTCCTTTTGCAGGTTGAGCTGAGCCATTGGGGAGGGTTTTGAAAGCCATAAAATGCTACCCGCCACATCATTTAAAAGCCTCATCCACACGTCAAAAATATTCGGTGTAATCTTATACGCATTATTAAAACATGCAAATACAAACCCAGAATTTGGCAGACCTTGGCTAGCTCTTGTTGGCAAATCACCAAAAGACTCAACTGGAATGCTTGTATCTACCGGAAAAAAGGAATTAGGTAAGTAAGCAATACTTTCAGAGAAGTAGACTTGATGCTCCGAGGGAACGGCAACCCTATCTGCAATTAAAGCGTCATAAAAATCGGTCCCAGATGTGCCTGCGTAACCCAAATAATTAATCTGGATCGGCGCAACTTCTGCTGCGAATAATGCAGTCCGAGCGCCACTGGTATGGCCATTAAGGTCAATCGCTACATCAAGCGAAGACTTCCCAATTAAATCTATTGCAGCAGAGTCACTAACGCCATGAAGATCAATGACATGATCAAACTCCTCCAGTAAAGCACTTTCAATTGGGTCACCAGTTCGAAGATTAAGAAAGAACCCATAGATCTCAAACCGTGATCGATCATGTAGTCTGAGTAAGTTCTGCATCAAAATACCAACAGGATGCTCACGAAGATCCGAGGAAAAATACCCTATCCTAATTTTTCCGCGATCCAGATTTTGGAATCTCGTAAGGCTAATTTTTCTTGACTTTGGAAGCCGGTCTTTTGAAAAAGTTTCCGCTCCAATTTTTTGTAACTCCAAGCTGGCATTGGTTTGCAATAAATTAAATGGGAGGGTTACTTTACGGCCAACAGAAACTAAATCTAATAACTGCTTAATTTCAGGTGATTCATCCCAAATACAGAGATTAATTTTCGCCGCAAAATACTGGCCCATTAAGTACGGAATGTCTGGTTTAATGCTAAAGGCTTTATCATATGCATTAAAAGACTCATCGCCTTTCTTTAATTCCAACAGAGTATTTCCGTAATTTGACCAAGCCTCACCAAAATCGGGATCAATACTTAAGGCCTCTTCATGGGCTGATTTAGCATCCTCATACTTACCTAGCGCAAACAAGGCATTCCCATAATTAGTCCAACCCTCAGCATATCTAGGATTAAACTCAAGAGCCTTTTGGTAGCTCGCAACAGCATCTTCAGACATACGTAAATCAGATAGCAAATTTCCGCGATTAGACCAAGCTAAAAAATAATCTGGTTGAATTTCAATGGCCCTATTAAATAAAGCCTCTGCCTCATCGTAAAACTTAGACTTTGCTAATGCAGTTCCCATATCCGTCAAAATTTGTGCATTGTTAGGAATCAGACGATCTAACTTTTTGTAAGTCTGAATTGCATCTTCGTACAAGTCAGCCCCTTGTTGAGCCTTAGCAAGGTTAGAAAGAAGCTCTGGATTTTTTTGATCTAATTGTGAGGCTTTGTATAGGGGCGCTACAGATTCTGCAATTCGGCCCTGCATTGCCAATGAAAGTCCGTGCACTTGCAGGGCAACCACATCTTTTGGGCTCATTTTAAGAATTGCCCTAGCTAATCTCTCAGCCGTTTCTAAATGTTGCCCCTGAAATGCTTGAAGCATTTGTTGAGTCATTGTTGAGTAAGCCTGATTCATAACTATCAACTAATGGCGCGGCGAATATCATCAGCCTTGGGCTTGGATCCCGCAACAGATTCTGAATCGTGCTCGGTCGTATTTTCAATCGTCTCGGTAACCGCCTCTTGCATCCGGATATTGTCTTTCGGGCAAATTGGGGCGCCATAGGTAGCCCACTTCTTCAATAGCGTAACTTCATATCCACACTGCCCGCATTTAGCTTTATTGCGACTCGCATTACTTGGTCTTGGCGGCGGGAAAACAATCGCCTGATGTGGGTATGGGCCAAGCTCTTGGCTAATCATCATCAGACGCACCATCAACTCTTCGGTTGCATGCGCCATTCTGGCTGGACCTTCTAGACCAACAGTCTGAGCAATGCCTTTAAAGTCTTCGCCATGACCGCTAAAGCAATCATCTACCGCATGGCATAACTCATGCACCAAGGTATCTAACAGCTGAACAGGGTCGTCCAATTTAGGTGAAATGAAGATCTCATTCACACCTCCGCCAGAACGTTCACGAGGCCAGCACTGACCTAGCGTTGTTCTCGGACTGCTGGAGGCTGGAAAACCACATGACACTCTCACTGGTGGAATGGCATACCCCGCTTTAGAAAACACGGGCTCTAAATGTCTCACGGCATCTTCCAGCCAGGATTCTCGTACAGAATGTTGCTTCATCAATTACTCATTTATGTTTTAGTTCAAAGGCTTGGTTCTGGGCAAGCCCCCTATTATCGCTGCCCTACTTTGACCTCACCAAATATGGCTTGAGCCTCACGCGGTAAGCAGCGCCAGTAACGCTCATTTGAGGGCACGGTACCGCCTAAGGCTGCGGCAGCCTCCCAGGCCCATCTTGGCTTATACAAAAATGCACGGGCTAAGGCAATTAGATCCGCATCCCCTTTTTGCAAGATATCTTCCGCTTGCTGTGGCTCGGTGATCAAGCCAACTGTCATCGTAGGCAAACCAGATTGATCTTTTACGATCTTGGCAAATGGCACTTGGTAGTTTGGCCCTATCGCAATCTTCTGCAGCGGTGAAATACCGCCTGATGAGATGTGGACAAAATTACATCCCAAGGGTTTTAGACGAGATGCAAAGTCAGCAGTCTCTTCAGGGGTCCAGCCGCCCTCAATCCAATCGCTAGCCGAAATCCGAATACCCAATACGCCCTGATATGCCTTGCGTACCGCAGCAAATAATTCCAGCGGGAAGCGGATCCGGTTTTCATAAGAGCCGCCATATTCATCAGTACGCTGATTGGCGATTGGAGACAAGAATTGATGCAAGAGATAGCCATGAGCCCCGTGCAATTCAATACCATCAACACCAACTCGCTCAGCACGCTGCGCTGCAACAACAAATGCAGCAATTAACTCTTGTAATTCCACTTTGGAGAGCTCATGCGGCAAACGCTCATCTTGGAGTTGCGGAATAGCTGAAGGAGCAACTGTCTCCCAGCCACCCTGCTCTGCGGGCAGCAATTGACCACCATCCCAAGGGGTTGCGCTGGAGGCTTTTCGACCGGCGTGAGCTAATTGAATAAAGACGGGGGTTTCTGGGGCCAGCTTACGCGCTCTGATGAGCCTGTCCTTCAGGGCAGCCTCAGTACGATCATCCCACAGTCCCAGGCAAGCCGGGGTAATACGGCCCTCTGGAGTAACTCCAGTAGCCTCAATAATGAATAGACCCGCCCCGCTATTAAGGAGATTAGCCCAGTGCATTAAATGCCAGTCCTGAGCCTCGCCATTAACTGCCGAATACTGGCACATGGGTGCCACTACGATGCGATTAGGGAGCGTCAAATCACCCTTGGGAGAGCTAAGCGTATAGCTGGAAAATAGAAGACTCATGGAGGGCCCCGGGATCCTGAAATGCGTAAAAGTGATGAAAGCGATAAAATAGAATGAGTAGGATAAACGAGACCATACACTTGTGCGATTCCGTCGCAATACAAGTTTATTGAACCTAAAACTAGTAAATAACTATTTAAGCAAAATACTATGAGCGCACCACAAGCCTTTGAATCAAAAGAAGATATTGGCCACTTTGTTGGCGGCAATGTTGTCAACCCAAAAGACGGTCGATTTGCCGATGTATTCAACCCCTCTACAGGCGCAGTCGCAAGACGAGTTGCCCTAGCAAGCCGTAAAGAGGTGGATGCTGCCGTGGCGGTTGCCCAAAAAGCCTTCGAGAGCTGGAGTCAAACCTCCCCCCTTCGCCGCGCACGGATCATGTTCAAGTATCTTGAATTACTCAATGCCCATCGCGATGAATTAGCTGCCATCATTACTGCCGAACACGGCAAGGTATTTACCGATGCCCAAGGTGAAGTGACTCGCGGTATTGATATTGTGGAATTTGCTACTGGTATTCCTGAACTTCTTAAAGGAGATTACACCGAGCAAGTATCTACCGATATCGACAATTGGGTAATGCGCCAGCCTTTAGGTGTTGTAGCCGGTGTCACGCCATTTAACTTCCCAGTCATGGTTCCAATGTGGATGTTCCCAGTGGCTATTGCCTGCGGCAACACCTTCATTCTGAAGCCAAGCCCAACCGATCCATCCGCTTCATTGTTGATGGCCAAGCTTTTAAAAGAAGCGGGCTTGCCTGATGGTGTATTTAACGTGGTTCAAGGCGACAAAGAAGCTGTAGATGCCTTGATCGAGAACCCAGATGTCAAAGCAGTGAGTTTTGTAGGCTCAACTCCAATTGCCAACTATATCTATGAGCGTTGCGCGCACTTTGGTAAGCGCTCCCAAGCTTTAGGTGGCGCCAAGAATCACATGGTCGTGATGCCAGATGCAGATATCGACAAAACGATTGATGCCTTGATTGGCGCTGCTTATGGTTCTGCTGGTGAGCGTTGCATGGCAATCTCAGTAGCCGTTCTCGTTGGCGATGTTGCAGAAAAAATCATGCCAAAACTGATTGAGCGCACGAAGACTCTCAAAGTGAAGAATGGCATGGAGCTTGATGCAGAAATGGGCCCTATCGTTACTAAAGCCGCTTTAGATCGCATCACTGGCTACATTGAAAGCGGTGTCGCCTCTGGCGCGAAGTTATTGGTAGACGGACGTGGTTTGAAAGTGCCAGGTCATGAGAATGGCTTCTTTATCGGCGGCACCCTCTTTGATAACGTCACTCCAGACATGAAGATCTACTTAGAAGAAATCTTCGGACCAGTGCTGTCTTGCTTGCGCGTAGCGAACTTTACTGAGGCATTGAACTTGGTAAATGCTTGCGAATATGGCAACGGTGTTGCCTGCTTCACAAGTGACGGCAATATTGCCCGTGAATTTGCACGCCGCGTTCAGGTGGGTATGGTCGGTATTAACGTACCTATTCCAGTTCCAATGGCTTGGCACGGTTTTGGTGGCTGGAAGAAATCCCTCTTTGGCGATATGCATGCCTACGGCAAAGAAGGCGTTCGCTTCTATACCAAGCAAAAGAGTGTGATGCAGCGCTGGCCTGAGAGCATTGCCAAAGGTGCAGAGTTTGTAATGCCTACGTCTAAGTAATTCCTAGCACTGAGCTTTACAAATAAAAATAGCGGCCTTCGGTTCGCTATTTTTTTGTGCTTTAACTTGCAATACTCAAGCAGGAATAAAGTAACGCCTCTCAATGGCGCGGGCGAATAGCACAATTACCGATACCAGCGCTAAGTAAACCAAAGCAGCTAATAGATAAGCCTTGAAGAATTGGAAATTGGTTGCAGCCAGTTCTTGTACACGCGCAAAGAATTCGGTGTACTGAATTAAGAAGGCAACCGAACTATCTTTGAGATTAGCAATTACTTGATTGGTCAACGCCGGAATAGAAAGTCGAATCACTTGCGGCAAGGTAATCAACTTAAAAATCTGGAGGGGACTGAATCCTTGAGCGCTAGCCGCTTCTAATTGAGTCTTGTCCAAACCATTGAAGGCAGTCTTTAGATAGGCGGCGTTATAAGCTGCAACGTTAAATGTAAAGCCAATAAAGGCAACCGTAAATGGTGAGAGTCGAACGCCCCACTGCGGCAAGCCGTAATACATCAAGAACAGTAAAACAATTAAAGGCATTCCTATGAAGAAGGAAATATAGGAATTAATGGCGCTACGCACATACTTGTTTTTGCTCAGCGTGAGATAGAACACCACAATCCCCAGCAGCAATCCAGATACGCTGATCAAGCCTGCCAATTGCAAGGTCTTCACCAGCCCAGTCAAAATCAAGGGCATCTGCTCCGTGAGATCACGAATAAAAGATGGCCATCCTCCCATTAGAACTTTTCCTCGGAGGCAAAAAAGGCTTTAATTTCTGGATCAGAATGCTTGCTCAACACATCGATACGATCATCAGCCCGAATCACGCCGCGATCTAAAAACATGACGGTATCCGCAATATTGCGAGCCAAGTTGAGATCGTGGGTAACGCAGATCATGGTGATGCCTTCGCTATGCAAGCGATTGATGAGATCAGCAACATCCCTAGACATAACAGGATCCAATGCAGAGGTTGGCTCATCGAGAACCAGGACAGCAGGATCCATCGCCAACGCCCTAGCTATGGCAACACGCTGCTTCTGCCCTCCTGAAAGCTGTGAGGGGTACTTATCTTGATGGGGAGTCATTTCAAAATGGGATAGCTCGTGCAAGGCTTTTTCTTTAGCCTCCGCTTTACCCATCTTGTGCAACTTACGTAGCCCCAAGGACACGTTATCTAATACCGTGAGGTGGCTATAAAGAGCGAATTGCTGAAATACAAAACCAATTTGCTTACGCAACTCACGCACATCAACACCGGGACCCAATACTTCTTGCCCCCTGAAAATAATTGATCCAGAGGTGGGCTCGACCAGTCGATTGAGGCAACGTAATAAGGTGGATTTACCAGAGCCGGACGCACCCATCAATACCCGAACATCACCCTCTTTTAAATCGAGATTAATATTCGACAAGACAGTTTGCCCATCAAACTCTTTGACCAAATCCCGTACTTGAATTAATGCCACGAACTTGCCTCTTTAGATAATGTCATATTGATACTCATGCGGGAGCCATTCCCGGAATTTGAAAACGCTTAGTCAGCAATTGAATGCCAAGTAAACAGATTCGGTAAATCACGAAATACAAAATACCCACTGCTAGGTATACCTCTATGCCGCGAAGCGTTGTTGAGGTCAAAGTCATGGCCTGCTTAGTAATCTCTGGAATACCTACCGTATAGGCAAATGGCGAGTACTTTAAAACCGAGGTGAACTCATTGACCATGCCTGGAATCGAAAAACGCAACATCTGTGGCAACTCAATAAACCGGAGAACCTGGACACGAGTCATACCCATGGCCTTGGCAGCAATCACTTCAGCTGGATCAACAGAGTTAAATGCACCCCGGAATACCTCGGCTAAATAGGCAGATGCCACCAAACCCAAACTGAGTGCCATCGCCATCAAAGGAGGAACCTTAAAGCCAATTCCAGGCAAACCAAAATAGACCATGAACAATAAAACTAAAACTGGTACACCCCTAAAGACATAGGTATAACAATCAATTAGCGGGATAAGCCATGGGATATCAAGACGACGTAAGCTCGATAGCAGTAAGCCAACGACCAAACCCGTCAGCGAGCAAACCAGTGTTACCACTACCGTATAAGAAATGCCCTGAGCTAACTGGGCAAGAATATCCAGAAAAGTCACAGGGCAGGCTCTCGACTACTTATTAAGATCTTGATGAGGGGCGCCTATTTCATCCACTTATCAAGAATGGCTTTGATCTTTTCAGGGCCGAGCTCATTGAGATACTTATCAAAGTCATCACGCAATTTGGAGCCCTTAGCAAAGGCAAAGCCAAGCTTATCAAAGCCCTTGAAAACGTAACTACTCTGAATCGGTAACTTCAGTTTGTTTTCATAATTCAGAAATACAGGCTCTTCAATAAAAGCCAAATCTAAATTGCCATTCTGAAGATCGGTAATCACTTCAGCGTAAGAGGGATAGAGTTTGACTTTGCTTAATGAGTAGTAACCTTTTGGCTCCAACTCATTCTTAATGAGATCGTCATAAGCCATGCCACGTGGATAGCCAATGGAGTATTTCTTGAGTTGATTCAAATCGGTGATCTGAATATTTTTATTCTTCATGCTCACGAGATGCCAAGCGTTGTCAT
This sequence comes from Polynucleobacter sp. 78F-HAINBA, assembly GCF_018882325.1. GTDB lineage: Bacteria > Pseudomonadota > Gammaproteobacteria > Burkholderiales > Burkholderiaceae > Polynucleobacter. The sequence continues at coordinate 193,853 of NZ_JACVOQ010000003.1, read as the reverse complement.
AGTACGGCTGTGAAAAATCCATCACCTCTTTACGTTTATCGGTAATAGAGATTCCAGAGAAGGCAACGTCAGCCTGACCACTGGATACGGCACCCAACATTCCAGCCCAGTCGTATGGCGTTACTTTAAAAGTGCAGCCACGAGACTGGCAGTAGCCCTGAAAGATATCCATATCAACGCCTACGATCTGCCCCTTGTCATCAAACAACATTGGGGGAGATGCGGGTGATACGGCAACCTTAATTTCTTTGGTATCCGAGGACTTGGAGCAAGCCACAATGGTGAGCGCCAGAACAGCGGCAAACAATGCCAGAAAAAAGCGTTTCATGGGTATTTCTCCTATCCGAATAACGTGGTCATACCCAGTCTCTGGGTGCACACCAAGTATAGGGGAATTGGAGGGAAACTGGCTACTGCAGGGTGTTTTTAAAGGCGGGCATCATTGGCATTGCCATGACTTCAATACCCTCTTCACGCAAAGCTTCGGCCTCATCCAATGTGGTTTGGCCACGAATACTCCGCTCAGGAGATTCCTTATAGTGGATTTTGCGAGCCTCTTCAGCAAAAGAGCTTCCAACATCCTCAGAGCGACCCATCAACTCACGCATGCCCTTTAAAAAGGCTGCCTGTACCTGCGCTTCCAACTGAGAATGATCGCTTCCAGTCAAGGCAACAACATCGCCAGTTAGGCCGCCACTGACACCAGAATTATCTGTTGTCGCAGGGCTAGCTACAGTCAGCTCGGTTGAAGTTGAAACATCTTTGCTAGAACTTGATTTAGCAATATGTGGAGCCGATGGCATCCGCGTAATCTCAGCACTGTCACAAATAGGACACGCCAACATCCCCTTGTCTTGCTGAGCAAGGCAATCCTCTTCAGAGGCGAACCATCCCTCAAAGCGATGATCCAATGGGCAAGCGAGGTTATAAACTTTCATAAGACCTATATAGGGGCAAAAATACTAAATTCAATACCCCTATTTTAATAGGATTATGGAATTACCCTGGAATGGGCGTAGGACTCACTAAACCGCGGCGATAGCGGTCCAACCAGTAAGTTGCAATGGTTGTTTTCACGTCGGTAATTTCGCCCTGCTCTACCCACTCCAGTAACTGCTCCAAAGGGGCAGCAAATACATCTAAAAATTCTTCATCATCAAGATGGCTTTTGCCGGAGACCAAGCCTTCGGCAAGATAGATATCAATAAACTCCGTCGAATACGAAATCACTGGATGGATGCGGCGAATGAAACTCCACTTACTTGCGGAATAACCCGTCTCCTCTTCCAGCTCTCGCTGAGCACAAACCAGATGATTCTCTTTGGGGTCTAGCTTCCCTGCTGGAATCTCCAGGCAAGCCTTTGCAACGGGATATCGATACTGACGCTCCATCAATACCCTGCCATCATCCAAGATCGCCAAAATAGCAACTGCGCCAGGATGTGTCAGGTATTCACGTACTGCTTGATTGCCATCGGGCAAGCTGACATGATCACGCTTCATGTTTAGAAAGATGCCGCCGTAGATATCCTCGCCAGACAAACGCTCCTCCCGCAAATGGGCATCGCCAATGGGTAGGTCTTTGAATGATTTTTCAGTCATGGCACGCTTTCATTAATTGAATGTTCATCATACAAAACTCAGATGACAGAAAAGAGAAAGGCTCCTATTCGGAGCCTTCATCAAAAGTCAGTAGAACTGCTTGCTTATGAACCTAATAAAGTGCGGCGCATTGCATCAAGGCACACAGCCATGAGCCCAGCCGGGAAAATCCCCAAAGCCAAAACAAATACCGCATTCAGACTCAAAAGGCCACGAGCAAATCCTGACCCAGTAACTTCAGAAGCATGCTCTTCTTTTGGCTCATCAAAGTACATGACCTTAACCACTCTGAGGTAATAGAAAGCGCCAATCAATGAAGCGATCACAGCAATGATGGCCAAGAATGTATGCTCGCCATCAACTAAGGCCTCAAGCACTCCCAACTTAGCTGCAAAGCCTACTGTTGGCGGAATACCTGCCAAAGAGAACATCATTACTAAGCCAATAAAGGCAAACCATGGATGGCGCTTATTTAAACCCTTGAGATCATCAATGGTTTCGCAATCATGACCTTTGCGTGACAACATCATCAAGAGGCCGAAGCTCCCCAAAGTAGTCAACACATAAGTGATGGCATAGAACATCGAAGCGCTAAAAGCATGGTCATCGAATACAGACAGCATACCTAGCAACACAAAGCCCATCTGCGCAATCGCAGAGTAAGCCAGCATACGCTTCATATTGGTTTGCGCAATCGCAGTGACGTTACCCACAACCAATGACAAGACTGCCAACAAGACTAACATTGGTTGCCAGTCACCCAAGAGTGGCAATAAGGTATTCACGAGCAAGCGGAATAACAAGGCAAAGGCTGCAATCTTTGGAGCTGCAGCAATCATCAGAGTTACTGCAGTTGGCGCACCTTGATAGACATCAGGTACCCACATATGGAATGGCACAACACCTAATTTGAAGGCCAAACCAGAAACAATAAATACCAAACCAAAAGCCATCACCAAATGATTTACGCGAGGATCAGCAACTGTTCTGAAGATTTCGATTAGATCGAGTGAACCGGTTACGCCGTACAACATGGACATACCGTAAAGCAAGAAACCAGATGCTAATGCGCCCAGAATGAAGTACTTAATGCCTGCTTCAACACTCTTCTCATTGTTATGACGCATTGCTACCAAAGCATAGGTAGGCAAGGCCATCAATTCAAGACCCAAATACAGAGTGAGAAGATTGGCACCAGAGATCAATACGCACTGCCCTAACAAGGCCAACAAAGCCAAGACAATAAAGTCTGGACGGAACATTGCACGATCAGTCAGGTATTGCTTTGAGTACACCAAGCTCACCAATACAGCGCCACATGAACACGCCTTTAATAGGTTTGAAAAAGGGTCGGACTGAAATAAGCCATTCATGGCAACAACGGAAACATCTCCAATACGTCCTACATAGGCAAAGATCAAATAGACCAACAAAATGATGGAGAAAAAGTAAACAAAACCAACGCCACGAGGCGTATGGAAAATATCTTGCTCTACACCAGGGGTTGCTGGCTGACGCTCAGGAACATAAACGCTCGCTACCAATAAGAGGCAGGCAGCTACGAGTAAAACAAGTTCCGGCAGGACGGCGTATAGGTCAAATGCTTGCATTAGCTTTTACTCAGAGTTTGCTAACAGCAACATGCTGCAGCAGATTAATCACGGCTGGATGAATGATGTCGGTAAAAGGCTTTGGATAAACACCCATACCGATCACACAGATGGACAACACTGCCATCATGAAATACTCACGCGCATTGAGATCTTTTAACTCCTCAACATGCTTATTAGTAACCGCACCAAAGAACACGCGCTTCACCATCCATAGGGAGTAAGCGGCGCCGAGGATTAATGCAGTCGCTGCCAAGATGCCGATCACAAAGTCATAATCAACTGCAGCCAGGATCACCATGAACTCACCCACGAAACCAGAGGTAGCAGGTAAACCGCAGTTAGCCATTGCCATCAATACTGCAAATGCTGTGAACGCAGGCATACGATGGACAACGCCACCGTAATCAGCAATTTGACGGGTATGCATGCGGTCATACAGAACGCCAATAGAAAGGAACATTGCACCGGCTACAAAGCCGTGAGAAATCATCTGCACAATACCGCCCTCAATGCCCAGCGGGCTAAAGAGGAAGAAACCGAGGGTTACAAAGCCCATGTGTGCCACTGAAGAGTAAGCAACCAACTTCTTCATATCCTTCTGCACTAAAGCCACTGCGCCTACGTAAATCACAGCCACTAAAGATAGGAAGATAACAAATGGACCGAGATACTGACTTGCATCTGGGGCGATTGGTAATGAGAAGCGCAAGAAACCATAAGCACCAAGCTTCAACATAATCGCAGCCAACACTACAGAGCCACCAGTCGGCGCTTCCACGTGAACGTCTGGCAACCAAGTATGTAATGGCCACATTGGCACCTTCACAGCAAACGCCATGAAGAAAGCGAAGAACAGGAGAATTTGCTCAACGATATCGAGGCGAGCATTGTGCCAAGCCAAAATATCGAAGGTATTCGTTACGTTGTACAAGTACAGCATGGCAATCAAAGTCAGTAATGAGCCAAGCAAGGTGTACAAGAAGAACTTAAATGCTGCATAGATACGGTTATGACCGCCCCACACGCCGATGATGATATACATCGGGATCAAGGTTGCCTCGAAGAAGACATAGAACAGCAATGCATCTAGAGCAGCAAATACACCAATCATTAATCCAGAAAGGATTAAGAAGGAAGCCATGTATTGCGAAACCTTCTTATCAATCACTTCCCATGCTGCAATCACCACAATAATATTGACGAATGCAGTCAAGACGATGAACCATACAGAGATACCGTCGATACCTAAGTGGTAGTTAATGTCGTAGCGAGGAATCCAGCTGAGTTTTTCAACAAACTGCATGCCTGGATTGGCGATATCAAAGCCAATCACTAGTGGCAGAGTTGCAATGAAGCCAAGAACGGAGCCAACGAGAGCCAACCAGCGAACACCGGCAGTCGGCTTCTCTGAACCGTAGAACAAAATAATGATGCCGAAGAAAATCGGGATCCAGATGGCGTAAGAAAGAATCATGATGGCTACTTAAGTAACAAAGGCCTAGCGAACAAAAGGCAGGTAAGCGTACAAAACCCAAGCCAGCAATACCGCTAAGCCCGCAATCATTGCGAAGGCATAGTGATAAAGATAACCGGATTGCAAATGGCGAATAACCCCGGAAAAGCGCCCTACTGCGTGCGCACTACCGTTAACCAAGAAGCCATCGATTGCCTGCTGATCGCCGCGATGCCATAAGACACCACCGATCCACAGCAAACCTTTAGCAAAAACAGCTTGGTTTAAATCATCGAGATAGTATTTGTTATCCAAAAGCTTCTTGATTGGAGCAAATGCTTGCGCAACCACGCCAGGCAACTTAGGAGCCCAGAGATAACCAATTGCAGCAGTCAATACGCCAAGAACAACTAATAACAATACTGGGGATGTCAGCGAATGCATTGCCATGGCAATCGGACCATGGAACTCTTCAGCAAGTTCCTTCATCGCTGGATGCTTACCAATATCAACAAAGATCGAATCACCAAAATAGGTGCCAAATAACAAAGGTGTAATCGTGTAGTAACCGATGATGACAGAAGGAATTGCCAACAAGATTAATGGCAAGGTCACAACGAATGGTGACTCATGCGGTTTTTGACCAGGAGCTAAACCATGATGCGCATGATCGTCACCCTGCTCTGCATGATCATGGTGGTGATCGTGCGCATGAGCATCATCATGACCCCAGCGTGCTTTACCGTGGAATACATAGAAGTACAGACGGAAAGAATACAAAGCTGTTACAAAAACGCTGGCCATCACTGCGAAGTAAGCAAAGCCTGAGCCAGGAATGTGGCTAGCAGCTACTGCTTCGATGATGGAGTCTTTTGAATAGAAGCCTGAGAAGAAAGGTGTTCCGATCAAGGCCAAGTTACCTAGCAACATCATGAGGCAAGTGATTGGCATATATTTCCAGAGACCACCCATCTTGCGCATATCTTGCTCGTGATGCATACCCAAAATCACACTACCCGCGGCAAGGAACAAGAGCGCTTTGAAGAATGCGTGTGTCATTAAATGGAAGATGGCAACTGGATAAGCGGATACACCCAATGCGACAGTCATGTAACCCAGCTGAGATAGTGTGGAGTAAGCGACTACCCGCTTGATATCGGTTTGGACTATGCCCAAGAAACCCATAAAGAGTGCAGTGATCGAACCAATCACCAAGATGAAGCTCAAGGCTGCATCAGACAACTCAAACAGCGGTGACATGCGTGACACCATGAAGATACCGGCAGTCACCATCGTTGCAGCATGAATCAATGCAGAAATTGGAGTTGGGCCTTCCATCGAGTCAGGCAACCAAACGTGTAATGGGAACTGGGCTGATTTACCCATCGCACCGATGAATAAACAGATACAAGCTACGGTGACTAAATTCCAGCTAGTGCCCGGTAAAGTTTGCGCAGCAAGAGCTGTGTTCTGAGCAAAGATCACGTCGTAGTTCATGGAGCCAGTGCTGGCTAAAAGCAAGCCAATACCGAGAATGAAGCCAAAGTCACCAACACGGTTAACTAAGAAGGCCTTCATGTTGGCAAATACAGCGGTTTGACGCTCAAAGTAGAAGCCAATCAATAAATAGGAAACCACACCTACTGCTTCCCATCCGAAGAAGAGTTGCAAGAGGTTATTACTCATTACCAACATCAACATCGCGAAGGTAAAGAGTGAAATGTATGAGAAGAAGCGGTTGTAGCCCTCTTCACCCTGCATATAACCGATGGTGTAGATATGGACCATCAAAGATACAAAGGTCACTACACACATCATGGTGGCTGTCAGCGGGTCAATTAAGAAGCCAATATCCAGATTAAGCTCGCCCAATTGCATCCAGCGGTACACGGTGCCATTGAAATAGAAACCATCCATCACTTGCACCAGCACAAAACAAGACAGGACGAAAGCGATCATCACACCTAAAATGGTTACGAACTGGCAAGCGCCGTTACCGATGCGGTTACCACCTAATTTGGTGCCGAAGAATCCCGCAATCGCCGAACCAAATAATGGCGCCAGCGGAATTGCGCAGAGAACAGGAAGAGTTAAGGTCAATTGCATGACTAGCCTTTTAGGTGGTCAAGGTCTTCAGCATTGATGGTGTCTACCTTACGGAAGAGAACAACCAAAATTGCCAGACCGATTGCTGCCTCAGCAGCAGCCACAGTCAAAATAAAGAATACGAATACTTGACCAGCCATATCACCCAAATAATGAGAGAAGGCTACAAAGTTCATGTTCACCGAGAGAAGCATCAATTCAATTGCCATTAAGAGCACGATGATGTTCTTACGGTTCAAGAAGATACCGATCACGCTAGTCGCAAACAAAATTGCGCCAAGCACTAAGTAGTGAGCCAGGGTAATAGTCATTTCTTCTCCCCGCGTGTATCTTGCTTTGCGGCCATATCTGAACCCATCTTCACGATACGCATACGGTCTGCAGAGTTCACGTTCACTTGCTCATGGATATTCTGCGATTTGGAATCTTTACGGTTACGCAGTGTCAATGCCACGGCAGCGATGATGGCCACTAAGAGAATGACGCCGGCAACCTCGAAGGCATAAACATAATCAACGAAGATCAACATACCTAAAGCTTGTGTATTGCTAGTAGCCATTTCCTCGAGCATTGGCTGCACTGGTGCGCTCGTACCGATAAAGCTACGAATTAAAACGATAGATAGTTCCAATACGATGACCGCCCCCATCAAGAAGGCTACCGGTAGAAATTTCTTAAAGTCACGGCGCAGATGCTCAAGATCCAGATCCAGCATCATGACCACGAACAAGAAGAGCACCATTACTGCGCCAACATAAACGAGGATCAAGGCCAAACTCAAGAACTCCGCCTTGAGAAGCATCCACAAGCCAGAGGCGCAGAAGAAAGCCAAAACCAAGAACAAGGCAGCATGCACAGGATTGCGAGCTGTGATCACGCGCAATGCTGAGAGCACTAAAAGGCCAGCAAAGGCATAAAAGAACGCTGCAAAAAGTGTAGAAGTATCGAATGTCATATGTCGTTGTGCTTTATTCGATTAACGATAAGGCGCATCAGCTGCGCGGTTAGCGGCAATATCTTTTTCATACTTATCGCCTACTGCCAAAAGCATTTCTTTAGTGAAATACAAATCACCGCGCTTATCACCGAAATACTCAAAAATATTAGTTTCAACAATGGCGTCAACTGGACAAGCCTCTTCACAGAAGCCGCAGAAAATGCACTTAGTTAAGTCAATGTCGTAACGGCTAGTACGACGCGTACCGTCATCGCGCTCAGCAGTTTCAATCGTGATGGCATAGGCAGGACAAACAGCCTCGCACAATTTGCAACCAATGCAGCGCTCTTCCCCATTTTCATAACGGCGCAAAGCATGTAAGCCACGGAAGCGAACAGACTGAGGCGTCTTCTCTTCAGGGTATTGAACAGTAATTTTTGGCTTGAAGAGGTAACGACCGGTAATTGCCATGCCGACCAAAATGTCTCTCAACATCAAGCTATCGAGGAATTGGGAAATTTTCTTAAACATGATTGATCAACTTATTTCCAAATATTCAATGGGGATACAACCCATGCGCCAACGACAACTACCCAGAATACAGAGATAGGAATAAAGATCTTCCAACCCAAACGCATAATTTGGTCATAGCGATAGCGTGGCAATGTCGCACGCAACCAGATAACGCAAGACAAGAGGAAGAAGGTTTTAGCAAATAGCCAGAAGAAACCTGGGATATCACGGAGGATAGGCAAATCAACGATAGGCAACCAACCACCTAAGAACATGGTGGATGCTAAGGCAGCAATCAGAATCATATTGGCGTATTCAGCCAAGAAGAACATTGCAAAAGCCATGCCGGAGTACTCAACCATGTGGCCCGCAACAATCTCTGACTCACCCTCAACCACGTCAAATGGATGACGGTTCGTTTCAGCAACGCCAGAGATGAAGTAAATCACGAACATTGGTAGCAACGGTAGCCAATTCCAGGATAGGAAATTCAAGCCCATGTTGGCGAAGTAGCCCTGCTCTTGTGAAGCCACAATCGTGCTCAAATTCAATGAGCCAGAAGTCAACAGCACAGTAACCAATGCAAAGCCCATGGCGATCTCATAAGAAATCATTTGAGCTGATGCGCGCATAGCACCAAGGAATGGGTACTTGGAGTTAGATGACCAACCTGCCAAGATCACACCATAAACACCAATGGATGAAATTGCCATTACATAAAGTAATCCAGCATTGACATCAGCCAAGACCATTTTGGCCTGGAAAGGAATCACAGCCCAAGCGGCAAATGCCGGCATGATCACCATCACTGGTGCAATGAAATACAGTACTTTGCTAGCTTGTGTCGGAGAAATAATCTCCTTCATCAAGAGCTTCAAGGCATCAGCTATCGGCTGCAATAAACCCAAAGGACCAACACGGTTTGGCCCAAGACGGATATGCATCCAACCAATGAGCTTACGCTCCCAAAGAGTCATATAAGCAACGGCGCCAAACATCGGCAACACGATGATCACGATGCGCACCAAAGCCCAAACAAGTGGCCATAGTGAACCAAAGATGGCCTCACCTTGGGTGGTAACGAGGTTCAAGAAATTATCCATCTCGTCCCTTATGCCTTGCTAACAGTTACAGGACCAAACATCGATCCCAATTTAGCGCTAGCCATAGTGCCCGCAGAAATTCTGACGGCACCCTTGGCCAAGTTCGCTTCCAATGTGACAGGCAAATCTACGGACTGACCACCTTGGATCACTCGCACAGCATCGCCCTCTTTCAAGCCCAACTCATTAAAGAGCGCTTGACCTAATCCAACTTGATTGCCACGCTTAGCATCACGCGTTAACTGCAATGCTGATGAACGACGGACGATTTGATCACCGGCGTAAATGCCAACATCAGATATGCGCTCTAAACCTGCTGACGAGCCTGCATTGCCACTAGTTAAATTAGTTAAGTCAGTAGCTGTAGATTGGTTTGACAACTTAGCGCAGTAATTCTCACCAAGCGCTTCACCCAACACCTCTTCAGGCATGTTGTAGAGGAAGCCATCTAAATTCAATAAACCACCTAGAACACGAAGAACTTTCCATGCTGGACGAGAATCGCCTAAAGGTTTTACAGCTGGCTGAATCGTTTGTGCACGGCCTTCTGAATTAACAAAAGTAGACACTGTTTCTGTAAATGTAGAGATCGGCAGAATTACGTCAGCGACCTCAAGCAGATCAGCGCTCTTATAAGCACTTAAGGCAATCACTGTATTAGCTTTAGCCAAAGCAGCGCGAGCCTGTGCAGAGTTTGGCAAATCAGCATCTGGCTCGATATTCATCAAGATCACAGCGCGGCGCTCACCGGATAACACGGATTCAACGCCAACACCGTTGGCATTTACCAAGCTAGCACCAACAGCATTACCGCCAACCGGCAAGAAGCCTAAAGTTGCGCCAGTTTGCTCAGCAATAAATTGCGCCAGCATATGTAAATCAGATGCCTGTGGATGCGCGATTGCGGCAGAGCCCAGCAATACAGAAGTAGATGTACCGGAAAGCAAGCTATCTGCAATTTTTTGCGCAGTAGCAGACACAGGTAAATTTGGCGTGCAGGCCGGAGCAGTAGCAGACTTCGCTTTAGCCACAGCCAATGCCACTTCGCTTAATGTGTTGAGCCATGCGCTCGGAGTTGCAGCAATACCAGTATTAGGAATTAACCAATCATCGCCACCAGCATCAATACGTGAAACCTGTAAGCCACGCTTAGCTGCAGTACGTAGACGAGCAGCAATCAATGGTTGCTCTTTACGCAAGAAGCTACCGATTACTAAAACACGATCTAATTCACTTACTTTGCTAATCGGCATACCCAACCATGGGGCAGAGGCAGCGCCCTTCACGTCAGTTTGACGTAAACGAGTCTCAACTTGCTTAGAGCCTAAACCACGAATCATCTTCTGGAGGAGGTACAACTCTTCAGTACTAGAGATTGGATGCGCTAAAGCAGCAACCGCTTCAGGGCCACTCTCAGAGGAAATGGTTTTAAGTGAATGAGCAACATAATCCATTGCGGATTGCCAATCAGTCTCAAGCCACTGACCGCCCTGCTTCACCATTGGTGTCGTTACGCGATCCGCGCTATTCAAACCTTCATAGGCAAAGCGATCACGGTCGCTAATCCAGCACTCATTTACTGCGTCATTTTCCAAAGCAACAACACGCATTACTTTGTTGGCTTTAGTTTGAATAGTAGTGTTCGCACCAAGACTATCGTGTGGACTCACTGAGCGCTTACGACCCAATTCCCAAGTACGCGCAGCATAGCGGAATGGCTTGCTTGTCAAAGCGCCAACTGGGCACAAATCAATCATGTTTCCAGACAACTCTGAATCAATGGTTTGACCTGCAAAAGTCGTGATTTCAGAATGCTCGCCACGGTTGACCATACCCAATTCCATGACACCGGCAACTTCTTGTCCAAAGCGTACGCAACGGGTGCAGTGAATACAACGGGTCATCTCCTGCATGGAGATGAGTGGACCTACATTCTTATGGAAAACAATACGCTTTTCTTCTTCGTAGCGTGAATTCGATTTACCGTAACCAACTGCTAAATCTTGCAACTGGCACTCACCACCTTGATCGCAAATTGGGCAATCCAAAGGATGGTTAATCAGCAGGAACTCCATGACAGAGCGCTGAGCTTCAACTGCTCTAGCAGAATGTGTAAACACCTTCATGCCTTGCGTCACTGGAGTTGCACAAGCTGGCAAAGGTTTAGGAGCCTTCTCCACTTCTACCAAACACATACGGCAGTTAGCAGCGATAGATAATTTCTTGTGATAGCAGAAGTGAGGAATATAAGTGCCGATCTTGTTCGCGGCGTGCATCACCATCGAACCTTGCGGAACTTCTACAGCCTTACCATCTAATTCGATTTCAACCATGCTCACTTTAAGATGTCCCGTGCTCAATGTCTTATAAAGGTTTCGCAGAATCTAAGCAGCGCTTATGTTCTACGTGATACGCAAATTCATCCATGTAATGCTTCAACATGCCGCGAACCGGCATTGCAGCTGCATCACCTAAGGCGCAAATCGTGCGACCCTGAATGTTTGCCGCTACATCGTTCAATAAATCCAAATCTTCTGGACGGCCTTCACCATGTTCGATGCGGTGAACAATGCGCCACAACCAGCCAGTACCTTCACGACATGGGGTGCACTGACCGCAAGATTCTTCGTGATAGAAGTAAGACAGACGTTCTAAGGCGCGAACCATACAACGTGTTTCATTCATCACAATCACAGCACCAGATCCCAACATCGAACCTGCTTTCGCAATGCTGTCGTAATCCATTGTGAGGGTCATCATCTCTGCGCCAGGAATAACTGGTGAAGAAGATCCACCAGGAATTACCGCTTTCAATGGGATGCCATCACGCATACCACCGGCAAGCTTCAACAGCTCAGCGAATGGAGTGCCTAATGGAATCTCGTAGTTACCTGGATAAGTAACATCGCCAGAGATAGAGAAAATCTTCGTACCGCCGTTATTTGGCTTACCCAACTCTAAGTAAGCTAGACCACCAATTGCCATAATGAATGGCACAGCAGCAAATGTTTCAGTGTTATTGATGGTGGTTGGCTTGCCATACAGACCAAAGCTTGCAGGGAATGGTGGCTTAAAGCGTGGTTGGCCCTTCTTACCCTCAAGAGACTCCAGCAAAGCAGTTTCTTCACCACAGATATAAGCGCCCCAACCTGGAGCGGCATGCAATTGGAAGTTGAAATCACTTCCCATGATTTTGTCGCCAAGATACCCAGCAGCTCGAGCCTCATCAAGAGCCTCTTCGAAACGGGAATAGACTTCCCAAATTTCGCCGTGGATATAGTTGTAGCCCACAGTGATGCCCATAGTGTAGGCACCAATAATCATGCCCTCAATCAAGGCATGCGGGTTGTAACGCATGATGTCGCGGTCTTTAAATGTACCCGGCTCACCTTCGTCACTATTGCAAACTAAATACTTTTGGCCAGGGAATTGACGGGGCATAAAGCTCCACTTCAATCCAGTTGGGAATCCTGCGCCTCCACGACCACGTAATGATGAAGCTTTTAATTCAGCAATGATTGCGTCAGGTGCAACTTTGTCATTGATGATGCGACGGAGTTGTTGATATCCGCCACGGCTTTCGTAATCTTTTAAACGCCAGTTCTCGCCATTCAATCCAGCAAGAATCAAAGGCTTAATGTGTCTGTCGTGCAAGCTGGTCATCCTGCTTTCCCTTCTGCACGGAGCTCATTTAAGAGAGCGTCAATCTTTTCTTTACTCATGAAGCCGCACATACGCTTGTTATTCACCAACATCACTGGAGAATCTCCGCAAGCACCCATGCACTCACCCTCTTTTAGAGTGAACGTACCGCACGGAGTTGTCTCGTTGTAGCCAATGCCAAGAGTTTCTTTTAAATACGTTGCAGCAGTTTCACCATGGGTTAACTGGCAAGGTAGGTTTGTGCAAATCACCAACTTGTATTTGCCAATTTTTTTGGTGTCGTACATGTTGTAGAAAGTAGCCACTTCATCCACTGCAATGGTTGGCATTTCCAAAATTTGAGCAACAGTAGCAATCACCTCTGGCGAAACCCAACCTACTTCAGTTTGGGCGGCAATCAAAGAAGCCATCACGGCAGATTGTTTTTGTTCTGGCGGGTATTTCGCGACATTGCGCGCAATGTCTGCGAGCGTTTTGTCTGAAAGTTGAAGAGTTGTTGTCATGAATTAATCCTTGGCGCGCTGAATTAGCGGTCAATCTCCCCGAACACAATATCTTGGGTACCAATAATGGTTACAGCATCAGCCAACATGTGGCCGCGTGACATCTCATCCATTGCAGATAAATGCACAAAGCCTGGCGCACGAATCTTCATGCGGTATGGCTTATTCGCACCATCAGAAATCAAGTAGATACCAAACTCACCTTTTGGATGCTCAACGGCAGAGTAAGCCTCGCCATCAGGAACGTGCATACCTTCAGTAAAGAGTTTGAAATGGTGAATCAACTCTTCCATATTGGTCTTCATGTCCACACGCTTCGGTGGAGACACTTTATGGTTGTCGCTCATGACAGGGCCATCATTTGCCTTGAGCCAAGCCACGCACTGTTTAATGATGCGATTGGATTGACGCATTTCTTCCATGCGCACTAAATAGCGATCATAAGAATCACCATTCACGCCAACCGGAATATCAAAGTCGAGTTTGTCGTAAGTCTCGTAAGGTTGCTTTTTACGTAAGTCCCACTCAATACCAGAACCACGAAGCATTGGGCCAGTGAAACCGAGTTGCAAAGCACGCTCAGGAGATACGACACCAATACCAACTAAGCGTTGTTTCCAAATACGGTTATCCGTTAAGAGATTGCAATACTCATCTACGTTGGCATCAAAACCATTTGAGAACTGCTCAATGAAATCGAGTAATGTGCCGCTACGATTTTCATTCAAACGCTTGATTGCAGAAGCACTACGAATCTTCGACTTGGAGTACTGCGCCATCTGTGTAGGTAGGTCGCGATAGACGCCACCCGGACGATAGTAAGCAGCATGCATACGAGCGCCAGAAACAGCTTCGTACATATCAAAAATATCTTCACGATCACGGAATGCGTACAAAAATACGGCCATTGCACCAACGTCTAAACCGTGACAACCAATCCACAAGAGGTGATTGAGTAAACGGGTTAACTCGTCAAACATCACGCGAATATATTGAGCGCGTTCTGGCACATCTACTTGTAGCAATTTCTCAATCGCCATTACATAAGCATGCTCATTTGACATCATCGATACATAGTCCAGACGATCCATGTAAGGAACGTTCTGAATCCAAGTACGTGTCTCAGCTAATTTTTCTGTAGCGCGATGCAATAAACCGATATGCGGGTCAGCGCGCTGAATTACTTCGCCATCGAGCTCTAACACCAGGCGTAATACGCCGTGTGCCGCAGGATGCTGAGGACCGAAATTGAGGGTGTAGTTCTTAATTTGTGCCATGACTTAAACCGGACCTCCGTACTGCTCTTCGCGCACGATACGTGGCGTGATTTCACGCGCTTCAATCGTGACAGGCTGATACACAACACGCTTTAACTCTGGGTCGTAACGCATTTCAACGTTGCCAGAAATTGGGAAATCTTTTCTAAATGGATGACCAATGAAACCGTAGTCAGTCAAGATGCGACGCAAGTCTTCATGACCATCAAACAAGATGCCATAGAGATCAAACGCTTCACGTTCAAACCAGTTAGCAGCTGCCCAAACTGGAGTTAGCGAAGCAACCACTGGATACGCATCTTCTGGTGCGAACACGCGTACACGCAAGCGCCAGTTATGTTCGATAGACAAGAGATGAGATACAACACCAAAGCGCTGACCACCCCACTGCCCTTCGCGGAAATCTTGATAATCCACGCCGCACAAATCAATCAGTTGCTCAAAAGCCAATGAAGACTCATCACGCAACAACATAGCGGATTCAAAATAGGTATCTGCATTTACAACAACAGTCACTTCACCCAAAGCAATCTCAATAGATTGCGCACGCTTACCTAAAACTTTTTCTAGATTGGCAGCGAGTTGAACTAAACGATCTGACATGGTTTAAGCCTTCCGCGCAATCGTGCTGGTGCGAGCGATCTTGGATTGCAACTGAATGATTCCATAGATCAGCGCTTCTGCAGTTGGAGGACAGCCAGGAACATAAATATCAACTGGCACGATGCGGTCGCAACCGCGAACTACTGAATACGAGTTATGGTAGTAACCACCACCATTGGCACAAGAACCCATCGAGATAACCCAACGTGGCTCAGGCATTTGGTCATAAACCTTACGGAGCGCTGGAGCCATCTTGTTACACAAGGTACCAGCAACAATCATGAGGTCAGACTGACGCGGGGATGGGCGGAAAACCACACCAAATCGATCCAAGTCGTAACGGGATGCGCCTGCGTGCATCATTTCTACAGCGCAGCAAGCAAGACCAAATGTCATTGGCCATAAAGAGCCATTACGCGTCCAGTTAATTAACTGGTCTGCAGTAGTGGTAACAAATCCTTCTTTGAGAACGCCTTCTAATGCCATATCTATCACTCCCAGTCGAGAGCGCCCTTTTTCCAGATATATACAAAGCCAACGATGAATTCCAATAAGAAAATCACCATAGAGGCGTAGCCGAACCAGCCGATATCACGAAGAGCCACACCCCATGGGAATAGGAATGCAGTTTCTAAGTCAAACAAGATGAATAGGATGGCAATAAGGTAGTAGCGCACGTCGAACTTCATACGCGCATCTTCGAAGGCCTCAAAACCGCACTCGTATGGCGACAGTTTTTCAGCATCTGGCTTCGAAGGAGCCAAAATTTTTCCGAGGAACATGGGGACTAAACCCACCCCAATACCTACGAGGATAAAAAGAAGAACAGGAAAGTAATTAGCGAGATTCAAAATGGTCCTGAGTCGTTCGTCTGACAAATCTTTAGATACAGCAAATTATCAATTAATCCACTACATAAAACGTTGATTTACAGCATAAACCCCTACAAATTTTACAATTTGGTGCCGACGGCGAGACTCGAACTCGCACAGCCTAAGCCACTACCCCCTCAAGATAGCGTGTCTACCAATTTCACCACGTCGGCATCTTGTAAAACCTGTCAATTCTACTGCATTGCACCACTGAACTACCCCGAAAACAGGGGTAGAAAGTGCTGAATTCCTACTTTTTTACTTTGGAACTGCTGGCTTAGTGGGATCCTGAACTGGGGCAGCTGGTGCAGCAGCGGGAGCTACGACAGGAGCAACGGTTCCAGACAAAATACCAGGGCTAACTTCCTTCTTATTACCAATCCAGGTAATCCCCAAAGTGCAGACAAAGAAGACTGCAGCAAAAATGGCGGTTGTGTGGGAGAGGAAATTGGCTGAGCCACTGGCGCCAAACAGGCTACCAGAAGATCCTGAGCCAAATGCAGCGCCCATATCGGCACCTTTACCCTGCTGAAGCAACACAAGCAAGATCACAGCCAAAGCTGAAATAACCTGCAAAACGATCAATAAAGTCTTAAACCATTCCATGGCTTATCTCCAAATAAAAAATCTAGGCCTGACAAATAGCGAGAAAATCCTGCGGGTTCAATGAAGCACCCCCAATCAATCCGCCATCAATATCTGGCATTGCAAACAATTCAACGGCATTGTCCGGTTTAACACTGCCGCCATACAAAATTCCCACATGGGACGCTACATCTTCATCAAATTCCGCTAGCTGCAAGCGAATTGCTCGGTGCATATCCTGAGCCATCTGAGCGCTTGCCACCTTCCCCGTACCAATCGCCCAAATAGGCTCATAAGCAATGAGGCAGTCAGCCAAACGGTCTTGCAAAATAGCCACCTGCTTTGAAATCTGACCTCGAACTACCTCAACCTCACGACCCGAGTTACGCTCATCCGCAGACTCACCAACACAAATCACCGGAGTCATGCCGCTATCAAGCACCTGAAGGGCTTTCTCAGCAACCTGCTCATCAGCCTCATGGTGGTGCTGACGACGCTCAGAGTGCCCAACAATCACGTAAGCGCAATGTAATTCTTTGAGCATGGATGCGGCAACCTCGCCGGTATAAGCTCCAGCAGCATAAGCCGATGCATCCTGAGCACCCAAGCTTAAAAAAGCGAGTGAGCATTCTTGAATCAATTCACCACACTGCGATAAATAAGGCGCTGGCACGCAGACTGCATACTTACGGCCTGCTGGCATGCCCTGCTCCATCCCATGACAAACGGTCTTGACCCAGTCTGCGTTACTCGCAAGACTGCCATTCATTTTCCAGTTGCCGATAACAGTGAGTGGACGCATTAAATCTAGCTCAATACTTAAACAGTTAACACAATCTTGCCAACGTGCTCAGAAGACTCCATCAAACGATGAGCATCAGCAGCTTGGTCTAAGGTAAATGTTTTATAAATCACCGGCTTTAACTTGCCCGCATCTAACAAAGGCCAGATACGTGCATGCAACTGCTGGGTAATTTGTTTCTTGAATGACACTGGACGTGGGCGCAATGTTGAACCAGTGATGGTTAAACGGCGACGCAAAATTTGACCAGTATTCACTTCTGCTTTTGATCCACCCATGATCGCAATGATCACGATACGACCATCATCAGCCAAACAATCAATTTCTTTTTGTACGTAAGCACCAGTGACCATGTCAAGCACCACATTGACACCTTTGCCATCTGTAGCTTTCTTTACTTCTTCCACAAAGTCTTGTGTCTTGTAGTTGATCGCCAAGTCAGCACCTAAAGCTACGCAAGCTGCGCACTTCTCATCAGTACCGGCAGTAACAAATACTTTATGACCTAAAGCTTTGGCAATCAAAATGGCAGTTACACCAATGCCACTAGAACCGCCCTGCACCAACAAAGTTTCACCTTCAGATAACTCACCACGCATGAAGACGTTGCTCCACACGGTGTAAAAAGTTTCAGGTAATGAAGCTGCTTCTTGATCAGTAAATCCTTTTGGGTAAGGCAAGCATTGCGCAATGGGAGCGGTACACAGTTCCGCGTAACCACCACCCTGCACAAGCGCACAAACCTTATCACCCACTTTGAGGCCAAACAGATTGTCAGCGTGAGCTAGGTCACCACCAACAATCTCGCCAGCCACTTCGAGACCAGGAATATCCGATGCGCCTGCAGGAACTGGGTAATGGCCTTTACGTTGTAAAACGTCTGGGCGATTAATCCCAGCAGCAATCACCTTAATCAAAATCTCACCCGTACCAGCAGCCGGAGCCACTGGATCTGGACGAGTGGCAGACACCAGCATTTCTGGTGCGCCAAATTCTTTGATTTCCATTACGCGCATATGAATCCCCGCTCGCTTACTTTACTTAAGCAGTTTCGCCAGATGCAGGAGCTGCTTCAGCAGTAGCTTCGCTAGTGCCAGCCAAAGGAGCAATCGTGCCACCTTCATCAGCCATCGCAGCCTTGAGAGATAAACGCAAACGACCACGCTCATCAGCAGCTAACAACTTCACGCGAACCACTTGGCCTTCTGCTAAGTAGTCTTTAACTTCTTTTACACGCTCATTGGAAATTTCAGAGATGTGCAAGAGACCGTCTTTACCTGGAAGAATGTTTACCAAAGCACCAAACTCGAGCAACTTCACAACTGGACCTTCGTAGATCTTACCTACTTCAGCTTCAGCAGTGATGCCTTCGATACGCGCTTTCGCTTCAGCCATGCCTTCAGCAGAAGTAGAAGCGATTGTTACAGTACCGTCATCTTTAATGTCGATGCTGCAACCAGTTTCTTTAGTCAAGGCCTGAATTGTTGCGCCGCCCTTACCGATGACTTCACGAATCTTGTCTGGATGAATCTTGAAAGAAACCATACGTGGAGCATGTGCAGACAATTCAGTGCGAACTGAACCCATTGCTTCTTGCATCTTGCTCAAAATGTGCAAACGGCCTTCTTTAGCTTGGGCCAATGCAACTTGCATAATTTCTTTAGTGATGCCTTGAACTTTAATGTCCATTTGCAAAGCAGTAATACCGTTAGCAGTACCAGCTACTTTAAAGTCCATGTCGCCTAAGTGATCTTCGTCACCCAAGATGTCTGTCAACACAGCAAAACGATTGCCATCCAAAATCAAGCCCATTGCAACACCAGCAACGTGCGCTTTAACTGGAACACCAGCGTCCATCATTGCTAAACAGCCGCCGCAAACAGAAGCCATGGATGAAGAACCATTGGACTCAGTAATTTCAGAAACCACACGAATGCTGTACGCAAAATCCTCTGCACTTGGCAATACTGGAATCAATGCACGTTTAGCCAAACGACCGTGACCAATTTCACGACGCTTAGGGCTACCTACACGACCTGTTTCGCCAGTAGCGAACGGAGGCATGTTGTAGTGGAACATGAAGCGATCACGGTACTCACCTTCGAGCGCGTCAATGATCTGCTCATCACGTGCAGTACCTAGAGTAGCTACTACAAGAGCCTGTGTCTCACCACGGGTAAACAATGCTGAACCGTGTGTGCGTGGCAATACGCCATTACGAATTTCGATTGGGCGAACAGTGCGTGTATCACGACCATCAATACGTGGCTCACCATTCAAAATCTGGCTACGAACAATCTTCGCTTCGATTTCAAACAAGATGTCGTTAACGGCAACAGCGTCAACATCACCCTCTTCTTGTAACTTAGCTACCACTGTTTTAGTGATTTCTTTGAGCTTGTCTGAACGAGCACCTTTTTGACGAATCTGATAAGCCTCACGCAATGGCGCTTCAGCCAATGCAGTTACCTTAGCGATGAATGGCTCATCTTTAGGAGCAGCAGTCCAATCCCACTCTGGCTTGCCAGCTTCAGTCACTAATTCGTTAATTGCATTGATTGCAGTTTGCATTTGGTCATGACCATATACAACAGCGCCCAACATGATTTCTTCTGATAACTGATTGGCTTCTGATTCAACCATCAATACAGCAGCTTGTGTACCAGCAACAATCAAATCCATCTCGCTAGTAGCTTGCTCTGTACGAGTTGGGTTCAAGAGGTATTGGCCGTTAGCGTAACCAACACGTGCAGCGCCAACTGGGCCAGCAAATGGAATGCCTGAAACAGCTAAAGCTGCAGAAGCGGCGATCAATGCAGGAATATCAGCAGGAACGTCTGGGTTGATAGACAGCACATGAACCACTACCTGAACTTCGTTTAAGAAGCCTTCTGGGAACAATGGACGCAATGGGCGATCGATCAAACGGGAGA
Source organism: Polynucleobacter sp. 78F-HAINBA (assembly GCF_018882325.1). Classification (GTDB taxonomy): domain Bacteria; phylum Pseudomonadota; class Gammaproteobacteria; order Burkholderiales; family Burkholderiaceae; genus Polynucleobacter. Next base: position 173,288 of record NZ_JACVOQ010000003.1, on the reverse strand, counting down.
TTAATGTCTCACCTTCTGATGGACGACCTTCACGACGGAAGAAGCCACCAGGGATTTTTCCTGCGGCGTAAGTTTTTTCGAGGTAATCAACAGTCAATGGGAAAAATGACTGGCCCGGCTTAGCTGATTTAGAAGCAACTACTGTGCCCATTACTACTGTGTCATCCACATTAACGATTACAGCACCACCAGATTGACGAGCAATCTCGCCTGTTTCCATTGTTACTTGATGGTTGCCCCATTGAAACGTCTTTACTACTTTTTTAAACATAGTCATTCTGATCTTCTCCAAATTGTTCACGTAAAAGCCACATGGATTTCACGCTTGCCGTGGGATAAAGCAGTGTCACGACAACACTGGAGCGTTTGAAGATCACAAGGGATGCCATTCCAGGGAGACACTGGATTTAATAATCCAGAAACTCATTGGAATGACACGATCCCCTACACAAATAATCTTGAAGCGCTCAAAAAACATGCCATCTGCTTAAGACTGATTCTGTTACGAAACAACCCTAAGAAAGATGGCATTGCAATACCGATAAGAATTACTTACGGAGACCTAATTTCTCGATCAATGCGCGATAGCGACCCAAATCCTTGCCCTTGAGGTAATCCAAGAGGCGGCGACGGCGTGAAACCATCTTCAACAAACCACGACGGCTGTGATGATCTTTAGCGTTAGCTTTGAAATGGGGGGTTAATTCATTGATACGGGCTGTTAGCAATGAAACTTGAACTTCAGGGCTACCTGTATCGTTTGCGCTGCGCGCGTTTTCTTTGACGATTTCCGCCGTTTTAATATCAGCAACTGCCATTTTCATACTCCTTACTTGCGAACACTTGAGCTTTCACCCAATCCGTGTCGTGCATTAATTAATCAAATAAAACAAAAAAGCTTTAAAAATCAAAGCCCTCGAATTGTAGCAGAGACAGGTCAAAAAATGGGTTGCCTCTCCTAGAACTTGCTATCCTCTAGTGGATCAAACCCCATTTATAATAAAATTATCCAATAAAATCAATAAGTTATGAAAATTCATCGTCTTGCCCCGTCTATATTTACCCTGGTCTTGGGCGCTTTTTGCCTCAGCAACACTGCTTTTGCCCAATTTTCCAATCCTTTTGGCCCTCAAAAGACAGTTGCTCAGCAACGGGAAGACATTCTTAAAACGAGCAATGACATCCTCAAGGCGCTTTATCAGGTTCAACCAAAAGCAAAAGAAGTGATTGAAAAATCGGTTGGGTACGCCACCTTTAGCAACTTTGGCATGAAGATTCTGATTGCAGGCGGAGGCACGGGTAGCGGCGTTGTTATTCAAAAGGATGGGGTTAAGCCGATTTATATGAATATGGCCGAAGTCCAGGCTGGCCTGGGCCTTGGAATTAAGTCATTCCAGAACATCTTTGTATTTCAGACAAAAGCAGCCTTAAATGACTTCGTGAATTCCGGCTGGACCTTTGGCGGTCAGGTCACTGCAGCTGCCAAGTATGAAAGCAATGGGGATGCCTACCAAGATGCAGCCACAGTCGCTCCTGGAGTATTGATGTATCAACTTACAGACTCAGGCCTTGCCGCTGAAATCACCGGCAAAGGTACCAAGTACTACAAGAACACAGACCTCAATAAATAAGAGGTGTATGACTCAGATACTGCAGATGCCACCAAGAATGATTAAGGTGTCATCTGCGCATTGAGCTTAGCTTGGCTAGGATCATGCAATTTATTCAGTGCAGATAAGTAAGCTTTCGCTGATGCAGCAATGATGTCTGGATCAGTGCCAACACCATTGACGATGCGTCCACCTTTAGCGAGTCGCACAGTAACCTCACCTTGAGATTGCGTGCCTGAAGTGATCGCATTCACGGAATAGAGCAACTGCTCCGCCCCACTCTTCACGATCTCTTCAATTGCATTCAAGCTAGCATCCACTGGGCCATTACCTTCAGCCTCAGAGCTCGCCTCTTTGTCGCCCACTCGGAAAGTAACCTTAGACTTTGGACGCTCACCTGTTTCGGAATGCTGACTCAAAGAAATGAATTTATAAAACTCACCCTCTTCCGCTGCAGCAGAGTCTGACATGATGGCAATAATATCTTCATCAAAGATTTCTGATTTTTGATCAGCCAATGCCTTGAAGCGAACAAATGCTTCATTCAAATCTGCTTCAGCTTCAATTGCGATACCCAACTCTTGCAAGCGTTGCTTGAATGCATTACGGCCAGACAACTTACCCAACACAATCTTGTTAGCAGACCAACCCACATCTTCTGCGCGCATGATTTCATAGGTATCGCGATTCTTCAAGATGCCATCTTGGTGGATGCCGGAAGTGTGCGCAAATGCGTTGGCGCCAACGACCGCCTTGTTTGGCTGAACTACGAAACCAGTAATTTGCGAGACCAACTTCGAAGCAGGAACAATTTGAGTGGCGTCGATACCGCATACCATATCAAAGTAATCCTTGCGTGTACGCAAAGCCATCACAATCTCTTCTAAGGCCGTATTACCAGCGCGCTCACCTAAGCCGTTAATGGTGCACTCAATTTGTCGAGCGCCACCAATCTTCACACCAGCTAATGAATTGGCGACAGCCATACCTAAGTCATTGTGGCAATGCACAGACCAAACCGCTTTATCTGAATTCGGAACACGGGTGCGTAAGGTCTTGATAAATTCACCATACAACTCTGGCGTGGCATAACCTACGGTGTCAGGAATATTGATGGTGGTCGCACCTTCGTTGATGACCGCCTCCACTACTCTGCATAAGAAATCCATTTCTGAGCGATAGCCGTCTTCTGCAGAGAACTCGATATCCTCAGCCAAGTTTCTAGCAAAGCGAATAGAACGCTTAGCTTGCTCTAAAACCTCTTCTGGAGACATGCGTAATTTCACAGCCATATGCAATGGGCTGGTTGCCAAGAAAGCATGAATGCGTTTTGCATTAGCCGCTTTTAGGGCATCTGCTGCACGAGTTATGTCTTTATCGTTGGCGCGAGCAAGCGAACATACGATGGAATCTTTCACGGCCGCTGCTACAGCAGAGATCGCCTGAAAGTCGCCCTCAGAGCTCGCAGCAAATCCAGCTTCGATCACATCTACCTTGAGGCGCTCTAACTGGCGAGCAATGCGAACCTTCTCATCCTTGGTCATTGAGGCACCAGGCGATTGTTCGCCATCACGTAAGGTGGTATCAAAAATGATTACTTTGTCACTCATCACTACTCTCCGGTTCAATATTGCTTAATTGTGTTTACTACTCAATTGCGAATCTAAAAACAAAAACCCCAGCAATTTGCTGGGGCTGGTATGTCGTGGCTAATGAATTACTTTAATCTCATTAACTCAGGCCTTACCTGCCCCAAGCTGTAGGCTTAGTGCTAGTAGAAGCAGGTTCGAGATTAGTGAGAAATTCATCAACATGGATTAAATATAACCTAAATATTCCAAATTAGCTAAAACGGCGGCCGCTCAGATGCCCCCAAGCCCAAATTACATAACCGGAGATGGAATACACCACAAAGAGGCCAAACAAGGTCAAGGGTGGATTAGAGGAGATCAAGACGAAGGTCAGAATCATCAAGACCATCACACCAAACGGTACGCGGTAGCGAACATCCAAGGCTTTGCCACTGTAAAAACGGGCATTCGATACCATGGTTAAACCAGCATAAACAGCGATAAAGAAAGTAATCCAAGGAATCGCCGTGTCACGCACAGGAATCTTATTGTCATCGGCCAACCAGATAAAACCAGCCATCAAAGAACCAGCCGCTGGGCTTGGTAAACCTTGAAAAAACTTCTTATCAACTACGCCAGTATTGACGTTAAATCGGGCCAAGCGCAAAGCAGCCCCTGCGCAATAAGTAAAGGCGGCCAACCAACCCCACTTACCCAAATCTTTTAGAGCCCACTCATAAGCAACTAGGGCTGGGGCAACACCAAATGACACCATATCGGCTAGAGAGTCATACTGTTCGCCGAAGGCGCTCTGAGTATTGGTCATACGGGCAACGCGACCATCCATGCCATCCAAAACTAAGGATGCAAAGATAGCAATAGCTGCCATCTCAAACTGGTGGTTCATCGCATTAACTATCGCAAAGAAGCCGCAGAATAAAGCCGCCGTAGTAAATGCGTTAGGTAGTAGGTAGATTCCTTTGCTGCGTTGACGCGGCTTATCCGCATGCAGCTCTTCTACCTCGAAATCAATTCCATCGCTGAGCTCTTCAGCCCATTCAGCCTGGGAACGCTCAGCCCGTTTAGGAGCAAAGCGACTACGGTCTATACGGCCACGACGACGAAATGTACTCAAAGAATATTCCCAGTTAAAGCGGCTAAATTAATCTAAGCCGGGTACGCGAGCTAATGCGGTGTTCGTAGCAAAAACTTTATCACCAACACTAACCAAAGGTTCAGCTGTTAATGGCAAATATACATCTACACGAGAGCCAAAGCGAATAAAGCCGTAACGCTCACCTGCCTTAAGTCTATCGCCAACGTGGATATAGCAAAGAATGCGTCGCGCAATCAGGCCTGCAACCTGGACCAAAGTCACGATTTGACCATTGGCATCAATCACAACGGCATTACGCTCATTCTCAGTGGAGGCTTTATCTAAATCGGCATTTACAAACTTACCAGGGAAATACTGAATCTCTTTTACCAAGCCGTTGACTGCGCTACGGTTGGAGTGAACGTTAAATACGTTCATAAAAACACTAATCTTCAAAGCTTCGCGACCCGCATAAGGATCATTGGCTTTTTCTACCACGACGATACGGCCGTCAGCTGGTGATAAAACTAAATCACGACCAAGAGCAGCAATACGCTGCGGATCGCGGAAGAACTGCAGAACAAAGATAAAAATGATCCACAAAGGCCATGACCATGCAATGCCACCAAGATAGTGGACTAGCAAAGTAACAGCCCCCACTAATGCCAAATACGGCCAACCTTCTTTCGCAATAATGGGGTGTGGATACATCATCTTTGTTCTGAGCCTTTTTAGTTACTTCTATTAATTTCTAACTGCATGAAACCTAGTTCTTGCTTAGTTCTTAGTTTGGTCAACCAACTTGTTCTTCGCAATCCAAGGCATCATGGCGCGCAACTTCGCACCAACCACCTCGATGTCATGCTCAGCGTTCAAGCGACGACGTGAAATCAAAGTAGGCGCACCTGCTTTGTTTTCCAAGATGAAGCTCTTAGCGTACTCACCAGTCTGAATGTCTTTCAAGCACTGACGCATTGCGTTCTTAGTATCTTCAGTAACAACACGTGGGCCAGTCACATACTCACCGTACTCAGCATTGTTAGAGATAGAGTAGTTCATGTTGGCGATACCACCTTCGTAGATCAAGTCAACAATCAACTTGAGCTCATGCAAGCACTCGAAGTAAGCCATTTCAGGAGCGTAACCAGCTTCAACCAAAGTTTCGAAACCGGCTTTGATCAATTCAACTGCGCCACCACAAAGAACAGCCTGTTCACCGAACAAGTCAGTTTCAGTTTCTTCACGGAAGTTCGTTTCGATGATGCCGGCACGACCGCCACCGTTTGCTGTTGCATATGACAAAGCAACATCACGAGCAGAGCCAGATTTATCTTGGTACACAGCGATCAAATGCGGAACACCGCCACCTTGAGCGTAAGTACCACGAACAGTGTGGCCTGGTGCCTTAGGAGCAATCATGATCACATCTAAGTCAGCGCGTGGCTGAACTTGACCGTAGTGAACATTAAAGCCGTGAGCGAATGCCAATGCAGCGCCCTGCTTAATATTAGGATGAACTTCTTTGTTGTATACGTCAGCGATTTGCTCATCAGGCAAGAGCATCATGACTACGTCAGCATCTTTAACTGCTTCGCCAACTTCTTTTACTGTCAAGCCAGCATTTGCAGCTTTGCTCCAGGAAGCGCCATCTTTACGCAAACCAACAGTAACGTTGCAGCCTGAATCTTTCAGATTCAATGCGTGTGCGTGACCTTGTGAACCATAACCAATGATGGTTACTTTTTTGCCTTTAATGAGGGACAAATCAGCGTCTTTATCGTAAAAAACTTTCATGCTCTTTCCTTGTTTTGAAAATGTAGTTAATTCAGTAATCCGTTAAAAAAATTAAACCTTGAGGATGCGTTCGCCGCGCCCAATACCAGAACCACCCGAACGGACAGTTTCTAGAATCGATGCACGATCTATCGAATCAATAAAGGCGTCTAATTTGGCACCATCACCAGTTAATTCAATGGTGTAACTCTTATCAGTCACATCGATGATGCGACCACGGAAGATATCCGTTGTACGTTTCAACTCTTCACGCTCTTTACCAACAGCGCGAACCTTGATCATCATGAGCTCGCGCTCAATATGAGGACCTTCAGTTAAATCAAAAACCTTAACCACTTCAACTAGGCGATTTAAGTGTTTGGTAATTTGCTCAATCACGTCCTCAGAGCCAATCGTGACGATTGTCATACGAGAAAGCGAAGGATCTTCAGTAGGTGCAACACTTAAGGTTTCAATGTTGTAACCGCGAGCCGAAAATAAGCCAACAACCCGAGACAATGCGCCTGGTTCGTTCTCTATCAATACAGAAATAATATGTCGCATTAGAGATCCTCACTACCCAAAAGCATTTCAGTAATACCCTTACCCGCTTGAACCATTGGCCAAACGTTCTCTTCTGGGTCTGTCTGGAAATCCATAAACACAGTGCGATCTTTTAAACGAATCGCCTCTTTGAGCGCACCCTCAACATCAGACTTCTTCTCGATACGCATACCAACGTGTCCATAGGCCTCAGCCAACTTCACAAAGTCTGGCAATGAATCCATATAAGAGCTGGAATAGCGCTTGTTATAAGTCAGCTCTTGCCACTGACGAACCATACCAAGGTAACGGTTGTTCAATGACACGATCTTCACAGGCGTGTCGTACTGCTTGCAAGTAGACAGTTCTTGAATACACATCTGAATAGAGCCTTCACCAGTGATGGTGAATACATCTTTTTCAGGAAATGCCTTCTTGATACCCATAGCGTAAGGCAAACCCACGCCCATAGTACCCAGGCCGCCTGAGTTAATCCAGCGACGTGGCTTATCGAACTTGTAGAACTGAGCGGCCCACATTTGATGCTGACCAACGTCAGAACAAATAAAGGCGTCACCTCCAGTAAGCTCCCACAACTTCTGAACTACGTACTGAGGTTTTACGATTTGCGAAGCTTCGTCGTACTTCAAACAATCTTTTTTACGCCACTCATTAATCTGCTCCCACCATGCCGCAAGCTTTGCATCATTCTTGCGCGGGCCAGCAGCTTTGAGCTGGGCAGTCATCTCAACCAATACTTCTTTGAGATTGCCAACGATAGGAACATCTACCTTCACGCGTTTAGAAATCACGGATGGGTCGATATCAATATGAATAATCTTGCGTGGATGACTTGCAAAGTGAGCAGTATTACCAATCACGCGGTCATCAAAACGTGCGCCAATCGCAATCAACACATCGCTGTGCTGCATTGCCATATTCGCTTCGTAAGTACCGTGCATACCGAGCATGCCTAGGAATTGCGGACTAGTGCCTGGAAAGCCACCGAGGCCCATCAAGGTGTTGGTGACTGGGTAGCCCAGCAAATCAGCAAACTCTTTTAACTCTGGTGCAGCGTCAGCCAAGATAATGCCGCCACCGGTATAGATATATGGACGCTCTGCTTCTTGCAATAAAGAAACTGCTTTACGAATTTGTCCGCTATGCCCCTTAACTACTGGGTTATAGGAACGCATCTCTAATGTTTCTGGGTATACGAACGGCGCCTTGGCTGCGGATACATCTTTAGGGATGTCGATCAACACTGGGCCTGGGCGACCAGTTTGTGCAATATGAAAAGCTTTCTTGATTACCAAAGGAAGATCTCTGACATCCTTTACCAAGAAGTTGTGCTTCACCACTGGACGAGTAATACCAACGGTATCCGCCTCTTGGAAAGCATCTTCACCAATCGCATAAGTTGGCACGTTACCGCTGATGATCACCATCGGGATCGAATCAGTGTAAGCAGTAGCAATTCCGGTAACCGCATTGGTTACACCAGGACCTGAAGTAACTAGAGCGACACCAACCTTACCGGTTGCACGCGCATAGCCATCGGCCGCATGAACTGCTGCTTGCTCATGGCGAACAAGGATATGTTCAAACTTGTCCTGCTTAAAAATTTCATCGTAGATAAAGAGAACAGAACCGCCTGGGTAACCCCAAACAAATTCAACACCCTCTTTGTGCAAAGCCTGTACCAACATCTCCGCGCCAATCATTTCAGGCGCATTCGCTGTGGAATTTGGGTTTGCTGTGTCTTGGTTAGCTTTAGAAGCTAAAAATTCGGCGCTGCTTGTATTCATTTTTCTTTCGTCCTTTGCAATTTTCGGCAAAAAATTGTTTGGTCTGTTCTGTCTCCTGCTTGTGGCCTGAGTTCGAACGGCGCTGCTACCGGAAAAAACCACTTCTTGAATGAGATTCTAGGTAGTAAGCCCTATATTCTATAGCAATCCCCTAAAATAGACGAATTCCATCTGATTCAGGTCTAATCTACTGAATGGCCTCACCCCAAGAACTTTCTGACTTTCTGAGCAGTGTTGAGCAGCGCGCTTTTAAGCAAGCGGTCTACGCTGTGCGAGATGACGATGCCGCCTTAGACATTGTTCAGGATGCCATGATTAAGCTGGCTGAAAAGTATGGTGACCGCCCCGCAGCAGAACTACCCCTCGTTTTCACCAGAATTCTGCAAAACCGTATTCATGACTGGTTTAGACGGCAAAAAGTTCGCAATACCTGGGTGACCCTATTCTCGAATATGGGCAAGAAATCAGATGAAAACGATGATTTTGACCCCCTAGAGTCACTTTCAGCCCCAGATGACAGTGAAATTCACCAAGATGGTGCATTTAAGCTGGAACGTAGTCAGCTATTACAGTCCCTGGAGTCAGAAATATCAAAATTGCCTGCCCGTCAACGAGAAGCCTTCCTGATGCGTTATTGGGATGAGCTGAGCATTACTGAAACTGCCCTTGCCATGAGTTGTAGCGAGGGAAGCGTCAAAACCCACTGCTCAAGAGCCACCCAGGCTCTAGCTAAAGCATTGAAATTAAAAGGAATTACGCTGTGAACCGCAATGAAGACATCCTAAACCCAACAGAAGCCGACCAATTTGGCCTAGCTGCTGCCACCCTGCTCCGCCACGGATCCCAATCCTTACCAGCAGGCATCAAAGATCGTCTGTACGCAGCACGCCTCAAGGCCATTTCTGTTAAAAAACCAGAAAAAATCCGCATTCAGCAGCATGTTTTGACCAGTTCCACTGGAAGCTGGTCTTCAGGCTCACGCTCTTTTTGGGATAACGTAGGTTGGATTGCTCCACTGATTGTGTTGGTCTTTGGCCTGATTGGTATCGCCCAATGGCAGCAAGACTCCCGCATCAACGATATAGCCGAATTGGATGTGGCCCTCTTAACGGATGACGTGCCACCTGATGCTTACGCCGACAGCGGCTTCATGGGATTCCTCAAAAATGGTCCCTTAGCCGAATCCGATCAAGATAGCCTTGATTCAGCCAAGTCACCGTCTTAAAGTTCACGCGAATCTTAAGCGGATGCTGAACAACCCACGATCCTTAGGCGCCTTACTCGGCATCAGCATGATGTTGGCAATTGGCATACTTGGATCGGTACAAAGTTCAAGCGCATTAGCTCAAACACCTCCAGCTGCGCACGGCAAAACCACTGGCACTCCAGAGAAAAAGCCGGATGGCACATGGGAAGGTCTGAAGCCTGCACAACAAAAAATCTTGGCACCACTGGAAAGCGATTGGGATTACATGCTCCCAGATAGTCGCAAGAAATGGATACAGGTTGCCAACCTCTATCCAAAGATGAGTGAGGGCGATCAACAGCGACTTCAGTCTCGCATGACAAGCTGGTCCAACCTCTCTCAAAAAGATCGTCGTATCGCGCGAGAAAATTACCTCAGCAGCCTCAAGTTCCCTGCAGAGAAAAAAGCAGAGGCTTGGAGTGCGTATCAAAAACTGAGTGATGAGCAGAAAAAGAAATTAGCTCAAGCAGAGGTGAATAAGAAAAAGCCGACAGCTGCGAGTGCACCTACATTGCAACAACACCCTATTACACAGAAGTCCAATCTGGCGCCAACCCTGCCAGCAAGTAGCAGCCCGACTCCAGATGCTCCGGCTCCGAGCGTAAGCCCGGATAGCACTTCAAGCAATCCTTGAGAATCCCCAAGCTGTGATTACCCCCGCCGAATTAAACGCGCTCCCTGCTCCACAATTTTGGCGGAGAGTCTCCTGCGGTCTCTACGAGCAATTAGTTCTATTAGGCGTCATCGCGCTGACTTTCCTAGTTCCCAATTTGGGCCTAGGCATTCTGTTTGGATTTGCCCTACCAAGCTGGCTAACCTTTCTCTATCTATATACCATCCTAGGCATTTACTTTGTTTGGTATTGGACTAAGTCTGGTCAGACGCTGGCAATGCAAACATGGCGCGTTCGCATGATTGGTCCGGGAGGTTACAACCTCACTCGAAAGCAGGCAGTCTGGCGCTATGTCTATGGATCTCTGTGGCTTGTGCCTTGCGTCCTGCTGCAATGGCTCTTTGGGCTCCAGAAGTGGCAGATTATTGAAATGCTTTTCACAGTGGCTTTATTGCTGTGGCCACTCAGCATTTACTTGGATCGCGCCAGCCCCCTGCTACGTCAAAGTCTGCCAGACCGTTTTGCCAGAACCCGCTTAGTGGAATTACCAAAGAACTTGGTGAAACTCTCGTAAACACGAGAGTGCGTGAGCCCTAGATCTCGCGCAAGCACTCCATTGCGGTAGCGGTTTGAATTTTTCTCTGAAAACGAAAGCCGGCCAAGAGACAAGCGAGTACTCCAAAGCAAATTCCCATTGCCAAAGATTGGGCGAATGCATTGAACTCAATCTCCAATACAAAACGACCAAGCGCCCATGTGGCCATTCCAGCAGCTAGTCCAGCCAATGCTCCTGATAGCACCCCAATGATTAAGAGTTCGGCTAAAGCAATCTTTCTAAGTAAAGCGCGTGATGCACCTACCGCCTTGAGTAAGGCTGCACTTCTAAAGCGCTCGTCTTGCGTCGCTGCAATTGCAGCCACTAGCACCAAAATCGCTGCAGCGATCGTGAAAGCAAACAATAGGCCCAGCACGGAAGATAGTCGATCTAATACATCTTGTATTTGCCTCAATGAGGTCGCTACATCAACAATTGTCAGATTAGGATAAGTCTGTGCGAGCTGGTAGTCCAAGCCCTCAATTGCAGCACCTTGGTAATAAGAAGTAATCCAGGATTGCGGCATTTGCTCAAGCATGGCAGGCGGCATGATGACGAAGAAGTTCACCTTCATCGAACTCCAGTCCAACTTACGCAAAGAAGTAATTGGTGCAGTCACTTTTTCACCGGCAAGTTCAAAGGTCATTTGATCGCCTAGTTTTAACTTCAAGGTTTTCGCAATCCCCGCCTCCAAAGAAACTTGCGGAACACTACCCTCAATCCATTTTCCAGAAGTAATGCGATTGCCCTCTGGTAATTGCTCGGTATAGGAGAGATTGAATTCTCGATCTACCAGGCGACGGGCATTTTCATCAACATAATCATTAGGGCCAATGGTCTTTCCATTAACTTCAACCAAGCGTGCACGAACCATGGGGCTAAAGCTCGGCCTTGCTACACCCGCATCTAGTAGTGACTGAGTAATACTTAGCTTTTGATCTTCCTGAACATTAATCATGAAACGATTGGGTGCATCAACTGGAATATTTCCTTGCCACGTAGATAGCAAATCCTGCCTGAGCAAGAGAATCAGCAGCAAGGCCATCAAGGCGATACCTAAAGCAGTAATTTGCATGACTGCAAATCCTGCGCGCCGTGCTTGTGCAGTAAGCGCAAAACGCAGGGCAAAGTTCTGAGCACCCCACTTAGAAAACAAAACATTAAGTATGCGCAGCGAACACCAGGAGAGCAGAGTAAAGAGTGCAACAGCAGCGCCAAAGCTCGCAGCAACCCAAGAGGCCAACTTCCAGTCTTGCGCTGCAATCGCAATTAAGGCCAGACAAGTCATAAGCCCAAAGAGCGCCACCCAGATCACTTTAATGTTTACCGAACCCAACTCCTTCCGAATGAGTCGCACCGGTGAAATCATGACCAAACTCAATAGAGGTGGTCCAGCAAAACCAATCAACAAGCAAGAGGAAAATAAAATGCTCCAGGCCAAAGGCCAGAGGGACAGCGAAGGTAAATTGGCAAATACCAAGTTACCGAAAATACGAATCAAGACTTCTTGCACACCGTATGCAATGGTAGATCCCATGATGGTAGCCAATAAGCACAAAGCGCCCAATACTTTTACTTGATTTAGCAGAATCGTCTTTTGGCTTGCGCCAAGGCATTTCATGACAGCGCAAACATCCGCTTGCTTCAAAACATAACGACGCGCCGATAATGCAATCGCGACTGCAGCCACCATTGCAGTCAGTAAAGCAACTAAAGATAAAAAGCGCTCTGCCCGCTCTAAAGTTTTACGCATGACAGGCTGGGCATTTTCCAAGGTCTCAATGCGCAATCCTCTTAGGCCTTCGAACTCAATCCATTGCGTAGCCCACTGCTCATAATCAGAGATGGCTTGATCGCCTCCCGCTAGCAGCAGACGATAAGTAACACGGCTACCTAGGCCAATAAGACCCGTTGCAGGCAAATCATCAAGCGACATCATGACGCGTGGTGCAAAGTTCATAAAACCAGCACCCCGATCGAGCTCACGCTCCAAGATGCCACTGATGAGAAAAGTCTTATCCCCTAATGACATCCGATCACCCACCTTAGCCTGCAGTGCGCTGAGCATTGCAGGATCGACCCAAACTGAACCAGCCGGTGGTGTTGTGCTGCCTTGCTGTGGTGATACCTGTAAGGACCCGCGTAGGGGATATGACGCACTTACCGCCTTAAGAGAGGCCAGCTTACTTTGAGAGCCAACTGTGGCCATGCTTGGAAAGACAACCGTTTGAGCAGAGCTGAGCTCCTCCCCCTGCTGCCGCTTCGCTTCTTGAATAAAACGCTCAGGTAAGGGCTGATCGGCTACTAGCAACAAATCTGCAGCCAGGAGTTGGCGAGCATCAAACTCAAAAGCCCGCTGCATTCGGTCCGCTAAGAAGCTAACACTAGACAGGGCCGCTACAGAGAGCGTCAGAGCAACTAGTAGTGCTGCCAGCTCACTAGATCGAAGGTCTCGCTTAACAGTCCGAAGAAAGCTTGCCAACACGGAGATTAAATTGCCTGAATCTGACCACCATCAACCCGGATCACCGACCCAGTGATAAAGGACGCACTTTGGCTGGCCAAAAATGCGGCAGTATCGCCGTATTCTTGAGGATTACCGTAACGACCCATCGGTATCTGTTTTAAGCTGGCCTGCACAACAGAATCGTAGCTAACATTTTCACGTTGGGCACGTGCTTCATCCAATTGACGTAAGCGATCCGTTGCTACACGACCCGGCATGATGACATTTACAGTAATTCCTTCGGCAGCCACTTCTGCTGCCAAGGTTTTAGACCAAGCTAGCAATGCCGCGCGTAAGGTATTAGAAATTGCTAAGTTTTTGATTGGGGCAATCGCGCCTGAAGTGGTGCTCGTAATGATGCGACCCCATTTACGTTGACGCATTCCCGGAAGGACTCGGTCAGTAATACTGATAAGCGACAAGACCATATCGTTAAAACTCTTTTGCCATAGCGCGGGGTCTTGCCCAGTAGCTAGGGTTGGAGGCGGTCCGCCAGTGTTATTGATCAGAATATCAATCGGTCCGAGCTCTTGCTCCACTTTGGTAACTAGTGAATCAATCACTGAGCTATCCGATAAGTCCCAGCTTAAAGCCAATGCTTTACCGCCAGCAGCCTCAATCAACTCCACGGATTTTTTTAGACCCTCAGCATTACGTCCAGTCACCGCCACCTTGACGCCTTCGCGAGCCAATGAAACGGCCATTGCCTGACCTAAACCACGACTAGATGCCATTACTAAGGCCACTTTACCTTTGAGTCCTAAATCCATGTCTTCTCCATCTTTTTTATTTTTTTATCCATATCACCAAATCCAGGCTGTCTACTGTCCTAGAGGTGGAGGTAAATTACCGGCGTACTTATAAAGCACTACCTCATACTCTTTGAGAATTTGTGCCAAGGCCTCTTGCTGACCCAGTGCTAAAGCCTGAGGCGTATTGTCTTTAAGGGCAACTCTCTTGCTATAACGATTTTTGCCAATGACAGGATTGCGTTTTTGAGGATCTGTTGCAGTCAGGAAAAACTCAACGGTAACTACGGCCTCAGGTCGAACTCGATAGTCGCCGTAGAACTCCTCTACAGAAGTCTGCAAGATGTAATACGGAAAGAAGCTATTGCCCTGCCCCACCGTCATAGAAAAGATCTGGGCATTATTGAGCCACTGACGGGTCGCATTACTGACCATTTCATTAGGCAGTGCAGAATAAATATTGTAGAAATCCTTTTCATAGCGTTGGTCACCCAAGCGATAAACCAAAGACTTTCCATCAAAAGGAGGTGCTGTTGAGACTGAACCCATCTTCAGCCAAACATCTGTGCGTGGCTTATAAGGAGCACCTGTGCGTTCTGGAGCCACCATCCAACTAGTTGTTTCGAGTGCCGGTCTTTTAGGTAAAGAACAGGCGCTTAAAGCAAGCGCAATGAATGCTACAGCAGCGAACTTAGAGAGGCGTGAGTTTTTCATCACCTGAGTTTTCATTGACATCATTTCTGAGCTCCATTCATTGGAGGTGTAATTCTTGCGGGTGGCTCACCCCAAATCAAACTTGAAGGTGATTGACTCGCTACCCGAGTAAATTCATTTAACTGTTCACTTGCCTGACGGATATTCTCTAGGGTGGCAGTGGTGTCGCCTTGAACGCTAGTAACCGTTTGACGCAAGGAAACCATAGTGGCAACCAATTCGCGCATCAAAATATTAAGCTGATCTTTATCCGTCACCTTGGCAATACGATCCAAAAGCACGTTTAGATCCTTAACCGAAGTAATCAGACCAGAATTGTCTTTTCCATCACCCGCCATTAATTTATTCAGATTACCTAAGAGTGCATCAAATTTCTTCTGAGTTCCATCTACATCCATTCCATTTAATGCGCTGATGAGTTTTTGAATTCCGGAAATAATCTCATCCGCCTGGTTAGGCATGGAAGGAACAACTGGATATTCTGGCTCCCATGAATATGGCAGTGGGGTGTATTGAGATGCGCTTGTATAGAAATCCAATTCTACGTAATTCACACCAGTAATTCCCATGGATCGGATACGTGCCCGCAGGTTATCCTTTAGATAAGTTTGCAAATGGCTCAACTCAATCTTATCTCCAAAAATTTGCATCCGCACCACAACATATTCACGACGCTCTGGCATTGGCACCTCTTTTTCATAGACATCGCCCGACAAGTCTATCGAAGTTACCTGACCAATCTTTACCCCTCGAAAGCGAACAGCAGCACCAGCATCCAGACCAGTCACCGATTGCTTAATGTAGGTTTCCACCATGAATGATTTTTTAAAGAGCTGGCCTGAGCCGAAGATCAAGATGATGGTGAGCAGTGCACCGATTGCCGCCAAGACAAAAATGCCTAAGCGGAAATAATTGGGATTGGAGTTATTACTCATGCTGCGTCCTTGCTCATAATGCGATTAAAGAATTGATGCACTCGGGGATCTTTACTGGTATCTCTAAGAACCTTGGGATCGCCCTCAGCAATAATGCCCTTAGCGTCCTTATCCAACATGATGACCTTATCGGCGATGGAATAAATGCTCGCCAACTCGTGAGAGACGATCACAAAGGTAAATCCCAAGTTTTTTGAGAGATCCAAAATCGTACTATCCAGATCGGCCGATGTAATGGGATCGAGACCTGCTGATGGCTCGTCTAAAAATAATATCTTTGGATCTAGCGCCATAGCGCGTGCAATGGCAGCCCGCTTTTGCATGCCGCCACTAATCTCGCTGGGCATATACGTTTCGTATGGAAGTAGCCCTACTAGATCGAGTTTGCAGCGAGCCAATAGATTCATTTGATCCCTAGTCAGCTGGGTGTACTCCTCCATAAAGAGTGTCACGTTATCCAGCAAATTCATAGAGCCGAATAAGGCGCCCTGTTGGTACATCACCCCAAAGCTGGTCATGATTTTTTGACGCTCAGCGCCTTGGGAGGTAGTAATGTTTTGACCTTCGATCAACACATCTCCAGAGAGCGGCTCATATAGACCGAATAAATTCTTTAGGAGACTGGATTTACCGCAACCTGAACCGCCCAAGATCACAAAGATCTCGCCGTTCTTGACGGAGAAGTTCAGGTTCTGCAGAAGTACTTTTGAACCATAGCCCACGGTGAGATTTTGAACATCAATTGCGTTATCAAGAGCATCCATCAGAAACCCGTCCTGTAAGAGATGTATGCAAAGATGCCGTCCACTAAAACGATCATGACGATACTACTCACTACCGCGCGGGTTGCAGAGATACCCACTGCGGCTGCACCAGTACCCGTCTGCATGCCACGCAAACAACCCATTGCTGAAACCACTACGCCGAATAAAGTGGCTTTCACCAGGCCAGACAAAACATCTTCAACATCCACAGCAGCCAGCATGCCGTTATAGAAATTAATAAAGGGGATGCCATAAATCTGCATCGTCAACATGGAAGAAAAAATGCTGACGATGTCGGCAAACAAGGTCAAGATCGGAGCCACTAATATTCCTGCTAGTACTCTAGGCACCACTAAAAAACGAATCGGGCTTAAGCCACCCGTAACCAATGCATCCACTTCACTATTCACAGTCATCGTACCGATCTCAGCTGCGAACGCAGCGGATGAGCGGCCGGCGAGCAAGATTGCAGTAATCAGCGGCCCCATCTCGCGTACGATACCCAGAGCGGCAAGCGGCCCTACAAATGAAACGGCGCCAAACTGCTGCATACCAATAGCAGCTTGAAAAGAAAGAATCACACCAATTAAAAAAGCGACCAGGCCAACGATGGGTAAAGCAGAGATACCAGCCTCTACTGCGGCATTCACAAAATCACCCCAACGTACTTGCTTAATATTTCGAATCGACCACACTAAGTCCGCTGATAGATGGCCAACAAAAGTAATGAGTCCACGGCCATCATCTATGAGATCTTGAGCAGCCATTCCTACGCTTACAACAAAATTGGTTTTTGGTTTTGCTGTAGCTACTGGAAATAAGTTATCAATCGGATCGAATTCACGCAAGAGCGGCTGATACTTTGGATCAAGGCCCTGAATATCAAATAGACCCCCTGCCTTTTTCTGAGCCTCTTCAACATCAATCAGGAATGCAAAAGCAGATCCATCTAGAGAGCTCACTTTTGATGCATCAAAAACCAGTGAGCGGCCTTGAGCATTTCCCTGCCCCAGCCAAAGACTTTGCTTTTGACGAATATCAGTCCACACGCCCGCCAAGGAATACACATTGACAGCGCCACTCAAGGTAACTTGAGCGTGGGTTGCGTCAGTTTGCGCCCAGATCGCTACTGGAGCTGGTGAAATCGCGGAATTAGCGTCTGAAAGGGCCATAAGCAAACTATAAGGGATTTGAATGAATGCACTATGAAATGGCTAAAAAGAAAAAAGGGCCCAGTTTTTCAACTAGGCCCCGTATGGGTTGGTGCGGCTGGCAGGAATTGAACCCACGACCCCTTGGTTCGTAGCCAAGTACTCTATCCAGCTGAGCTACAGCCGCAACAGCCATAATTATGCCATGGAAGAGAAGAACTACATCACACCCGCTGGCCACGAGCGTATCAAAAGTGAGCTTTTACAGCTCCTGAACCTTGATCGGCCTGAGGTTGTCAAGGTTGTTCACTGGGCAGCCTCCAATGGCGACCGCTCTGAAAATGGGGACTATATCTATGGAAAAAAGCGGCTTCGGGAGATAGATCGCCGAATTCGCTTCCTAAATCAGCGCCTTGAATTTGCCGTAGTAGTCGATAACCAAGCCCGAAAATCAGGGGATGCCGATGCCGAGCAGGTCTTTTTTGGGGCTACTGTCACCTATGCCAGCCTAGAGGGTCCAGAGGCGGGTAACGAGACAACCATCACGATTGTGGGGGTTGATGAGGTCGATCTGGATTTGGGTCATGTCAGCTGGGTCTCGCCGATTGCCAAGGCTTTAATCAAAGCCCGCCTGGGTGATTGCGTCAAAATCCAAACCCCTACCGGCCCTACCGAGATTGAAATCCTAGACGTCCAGTACCTGTAATTGGACTTAAAAGAATTTAGCTAACCCGCACCCGGGTCACGCGCATCACATCGTGATTGGTACGTAAGCTACGCATCACCTTGGAAAGGTGCAAGCGATCTGATACTTGGATCGTAAACCGAATGGTGACGGCATCTTCTTTGTAGCGATCATCCATCGACACGTTCATGATGTTGGAGTCAGCAGCAGTCACACTACTTGCGACCCTAGCCAATACACCTTTACCTTGGCGCGTATCGATCGCGAGATCAACCTCAAATTCTCGGTTGACCTCTTTGCCCCACTCAACCTCAACCCACTTGTCACTGTCCTTGGAGAGCATTCTGAGGGCTACTGGGCAGTCGTTGGTGTGGACCTGCAAGCCCTCACCCTTGCCAAGATAACCAATAATGTTGTCGCCTGGAATCGGGTGACAGCAAGTTTGGAAACTAATTGAGTTACCTTCGCGTCCATCGACCAAGATGGCCTGACGCTGATGATGGTGAGACGCAATTTCTTGTTGAGGAGAAACCCAGTCCGCCGCGCCCAAGCGCATTTGCTCTGAGCCACCCTCGTCATCAATCAAAATCTTTAAGCGAATGGCTAGCTCTTGAGGGGATCTACGACCCAAAGCAATATTGACACAGGCTTCCTCGCGGGTTTTATCACCAGTCCAATGCAATAGCTTTTCCCAAATCTCGGGCGATAGCAGTCCGGCATCTACGCCTTGTTGTCGTAAGGCATTAGCCAAGAGGCGCTCACCCAACTGCAAAGACTCGGCATAGTGCTTGGTCTTGAGCGAATGACGAATGGAGGCACGCGCTTTACCGGTTCGAACAAATGCCAACCAACCTGGATTAGGTTGAGAGTTGGCTGATGTCACTACTTCGACAATATCGCTATTCTTGAGCTCGCTGCGCAAAGGCAACTGCATGCCATTAATCTTCACAGCCACACAAGTGTTACCTACATCACTATGAATTGAGTAAGCAAAGTCTAAAGCGGTAGCGCCACGTGGCAAGGCCCTGATCTGCCCTTTTGGAGTGAAGACATAAACCGCATCCGGGAACAAATCAATTTTGACGTGCTCCAAGAATTCTTGTGAATCTCCACTGCTATCCTGAATATCAATTAAAGATTGCAACCATTGATGTGCGCGGTTTTGTACCTCGCTCATATCTGGGGTGCCATCTTTATAAGCCCAGTGAGCGGCAACGCCTGCCTCGGCAACTGCGTGCATATCACTCGTACGTATCTGAAACTCTACCGGTACACCAGATGGGCCTAATAGTGTGGTGTGTAGAGATTGATAACCATTGAGCTTAGGAATTGCAATGTAATCCTTAAACTTGCCTGGCATTGGTTTATAGAGTGCATGCAAAATTCCGAGAGCCCGATAGCACTCGTCAATCGAATGCACGGTGACCCTGAAGGCGTAGACATCAAGTACCTGAGAAAAACTCAAGTGCTTACTACGCATTTTGTTGTAAATACTAAAGAGGGTTTTTTCTCGACCTTGCAGATCAACCTCGAGATCGGCTTTTGCAAATGCCATCCGGGCATTTTGCAAAATCTTCTCGACCATTTCTTTGCGATTACCACGCGCCCGCTTTACTGCACCTTCAATCACTCTGAAGCGCATTGGCATGGAGTAACGGAAACTAAGATCTTGTAAGTCGCGGTAAATAATATTGAGGCCGAGACGGTGCGCAATCGGTGCGTAGATCTCAATCGTTTCAGCGGCTACTCTGCGACGCTTTTCCATTGGGACCGCATCTAGCGTGCGCATGTTGTGTGTGCGATCAGCTAGCTTCACCAAAATGACGCGCACATCTCGCGCCATCGCCATAAACATCTTGCGGAAGCTTTCAGCCTGCGCCTCAGCATGGCTCTGGAATTCCAACTTATCGAGCTTGGTTAATCCCTCAACTAGCTCCGCAACTTTGCTACCAAACTTGCCAACCAGGTCTGCTTGAGTACAACCCGTGTCTTCGATCACATCATGCAGTAAGGCCGCCATGATGGAGGAGGCATCTAGGCGCCATGTGGCGCAAAGTTCAGCTACCGCTACGGGATGGGTAATGTACGGCTCGCCACTATGACGATACTGACCGAGATGAGCAGCATCAGCAAAATGAAAAGCCTGCTTGATGAGATTCACTTCATCAGGCTTGAGATAGCCCAATTTAGAAATCAGACCATCAATAGAAACAACTTGATGCTTTAAAGGTAATGTTGGCGCAGAGGTAGGGCCAAATAAATGTCGGCTCGACTGAGCCAACAAGGTGGCGATGATGGAAGACTTATCGCTCTTAGCAGTCTCTTTAGGCGAGACCTGGCCTTTGGATTCCGATGTGTTTGGGTCGCCTAAGGGGAGCTCCACAACGGAACCCCTGTATTACAAAGGTACTTTGGTCAACATGTCACGGTCAGTTACACCAGCAGCAACTTCACGCAACGCAACTACCGTTGCTTTATCTCTGGACTCAACACGTGGGGAGTGACCTTGAACCAATTGACGTGCGCGATAAGTCGCGGCCAATACCAGCTCAAAACGATTTGGGATAGTTTTTAGACAATCTTCTACAGTAATACGGGCCATGCTGAACTCACTTAAATTTAGCTTCAATACCTATAGGATAACTGATTAGACCCCAAGGCGCCTTAAAAGCGCAGGGTTGCGAGCCATAATCGGTCCGGAGCGCAGGCGGCTGGCTGCCACCACATGGCGTAAATCAATTAAGGCCTGCTCAAAATCATCATTGATCACAATGAAATCCGCTTCATGGGCATGCTGGAGCTCTAAATGGGCCGCAGCTAACCTTCTCTGAATGGTTGCCTCATCATCCTGCCCTCGTTTGCGCAAGCGCTCCTCTAGAGCCTCAAATGAAGGTGGGAAGATAAAGATCCACTGTACTTCCGGAATGATTTGACGAATTTGCTGAGCACCCTGCCAGTCGATTTCTAACATGACATCGCGCCCGGTTTTCATCTGGGTTTCGATCCAGGCTTTGGAGGTGCCGTAAAAATTGCCGTGCACTTCTGCATGCTCCAAGAAATTACCCTGATCGCGTTCAACTATAAATTCTTCTCTTTTGATAAAGCGATAGTCTTTGCCATCTACCTCACCTGGCCTTGGTGCACGCGTTGTGGTTGAAAGGGAGAGCTTGAGTGCTGCATCTTCTTGCAGTAAAGCGTTCACCAAAGAAGATTTGCCAGCGCCTGATGGGGCAACGATCATCAACATACTGCCTTGGTAGGCAGGAGATAAGTTAGCTTTAGGTTTGGGGCTGGCCATAATAATTTGTGTAAGTAACAGTTACTCTAAATTTTGCACTTGTTCACGCATCTGCTCAATTAAGAGCTTGAGCTCTAAAGCAGCTTGCGTGCATTCTTCTGAAACGGATTTGGAGCTTAAGGTATTGGCCTCACGGTTCAACTCTTGCATCAAGAAATCTAAACGCTTACCTACCGGCCCTTTGCCTGCAAGCGCAGTATCTACCACCTGAAGATGTGTCTTGAGGCGAGCAAACTCTTCCGCCACATCGATGCGAACTGCGTAGAGAACAACTTCTTGACGAATACGCTCCATCAACTCAGTACCAGACCCACTACTTTTACCTTGTTCTTGTGCAGCCAATGCTTCTGCCAGACGCTCAGTCAGTTTCTCTTGATACTGGGCTACATAGACAGGAACCTTAGGCTCAATCACCTTAACAATCTCACGCATCTTGCTAGTGATATTGGTGAGTACTGTGACCAAGGCTTTACCTTCTGTGTGGCGACTATCCATTAGCGCAGCCAAAGCAGCGCGGCCCGCTTCTACGGTGGCGGCAATCCAGCCCTCTTCTTCACCTCTAGGCTCAGAAACAATTCCGGGCCAGCGCAAAATATCAGCGATACGCAATGCTTCAGCATTGGGAAAGGCTACTTGAGCATGCTCTTGAAGTGTATAGAGGGCATCCAAGCGATCCTTGTTCAAGGCACCTAAGGCATGGGGGTTAGCTTTTGCAGCCCCAGCGGCACCCGAATTAACACGCCAGGCAGCCCGAAACTCAACCTTACCCCGAGAAAGGCTTTGAGTAGCCATCTCTCGTAAGGCAGGCTCAGCCCCGCGACACTCGTCCGGAAGACGAAAGCCCAAATCCAGAAAGCGGCTATTAACAGCCCGACATTCCACTTGCAGATCAGCTACAACGCCAGCTCCTAGGGAGACTTGACGAGAAGCGCTGCCATAACCAGTCATGCTCGATATCATATGGACATTGTAGATCTTTAGGACCACACCCCATGACTCAGCACAACATCACCCGCCCTAGTGGCCGCACCCCTACGCAATTACGCCCTGTGAGCATCAGCCGTGCCTTTACCAAGCATGCGGAAGGCTCAGTCCTGATTGCCTTTGGTGACACCAAGGTGCTCTGTACAGCCAGCGTTCTAGAAAAAGTGCCTCCGCATAAAAAAGGCTCTGGTGAAGGTTGGGTTACCGCTGAATACGGCATGCTCCCCCGCTCTACCCATACCCGTAGCGATCGTGAAGCAGCGCGCGGCAAACAATCTGGACGCACACAAGAGATTCAGCGCTTGATCGGTCGTGCAATGCGCAGCGTCTTTGATCTAAAAGTCTTGGGTGAAAGAACTATCCATTTAGATTGCGATGTCTTGCAGGCTGATGGCGGAACAAGAACTGCATCAATTACTGGCGCCTATGTAGCAGCACGCGATGCAATTAATACCCTCCTGCAAAGTGGTGCACTCAAGGCCGACCCAATTATTGATAGTGTTGCAGCGATTTCTGTTGGCATCTATCAAGGCGTCCCCGTGCTCGATTTAGATTATCCAGAAGATTCTTCTTGCGATACCGACATGAATGTCGTTATGACAGGCAAAGGCGGCATGATTGAAGTGCAAGGCACAGCTGAAGGCGCTGCCTTCTCACGCGCTGAATTAAATGCACTGCTTGATTTAGCAGAACAAGGTATTGCGGACTTAACGCAACTCCAAAAAGAAGCGTTTAAATAAAAGATTAAAGGTAGATGGTGCAAAAACTCGTTCTCGCCTCTAACAATGCCGGCAAGGTTCGGGAGTTTCAGGAACTCTTAGCGCCTTTTCTATTTCAGGTCATCCCTCAAGGCGAGTTAGGCATTCCTTCAGCAGAAGAGCCGCACCATACTTTTGTTGAGAATGCGCTTACTAAGGCACGTCATGCCAGTGCTGCCAGCGGCTTGCCCGCACTTGCTGATGATTCAGGAATTTGTGCTCATGCATTAGATGGGGCACCAGGAGTTTACTCGGCACGCTATGCAGGCGTTGATGGAGATAGTGCAGCTAACAACCAAAAGCTGATTGCATCCTTACAAGGTAAAGCCGATCGTGGGGCGCATTACGTTTGCGCCCTCGTCATGGTCAATAGCGCCAATGATCCAGAGCCGCTGATTGTGCAAACTCGCTGGTATGGCCAAATCATTGATGACGCCAAAGGTGCCCATGGCTTTGGTTATGACCCCCACTTCTTTTTACCTGAACTTGGCAATACAGCCGCAGAACTAGAGCCTTCTGAGAAAAATCTCATCAGCCATCGTGGTCAAGCATTGCGCGAACTCATCGCCGAACTTCAAAGCCGTGCTCAATCCGCTTAATCCGGTTTTGGCAACCCAGCCAAAACTCACTGCCCTTCCCCCGTTATCTTTGTATATTCATTTTCCGTGGTGTGAAAAGAAGTGCCCTTATTGTGATTTCAACTCGCATCAAATTAAAGATGGTGTTGGTAATGCAGATGCAGGCGCAAAAGCCTCTCAGGGATTTGATGAAGCGCGCTATATCAAGGCCCTCATTGCTGATCTTGAGACAGAACTACCTCGCATCTGGGGTCGTCAAGTACATAGCATCTTTATTGGTGGCGGCACTCCGAGCTTGATGTCCGCTAATGGCATGAACGAATTGCTTTCAGCCATTCGAGCGCGCGTGAACTTAGAGCCTGATTGTGAAATCACCATGGAAGCTAATCCCGGCTCAGTTGAAGCGGAGAAGTTTGCTGGCTTTGCTAAAGCAGGCATCAATCGCGTCTCTTTAGGCATTCAGAGTTTTCAAGATCAGCAACTCAAAGCATTGGGACGTATTCATAATGGTGAAGAAGCTAAGCGCGCGATTGCGATTGCTTTGCAACACTTTAAATCCGTCAATCTGGATTTGATGTTTGGCTTACCGAATCAAACTTTGGAAGCAGCTAAAGCCGATATTGAAACTGCGCTCTCGTTTAAGACACCGCACCTATCTTTCTATAACCTCACGCTAGAGCCCAATACCTATTTTGCAAACTTTCCTCCGAAGCTGCCAAACGAAGATGAGATAGATGCCATCTTTGAACAGAACTTGGCGCTATTAGAGAATGCAGGTTATCGGCGCTATGAAGTATCTGCGTACGCTAAAAAAGATCAGGAGTGCAAACACAATCTCAACTACTGGCGCTTTGGGGATTACATCGGAATTGGCGCAGGCGCGCACGGAAAGATTTCCTTCCCAGACAAAATTACCCG
Organism: Polynucleobacter sp. 78F-HAINBA; assembly: GCF_018882325.1. Lineage (GTDB taxonomy): Bacteria > Pseudomonadota > Gammaproteobacteria > Burkholderiales > Burkholderiaceae > Polynucleobacter. The sequence continues at coordinate 148,393 of NZ_JACVOQ010000003.1, read as the reverse complement.
CCAAGTGCGGGAGCGTCATCCAGAAAACTATATGCAGGCAATGGAAAGCAAAGGCAATGCATTAATTGAAGCAAGAGAGATTCCCGCTAAAGATCTTCCATTTGAATTCATGCTCAATACATTGCGCCTGACAGATGGCGTTGACACCATCACCTTTAGCGAGCGTACCGGCTTACCGCTAAATGTAGTTTCAAAAGGATTGGAAGAAGCTAGCAAGAAAGGTTTGTTAGATCCCAACCCAAACAAGCTCAAAGCAACTGAACAAGGTTTGCGCTATCTCAATAATCTGCAAGAGATGTTCTTATAAGTCTAAAGATGGGTGTTTGCGGACTTGGATTACTTTCCAGTCCAGACAGGTGGTTTCCCATCTAAAAATGCGGAAACACCATTCTTAAAATCTTCACTGCCATAACATTCCCGAATGAGATCGCTGCAGTCCGGTAAGTTATTTTTAATCAATCTAGCTAAAGTCAACTTGGTCGTTTTTTGTGTAATGGGGGCTAATTTCATTAAGCGTTCAGCCAATTGATTAGCCTCAAGCTCAAGATTTTCGGCTGGATAAGTGGCTAGGAGATAGCCCTGTTTCAATAACTCGGGTGCAGTAACCAGTTCAGCCAATAGCAACATACGCTTTACGATATTGACACCTAGATGCGCGACGAGCCAAGCAACATTGCCGGCAGATAAACAATTGCCCAGAGTTTTTGCAATCGGAACTCCAAAGCGGGCATCTGGTGTGGAGATTCTGAAATCGCAACAACTGGCAATTGCAAGACCTCCACCAACCGCCATGCCATCAATCACCGCAATCGTCGGGATAGGCAATGTTGCCAAGGGGGCTAAATATTGATCGATACCCTCTTCATAAGAAATCCCGTCCTCACCGGACGTAAAGCCGGAGAACTGAGCGATATCACTTCCAGAGACAAAGGACTTGCCTCCAGCACCACGCAAGATAGCAACCTTGGCCTTAGGGTTCTTAGCCAAATCTTCACAAATGGATTTCAGACTCTGATACATCCCTACCGTCATTGCATTGCGGGCGGCAACGTGATCAAAGATGATGTATGCAACATCATTGCGAAGTTCTAAGCGAACCTCGGCAATACGTTCTGGAGTGGAGTTATTTTCTGCTGTCATGAAATAAAAAACCCTCCCTCATTCAAGAGAGAGGGTCTGTAAATACTATAACTGAATAAGCTAATTCTAGAGATTACTCAGACTTGATGTTCAGACTCTTTACCAAGCGCTGATACTTTGCCAACTCACCCGCTAAGAACAAGCTGAAAGCAGCTGGTGTTGCCGGACCTTCTGGCTGCAGACCCTGGGCATCCAATGTTTTCTTAATCTCTGGATCGTTCGTAGCAGCTTTGACTGCCTGGTCAATCTTATTCACTACGGCTGGATCCATACCTTTTGGACCCATCACGGAGTACCAATTGGTCACATCAAATCCAACGATGCCTACTTCGTTAAATGTAGGTACGTTAGGTAGCAATGACAAACGCTTTGGGGTAGAAATTGCCAAAGCTTTTAAATTGCCCTGACGAATCTGCTGCAAGTTTGGTGGCAAGGTATCAAAGTTCATTGTGATTTGACCGCCTAATAAGTCCACAATCGCTTGGCCGCTTCCTTTATAAGGAACGTGATTCATTTCTACACCAGCGATCTTGGAGAACAAGGCGCCGGCGAGATGTTGCGTACTACCAATACCGGATGAGCCATAAGTCATCTGACCTGGATTCTGCTTAGCCAGTGAAATCAACTGCGCTACGGAGTTCACCGGAAGAGAAGATTTAACAACCAACACGTTTGGCACATAACCCAAATAGGTGATCGGCGTAAAGTCTGTCGCTGGGTTGTAAGGAACATTCTTCAGCACAAATGGAGAAATCGCATTGGAGTTGGAATGCCCCATCAATAATGTGTAGCCATCTGGATTAGATTTAGCAACTAGGTCTGCACCAATCGTTCCTGCAGCGCCAGATTTGTTTTCAATAATGACGCTTTGACCCAAAATCTCACTCATTTTTGGAGCAATAGCACGAGCCACAATATCGGTACCGCCACCAGGAGCAAATCCGACAATTAAACGGATAGGTTTAGTTGGGAAGGCCTGTTGCGCACTCGCGGAAAATGGCAATACACTACAAATACCTAGGGCCAAAAAAGCGAATCTGCGCAAAATCCTTTTAGGGGATTGATTGATCATACGGTCTCCATTTTTTGTTTTATATTCAAGGCTAGTATTTAGCAGAACAATATAAACATATAAAAACAATTGAGACAATGATGAAAACACCTACCGGTAAGCCTTTACCCCTAGCGGGAGTTCGAATTCTTGACGTGAGTCAAGTTATGGCGGGCCCCTACTGCTGCATGTTGCTTGCGGACTTGGGTGCTGATGTCATCAAAATTGAACCTCCAGGCACTGGAGACCAGACTCGTGGGGCAATGGGATTCAAGATGAAGGGTTCGGACAGCATGGGCTTTCTGAATATGAATCGCAATAAACGCAGCGTAACCCTCAACCTGAAAACGGAAGCCGGAAAAAAGGTATTTTTTGAGCTGGTTAAAACCGCAGACATCCTCGTTGAAAACTATCGCCCAGGTGTGATGAAAAAATTGGGCATTGATTACCCTTCGTTGAAAGACATTAACCCAGGATTGGTTTATGCCAGCATCTCTGGATTTGGGCAAACGGGTCCATGGGCAGATCGCCCTGGTTTTGATCTGATGGCACAAGCGATGTCTGGCGTCATGAGCGTAACAGGCTATCCGGATGGTCCCCCTGTAAAAGCGGGTGTTCCCGTAGCGGATATTGGTTGCGCCCTCTTCGCGGTCTATGGCATTTTGTCAGCCTATATTGGTAAAACCAAATCTGGTGAAGGTCAATTTATTGACGCTTCCCTGTTTGACTCTGCATTAGCATTCTCGATTTGGGATACAGCGCAGTATTGGGGCACAGGTGTTGAGCCCTACAAGCTAGGCACCGCCAATCACATGAGCGCGCCCTATCAGGCCATGAAAGCCTCTGATGGGTACTTTGTAATGGGCGCTACCAATCAAAAGCTCTGGAAACTCCTCTGCGACAAAATTGATCGCCCAGAATTATTTGAAGATCCGTTGTTTGTCACCAATCCCTTGCGCCTAGCCAATCGCTTAATGTTGGCGGCCGAACTTGAGAAGACCTTTGTCACCAAAACCAGCGAGGAATGGGTTGACCTCCTCCTGGCGGCAGGCATCCCGGCTGGGCCGATCAATACCTACCCCGAAGCTTTTGATAGCGAGCATGGTCAGCACCGGAAAATGCGCATGGAGATTGATCATCCAATCGAGGGCAAAGTTCCCAATATTGGCTTTGCAGTCAAGATGATGGGTACACCACAACAAGTTACGCGCCACCCCCCTTTGCTTGGTGAGCACACTGATGAGGTGCTTCAAGAATTGGGTATTGCTGGAAGCGAACTGAAGGCGCTTGAAGACGGTGGCGCTTTTGCGGCCTAAGGAATTGATCTCTTGCAGGCAAAAGAAATGGGCTCCAAGGAGCCCATTTTTTAATGCACATCTATCACTTGACTTAAGTTAAGCGCCATCTGAGTTCGCAATCGGAGGAGCCTCAAACGGGTCTTTGATTGGTTGAGCTGGCGGAGCTTTTTTAGCCTTTGTACCCGGCATCAACTCAAAGTCCGGGGTAAAGGTAGTCATTGTGCTTCGCAATTGATCAAATGCCTTGCGATCACCTTCGAACTTGGCTTTTCCTTCAGCTTGCAGTTTTTCAAAAGTAGTTTGACCGCCCATGACTTTTTCTAAATCACTGCGATTTACGGTAATAGTTAGATTTGGACTTTTATCCTGGTAACCCTTGATATTGGTCAGCGCAGAATTACTCATCTCAACCACAAACTTCTCGCGGTTATCAGGAGTGTTCAAGTTAATAGTGAACTTCATGCCGGCAGCTTTTTTGCTATCCATGCTGATGGCCAAAGCATTGAGCCAAAGCTCTGTAGTCATTGCTCTGATCATGTCAGGGCCATTGGTCTTTGGTGATGCTCCAGAAGGCATGCCGTGACGCAACTCGTAGGCAGCACCCAAGAAGCTGTTACGCACACTAGGACTTTCTTTTTGATAGCCAATTTGCTCAAAAATATCTGCGAGCAAATCTTTAGCAGCGGTATTGTTTGGCTCTGCGTAAACTAATTTATTTACGATCTCCATTGCTTCGCGATACTTACCCTGCTTATAAAGTTGCTTACCTTTGGCCATGATCTTGGCAGAGCCGCCCATCATCTCTACATACAGCGGCGCAGAATCTTTTGGCGAAAGCGGAATCAAGGTAGCAGGATTAGCATCCCAGTAACCCAAGTAACGATTAATCACTGCACGGCTGTTGTGCTCCTCTGAACCGTGGTAGCTATGTGCTGCCCATTGGGACTTTAAGCTCTCTGGTTGCTTGTAGACGTTATGCACTTCATTGATCGTTACGCCATTGTTCGCCAAATGAAGAACCTCATTGTTCAAGTGTGCATAACTATCACGCTGCGTGCGCATCACTTCTTGCACGCGATCATTACCCCAGCGCGGCCAAGAATGGGAGGCAAACATCACCTGCGCTTCATTGCCATAGCGATATAAGGCATTGTTAATATTCTTAGACCATGCCAAAGCATCACGTACTAGAGCGCCACGTAAGGTATAGATGTTATGGATGGTGCCAGTAATATTTTCAGCAGCCCAGAAAGCCTTCATCTGCGGGAAGTAGGTATTCATCTCTGCAGGCGCCTCTGTACCCGGCGTATTTTGGAATTCCATCTCCACGCCATCCACTGTCATTTTTTCAAATGGCTCATTAATGAGAATGGTTGGCTCGATTAAACCGAGGTTTCCTGCTGCGGTATTTTTACCAATCGATTGGTCAACGTGACCAAATGGGCTGCGCGGCAATAAAACGCCGTACTGGAAATACAAGCGGCGTGTCATGGCATTGCCCGCGTATACGTTCTCTGCAACTGCGTGATCCATGAAGCCGGCTGGGGCAATAATCTTCACTTTGCCACTCTTCACATCCGCCTCATCCACTACACCACGCACACCACCAAAGTGGTCAGCATGTGAATGTGAGTAGACCACTGCTACTACTGGGCGCTTGCCTAACTTCTCATTCACCAACTCCAAAGCTGCTCTGGCAGTCTCTTTTGAGGTCAATGGATCAAAGACAATCCAACCGGTATTGGTTTTAATAAAGCTAATATTCGATAAATCAAAGCCGCGAACTTGATAGATTTTTCCGGGGACGACTTCGTACAAGCCATAACCCATATTGAGAATCGCCTGGCGCTGCAAGGATGGATGGACGCTATCGAAATCCTTGCCTTGCAATAGGAACTCGTAACTACCCATATCCCACGCCACATTTCCTGCATCAGCCATGATGGTTTTATAGGCCGGTGCCGCAATAAACCCCCTCTTAGATTCCTCAAAATCACGCTTATCTTCAAACGGAAGAGTTTTGCGCAAACCGTTTTGTAACTCTACCGTATAGGTTGATGGCGCCTTACCCTTAGCGTCAAAGTGCTTGCCTTGCATTGCACCTGGGTCAGCAACAACTCCACCTCCGCCTGCTGCAAAAACAGCGTTTCCAGAAATTAGTGCGATAGATGCAGTAATCAGGGTTAAGTGGGTTTTCATGGGGGCCTTGAGCTAATGCAAATATTGGTAAAAAAGTACTTATCGAATATAAAGAATCGACTGTCTTTGGGCAATTAGCCCTATAGCTAGTAAGCTACTCCTGCGTGGATGGCAAAAAAACAGTAAATTGAGCACCACCGCTAGGGGCATCTTCATAGCGAATGCGGCCACCATGACGAGAAACAATGTGTTGGCAAAGCCATAAGCCTAAGCCCATACCTGAACGCTTGTTGCTATTGGAGAGTAATTCAAATAAGTGCATCTGGGCATCAATCGGAACGCCGCCGCCATTGTCAGAGATAAGCAATTGAATCCCCCCAGAAACATCTCGACTCTCAATCCGGAGCATTCGAGAGGATCGAGTGGATTCACTAAGAGCCTGGATTGCGTTATTAATGAGATTCAGAAGCACTTGCTGAATCTCGCCACGATTAACATTGATTGCCGATCTTGAGCTCAGATCTAGAGCCACTTGAATATTCTTCGCCTGAATTTCTGGCTTGGTAATTTTGAGAATTGACTCGATCAACTCCACAATATTAATACGCTCTACCCCAATCTTTCCATCAGAGAATATGGAGCGCAGCGATTGAATGATGTTGGTGGCGCGCTGGTTATCAGCCAGTAACGCAGCCAGAATCTCTTGGTTTTGCTCCGCAGTCAAATGACCCTCAGATAACTTCTTCTGTAGAAACTGAATATTCAGTTGCGATGCCCCCAAAGGCTGGTTAAGTTCATGTGCTATAGAGGCTGACAAAGCCCCTGTTGCCGCAGTTTTATTGGCCTTAAGTAAAGTCGAAATTAAATTCTCACGCTCGATTATTAAGGCTTTAATTTCATCATTTTCACTTTTTGATTTTGCGTTTGCCAAGGCGACTTTTTCAGCCCAATAACCCCCAATAGCAATGTAAGAAAGCGTATTAACGACCAACTGACCAACCGTCAGCAATATCAGCAGTTGCGGAAGTTGCTCCACCTTGCTGATAGTAAAACCGGTTGAAGCTAAAACCCCCAGGCGGCCCAAGGAAAAACATAACTCAACTGCAGTTGCATATTGCATATACATTAACTGCTGAGAAGGCTCAAAACTTCTCTTGCGCCTGAGCATCATAATTTGCCAAGAGAAAAATATGATCCCTATTACGCACATAAACGTGGTGCGCATCTCGTAGTTTCCATAAATGCGAAGAAACTCGAAAGTCGGGATAAAAACCACAGTGGATAACGCAAAGCCATATTGCAGGCGCTTACTAATTGGACCAATCAGTGATTTGCAAAATAAGAGCTGAAAAATGGCGGCAATATAAAACAGCGAATTCGCGATGGTGAAATTAAATTCAGTCTTTTCAACGCTCTGAATTACCATGGCGCCACCACCAAAGATCACTAGGGCAAGAACATTCAATATTAATGAACCCATCCAATAAGGATTGGGTCTGAGTTCACTTTGGGATCGGTGATAGTGATAGATGCCCAATAACAAACCCAGCTGGATCATGGCCAGGATAAAGAAATACAGGGCAATCAGAAGCTTCATACTATCTATCGTACAACGAGGGACAGGGCCAAGGAACTACATCCCTCTCGAGTTGGGTATTTACTGCGTGAGGCTGGGCAAGCTACCACTAAGAATTAGATAGAAGAAGTAGATGGTGCCAAGTAAAACTAAAGCTCCAATCAGATACTGCGGATATCGAATACCCTGCTCTGGAAAGCCCTTCTTTTTGCCAGTGACCATAGATCGCACCAGATTCTGCTTTTCAATAACGCTCATTCCAATTGCGGCAATGATATGGACGATCACAAGGCCGAGAACTAAGCTTGCAACCGCTTCATGCATCTCAGATGCAAAATTACCGAAAAATTCTTTAACTGTCAGGTAACCAGTAAATCCAATTAAGAGAATCAGAAGCATCAACACAAACATGACTAAGCCACCCGCAGGATTGTGGCCAACATCATGATGGGGATGACCACGCAACATCGCCATGAAATGCTCAATGACTGCTTTTGGACTTTTGAGGAACTGACTAAATCTGGCGTAGCGAGTACCAATGACACCCCACACCAATCGAACCAGCACGAGTAAGCACGCGGTATAGCCAAATGCATAATGAATCATTGCCAGTCGCTCACTCTCTGAGGTAAGCCAGGCACCTGCAAAACAAATCACCAATAACCAATGAAACACTCTCACTGGCATATCCCACACCATAATTGCTTGCTTCACTTTTCCAGTCGCACCAATCGTGTCGTTTATAGGTGTATTCATTTTGCAGGAATCTTAATATTTTTCTCACTGAAGATGCCATTAGCAGCATCAATGTGACAAGCGCTACAGTTGGCAGGACTCTTAATCCCAGCCCTCTTCCAGACATCCGGCCTCACCTCATCATGTTTACGAATAAACCAAGAAGTTTTAGTGATGCGATTTTCTGGGGCAGTCTCGCTATATTTTTGACGAGTAGCTGCATTCTTAATTAACCAGTTCGTAAGCTCAGCCTGAGTCTTTGCATCCACGCTGGCATCTGTGCCAAAGTGTTTTGACAAACTAGACATCACGTTTTTCCAGCTTTGCTCACTTAATAGTGCTGGCGGATAGGCCATATGGCAACTTGCGCACTCAGCTTCGTAAGAAGCTGGTGCATCAGCAGGCATCGTCATTTTGGCGGCAAACGTAGGTGAAGATGCTAGTAGCAAGGAAGCGGCAATGAATAGAGTTTTTTTCATATTGATGGGTTTTATTTAACAGTCATTAACCAAGAGAGCACATCTGCTTTTTCTTGGGCAGTGCAATCTCTACCCAGCACATCATTGCAGTTACGCTTAAACCACTTCTCAGCTTTAGCTTCATCAGTGAATCTCGCAGGATTGGCGCTAGGTGCTAATGGCTTAATGACCTTGCCAGTAACAATATGTTTGGTGTCGTGATTGGGCGGATTTTCATGGCAGGAAGCACAGCTCCACTCTTTGCCATGTTTGGCATTGAAAAACTGCTCCCCTCTTGCAGGCGAAGCTTTACCTGATTGAGCTTCATAAGACTTCAACAAGTCCTGTGGAGTTGCTGCCATCGTAGAGAAACTTAAGCCAACCAGAATACATACCGCCCATCTTTTAAATAACATACTTACCCCTTGTTTGCTTACTTTCAGGTATTAGTATGCTCCTTTGGTGTGACAATCTAACCCTGATAGATAAGCAGAATAGTCAAGTATTGCAAAGAGATTGAATCCAGTTGACTCAACAATCATTCTGATTACTGATATGAGTAATACAATTGGCAGAATTGCTATTTATTAGCTTTTATCTATTACCGCATTACCCCTTCAATAGGGTATTGCACATGATCAATATTAAGGACCAAATCATTATGAAAAAAATCATCATTGCTATCGTCATTGCTGCTATCGCAGTTGGCGCATACCTTTTCCTCACTAAGCCAAAAGCACCTATCGCTGGTGTAGCTGCTCAAGAAGCTGCCCTCATTTATGACGGCGAAGTAATCAAGATTGATGCTGCAACTCGCACTGTTACTTTGAAAAATAAAGACGGTGAATCTACTGTTGTTGCTGGTCCTGAAGTGAAGAACTTTGCTGAAATTAAAGTTGGGGATCGTTTTGACGTTGTTTACGAACTCGCTGTTGCTATTGAGTTGGTTAAGGTGAAAAATCCAGGCACTACTAGTGAGCAAGTTACTACTAGCACTACCACTGCCCCAAAAGGCGATAAGCCCGGCATCATCACTACTAACACTGTTACTGCTACCGCCAATATTGAAGCGATTGATGCAGCTAAAAATATCGTTTCTTTAAAAGGCCCACAAGGCAACATCTTCAAAGTTAAAGTTCAGAACCCTGACTTGATGAAAGATATCGCTGTAAACGACCAAGTTAAAGTGGTTTACACAGAAGCGATTGCTGCAGTAGTAAGCGCACCAGCTGCTAAGAAGTAATGCAATAACGTTTTCTAGTTACTTGAAAGACAAAACCCCAGCAAGTGTGAACTTGCTGGGGTTTGTATTTTCTAGGTTGAAAATTGGGAGGCTAACATTTGGACCTTCTCTTCCATTCCCATAAAAATTGACTCAGCCACATCCATTGGGAATGGCCCTGTAATGCTCGTCCTTACTTGATTGATGACAAACCCAGTCATCTCAATAACTTCGCCAATTAATTGCTGTGCTACATCAGCACCAAGACCTGCCTGCTGAGCCTGAGCCAGCCAGTGTCTATAGTGAATTTTATCTAGCAGGTAGTGATTGGTCGATCCCCGAACAGCCATTGCTAGCTTCGCTTTTTGGGGTGCTATTTGATTTACCCCAAAACCTATTACTGGGTGCGCTGATAACACGTCATAAATTGGAGTTGCTTGGTATTGAGAGCCCGGCAGATGCGCAATGCTAAAGTTTTTACCATGTCCATCAGTTGCAGCTAAGATCCAAAAAATAATTTGTGTTTTAAAAAAATGTATTCGATCTTGCTCTGCGTTCACCGACCCCAGCAATAACTTCATTGCAGATGTGATACTCGGACCTCCATCCGCCTGATATTTGCTCATTGGCGATATGCCCATTGCCTGACAAAAATCCTCCTGAGGGAGGCGCATAATCCATTGCCCATCAGCAGCTAATCTCCGGTCAAAGCGCTCAACGACCAATACTTTTTGATCCTCAAAAGAATTAATTTCACAGGGAGCAGTTGGAATACCATATGCAGCCATAATTTTAGAGCAGAGCCACTCATTCTCAACCGATGTGCGCATGTCAGCACGCATATGACCAACCAAACCCAAGGGCAATTTCAAAATATGTGTAGTTGGAGTGCTACCTTGAGGCAAGAGCCAACGTCCATCGCGCTTAAGTAGCGCAGTTTTTTCTTGCGCACCGGCTATGGATAGTCTTAAATCATTGCTTTGCTCTGCTTGCCTGAAAACCGAATCCGACGAGACGCGACGAAGATGATCTGCGATCTCCTCATTGCTCAATGCTCGACCTTGAATTTGATAAATTTCTGCTGGCAACTCACCATCGGGCAGGAGCTGTATAGCCCCAACACAATCGCGACCAAGCTGAGATAACAAGTCAAAGGCGCCCAAACTTTTTACCTGATAACGACTCGCTAACCTCCTACGAATCACGTCACTATCAGGCAATAAGTTATCAAAATAATAATTAACAGGATCGCCTTGATGCGCCGCATTACCCGGCAAGAAAGGAAGGGATAGTGATAAGGGTCTTGCTTCTGCCCGCATAATCCATTCATTAGAATAGGAGAAGCTTTCAAGTTGTCTTGTGATTTGCCAAGTGCCCACTTGAACACCATTCATCCAAATGGTTAGGCCCCTTGATTTTGTGCGAGCTGCCATGACTACCAAATCTCCTTGGACTCAGATTTCATGTTGGTTTTTGCTTCTTTTGAGTTTTTAATGATCTGCTCTAGTGATATGTTGACATCCAGGATCCGCAAGACCAGGAACAATCTTTCAAGAGTGGCTAATTGCGGATTGCCCTCAAAACGCGCATAAGCCTGCTGACTAATTCCGAGCTTTTCCGCCATATCAGCCTGAGTCACCCCCTTTTGCTTTCGGAAAGCCCTAATAAATAACTTCAAGGTCTCTAGGGTTTGAATTTGATAAATCATCTGCAGTCTCACTATGAATACAACTTTTAAATTGTAATATACAATAACAACACTTGGGTTGTATATTATCATAACAACTTATAAATTGTAAATAACAGTGAAAGCTTACCGACGCCGACCCTTTTAGTCGTTCAGACCTCAACGATCAATGAAGGGTTGAACTGTGGATTTTCCGCATGGCTGGTTTTCTATCTCTTTTTATCAAACCGTAATAATCATCATCCAACAAAATCGCGGAAAGACTAGAAACATCCTCCGCTAGAGGAATCGCCCGCATATCGCCAATATCCCTCTCTCTAAGAAAGTCTGGTTTCCTTGAAAAGAGTTCAAGCATGAAGGGGTGTCCAGCGGTCTTAGGTTTTTTAAAGCGGTAAAACTGCCTAGTGGCATCGCTCTTTTGCTGAATCTCGTACTCGCCCGCCTTCACAAATTCCCAAAATTTCTCAATGAACTCAGGGGTCAGCGCATCAACAATCACAACAATATCCAAGTCTTTAGTGGTGCGGCTAAATAGCTCCCCGGCACTCTCCATAGCCAACTGCGTAGCGCTACCGCCTATCAACACATACTGATCCTCAAATCCTTTAAATACTTCCTCAAAGACCTTCAGCCCTACTTGCGTTGCCATTAACCTATCCCTCTCAACAATTCTTTTAACGCCACTTGAACTCGATCATCATCCATGGCCTCAAGACTTAAAAACAAAGAGTATGGATCTACGATGCCGTTATTCGCATCACCCTCTTTGGTATTGAGGGTTTTAATTCTTTGTGGCGCATAACGCCAAACTTCTAACTCCAAACTGCCATCGATCGCCTCAGGGACAATTTGATCGGCATCCAACTCGCGCTCTAATTTACGCCAGTCCAATTCTCCAATTGCTCGCACAATATTTGGTGGCTCTCCAAGCATAGTTTGCTCAGCCAAGGCGCTCAATCCTGCAAGAGGCAAGCCCTCAATACGTGGATTTGGATTTCGAATCCACAGGCGTTTACGTACCGGGGTTTGTAAATAAGGCTTAATGGCTTTCCAGAGCTCGCCCCCTTCAGCCGTCAGTCGCCAGAGTCGCCCTCCTCTATAAGCATCCATATCTAACCAACCATGCTCCATCAACTCGCTTTTAATACGAGTCATAGTCATAAGGCTATAGCCCAAGTACATGGCAATCTCTTTTGGATTTGATGTGTCAGGTAAATTACCAAGCAGCGTATTAATCAAAAATACTTGGGTTGCCACATGTAGCTTTTCTTTGACATCGACCCTCGTTGCCAATGCGCGCTCTTGAAACTCCACTCCCAACGGGGGTAGGTAGGCCTGTTTAAACGGAATGATAAAAGGCATTCGCCTCGCAACCATCTCTCTGCGCGCATAAGCCTGAAGAGCATCTCCAACCCAAATGACCGGCACCCCAGCCTCTTTCTGAATAAGTGCCCTTTGTTTAAGTAATGCTGGCAATGCTTGAACCCCGTCTTTATTGGCCATCAAAAGAACCTCGATTCCAGCCAGCCTAGCTTTGCCCATATCGTATGTTTGGGCAAGATAGCGTGGTAATTGCGCCCCTTTCTCCCAAGTACCCTCCTGCAGCAAATCCTCTCCTAGGGCTTGCTGCAAGTAAATGCCTGCTTGGTTAAATAACTCATGTGCATTCTTCATGCATCCATTTTAACACTGTTTTTAGCTATTAACATACACTATGTTAATAGGAAGTAAAGTATGTTAATTAATTGATTTTATTAAATTAGTTAACAATTTTTTTATTGGGTGAAGGGCTATTAATAATCACCCCCGTTAGCAATTATTTAACCCGAGCCATATCAGCCGATTTATTGACAATGTTGATCATTTAACCTGGAAATAGGCAATTTTATTGACGCATAGAGAGCCCCAAAAACAAAGAGCCCCGTGGTTAGGGGCTCTGCTGTCGTATATGGCGGAAGAGGTGAGATTCGAACTCACGGAGGACTTTCATCCTCGCCAGTTTTCAAGACTGGTGCATTCAACCGCTCTGCCACTCTTCCTTGCGATTTGAGTCCTAGATTATAAAGAACTTTTGATTTGTGCCTCTAAATGCTGGGCAATCGCCAAACAAGAGGTGAGCCCTGGGGACTCAAAGCCATAGAGGTTAAATAGGCCTTGAAGCTGATGCTGCCAAGGCCCTTCAAAGTAAAAGTCTCCTGCCGGGGCGTTTGGCGGGACGATTTTGGCTCTGACACCGGAATAATCTGCCTGTAGGGCGCCATCCTTGAGCTCTGGCCAGTACTGTCTTACTGCCGCATAAAAGCCCTCTCCCCGCTGAGGATCGACCGTGTAGTTAATCTGGCTTTCATCATCAATATCGAGCCACTCCACATCAGGACCAAACTTCGCCTGACCACCCATATCGAGAGTCAGATGAACGCCCAGTCCACCCGGCTCAGGAATTGGGTAAATCAAATGGCTAAATGGAGATTTGCCAGACAAGGAAAAATAGTTACCTTTAGCAAAGTAAGCTTTAGGTATCAAGTCTTTTGAGAGGCCTTCAATTTTTTGAGCTAGTGCTGGAGCACTCAGCCCCGCGCAATTAATCAGCAACTTCGTCTGAATGGTCATGCCATCAGCACCACCGATAGTGAGCTCAAAACCATCTTCAGCATTTGCGCTGATCGGCTTTGCGCTGAGTAATGGAGATTGATAGGCAACCATGCCGCCAGCATCTTCAAAACCGCCCAGTAGGGACAGCATTAATCCATGGCTATCCACAACCCCCGTTGAACTTGAGAGTACTGCAGCCTCGCATTGCAACTGTGGCTCTAGAGCCTTGGCCTGCGCCCCAGAAATCATCTTGATATCCGGAACCTGATTGTTCTGCGCCTTATACAAAATCGCTTGAAGATCATCTAGCTGACTAGCATCACTAGCCACAATAAGTTTGCCGTAAGCTTGTGTACTCACTTGATGGCTGCGGCAGTATTCATAAAGGAGGCGATTACCCTCCACACAGAGTTTGGCTTTTAATGAATCCTTTGGGTAATAAATTCCCGCATGAATGACTTCACTATTGCGAGCACTACTAATGGTTCCAAAGGAATCCTCGCGCTCTAGCAAAATAGTTTCCCGACCCTGTAATGCCATCTCGCGAGCAACCGCCAAACCAACGACCCCAGCGCCCACTACTACGCAATCAACCTGCTCCATTCGGCTATTCCTGACCTGATTTCAGATATGTCTCAATTTTGTAATGACTTTTGCCTCAGCGAAAGCCTTTATATTGCTGAAATCGTAACATTTTCAGCGTTTTAAGGGGATTTTGATGCCCTTGTTGATAAAATCTAGCAATGTCTGTGCAAGCCCAATTAGCTAACCAAAGTATTCATTCAGCCCTCGATATGGTGCTGGACACCGCCTATCAAGGAATTGATGCGGCCAGTTGGAAAAAGCTCTTTACCGGCGCACGTCAATCGCAATTAGAGCAATTCATTGTGGATATGTTTGCTGGCAAGCACATCAACAATAGCGAAGATCGCCCTGCCCTCCATTCTGCACTCCGCAATCTCAGCAAAACGCCCGTTTTGATCGATGGTAAAGATGTCATGCCAGCAGTCTCTGAGGTGTGGCATCGCATTGAAGCTTTATGCAATAAATGGGTTGGCGTAACTGATGTCATTCATATTGGTATTGGCGGATCTGATTTTGGTCCTCGCCTTGCTATTGAAGCCTTAGCCCATGTTCCCGGCATTGAAAGCCGTGGCATGCGTATGCATTTCTTGGCCAATATTGATACTGCTGAGCTTGCTCGTATCTTGGCGCGCGCTCAGCCACACAGTACTCGTGTGATTGTGGTCTCGAAGTCATTCACCACCCTTGAAACTTCCATGAATACCAAAGCCATTGTTGCTTGGCTTAAGGACAGTGGTTGTACGCATAGTCAAATTGAGCATGCCTTATATGCTGTGACTGCCAATATCCCTGCTGCCAAAAGCTTTGGCGTCAGCGAAGACAACATCTTCCCTTTTTGGGATTGGGTTGGTGGTCGCTACTCAGTCTGGTCTGCAGTAGGTCTGCCCATTGCCTTGCAATATGGCTTTGAGACATTCAAGCAGTTTTTAGCTGGAGCCGAAGCGATGGATTTGCATTTTAAGAATGCACCTCTAGAACAAAATCTGCCTGTCATCATGGCACTCTCTTTGTTGTATCAGCAAGAGAAACATGACATCAAAGCATATGCCGCCATTCCGTATGCAGATGCATTGGACTGGTTTCCGAAGTGGTTGCAACAGCTCGATATGGAAAGCAACGGTAAGAGCGTGGATCGTGATGGCAAGCCAGTCAAACATTCCTCGCCGGTGGTATTTGGTAGCGCCGGTAGTAATGCACAGCACTCTTACTTCCAGCTCTTTCATCAGGGTACAGAAATTATTCCAATTGATTTCATTGCCGTACGTGAGCCGATGAGTGATCGGCCTGAGGCTGTAGCGCATCACCGTATTCTGCTTTCTAATTGCTTGGCGCAAGCGCAAGCATTAGCAAATGGCAAGACTGCCAGCAATCCGAATGATGTCTATCCAGGTAAGCGTCCAAGCAATCTTTTGCTACTGCCTAAGCTCAACGCTTTTTATCTTGGTGCCCTGCTCGCTTTGTATGAGAACCGCACTGCCACATTAGGTGCGCTGTGGAATATCAATAGCTTTGACCAACCTGGCGTCGAATACGGCAAAGTGCTGGCTAAACCGATTGAGAAAGCCTTAGCAAGCCATCAACATGATATTGCTGCCAGTGCAGATATTGACGCTGTTACTGCTGCTCGCATTAATCTATTAAATTCATAGAGTGCCAATCCACCTAAGTCTGATCAAATTGACATTGCCAGGCAAATTGTTTAAACTTGTATAAACATTTAACTAGGGGGTGCACATGGCTCCAGCATTAAAGGTAGAGCAAACCATTCAAGAATGGGGGAATGGTCTTGGTGTTCGAATCACCTCACCAGTGGCTAAGGCTGCCCATTTTTCCCAAGGAGTCCCTATCTCAGTTGAGGTTGTTAAGGATGGCGTTTTACTCAGGGTGGTTGGCAAGCCTAAACTGAGCCTCTCTCAAAAGCTAAAAGCCTTTGATCCAGAGACACATGGCGGCGAAGCAATGACATCAACACCTATTGGGAAAGAAATTATTTAATGGCAGAAAAATTAAAGGCTTGGGTTCCTGAACGTAGGGACATGATTTGGATTAACTTTAACCCTCAATTGGGAAAAGAAATGAAAGATGAGCATCCCATGCTCGTCCTCTCACCTAAAGCGTTTAATGAAAAAACTGGCCTTGTTATT
Organism: Polynucleobacter sp. 78F-HAINBA; assembly: GCF_018882325.1. GTDB lineage: Bacteria > Pseudomonadota > Gammaproteobacteria > Burkholderiales > Burkholderiaceae > Polynucleobacter. Next base: position 131,766 of record NZ_JACVOQ010000003.1, on the reverse strand, counting down.
GGACTCCCCATGACGCACGCAAAGTCCAATGAAACCAATCCATTTGCAATCAAATTTTCTGTTGGTCGTAGCGAGCCCGTCTTTATCTTGACACATCAGCCAAAATCTTTTGACTGGCGCCTGCGCTCTGCAAGACCTCATCCATGGAAGAGCCTGCCGCCCGCTCTCTTTCAGGAGGCTTGTGAAGGCCTCAACTCAATCATCGAAATCGCTCATTAATACCGCTAGGAATCAAAGTGAAACTATCCCCCTCAATTTTTAAAGCCTATGACATCCGCGGCATTATTGATGAGACCTTAGATCCCTCTATCGCTAAACTGATTGGCCAAGCGTTTGGCACGGAAATGCGTGAGCTTGGTGAAAGCGATATCGTCATCGGTCGCGATGGCCGCTTATCTGGTCCTAGCTTGATTGAGGCATTAACAGAAGGCCTACTTTCTACTGGTATCAATGTGATTGATCTAGGTATGGTGGCAACGCCGATGGTGTACTTTGCTGCCAACCACACCATTGATGGCAAGACTCCAAAGTCCGGCATCATGATTACTGGTAGTCACAATCCCCCGAACTATAACGGCTTCAAAATGGTCTTGGGTACATCAGCTATTTATGGTGAACAGATTCAGGATTTGCGTAAACGGATTGAAGCCAAGAAGTTTGCTACCGGCCAGGGAACAAGAAGTACTTTTGATATTTTCCCGATGTACATTAACTACATCGTTGGCGATGTGAAGTTGGCTCGCCCCATGAAGATAGCTGTAGATTGCGGTAATGGTGTTGGTGGTGCATTTGCGGGCAAGCTATTTAGAGCTCTTGGTTGCGAAGTCCAAGAGTTGTTCTGTGAAGTCGATGGACATTTCCCGAATCACCATCCAGATCCAGCCCATATTGAGAACTTACAAGACCTCATTAAGAACCTGCAGACTACTGATAATGAATTGGGTCTCGCCTTTGATGGTGATGCCGATCGTCTAGGCGTTGTCACTAAAGATGGTCAGGTGATTTTCCCGGACCGTCAAATGATGCTGTTTGCCAAAGATGTGCTCTCCCGCAATCCGGGCGGACAGATTATTTATGACGTGAAGTGCACCCGCAATTTAGCCACTTACGTAAAAGAGCATGGTGGCGAACCCATTATGTGGAAAACCGGGCACTCTTTAGTTAAAGCCAAGTTAAAAGAAACTGGTGCCCCGCTTGCTGGTGAGATGAGTGGCCATATCTTCTTCAAGGATCGTTGGTTTGGATTTGATGATGGTCTTTATACGGGTGCACGCTTGCTGGAAATTCTTAGCAAGGAAAAGAATCCGAGCGACACCCTCAATAACTTACCAAATGCAATCTGCACTCCAGAGTTGCAACTTGCTTGCGCCGAAGGTGAACCTTTTGCATTACTTGAAACTATCAAGGCTAATGCGAAGTTCCCTACTTCTGAATCCATCAACACTATTGATGGTGTGCGCGTGGAATATGCCGATGGCTTTGGCTTGGCTAGACCATCCAATACCACTCCAGTGGTGGTGATGCGTTTTGAAGCTGATAGTGAAGAGGCGATTAAGCGTATTCAGGCGGAATTTAAAGCGGTCTTGTTGGCTGCTAAGCCTGAAGCAAAACTGCCTTTCTAGATAGCTGAAATAATACCCACATAATTTATGCGCATATTGACTGCGTATAAATTATGCATATAATTGGCTCATGATCATTCATGACTCCACCCGCACTCAAGACAAAGTCTTAAAAAAGGCGACTAACCTCACCCTAAATACTGAGGTTTTGGCTGAGGCCAAGAAATTAGGAATCAATATCTCAAAGGCTTGCGATGCATTCCTTGAATCTCTTGTTCGACAAGAAAAAGAGCGGTTATGGAAGCTGGAGAATGCTGACTTCATTGCCAGCTATAACAAAACTATTGAAGATGAAGGTTTGCCATTGGATAGCTGGAGAACTTTCTAATGGCGAGATTTAGCGTTTATGAAAATATTGGGGAACATGCCAAGACCACACCTTTTCTACTGGATGTGCAAACTGACCTATTAAGTGGCCTTGATACCCGAATCGTCATCCCCCTAAGAAAAGCTAGTCTCTATAAAAAAGTACAGCTTCCTCAAGATCTCATGCCGATCTTCTCAATTAAGGGCAGTGACTTTGCACTTGAAACCCCAAAGATGGCAGCGGTACCAAGCAAAATTCTTAAAAAAGAAATCGGCAGCTTAAAGAGCCAGCAACATCTCGTGATGACTGCAATTGATAGACTCTTTCATGGCTTCTAATCAGGGTTTAGTGAACTAAAGGCTTCTTGCTTTCCGCAATAAGGTCTTGTTTTACTTCGCCAGCCTCAATGACCTGGGGGACATCACCCCAAGCAGCATGTTCACGCAATTGATTGAGTAAAGCGCACATAGCTTGCAATGTTGGCCCTGCCATCTGGAGATTGATATTTGCGCCACCCGGCAATTCAAGATCATCAACTAATAGATTAACCACCTCAATCAACTCAGATGCCAACTGAGATCTGCATCTCCCTTTTATTTCTCGTTTGTAGTCTTTTTTAAATTGAGTGGTGCACTCAATCCTCCTCATTCAGATCCTTTAATAAGCCCTTTACCGATCCAAATGACATTAGCCGTCGCTCCCTCGCCTCTCTCATTGCCGCTATAGTCGTTACATTTGGGACCAAGGGCTCAAACGGGAGTGACTTTTCAACCGCTACTCTTGTTAACATCATCCTCAGGGCATCAGACACTGTTAATCCCATCGCCTCCAGCACAAGGCTCGCCTCATTCTTAATATCCTCATCTATCCGAGCGCGCACCACCGCATTGGCAGCCATATTGATTCCTTATGTATCTTTCAATTTATGTAGCTACATTGTAGCTACATTTAATGGAATAATCAAGCCGATTAAATCCATGATCAAGGAGGCTAAAATTGCGCATGACCTCTATTGTTAGTACCCCTATTGCATTTGACTATCCCCAGCAGAATGCTGCTGGCGCAACCTGCACTGCCCAAGCCTGGGCCAAAACACCCCCACAACTGCATGGAGCTGAAAAAGCTGCTGTCATTGCCCGCATCAAGCAATTGCTGATTGAGAAAGATGCTGCATTAGTGGCTCACTACTATGTAGACGGGGATATTCAAGATTTGGCTTTATCAACCGGTGGCTTTGTAGCCGACTCTTTAGAGATGGCACGCTTTGGTAAGAATCACTCTGCCAAGAATTTAATCGTAGCTGGCGTGCGCTTTATGGGGGAGTCTGCCAAGATTCTAAGTCCTGAAAAACGTGTCTTCATGCCGGATCTAGAGGCAACCTGCTCACTTGATTTAGGTTGCGACGCTACTGACTTTGCGGCTTTTAGAGCTTTGCATCCCGATCGCACTGTAGTTGTCTATGCCAATACTAGCGCCGCTGTTAAAGCCCAAGCTGATTGGATGGTAACGAGCTCTTGCGCATTAGCAATCGTTCATCAACTCAAAGTTGAGGGCAAGAAAATTCTGTGGGCGCCCGATCGTCATTTAGGTCGCTACATTCAAGAGCAGACTGGCGCTGATATGTTGCTCTGGAATGGTGCCTGCATTGTTCATGATGAATTTAAGGCGGTTGAATTAGAAATGTTGATTGCCGCACATCCCAATGCCATGGTTTTGGTTCACCCAGAATCGCCGCAAGCAGTGGTGGATTTAGCAGATGTAGTTGGCTCCACATCAGCAATGATTAAAGCTGTAGTTGAAGGCTCTGCCACTGAATATATTGTGGCGACTGATAATGGCATCTTGCATCGTATGCGCCAATTGGCACCCAATAAGAAACTTATTGAAGCCCCTACTGCTGGCAATAGCGCAACCTGCAAGAGCTGCGCCCACTGCCCTTGGATGGCCATGAATGGCTTGCAAGGGATCTTGGATTGTCTTGAGAATGCCACCGGTGAAATCTTTATCGAGGAAGATGTCCGAGTTAAGGCTCTAGGCTGCGTCGAACGCATGCTGGACTTCACCCAGAATCACCCTGACCTGCTTGCCAAAGCCCAGCATGGCTTTGTAAAAAATATTGGTGCGGCTTAATTGCTTATTTTGTATTTTGTTTTTTCTTAATTTAGATCGATTCATTCATGTTTGAGTACAACGAGACTTTAGAACAAGCCCGTCAACGCAATATTGCTGATGCGCTAATGGAAGATGTTGGTAAGTGCGATTGGACTGCGCAATTAGTTCCTAGCAAACCCGTTCATGCCCAATTAATTGTTCGTGAGCAGGCTGTGCTGTGTGGGGTAGATTGGTTTGAGGGCACCCTTAAGAAATTAGATCCTTCAGCAAAAGTGACTTGGCACTACCTCGAGGGTGACTTGATGAAGCCCGATACCAAAGTTTGTGATATTGAGGCCAACTCTCGCGCCCTTCTCTCTGCTGAGCGCCCCTGCATTAACTTCTTGCAAACGCTCTCTTGGACGGCCAGCATTGCACGTCAACACGTTGATGCGATTGCAGGCGTCAGCCCAAATCCTAATGGCTGTGCAGTACTCGATACCCGCAAAACGATTCCTGGATTACGTCAGGCCCAGAAATACGCAGTCCGTGTGGGTGGAGGTCAAAACCAACGTCTTGCTTTATGGCATGGCATCTTAATTAAAGAGAATCACATCGCTGCTGCAGGTGGTGTTGCTGATGCAGTGAAAGCAGCGCAGGCATTGAATTCTGGGGTAGATATTCAAGTGGAAGTAGAAAGTCTTGCTGAATTAAAAGAAGCTTTGGATGCTGGAGCAAAGAGCGTCTTAATTGATAACTTCACTACCGATCAAATGAAAGAAGCGGTTGCCTTTACCAATGGTCGCGCTTTATTAGAAGCTTCTGGTGGTATCGACTTAGATCAGATGCGTGCGATTGCCGCTACTGGCGTTGATCGCATCTCTCTTGGAAAGCTGACTAAAGATATTAAAGCTGTGGATTTCTCGATGAGGATTCTACAACGATGAGCACTCAACCCAAACATGTCACAGCAATCAATGGCAATATATTTCTAGACCTTGGGTTTTTACCTGAAGAGGCATCGACTCTCCAAGCTGAATCCAATCAAATTATTTCCGAAAAACTCGCCCTAATAAATGAGTTGATGATCAAGACTCATAAAAGCACGGACTGAATTCCCTTCATATCAATAATTTGCAATAATTTTGCCGCAGCACCACTTGGATGCTTTCCAGAGCCGGCAGACTCCCATTTCTGAACAGTCGAAACACTGACGTTGAGTAATGCGGCAAAAATTGATTGGCTCATTTTTGCTCGATGAATCCTAAGATCGGCTACCTTTTTTGGCGTAAAAACTGGTGGCTTCTCTATGCAAAGCGCTTTCATCTTCACGAGGTCATGCTTTGTCAACAGACCATGATCATCCAAGGCCAAAGCCATTTCAAGCAGCTCATCTAATACTCGTTTTTCTTCAGTAACTATTTTCTTGCTCATCGCAATTTAACTCCTTTAATATTCCGAAACTGGCTAACTCACGTAGTTTAGGTATATCTGCCTTCTCAAAAGATTTTGAAATTACTGTTGCCGCCTCCTGCTCTCTATCCGTAAAGTCTGATCCAGGGCTACTTTTCTCTCTACCAACAATAAAAACAATTGCGTCTTTATTTTTCTTTGCCACTAGCGTACGAATGCCTCCGCTTTTCCCTTGCCCAGCGATAGGAACCCTTTTCTTGCAAATGCCATCACCCAAGTCGGCCTCATAAATACCCAGATCAATCTCTCTTGCTGCATTACATAGTGCGCTAGTTGCAACTATCTTTTTAGCCCACCGATCAAATGTTTTTGTTTTCATGACTATTTTCATAGTCAAAATTCTAATCTATTGCACTCAGTGCTATAACATTGTAGTTGACAATGGATTGGGGTTGTCTAACCTCTAATATTTGTATATACAATAATTAGAAATAATTGCTAATCACGAATGTCGGGGCTGGAATTGAATAGGAAAAATCAAAATTCGCAGGAAGATTGGGTTAACCCAGACGACGCACCAGAAGCGGATGAAGAATGGTTTAGGGATGCTCATGTCTATGTTGGAGACACGCTTATCAAAAGAGGTGTTGGTAGACCTCCCATTAAAAATACTAAAGAAATGCTGAGTCTAAGAATGGACTTTGATGTGCTCGAGAAACTGCGCGCAAGCGGCAAAGGCTGGCAAACTCGCCTAAACAAATATATTAAAGATGCTGTCTTGAAAGGTGATCTTTAATTAATTTAGGTCTCAGGATTTTCTGAGGTACCTTCAGCCTGAGGCGTCAGAATAGTCGGATAAGAAACCGCCCAAGTTCCTGGGTAATCACGGCTGTAATGCAAGCCCCTGCTCTCTCTGCGCATCAGGGCTGACCTGACAATCAACTCTGCACATTCCAACAGGTTGCGCAGCTCAATGAGGTCGCGAGTTACTTTAAAGTTGGCGTAATACTCTTGCACCTCATATCTTAGGAGTTTGATGCGGTGTAATGCACGCTCTAAGCGTCGATTGGTTCTCACAATACCAACGTAATTCCACATTAATGAACGTAACTCATCCCAGTTATGGGCAATCACCACCTGCTCGTCAGCATCTTCTACTTGACTCTCATCCCAGAGCGGAAGTTTTGGCATTACTGGGGTTTTTAGCGAGGAGATATCTACTGCTGCTGCCTTACCAATCACCACACACTCTAATAAGGAGTTGCTTGCCAATCGATTCGCGCCATGAAGCCCTGTATAAGTCGCCTCACCTACGGCATATAAGCCTGGTAAATCCGTTTTTCCTTTGAGATCTGTCACCACACCGCCACAGGTGTAATGCGCTGCAGGCACGACCGGTATGGGTTCTTTTGTGATATCCAGACCCAGAGTCATGCAACGCGCGTAAATCATCGGGAAATGTTCTTTAATGAATGCTTCACCCAGATGGGTGGCATCCAAATGCACGTAATCTAAACCGTGCTTCTTCATCTCAAAGTCGATGGCTCGGGCAACAATGTCACGCGGAGCTAACTCATTGCGCTCATCATGCTCAGGCATAAAACGAGTGCCGTTTGGTAGCTTGAGTAAGCCGCCCTCGCCCCGCATTGCTTCGGTAATCAGAAAGGTGCGATCACTGGGGTGATACAAGCATGTCGGATGAAACTGAATAAATTCCATATTACCGACACGGCAACCTGCACGCCAAGCCATAGCAATGCCATCGCCAGTAGCAGTATCAGGGTTGCTGGTGTAGCGATAGACCTTACCGACACCACCAGTGGCCAACACCACTGACTTAGCTTCAATTGTTTCTACGCGATTATTCTTAATATCTAGGGCATACACACCATAGCAACGATTGGATTTGGTGCGCTGCGTCTTCGCATCTAAGTGGCGATTGGTAATTAGATCTAAAGCAATCCAGTGCTCCAAGATTTGAATATTTTTATGTGCCCTAGCTTTATCCAAAAGAACCTCATGGATGGCTTTACCAGTGGCATCAGCAGCATGCGCAATGCGACGGTGACTATGGCCACCCTCACGTGTTAAATGCAAACCCATTGGCCCTGACTCATCAGCGGTAAACGGTACACCTTGCTCAACCAACCAACGAATAGCTTCAGCACTTTCTTCGGCAATATAACGGGCGGTTGACTCCACCACGAGGCCTGCACCTGCATCTAAGGTGTCAGCCACATGAGAATCAATACTGTCATGCTCCTTATCCACTACCCCCACAATGCCACCTTGTGCCCACGCTGTCGCCGCTTCACCAAGGCCACGCTTGGCCATGAGAATCACCGGCTGGGATTCGGCCATATGGAGTGCTACGGTTAGACCAGCTAAGCCTGCGCCAATGATGAGAACGGGAAGCTCTGCTTTGGTATCAGCTTGAGGTGTTGAGGGTTTTGAACTAGCCATGGAGGGTTAATTCTAAAGGGCAATAGGATTCTTGGTATTTTTGATCCAATTAATCAGTCGTTCGAGGGACAAAAGGTATAAATCCCTTATCTTTAACCTCGCTAAGCGATGCCAAACACTCAGCCACAAAGCTGGTTGGTAATTCTGGGTTATCTATACATGCCTTACCCAGTCTTACCCAAAAATTGACTTGCTGATCAATAGCATGCTGATTGCCCTCCTTGCGAAGCAATGTCAGCATATGTCCACTTAAATTTAAATGAATTAATCGCAACATATTTACGTTATTGAAAGAAGTGCTTTAGCTTTACTTCGCACCTCAGTCAGGGCAAAAGTGCTGACTGCACCCTTATATTTCGCTTTTCGAATTTTCCAGTCTAGGGATTTAACTTGATCAGAAAGAATCGCGGATTGAATGCCATCAATTTCCACCAGAACTTCAAATGGATAGCCCTTAATTTTTGTAGTCAAGGGGCAACAAATCATCAAATTTGTTTTTTTGTTATACGCCTCTGGCGTTAAAACCACGGCGGGACGTCGCCCCGCTTGCTCATGCCCAGCTTGAGGATCAAACTCTAACCAAACAATATCCCCTGCATTTGGAATATAAGTCTTAGCCATCAGAGTAATTCTTTACCTACGGGCACACCAAAATCATTTTCATGATGAATATTTTTCGCAGTTATCCCAGCAAGCAATTCATCGAGCTGGTATTCCTTCTGAACAATCGGCTCAATAACGATTCGACCTCTCTGTACCTTAACCGAAACAATCTGATCAATATTCAAGTGGGCAGACTTCATGACAGCAGTATTTAGACGCAACGCAGGACTGTTGCCCCACTTTTTAATAATAGTTTGCATAGATGCCCTCTTTGTTTCAAATGTATCTACATTGTATCTACACTTGTGCAGATGGTCAAACCTCAACATAAAAACCCCACCTTAAAGGTGGGGTTTGGTTGAAGCGCCATCCTTTACGAAACCGATGTAACTTTCTGCCTCTTAGGATCATTGGTGCCGTAACCCATTACTGGGGCAGCTTGACCGCCTTTAGCAAGCTTGACGGCGCAGTACTTAAACTCTGGAATCTTGCCAAACGGATCTAGGGCAGAGTTGGTGATTAAGTTAGCTGCAGCTTCATAGTAGGCAAACGGAATAAAGATTACGCCACGCGGAGTGCCGTCATCTCTACGTACGTGGATGCCTACCTCACCACGACGTGATTGAACCGTAATAACATCACCAGCAGAAACACCTAACTGGGTCATGTCTTCGCCATTCATGGAGACAGTCGCCATCGGCTCAATTGCATCCAAGACAGTTGCACGGCGAGTCATACTGCCGGTGTGCCAATGTTCTAACTGACGACCCGTAATCAATACAAATGGATACTCTGCATCTGGACGCTCATTCGCAGGAATGATATCGGCAGGCACCAACTTCACCCTGCCATCTGTCGTAGCAAATTTGTCATCAAATACGATTGGACGACCTGGGTCTTCTGCAGACAAGCATGGGTATGTCACGCTAGATTCTTTTTCTAGACGCGCCCAAGTGATGCCGTTAATGGCTGCATGCATTGCTTGACGCATCTCGTCATATACCTCTGCAACACCATCATCCGGGCCTTGGTAGTTCCAATTGAGGCCCATGCGATTCGCAATTTGCTGAATGATCCACAGATCAGGCTTGGCATCTCCCGGAGGATTAATCGCCTTCTTACCCATCTGCACCATACGATCGGTATTGCTCGCAGTACCGACTTTCTCTGGCCATGCGCTTGCTGGCAATACTACGTCAGCCAAGAGCGCAGTCTCAGTCATGAAGATATCCTGGACAACCAAGAGATCCAAGGACGCCAAAGCGTGACGTGCATGATTCAAATCAGGGTCGCTCATCGCAGGGTTCTCACCCTCGACGTACATACCGCGAATCTTGTCTGGATCACTATCCGGCGCAGTGATCTTGTGCATGATCTCTACTACGGTGTAGCCAGGTTTCTTATCTAATGGGGTATCCCAGAACTTCTCAAACCAGGCATGCGCTTCTGGATTATCAACACGTTGATAGTTCGGGAACATCATCGGAATCAATCCTGCATCACTAGCACCTTGAACGTTATTTTGTCCGCGCAGTGGATGCAAGCCAGAGCCAGGCTTACCAATTTGACCGGTGATACTGACCAAGGCAATTAAGCAACGGGCATTATCGGTACCGTGAACGTGTTGGCTCACACCCATACCCCACAAAATCATTGCTGACTTTGTAGTAGCAAACTCACGCGCTACTTCACGCAAAGTCTCTGCTGGAATACCGCAGAGTGGCGCCATTGCTTCAGGGCTATAGCCTTTGATATTTTCTTTAAGCGCTTCAAAATTATTTGAGCGGTTCTTGATGAAGTCTTTATCAACTAAACCCTCCTCAATGATCGTATAGATCATGGCATTGAGCATCGCCACATCAGTGTCTGGCTTGAACTGCATCGTGCGCCAAGCATGTTTACTGATCTCGGTTTTGCGTGGGTCGCAGAGAACAATTTTTGCACCGCGTTTAGCGGCATTCTTAAACCAAGTGGCGGCTACTGGATGATTTGCGGTTGGGTTAGATCCAATCAACATGATCAAGCTGGAATGCTCAACATCGTTCACTTGATTACTTACAGCACCAGAACCAACACCCTCTAACAACGCAGCAACTGATGATGCATGGCAAAGACGGGTGCAATGATCAACGTTATTGCTACCAAAACCTGTACGAACAAGTTTTTGGAATAAGTAAGCCTCTTCGTTGCTTCCCTTGGCGGAGCCAAAACCAGCTAAGACCTTATTGCCGTATTGATCTTTGAGCTTTTTGAGGCCGCCACCGGCGACTTCAAGCGCCTCTTCCCAAGTTGCCTCACGGAAGATGTCAGACCAATCTTGCTTGCCTTCTAGCAAGGCCTCATCTTTCGCCACGCCAGCCTTACGAATCAGTGGCTTAGTTAAGCGCTGTGGATTATGGATATAGTCCATACCAAAGCGGCCTTTAACGCAAAGACGATTATGGTTGGCTGGGCCATCACGGCCTTCAACACTAACAATCTTTTCATCTTTTACGTTGTAAGTAATTTGGCAACCGACACCGCAGAAAGGACATACTGAATCCACTTTGCGGTCTACGGTTTGTGAACCAATTAAACCCTTAGGCATTAATGCGCCGGTTGGGCAAGCCTGAACACACTCACCACAAGCAACGCAAGTACTGTCGCCCATTGGATCATTCAGATCAAATACGATCTCGCTATGAGCGCCACGCATAGCGTAGCCGATCACATCATTCACCTGCTCTTCACGGCAAGCACGTACACAACGATTACATTGAATACACGCATCTAAGTTCACCGCCATTGCTGGATGAGAAATGTCATTGCTGACTTTGTCACGGCGTAATGCTTTGAGCTCTGGTCGAACTGTCACATCCATGCGTGCTGCCCAGGTGCTTAATTCGCCATGTTGATTTTTTTGCTCTTCTTCCTTGCTGTCTCCTACCCACTTAAAGCCCTCGTCCGGCATGTCTGATAACAACATCTCCAACACGAGCTTTTGACTCTTTAATGCACGTTCGCTATTCGCCTTGACATCCATTCCTGGAGTCGCGCTACGGCAGCAGCTTGGCGCCAATGTACGTTCGCCGTTAATCTCCACAACGCAAGCGCGGCAGTTACCGTCAGGACGATAACCATCTTTGAAACACAGATGCGGAATATCAATACCGTGGCGTTTAGCAGCTTTGAGAATGGTCTCACCTTCGTAAGACACGATGGTTTGCCCGTCTAACTTGAACTCAACGGTTTGCAATTCAAGTTCTTTAGGATTTACTGGTGCGTTCATATTTGTCTCGTTTTTCCCTTAGTTTTTTTGCTGCTGATTAAGCAACCTCTTCTGGGAAATATTTAGCAATACAGCGAATGGGGTTTGGTGCAGCTTGACCTAGACCGCAGATAGAAGCATCCACCATCACAGTTGCTAGATCTTCTAGAGTGTCTTTATCCCAAGATTTGGACTGCATCAGCTTGGCGGCCTTGCTGGTACCCACACGACATGGCGTGCATTGGCCGCAGCTCTCATGCTCAAAGAAGTGCATGACATTGAGTGCCATATCGCGCGCTTTGTCTTTATCTCCAAACACCATGACTGCAGCAGAACCAATGAAGCAACCATAAGGTTGCAAAGTATCAAAGTCGAGCGGAATGTCATTCATCGTCGCTGGCAAGATGCCACCGGATGCGCCACCAGGTAGGTAGCCATAGAACTTGTGGCCATCTTGCATGCCACCGCAGTACTCATCAATTAATTCCTGGATAGTGATACCAGCTGGAGCTAATTTAACACCAGGATTCTTAACTCGGCCACTAACGCTGTAGCTACGCAAGCCTTTACGATCATGGCGACCAAAAGAGCTAAACCACTCTGGACCACGCTGAACAATATCGCGCACCCAGTAAAGGGTTTCAAAGTTGTGCTCTAGTGTTGGGCGACCAAACAATCCTACTTGAGCAATGTATGGCGGACGCATACGCGGTTCACCGCGCTTACCTTCGATACTTTCAATCATGGCAGACTCTTCACCACAAATGTAAGCACCAGCACCACGACGCAACTCGATCGATGGCAATTTAAATGGGGGATTTGCTTTGAGCTTAGCTAATTCCGCTTCTAGCAATTCACGGCAACCATGGTACTCATCGCGCAAGTAAATGTAGCAAGCATCAATACCTACGACACTAGCTGCAATCAACAAACCTTCTAAGAAGCGATGTGGATCACGCTCTAAATAGGTACGGTCTTTGAAAGTACCCGGCTCACCTTCGTCAATGTTCACGGCCATCAACTTGGGAGCAACTTGATCCTTCACAATGCGCCACTTGCGCCCTGCTGGGAAGCCTGCGCCACCAAGGCCACGAAGGCCAGAGTTTTCCATAGCCTTGATGATGCTTTCAGCATCTTTCTTACCTTCAGAAATTTCTTTGGCTAAGGCATAACCACCTTGAGCACGATAAGACTCGTAACCCACATAATCTGGAGACAGCGCTTGATTTTCGCCTTGAGGAGATACACCTTTTTCAGCCAAGGCTGCAGGATCAAAATTGGCACTGTCCTTGGCCATGGGCTGAGTAGTCAGATTATTTTTGACAGCAGCACTCACCTTGTCGGTAGTCGCAAACAGAACTGGGTACTGATGTACCACCGCTACTGGAGCTTGCTCACAACGACCTACGCAGGGTGCGGCTACAACTTTTACGTTTGGATTGCCTAAGATGGCTGGCAACTTTGACAAGAGGTTTTGCGCGCCCGCTAATTCACAGGCGATGCCATCACATACTCGTACGGTGATATCCGCGACAGGATCATTACCACGCACCACTTCGAAGTGATGGTAGAAAGTAGCTACCTCATAGACTTCAGCCATCGGCAAATTCATTTCTTTTGCGAGGGCAACTAAATGACGATCATGCAAAGCACGGTATTCATCATTGAGCTTGTGTAAATTTTCAATCAGTAAATCACGACGATGAGGAACGGCACCAATTAACTGGCGAACCTCTGCCAATGACACATCATCTGCTTGACGTCCTTTGAGCTTGCTCTTGCGACGAATGGTTTCCCTTAAATCATCCGCAGTTGCCACAGCAACAGCCTTGATCTCTCCGGAGGGTTTTGGGTGATTCATAGTATTTGTCTCTAATTTCTAGTCGCAATAATGATGCTGTTTTTATGTATTGAATGCTTTGCTTAAGAATGTCCGAAACAGCGAGAAATGATTTGCCTCGCTATATATAGGAAATTCCCAAAATCACAATCGATTTTGGGTTATTTCTGCACTCAAGTCCTTGACGGAGCTCAAGTGAATTTATCAAGGGTAAACCCTAGATTAAATTACGGATGGGGATGGCTTATCGCCTGGTGGAAGAGAGTAATCCAACTTGCGCTCATAAACGCGTGCCTTGAAGCAGTCGTTATAGCCTTTACTGCCGATTTGCCAACCAATGGAAGTGCAATCATCCTGGGCTGCTGACTCTATGGAGCCACATCCAGTCAGACTAATGGCAGCAATCGACGCAAGAATGGCTAGGGGGCGCAATGTAGATGAATTCATACCTCAAGTCTACTTGATTCTGACTTCAACTTCGAGAGGAACGCCCTCCTTCCCTGCGCCAACCGCTTTGACTTCACCCAAACTAATTCGATCATTTAGTCCAGGGTTGCTTTTCACCATGAAGTTCTGCGCTAACTTGGCCCGATTTTTGGCCAAGGTCCTCAGATCTTCTTCCGTCACCGGAATGCTGGCAATGAGCTCTGCATGAAGCTGTTCATTGCGTGCCGCACCTTCAGGCAAAGTAATTAAGCGCTGACCCAATTTTATTCTGCCGACATATTGAGCGTAGGCCGACTTCAAGCCAGATTGAACCTTCGTATCAGATAAATCTGGCGCAGGAATAGGCTCGCTAGGGGGGGTGTTGATTCCAGCCGCCATCAGAATTGCGAGATCTGCAGTTGCACGCGCTAAAGCCGTTTTATCCGCATCAGGGTCATAAGTTCCCGCGAGCTCTAAAGTCGCATTCGGTTTTTTGGCTAAGAAGTCGCCAAACTTCTCTAAGCGATCCTGGTCAGGAGGCAGATAGACCGCCTCACCCAATACTGCATTTACCCCATCATTGGCACCCATTCCCAGAAGCGCACCCAATGCCCTAAATGGCGCAGTGGCGACATTAGTCAGGACGTTACTGATTGCCTGCCATACCAAACCACTTGCACTGAATTCTGGAGAATCTACATTGCCAGCAATATTGATCGTGACATCAATCGTGTCGTCAGAATCTTCGAGCAAAGCAATCGCTAAACCCAATGGTAATTTTTTACCTTGAAAATCAGCCACCTCTTCCCCAAGCTGAATCTTCTTGATAACGATTTGATTGCCACCCTTTAGCTCGCCGTCCTTGGCGCTGTAATGCAGATTTAAATTAACTCGGCCGCTAGCAATTTGATAACCAGCAAATGTCATGACCGCTGGGTTAAATGCATTAAGCGGAATATTTTTAAAGTTCAATGTTACGTCGTTATTACGACGTGGGTCATCGAATGCAATCTGACCCTTACCTCGGATTGACCCGGATTCCGCCAGAACCCCATCTAAAGTCATCACTGATAAATGACCTGGAAGGTTACTGACATTCGCAAAGGTGGCATTGAAGTTTCTTAATTTGACCTTGAAATTCGGCTTCATAGCCAGATCAGCAAATTGCATTTCGCCTTCGCGCAGTTTCAAGGCCTTGATATCCAGAACAAAAGTGGATTTATCTTTTACTGCTGTCGATAACTTCTCCACATCAGAAGCCTCTACGCTTGGCTTTGAAAATAAACGGCGGAAATTAGAAAATCCTTTGTCATCAATTTCAAACTGGAGGGCCGGTTGATGAACAGATATTTCATTAGCAATGAGGCTCGATCCAGACTGCTTTGAGCTCCGATAGATAAATTGATTCAGATCCCCCGACTTCCACTTCATGAGGGATTGTTTTTGCCCTTGCTCAAGCAAGTCTAGATCCAGCAAATGCAGATCTCCAGATATAGTCAGATCATCACCTTTCAAACCGATATCTACAGCGGATTGAATGACCCCGCCTTTAGCTTGCAACTCTTTATTCGCAGGAAGTAATCCGACGAAAGGTGCAATCGAAAGATTTTCTACTTGGACATTACCCGCGATGGATTTATCAGACTTCAAATCCCAATGGGAGCTGATGCGTCCATCATCAATCTCTAGGTCAAGATTAGCGCCTATGACATCTGGCGCAGGATTATCTAAGGCGCCCTTAATGACAATACGTTTAAAGGCAATCCTCTTATTTGGGCCTGGCAAAGTAAAGCTTAGAGCGCCTAAATTCAATCCGTACTGACCGCGAACGCCATTCACATCACCTCGCTTATCGTAGTTTGCAATATCGAGCAACTCGATGGAAAGTGGCTTCAGCTGTTCATTCAATTTTTTGCTGGGGTCTGATATCTCCAAAGCGGCATTTGAAATCTTGAATTCATCCACTGAAATCTTGATACTCTTTTTGGGTGCAGCTGGATCAGTTGGCGGCAAATTGCGCGCTATCGCAGCAATCAATTCTTGCCAATTCCATTGGCCTAAATCACCTTTGGTGGCACGTTTTTCAAGCAATACACTGGGAGCATCAAAAAGAATCTCATCGAATCCCAGTTCACCAATCATGAGACGGGACCACTTCAGCATTGCTACGGATTTCTTTAGCTCAAGTAACTTTCCCTGTCGTCCGTCAGTTAATTTCAAGCCATCAATCTCAATCCGCAAGCGCAAAGGAGAAATGCTGAGATCTTGATAGGAGATCTGATAACCAATCTTTATTCCATAAGCCTCTACTGCATTCTTGATGGCGCCAGGAACCCAAAGGTGGGCCGCACCCCAAAATAATGAGATCAAAGCAACGAATGTCACAAGGATCCGAACCAGCCAAAGCTGGAGTAATGCAGCCCTAGACAAGATAGATTGCATCAACTTAAGCTCCTAGACAAAAATTTCGTACCTATCTGCGCAGACAATTGGACGCAAAGCCCTTGCATGCTTTTGCATCTTTACTATCCCATAATTGGACATTGTCTTGAGGGTTCGGGATAGATTGCCCTGCTTTCGCCCAGTTAATTCGGCTAACTCTGAGATGGAAATCGGCTTTGATTCACGAATGACGTTGAGTAGTGCACGATTTTCGTCACTTAAAACTTGAGCCAAAGAGCGCATAGAGGTAAACCATATTTTGGGATCGCTCGGGAGAGCCTGTAGCTGACCCTTAGCTATCATCAGAACACGTTGACGCATTTGTTGCTGTGACGCAATTCCTATCTTAATAACTTTCATTTATCCCTCGCCAAACTCAACACCCTATCGACATCCTCAAAAAAATCTTTTAGCAACTGGTAGGCATCCTTAAATTGGTAACTTATTCCAAGATCTGTCGCGCATCGATGCTTATGATCATATGGAAGCTTACGATTTACATAGCCAGAGGTTTTTGTTGAATGCGCATTGTCATAACCCAGAATTCGAACCCCTCGAGGGTTGTGTAAAGTTAAGGAATATCGAATTCCATGAGGAATGGACATAGTTACATCCACCTCCCATGCCTCAATTTTTACCCAATAACCATTCTCCTGATCCAAGATCTGTTCATGTAGATCTAATAAGACATTCTTACCCGGTGATTTCATTACCTTAATATATCAACTAATGATATAACAAAAGTAACAACCCCACTAGTAATTGGGGTGATTGCCCTTCCCGCTATTATTTACAAAGGCGGGAATCCCACCTTTTGCGTCCATCCATTATTGAATGCATGAATCACTGGCTTTTCATAAACGCCTGCCTTGGTAAACGGTTCATCTGCTAGCCAAGCCTCAACATCTGCCTTGCTTGGGAAATCCATCACCAGCAAGCTACCCACCGTAGTCTTACCATCCTCTGATGTTAATGGGCCAGCAAACGCCATCTTGTCTGCGAGCTTACCCAAATAGGCGCGATGCTCTGGTCGTACTTGAATACGGAGGTCTGCAGTACCGGGGCGATCCATTAAAAGGATTGCAAAGATCATGATTTCTCCTGTTGAGCTCTAAACCTAGATCTTACGGCAAGCAGAAAAAGAAAAACCGCCCGTAGGCGGTTTCTCGTGTAAAGCTATTAAAACGAATTAAGCAGCTTTACGGCTTTTTGCAGCTGGCTTAGCTACAGCGTATTGGCCTTGAATGTTAGCCAATGCAGCGTCAACACTTTTCTCAAAGTTTGCGAAAGCGTCAGTTGCTGAAGCGCGAACTTGGTCAAACTGTTGGAGTGAAGTTTCGAATGCAGTTTTGAATGCAGATACAAATGCCTCAGAACCAGCAGGAGCTGTCTTAGTAGCTTCTTTAACAAACTTAACCATGTCAGCACGTGCGTCATCAATAGAAGCCTCAACTACTTGAGCAACTTCTTTGTTACCGTTACGTACAACTTTGTTTACTTTAGCTTGGTAAGCAGCAGCGTACTTAGCAGCTTCTTGAGCTGTTTCTGGCTGAGCCAATTTTGCCAACTGTTGTGCATCTTTAATTGCCAACAATTGTGCGCTTGTATCTTGAGCAACAACTAAAGCATCTTTAGCAGCAGCTTGGTTGATTTCAGCTAATTCTTTTGCACTTTCAACAGCTACTTGAGCCAAGTACTTAGCGTTTTCAACAGCTTTAGCTTGAGCTTGTGAGATTTGGTCGTTTAATTGATTCTGGAACATGATTTTTTCCTAACTTTTTAAATTGATAAAATTTATTGCGATGCACCATTGTAAAAAGTTTTTTGTTGCACTGCAAGAATTATTTGCGGCAACGCAACAAAAAGTCCAAAAACCCCTTTATTTGATTAAAAACAGAGGGTTGAGGGCCTAAATAATTTGGTGCCTGGGGTCAATTTAGGGAAAAAATCAGGCAAAAACAATGAAAAAACCACCCGAAGGTGGTTTCAAACTACTGGCGGTGGGTGCAGTCACCGCTCACATTATCTCTGCATCACACCCTGCTAACAGGGAAATTAACAGGGTATTTTGGTAAAAATGGGCCTCATTTTTCCAAAAATAGACGGCCAACCCCCTAAATATATAGCCATCTGACCAAATCCACGATTTTGGAACAGGGAATAACAGGGAATTGTCGTGAGGCTAAAAAGATTTAGAAAGCTCAGTATCCCTGCCATAGCTTAGCGTACAGACTGTCAATTCATTCAAAGAATCAGCTGCCTGAACTTGAGAAATTACTCGAAATGATGGCCCAAAATACTCGTAAAAAGACCAATTGGCTTTGGGATCCCAATATTCAGCAACCAGATTATCAATTGACCCCTCCACCTTAAGTCGAGAATTTATTTCATGCACAATTCCAAATGGTGCTCGGTGAAAAACTTCCATTTCCACCTCATAAATCAAGGAAGAATTTACTCCCTGTCCATACATAAATCTAGTTGCCCATGCGGCAGAATCAGCGGCAAATAGACAGAGTGATCTTGATGGCTTAATAATGGGGCGGCCTTTTTCAAGCGCTGTCACAACATCGGGATAGTAGCTAGTGAGGTTTAAGGCCCTGTACTCCTTAAACTCCAGCGCCACCCTAGAGCCATGAAATAGACGCATCACTCCCCACCCTTAAAAGCCCAATCATGCATGGAACTGAAATCCCCTGGACTCAGCATACGTAATAAACAAGTCAACACCCCGATCGGAGTCCAACCCTTCAAAACAACGAATTGTCTGACCATAGCCAGACGGAACTTCCCATATTGAGTGGTCGTAAAGAAGACCAGACCCCCATTTCGAGAGAATTCGGCCACCTCCCAAGATTTTGCCGACATGCATAAATTTATCGCCATCAAAATAAAAAATAAAATCATTAGCAGCAACTGACTCGGGTGAAGTCTCCAAAATAAGATTTTGACTCAACAAGAAATAAATAAAATCTGCGCCAGCAAAAGTATTGCCAAGTCCATGGCTAGCGACGCCAACATAAGTGGGGTCATCAATCAATCCAAATGAGTGCACCGCACATGTATAAGTGTCAACAGGGATTTCACTGTCGACAATGTTGATGGTATGCCCAAATTCAGTTCTTAGCACCTCAATTTGATGAGAATGCTGACTCAATGGCATAGCTTCGGTCATCTGTTCCAGCTGCAAACGAAGGGTCACGGTAGTTTAAATTACCTCAACATAACAATTATTTAATGCATCACGGAATTCAAAGCCAACCTTCCATAATACTTATTATAAATATAAGATTAAATCTATTTTTTAGTTTCAATAAATTACCCCTCAATGTTGAAGAATGTCATATTTATGATTATTAGTAAAATAGTAAAGCTAAATTTCAGAGCATCGGAAGCCCCTTAAAACTTAAACCTCAAATTAGTCTAATCTAGGAATACAAGAACTTCTGATGCTGTTCGAATATATTTTTGAAATATTATTAATAATTTAAGGCAATTTCCCACTAAGAGGATATAAACTCCTCGGTAGCAAGGAGAAATTTTGAATGGCAAAACGCAGCACCGCAATAAAACTAAACGCAATCGACTTATTTTCGGGATGCGGAGGGCTTTCTCAGGGAATGCATGATGCAGGCTTTCAAACTAAAGTTGCGATTGAACTTGAACCAATCGCAGCAAGAGCATATAAGCTTAATCACCCAAACACCCATGTAATTCAAAAAGATATTCGAGATATAGGCGCCAAAGAAATAAAAAAACTTTTGGGAAATGAGCCACTGCATTTGCTTGCTGGTTGCCCTCCCTGCCAAGGCTTTTCTTCAGTAAGAAGATTAAATAAAAAACAAAACGTTAAGGATGACAGAAATAATCTAGTTTTAGAATACTTTCGAATGGTGGAGATATTAAAACCCATCACCATCATGATGGAAAATGTCCCGGCTTTAAAAGACTACTATCTCTTCAAGGAGATTGTTAAAAAGCTAAAACTTCTTGGCTATCACATAGAAATAGAAATTCTAGATGTAAAAGAATATGGCGTACCACAAAGACGACGTAGGCTTGTTATGTTAGGTTCATTACTTGGCGCAATCGCTATGCCAACACCAGAAACCAAAAAAATAACTGTCCGTGATGCAATTTTTAGCCTCTTACCGCCAGAACTGGCGACGGACCCATTGCAAAAAATAGTAGCAAAACATACCGAAGGCGTTACTAGAAGAATAAAGTTAACCCCCAAAAATGGCGGGAGCTGGAAGGACTTGCCCAAGGAGTACGTCTTAAATTGTCACAAAAAAGATGGTGTTGGATTTAACGATGTATATGGACGACTGCGCTGGGATGATTATTCAACGACAATAACGGGGGGCTGCCTTAATCCATCGAAGGGAAGGTTTCTCCATCCAGAACAAAATAGAGTCATTACTCCTAGAGAAGCTGCACTTCTCCAATCCTTTCCAAAAACTTATAAATTTCCTATAGATATACCCAAGCACTCCCTTGCCCTGCTTATAGGAAATGCACTTCCCCCCAAATTTAGCTATTTCCAATCAAAAAATATCGCATCCCATATCAAAAGTTATCAACTTCATTCCCAATAAGAGACCAAATGAGTGACTCCACCCTCAGGATGAGCTTTGACCCCAATACCATTGAACATTTGGGGATAAAAATGTATTCGCAAATACCTAATGCGATTGCAGAATTAATCGCCAATGCCTACGATGCAGACGCCAGCACGGTTCAGATCAAACTCCATGATGACGATCTAGAAAAAAGTATCGAGGTTATCGACGATGGCATGGGAATGGATTTTGATGAAATTAATCAAAAATTTTTACGAATTGGCAGAAATCGTCGAAAAGACAATGAAAATTTAACCTCTAAAGGGCGAAAAGCTACTGGAAAAAAAGGGCTTGGTAAATTAGCTTTATTTGGCATCGGAGACTTAATTGAAGTCTCAACTACCAAAGAAAATTCAGGGGATAAAATTAAATTCACATTGGACTGGGATGAGTTAAAGAATACACATAACGCAGAATACAGCCCTCATTTTGAGAGGCAGCAATCAAATAAAGCGGAAAAGGGCACCACTATTGCCTTAAAAAAGCTCAGAAGAGAAAGTGCTTTTGAAAAAGAAAATCTAGCCATTAGCCTATCCAAGTTATTTAATTTCTTTAGTAGCGAATTTAGGTGCTTTATTAGTCACAATGATGACGAACCAATAGAAATTAGCAACACACTAAGATTCAAAAACATTGATGCGCAATTTACGTGGGATTTCCCCAGTTTCTCCGACATAGTAGATCCTGAGTATGCATATAAAACCGAAATAGCAGGTGAAATAATTTCTACCGAAAAACCCCTCAGACCCGGCCTAAGGGGCATTACTCTGTTTGCCAATGGCCGCCTTGTTAATGCGGCTGAATTTTTTGGCATCCCTGAGTCTAGCCACGTATTTTCCTACCTTACCGGGTGGCTCAATATTGATTTCATTGATAACCTTGATGAAGATGCCATTTCAACAAATAGGCAATCTTTGAATTGGGACCTTCCTGTTGCGTCCAGGTTACATAGTTTTTTATCTGCAGCAGTTAGAAAAGTAATTGCAGAGTGGAGAATAAAAAGAAATGAGGCCAATAGAAAAACTGTTGAAACCACTACAAACATCAACACGGAAAAATGGTACAGCACGCTCCCAGACCAAATTAAATCGGATGTACAAGTTATTGTAGATAGCATGATTACAGAATCGGAAGCGCCCACCGAATC
The DNA here is from genome assembly GCF_018882325.1 of Polynucleobacter sp. 78F-HAINBA. Lineage (GTDB taxonomy): Bacteria > Pseudomonadota > Gammaproteobacteria > Burkholderiales > Burkholderiaceae > Polynucleobacter. The sequence goes on along the minus strand of NZ_JACVOQ010000003.1, from coordinate 109,543 downwards.
TCAAGCAAACATCATTAGAATGGTGCACAAATTAGTGCCAGAATATCCGCAGTACCACTGGCGACACTTACATACTGACGTTCAAGATGCATCTAAAGATGATTATAAAAATCAAGATTACTACAGGGCATTCATAGAGGCCGTTAAGAGATATATTACTATTACCCGCGCAAACTCTCAATCTACCCAACCCAACGACTCTACATTTATGGGTAATGCGTTTGGAGAAAATAAACCTCTCAGCGTTACAAAAAAATATCGAAAACCAAATGGATCAAATTTCAGCGACGCAACAATAACTGCAATTGAGGAGGGTCAAAAATTTTTATCCATGGGAATTATTATGGGCGCCCGCAACCCAATTTCCCACGAGGAAATCGTAGACCTAAGAGATTCAAACCTATTTAACGAAAAAGATTGCTTGGATGCATTAAGCATTCTTTCTCACTTGTTTAGAAGGTTGGAAGATGCTATCGAAGCTTCAGACGGCACACAAAATTCAACAAACCCTTAGACGTAAACCACATTAAATTCAAAGATGCCTCCTTCCTCGCATATTAATCGACTAGCTGGAGAATTATTTTGTACATTCGCTCGCGCAGAATATGCATTAAAAGCAGCTGGATACAATAAGGGTGATGGACCAGCGCAAGCAGATTGGTCAAAATTCGCCATTGCTATTGAAGAACTAATTGCTAATATAGAAGACCCCAAACTATCCACTGCAATTAACTTTTTGCTTAACTCGCCGCCGAAGAAGCAAATAATCAAAGATGGAATTATTCAATGGGAAGTCTCAACCCCCGCACACAATTCCAAAGCGGAAAATCTTTTGGTTTACATTCGTCGAATACGCAATAACCTATTTCATGGGGGTAAATTCAATGGTCATTGGTTTGATCCAGAAAGATCTAGGCTATTACTAGATCATTGCATTACCGTACTTGAGGCTTGCATAAACTCAGAACCTTTGGTCTATCAAGCATATCGAGGAAGTCTACCGCTCTAGCAACTCATTGATTAGCCGTCAGATTCCAGAACAAAAAAGTGGATTGGAACTTACTCTAGCTTTAAACGGGAAAGTCTTTGATAAAGCCTTTCAATTAAATTCGCTGAATCCAGCCCATAATGGAGCTCTCGATGGCAGTTTGGGCATACCGCCACGGTATTTGAAACGGTATCAGACCCGCCATCAGTTAACTTTCTAACATGGTGCACCTCAAGATAGGCAAATCCATCCGCCCTACTAAATGGAGCGGCATTTAGACAACATTCACATATGCCAGCAGCCTGCTTTAAAACCCACGCTTTAACCTCTACGCTTCTCCTATATTGAGTAATCATCAACATCACTGATGGTGGAGTAGATACACCGCCAGGAATGGGCAAGCCTAAGTTACCCATTTTTTCTAACATTAGCATTTCATCGGACGACACTGGAGTCCCCTGACGCCCCTCAATTTCAAAAATCAAGTTTTCAATTTCAGTTGCAATTTTACGACCCCAAAAATTCCAGCGCCGTATCATTCGACTCTATTACTTTTGCCAACCAATTAGCATCATAGCGAACCTGATCCATTTTGCTAGAAATACGCCGCACTCTTAACTTACCATTAGCCCCCTTTTGAACACTTGTCTGAAGTGCTGGACCCTCGTGACCACGTAAAACATGCGGCCGTTTTTTACGGTAATTCTCAACGCATACAATCGTCTATAGGCGGACACTTGGATACTTATTCAAAAGCACGCAATGCCCTGCGGCAGTTCTTCGGTATATTGAAGTTGCTATACTGACAAGCAATATTCCAAGAGACTGACAATCATGGGGTTAAGGCAAAAAATCCAGCGTCACCAATATCAATTGTTATATGAACCTTTGCGCCCGTATAAACGCTGTTAATCGTTGAAAGATGATTGAGTCCCACTACTGGCGCACCGAGTTGAGAAGCGACCTCGCTTGGCTGAAGAACCACCGGGTGTATCGGAGGTGGTCGGAGAAGCAGCAAGTCCTTTTCGAACGAAAGTTGATGCTTGTTGCCTTTCAGGTTCGCTCACTTCTGGAGCGTCCCAAGGTCAACGATCAAGTACGCAGCAGTAGCATGTCGGTCTTGCGTTACAAGAAAATCAGCGACCACCCGTTTACAGTCATGGGTTCAGGTTGCCTTCATGAGCGGTTTAATATGGAGCATCCCGAACCTATAACCCTCTCGGCGCTTGAAATTTGCAATCAACTCATCCACTACTACTGGATGCAGACTTTGTCGGAAGGGCGTGCATTTGTTTCGATGCTTGTATTTTCAGATTACCAGCGTCATAAGTGGGCCTACCAAATGCAGATCGAAGACCTTTTGGAGTTATTTTATATGTTTGGTAATGATTCTTCTGCTATTAAAGGCATAAAATTGCAATGGGATGAGAAAAAGCAAGACTACTTTGTCACGAGCTCCTAGTGACTAGGATGACTCAACTGCTAACATGTTGAACATACCCCCACAAGATTTAACCAATGCTTTACCAAGCCTCAAATTTGATGATGAGGAGCGGCGACCCATTCGGGTATTTCTCGACAGCGCCGATTATTCAATACTTTCTGATGAAAAATGCTGCACCCCGCAATTGGACGAATTGAGGGAGCGGCTAATTAGATGGGCTGATTCGGGTGCTGTCGAATTTTGGTATTCCGGGACTCTTCTGAGCGAAATGGCGCCATTAGAGAATCAGGGTATTGACGCCTCGGTAAGAAGATCTGAGTTATTGGTTAGGTTATGTAAGACACAGGCTCTGATCTCTTTTGACCGCATCCTTCAGATGGAGCTGCAAAATTTAAGTCTTCGCGTACCAGAAACTGCCTCGCTGGTCGTTTACTCTTATTCCGGCGATTGGTTTCCAGAAATGACGGGTGTCATTTCACCAGCGTCTTGGCTCGAAGGTATTCGAGAGCTTGATGTGGCCGCAAAGCAGCATGGCCTTAATCGAGAGACAAGAAGAAAACTCAAAAAACAGTTTTTCAAGAATGGGCAGCCGACGAATGCCATGAACGAGATACTCGCAAAGCAGGAAATTGCCTTGGCCGAAATTCTTCAGCAGTATCCGATGCGAGAACAAGATGCTCTAGTTCTCGGGAAGTACGTGACAGGGAAAGCTACTCGCGCCCAAGCTCAAGAAGCATTTCTAGCTAGCTTGCGTGATCCGAGTTGGATGATTCGATGGTTTTACAATCATTCCGACAAATTATCGCCCTTCACTGACTGGGTTCGAGGCTCCTCTGACAGCATGCTTGAAGTGATTCAGCAAACCTCCAAAAATATTTCAATCCTTAAAGGAGAGGTTGAAAAATTAAGGGAGTCCGGATCTGAGTTAAATATATCCCCGCTGTTTCCTGCTATAGATACGTTATGGTGGTTAAACCAGCAGGATGAATTGGTCGTTGCCCTTGCAAAGCGGCTTGCATCCCAGCCATCCAACATTTCTCTACAAGGTCATACATCGGCAGATGTGGATAGACTGGCTCCGGGGTTTGCAACCTGTATTAGGGTGCTCCATTCCTCAACTTGGAATTCAATCGGTCAATCTACTCGGCAGCCAAAGAAAAGTGATTGGGCGGATAGTCTTCACGCGATGTACGCCCCTTATGTCGATATATTTCGTACTGATTCGTACATGGCGCCGATTGTCAAAGAGAAAGTTAATAAATACGGAACTGCCGTCGTTGCTAAGATTGAGAATTTGGCGGAGCAAATTGAAACGCGACTGAATGGTTAATTGGCCATTAATCTAAACAAGGTATCTCGACTAATTTGTATGCCTCCGGGGCTATTTAAAAGCATTCTATTTACAACAAAGCCGCACCAATTACTTTGATAATTTTTATCAGATCTTGCTTTGCCAATTTACCACTAAATAATCTTAGTGGCTGGCAGTCATGTACTTTGCAGAGCCCTTGGGGTGTCCAGCTTGATCATCCCATGCCCTCTATAAAGGTATCTATAAACTTGGCAATTGCATCCCCGACTCTATTAAGGGTTGATTTGCGCTCTAAAATTTTCGGCTTCTGCTCCAGCACCTCAATTAACTCCTCAGACCTTGGGGCTTGATTTGTAAATTCATAACTCTCTAGCAGGGCTTGAAGTTTCTTTCCATCAATCTTCTCGGACTGACATAACGCATCAAAGGCTGCTTTCTTCTTCTTGGCCCAAAACACATCAAACTCTTCCGCAACTCCATCAGGAGATAGGCCACTAAGACTTTCCTCAATAAATTGCTCAATAAGGGCCCTCTTAGAGCGCAATTGAATCTCGCCAGACAAGTAGTCATCAATCTGCTTTTTGATTCCCTCGCCCTTTTTGCCCTTGCCACCATTTTTTAACCATTCGGTTAACAACAGGATGATGTACGCAACATTAATTTGATCACGATGAATCAGGACAATTTCAAAGTCCACGTCATTCAGAATGGAATCTTTCTCTTTGGCATTCTCATGCTTGACGCGGTCGTAGATATCCAGGTACTTGGACTTGTAATCTTCAAATTTTTGCTCAGAAAGCGCCAGATCGCCCTCTTGATAGTCGGTAAAGGTGGTGAGCACGTTCTTCAGTTTAAGTAGCTCTCTAAAACGGGTCACAAACTCAAGCTGAGCTTTTTCATCGGGCAGGTCATCCACCGAGGATACGGATGGCGTTAACTGGAGAAGGAGCTCAACTGCCTGGTTGTATTTTTCAACATAATTCTCATAGGGCTCTAGCAGAACTGTTTCTTTAGCGTCCTTATTAGAGAACAAGGTAATCGCCTCATCCGTCTTTGCCTTGAGATTTCGAAAGCAAACGATGTTGCCTTGAGATTTCTTTTCATTAAGGATGCGGTTGGTACGCGAGAACGCCTGAATCAAACCGTGATACTTCAGATTCTTGTCTACATACAAGGTATTAAGTAACTTGCTATCAAAGCCCGTTAGGAACATATTGACCACCAACAGAATGTCAATCTTGCCCTCTTTGGTGCGCTTGGCAATATCCTTGTAGTAGTTGTAATAGTCCTGGCTATCTTTAGTCGAGAACTTCGTGCCAAACATCTCGTTGTAGTCATTAATGTACTGATCTAACTTATCACGGCTATAGGCAGTCTTTTCGGGCTCTACCCCATCCTCTTCGGGAATGGCTCCTGTGCCATCGGCCTCTGGATTGGCTTCATTTTGTTGATAGCTAAAGATGGTGGCTATTTTTAAATCTGATCCAGTCTCAGCAATCTTCTTCTTAAATAAGTCGTAATACCTGATAAGTGAGCTAACGCTATCCACGCAGAACATGGCCGTAAAGTCGGGATGCTTAGTCTTTTGACGATGATGCTCAATGATGTAGTCAGTGATCTTACTGAGACGGTCATCGGCCTCCATCAGCTCCTTGGTATCAATCGATTCCACATCGATATCCAAGTGACTGCCAGACTCCTTTTTCTTATAGCGCCCCACATACTCCACCGAGAAGCGCAACACGTTCTCATCGCGAATCGCATCGACAATCAGGTATTTATGCAAACAAGTGCCGAACAGGTCGGCAGTCGTCTGTTTGCGACCACCCTGAGTGGAGGCGTTCTCCTCCAGAATCGGCGTTCCGGTAAAGCCAAACATTTGGCAGTGATTAAAGAACTGCTTGATATTTTTATGATTCTCACCAAATTGACTACGGTGGCACTCATCAAAGATGAAGATGATCCGCTTATCCTTTAGGCCATCCATCTTGATGGAGTGCCTATCACGAGTGATAGCGTTATTGAGCTTCTGGATGGTGGTTAAAACAATCTTTGAGCTTGGGTCATTGAGCTTTTTAACTAATTCAGAAGTATTGGGAGCGCTATCAACTGAGCCTTCCTCAAAATGGTTGAACTCCCTCTCGGTTTGATAGTCCAGGTCTTTTCTATCCACGACAAAGATGACCTTATCCACCTCGGGCAGTTCTGAGACAATTTGACTGGTTTTAAAAGAGGTTAGCGTCTTGCCTGAGCCCGTGGTGTGCCAAATGTAGGCATTGGACTTACTGGTTTTAACTTTCTCTAGCAAGGCTTCAACTGCATAGTATTGATAAGGACGCATGACCAGCATCAACTTATCCACGGTCAGTACCATATAGCGAGAAATCATCTTTGCGATATGGCAAGGCTTTAAGAATTCAGCACTGAATTCATGTAAGTCTGAGATGCGCTTGTTTTCTTTAGTTGACCAGAAGAAGGTCTGCTTAAAGGTGAACTCTTTAATGCTCTTATTGTTAGAGAAATACTTAGTATTGACTCCATTGCTAATGACAAAGAGCTGGACATACTGAAACAAGCCATAGCCTGCATCATAAGATTCATGCTTATATCGAATGATCTGGTCAAAGGCGACCTTGAGATCCATCCCGCGACGTTTTAGCTCAATCTGCACTAAGGGCAAGCCATTAATCAGGATCGTGACGTCATAGCGATTCTTGCGCTTACCCTCTACAGATACTTGATTGGTGACCTGGAACTCGTTTTGACACCAGTCAACATGGTTTAGAAAAGTGATCCAAATAACATCGCCGTTATCACGCTTTAAGGCAAACTTATCTCGAAGAATTTGAGAGCGATCAAAGACGTTGCCGGTATTGAGCTTATTGAGGATTTGCTCATATTCCTTATCGCTAAATCGCAGGCTGGGAATGTGGTGAGTGTTCTCGTTATGGATTTCAAGCTGACGCTTTAGATTAGCCAGCATGGCAGATTCATCGAGAATCTCGACACGGGTGTACTCCATTGACTGCAGTTGCTTGATGAGCGCCTCTTCTAGCGCGGCTTCAGATTGAATGACCATATTAGATAAACATCTGTTGTAAGAGGCCCCGCTTGTATTGTTTGGTTAGCTCTAGCTGGGATTGAATGAATTCAATCTTCTTATCAACACCAGACAAAAAAATCGCGATTTTCTCTTGCTCTTCTATTGATGGAATTTGAACCGATATTTTTTCAATCTCTTTTTTGCTTATCTCGAGAAAGGTCGAGCCGCTAGCCTTTTCAAGAAACAGTTTTTTATTATTTGATATCCAGTAGTAAAGGAATTCATTGCTATTCCCAGATTTAGGAATAAAAGATTGAAACCCTTGATTAGTGCAACATTCATTTAATGAAATCGCAACATCCCCAACTGTGGCTCTAGATGAGAATAGAACCACTCCTACAGGCAATAGTTTCGCCGATGAATTTCTAAGTCCTAAATCTGTAATTTTTCTAATGCTTGTTGAAACATATTTTTTCTTTAGCTCGGTAGGCGTAAACCACTGAATGGTTCCACCCCAATAAGTGCTGTTGCTTGTTTCAGGCGTCCCTCCACCTATTATCTGAGCACACTCGGAAAGAGATAACTCTTCCCACTCCGGAAAATCCTTCCCCTCCTTATCCTTACACCGAATTTCTTGGCTAAAGATTTGCTGCATCACTCCTTTTTTGTATTGAACAAGGAGCTCGTGCTTTTTAGTTAGAAGGGAGATTTTTTGGTCGATCTTGGAGAGGAATGAGGCAATTTTTTGCTGCTCATCAATGGATGGGATATGAAGCTGTAATTTAAAGAAGTCACCATTTCGTATATGAACCTGAGTGCTTCCAACCATCATTGTTCGCATCAGCTCTCTATATTTAATAGTATTTGAATACTGGATTAGAAAATCCTCTTCAAGTCCTGGCTTTATCTTGATTCCATACACGCCTTGCGCTAAAAGATATTTAGCTTCTGAACAAATTTTGACTATATAACCAATGCTTGGCCCAGAAGGAACCAAATCTCGCAAAGTAGTAATAAGGTAACTTTCATCAACTACAGACCTTTGATTCCCTAGAAAAAAAGATTCGGTGCAATATGTTGGGTTTGCCTCATCAAGCTGGAGCTTCCCGCCGCTAGATATAGCTTTTTTAGGAATAACCTCAAAGTTACCCTTTAGCAAAAAATCCGATGGACGAAGTGGGGCGCCCCCTTTATGGCCTTCAATGTAATCGCCAAGCGAAATCTTTGCCCAATTATTTAAAGATTTTCCGGATTGCGGTTTAAACCTTAATGTTGGCGTATTCATATCACCTACCACCCATTGCAAACGGCGGCTTAATTCCAAGCTCTTTGCAAAACACTGCTATCTCTTTATCGACACTAGATGACTCTATATCGAGCTCTTTGAGTTGAGCAGACAAAGTATTTAAATCAATTTCTTCTTCAGCCTCAAAACTATCCACATACCTTGGAATATTAAGGTTCCAGTCGTTTTCCTTGATTTCCTCAATAGTGGCTATGGCACTGTATTTATCTTCTGCTTTACGCGCTTTATATGTCTGAACAATTTTGGTAATGTGCTCGAGGCGCATCACATTGGTTGTTTTGACTTTCTCAAAGTGCTTACTGGCATCTATAAACAAGATGTTGTCATTCTTCTTGCGGCACTTACGCATTACTAAGATGCAAGTTGGAATACCAGTGCCGAAGAAAATATTTGATGGCAAACCAATAACCGCATCTAAGCAGTTCATCTTTTCAATGAGGTATTGCCGAATGTGCCCCTCTGCGCCGCCGCGGAATAAAACGCCGTGAGACAAAACAACTGCCATGGTGCCTTCTTCTGATAAGTGGTAAACCATGTGCTGCACGAAGGCCAGGTCAGCTTTGCTGCTTGGGGCTAGCTTGCCGTATGAGCTAAAACGATCATCACTCATGAACATCGGATTGGCAGACCATTGCGTTGAAAATGGTGGATTTGCCACAATCGCATCAAACTTCATTTCTAGATGCTGAGGTTTTTCTAGCGTGTCCTCATTCTTGATATCGAACTTACTAAAGTGCACGTCATGCAAAATCATGTTCATGCGGGCCAAGTTGTAAGTAGTTGGATTTCTTTCTTGACCGTAAATATGACCAACAAACTCTGCTTGCCGCTTTACTCGCAGTAACAACGAACCGGACCCGCAGGTTGGGTCATATACATTTCGCAATTTTGGATTATTCAGTGTTACCAGCTCAGCAAGAAGTTGCGAAACTGGCTGCGGTGTATAGAACTCGCCCGCCTTTTTTCCTGCGCCACTGGCAAACTCACCAATCAGATACTCATAAGCATCACCCAATACATCTGCAGTGGCATCACGTAGCTGGAAGTTGATTTTGTTCAGGTGAACCAATACCTTGGCAATGAGTTCGTTTTTCTCATCCTCAGATTTACCCAGCTTGGCTGAGGTGAGGTCAATATCATCAAAGAGGTGTTCAAACTCTTCAGCACTCTCGGTACCCAGGGTACTTTGTTCAATGTTTTTGAGAACTTTGGTTAGATCACCAAGAATGAAAGTGTTCGAGCCCAGTTCACCATTTCCTTTTTTCGCCAGATGGTCAAACATTTCACTAGGCGCAAGGTAGTAACCTAGCTCTTCTTTGCAGGCCTCTTCGATCGCTTCTAGGTATTCTTTACCTTCAGCGGACTTTTCATCTAATTTCTCGAATGTCAGCCCCTCACCCTTTAATTGGTCATTGGCAAAGTTGGCAATTTTTTCCGATAGGTACTTGTAGAAGATGAATCCGAGGATGTAATCTCGGAAGTCGTCTGCAGACATCTTGCCTCTTAATGTATTGGCAATATTCCATAGCTGTTGCTGTAATTGACGACGCTGCTCTTCTGACATCTATTTCCCTTGATTTTGGGCTTAAAACCCCAGATAACTAAATTATCAAAATACTATTACTAGCGCTGATAGTGATATTTTTTAGTTTAACCGAGTCCCAACCTCTTACTAAACGATGTTAACTAGGTTGCATGGGTCAATTAATGCGTCTTCAATTCTCATTTAAAGGCGCCTTTCTACAGTAATTCAAGCTTTAACTCGCATCCTCCTCGTCATCACTCTCAATATTCGCACCATCAACCATTAAATGGTCAAGGTATTGCGTGCGCACATCTCCAAGAGACTTTTTAGGACGGGATCTAGCAACCAAAAGTCGAACCGTTAATTGCATCCCTTAACTCCTCGATCACCTTTTTCCGCAAACTGGCTGGCGCCAGCACTTCTACTGCCGAGCCATATTTCAAAATATCCATCACCAACTCAGGATCCTGGTTGTAATTAAACTCCAATATGTAATACCCTTCCCGATCAAAATACCCTACTTGATCCTGGTGCCAAACCTCCGTCGACACCCATCTGGCCTGCTCAGGAGTAAAGCGTAACTTAGCCCGTTTATTTGCTTTACCGGAAAAGAGGCCATAACTTTGCCCAAAATAATCTTTAAGCTCCTTTTCAGGCACTTCTTTTGCCTTCTTATCCAGAATCACTGCACTACGAATACCGTCTACCGCAAAACTGCGTAATTCATCGCGCAAGTGACAGTACGCATCTACATACCAGTTATCTCGGTAATAAATCAGTTGCTGGGGTGAGATCTCGCGCTGCGTAGTTTCATTTTTGACTTTGGCGTAATAAGTAATGCGTAGACGCTGACGATTGAGTAAGGCGCTACCTAACTCAGCGAAACTTTGCACTGAGGTTTTGCGCTGGGCCATGGGTAATACTTTGATCCGTTTGCGCAATTCCTTGGCAGATGTCTGATGTTGACCAAGGATGTTATCAATGATGACTGACAGCGGTTCAATATGAGGACCAATGAGGCCGCCCTTATCCAAGGAAGAGAGCAGGTGGTGCATTAGCGCTAAAGCGGTAGCCTCTTTTTCGGTAAACCACAAGCCGGGCAATTCTATTTTCTGAATATCTTCAGGATTCTCAAAACAATAACCGCCTTGAAAGCGATCAAACACAATGGAAGCATTGAGGCGACTACGCAAATACTCCAGATCCCGTTTAAAGGTGGCTTTGGAGATTTCCAATTCATCCAAGAAAGTCTTAATAGGCACACACCCTCTCGCCTGGATGAGATAGGTAATACGATGCAGGCGCTGCATGTCACCCATTAGGACCTCTTCAATTTATTAATTTTTTATAAGTCTACCTGTAAAGCTCATCTTGTGAGCTTTACATACCTTCACCCCTACAAGCAAACCAGTCAATCAAAATTAATAGCACTTACACAACCTAAGAGCTCTTATGGTAGTAACCGTCGCATTTTGGAGTACCCTTTGGATTGGATTTACAGGAATTAGATTTACTTGAACAACTGTAGCAAAGAATCTTGCTGCATTTATTACATTTATAGGGCGATGAAAAATTTAGGCCTATACCTCCCCCACACCCTTGGCATTTCTGGTTGGCCATTTAAGCCCCCTTCTCTAGTAATCACGCTTAAAAAATTATTGACGATGCAATCCATGCGAACTGTGTCAGCTCACAATCTATTTAAGACTAAGCTGCACCCCTTTAATATCATCCGTAATTAATTTGACACCACTTGCTTTGAGCAATTCTTCGTTCAAGTGAAAGATATGGCCATTGACATAATCTTTCTTAGATCCCGGTATAGCCTTTAGAGCCTCAATAGGCACCAACGCCGCCTCTTTGACGCTCCAGTCTTCATTAAAAACAATCGCGATTAAACAATGAAACTCATCTTCAAACAGATTTCTCACAACTCCCAGCTGCTTTGAAGGATTCGAGGCGGTGATGCGCCGCCCCTTGACTTGATAAGTGGTGCCCTCATCATCAATTACATCCGATCCCTTATGGGAATTTTTATTAAGAGCCTCTTCTGCATTTTTAGCCAGCCCTTGCTTTTCTAGCCATTTGGCCGCTAACAGCTCCGCATAATCACCAGTTGGGCTATTTGTGGTGCGCAGAATTTGCTTGTCTTTCAAAGTATTCAGAACATCTGCATAAATTCTTAATAATTCCAATGACCCCAGATGCTCAAGATCTTTGCATTGAGAAAAGCGATTAGATGATGGTTGCTCCATAAATCCCTCCGTGGGTGTTAACAATAATTTGATACTAAGGAAGTCTTAGTGTAATAGCGAGTAAAAACTAAGATTATCTTAGGCATGGTTAGCCCAGCTAAAGACAACTCCCTTCTCGCCAAGCGGCTTAAAAGCGCCCGTGAACGCCTGAATATCTCCCAAATGGAGTTAGGGGTACGTGCTGGGATTGATGAGTTCTCGGCCTCAGCCAGAATTAACCAATATGAAAGAGGTAAACACGCTCCGGGCTTTGATACCGCTAAAACCTTGGCTAAAGTGCTGGGCATACCCACCGCCTATCTCTATTGCGAAGATGAATCGCTTGCTGAGTTAATTGCCACCTACGGACAATTAACCGCTTCCCAGAAAAAAGCGCTGGCGCAGTTTGCCAAATCGCTTTAACTATCGCCATCGTTAGCATCCAAAGCGTCCGTATTTCAGATTGGTAGTGAGGTAAACCGTACCCGTTACATCAAACGAATTACTGGCCATCATCAGTTCAGCTCGGTCGCGATTCTCCCTTTCTGGGTGATAGACGTCATCGCGATATAAAAATAACAGAGCATCTGACATGCGAGCTAAAGCCGTGCTGGGCAGATCCGTAAAGACAGGCCGCTTATTTTCCCGCTCCTCGGCACTAGGATTAACATTTGATAGTAGCAAGATGGCGATATTGAGTTCAACAGCTAAGTCTTTGAGCAGGTGCATTGCATTCTCATAAGCCGCCGTAAGCTCATCCCCACTCATCTTCATCTGCAAGTCGGCATAGCCCAGATCATCAATCACCAAAAGGGATAAGGGTGATAAGGCATCTTGTTGATTATGATCTTGCGCAAACGCCCTCACCCGCTGACACAGGGAAGCCATATCAATATAGGGGTAATGCATCAGATGCAAGGGAGCGTTTCGGGCTTTACCGATGATCGTACTCAGTTTGCAATCCTGATCTACAGTTAACCCCCCTTCTTGCAAGGTGCTCACTTCTACTTCCGCAAGTAGAGAGGCGATTCGCAGGGTTAATTGCCACACTGGCATCTCTAAGCTCAAATAAAGCGTGGGACGCTTTTGAAAGATGCCTACATTGGTGGCGATATTGAGCGCCAAGGCCGAGCGACCCATCGAGGGTCGGCTAGCTAATACCGTGATAGCGCCCAGACGCAGACCTTGAAAAGCTTCATCAAAATCAACCAATCCTGTTTTTAGCCACCAGCGCTCATCACGATTTGTATCCGCATTTTGAATCCCCACCCGCAGATTGGCGAGTGCTTCACTGATGGAGCATGGAGCCTGCTGGGTCTGATAAGCCTGATGGGTGGGTAGATTCTTATTTACTGCAGTAGATGACATCACTTGCCTCTTGAAAGAATGTATCCCTACTGTGGCATACATAAGGCTCATAAAGTGAGCTAGCGGGGACTATTTTGAAGTAAGCTCCGCTTTGTCGCTATTTGCTGACGGCTTTGGGGTAATTTGCATATATACCGTGGCATCGCCTTCCAAAGTCGATGATGTTGGCTTTGGCCAAATAAGATGAATCACCAATTCAATAAACCGGACAAGTGCCAGTAGCGCAAAAGCGATTGCCACTAGTAATAAGATCATCGTCATGATTTATCCCTATAAAAATCAGTAGCACTACTATGGCATAGCTTTGGCTCAAATAGTGAGCTAGATAATTCAATTAATTATTAGTAAAATCAAAAAAATAAGGCATATTGCAGCTCACCTTCCACTAATTTCTTTTTCAAAACATTTATATCAGGGATTCAATGACAAAGATTAAATCTCTAAAAGAACTCAATGAGCGACATGAGTCTTTTTGGCAAAAGAAAGTTAAAGAAACTGAACAGTGGGCCGAAAAATATCCGCACAACACAAAAGAAACTTCTGAAATCATTGGCGAGGCGGCTGATGATGGGAATCTTCATAATCCCAAGAAGATTGACAAATCAAGCTTTTATATCCAGATGGAAAAAGCGCAATTGCGAAGAAATTCTGACAATGCCGCAAGAGCGCAAGGCCCCCGTGGAGATACTTTAGATACGCGCATTAAAGAAATTATTTCCACCAATCCAGAGATTAGCGAAAAAGACCTACTTTCACAGCTAAAAAGTGAAGCCGGTTCTGGTGGATCCATACTTGAGGTGGATGAAACAGACATTATCTACAGCGTTAATGGCACATCAAAAGAAAAAAATTCACCTATTAGCGGACTAAAAAGTCGTCTGAGCCGTGCAAAAAAGCAACATCACGAAAATATGCTTAAGATAAAAACAGGATCGCAAACCGGCTAGCGAGAATTTGATTCTTAGGATTCCTTGAGGAGTTACCCCATGGTGGGGTGACCTTTTTAAGGAGTAGTTATGAATCAAAAATATCAAACCAAGCCCTATCAACCAACACTGCATTCCCCCAAAGCCAGTAGCATCCATAAAGACATTAAGCTTGAAATTCGGTATGCGCTAATAAGTGAGCTGATAGCAGATTCTCGCAATCCTCGAATTCATTCAAAACACCAAATTAAGCAAATTGCCAAGGCCATTCAGGCAAGTCAAATTGTTGTGCCAATCTTTATTGACCCCAGCGGCAAAATTCTTGCCGGTCATGGCCGTCTATTAGCAGCTCAATACTTAGGCCTTGATAGTGTTCCAGTTATTTGCGTTTCCCATCTCACACCAGAGCAGGCTATCCTTTTTGCGATTTCAGACAATAAATTGACTGAAAATGCCAGATGGGATGACAACACCTTGGGCAAACTCTTTGCAGAACTCTCCCGCCTGGAGGTAAATCTTGATTTAGAAATTTCTGGTTTTTCCACAACGGAAATTGACCTCAAGATTGCGGATTTAGATCCAATTGATCCGCAAGAAAATGATCCAGCCGATTTTGCGATTCCCGTGCAAAAAAAACCAATTTCAAAATTGGGGGATGTTTGGCTCTTAGATAAACACCAAATCATCTGTGGAAATAGTCTGGAAGATGGCATCTACCAAATCTTGATGCGAGACTGTAAAGCAAATGCCGTATTTTCCGATGCGCCGTACAACGTGCCCATTTCCGGCCATGTCGGGGGTGGCGGCAAAATTCAGCATCGCGAGTTTCGCATGGCTAGTGGAAAAATGAGCGTCACTGAATTTACCCAATTTCTTACTGCGGTATTTCAACTCCTCTCTAAGTACAGCACGCCTACTTCCATCCATTTTCAGTGCATTGATTGGCGCCATCTCTCTGAGATGCTATCCGCTGGAAGCGTTGCGTACGCAGAACTAATCAACCTCGCCGTTTGGGTTAAAAACTCCGGCGGCATGGGCTCGCTATACCGCTCAAGACATGAGTTGGTATTGGTATTTGCCAATCACAAAGGGCCACGACGCAACAATGTGCAATTAGGTAAGTTTGGCAGAAATCGCACCAATGTGTGGGAATACCCCGGCATTCTGACGATGTCCAAGCAAAGTGAAGAAGGCAATCTCTTGGCGCTGCACCCCACTGTGAAACCAGTTGCAATGGTTGCCGATGCTATTTTGGATATTACCGCTAGAAATGAGATTGTGCTTGACCCTTTTCTCGGTAGTGGCACAACCCTCTTGGCATGCGAACGTACAGGTCGAACATGTCGCGGCATCGAAATTGATCCGCTTTATTTAGACACCGCAATTCGCCGCTGGCAATACTTCACAGGTGGGTCCGCTATTCATGCGCAAAGCGGCCAGTCATTTGATGAACTCTCTAACAACTTAGGAGGTTAATCATGAGCACTTCTGACAAAGATTACACCATCGGCTTTAAAAAACCGCCTAAACATACGCAGTTTCAACCAGGTCAAAGTGGTAATGCCAAAGGTCGACCCAAAGGCTCCTCGAGCTTTCATAGAGTCATCGAGCAAGAGCTCAATGTAGTCACCCCCATCACTGAACGCGGCAAACCGAAACAAATACGAAAAAAAGAAATTATTGCCAAACAGCTAGTGAATAAAGCCGCAGCAGGTGATTTAAAGGCTGCCGGAATGCTGCTCAATGAATCACGGTATGCCGAGCAACAAGCTGCCTTAAAAGAAGACACAACGGCACCGACCTTTAAAGCAGTCGATCTACAAATACTCAATCACTTTGCGCAGCGGGTTCGCAACTCTACGCCTTTGCCTACTGCTGAAGATTCTCAAACGACTACCGCACAACCCTCTCCCGAGGGCAATCCTGACTCAACCAATTTATCCAAGGAATCCACATCATGAATACACCTAATCTTAGTTATGCCGAATATCAATCCATCTTGCGCACGGACTTTATGAGCTTTATTGAGTTGGCGCACTCTATTCTGTGTCCTGGTGAGCGCTTTGTGCCATCACCCTATTTGGAATTACTCGCATCAGAATTAGAAAAGTGCCGCCTGGGGGCTACTAAGCGACTGCTTATTTGCTTACCACCACGCTCACTCAAATCGCATAGCACTTCTGTGTGCTTTGTGGCCTGGATCTTGGCACACAACCCCAGTGCAAAAATCATCTGCGCCAGTTATGCTCAGCAGTTAGCAGAAAAGCTGGCTTTAGATACCCGTAAGCTCATGCAAAGCGCGCAATACCAGAGTCTGTTTGCCACCCGCTTAAATCCCCATAAATCTGCCCTGCATGATTTTGAAACTACCCAGTCTGGGGGCCGTAGAGCGACTTCAGTCGGAGGGGCGCTGACGGGTCTTGGTGCCGACTTCATTCTGGTTGATGACCCCACTAAGATCGAGGATCTTTTCTCAGAGGTCATGCGCAACGGGACCAATAACTGGTTTGATGGGACTTTGCGCAGTCGCTTAAACGATAAGGTCAATGGCTGCATCATTGTGATCATGCAACGCGCTCATCAAGACGATCTGGTGGGTCACCTGTTGGCAAGAGATCCGGACTGGAAACTACTCTCTTTACCTGCGATTGCTGAGTGTGATGAACATTACCTGATCCAAACGCCGTATGGCACCAAAACTTTTTCGCGTAAAGAAGGTGAAGCACTGCACCCTGAGCGTGAACCACTCTCCTCCCTCTTAAAAACACGAGAGCAGACGGGGTCTTATTATTTTTCCAGTCAGTATCAGCAAAACCCTACACCCGTTGAAGGTGCCATGATTAAGGCAGACTGGCTGATGCGATTTGATCTTGCGGCGCCACCGCCTCCAGGGTATTCGCAGATCCTGCAAAGCTGGGATACCGCCCATAAATCCGGGGAGTTGAATGACTACAGTGTGTGCACCACCTGGAGAATCGTGGGTGATCATTACTACCTCCTGCACGTCTTGCGTCAAAAGCTGGAATACCCCCAGCTAAAACAGAAAATCATATCCATGGCCCAAGAATACAAACCAAAGGAAGTGGTGATTGAAGATAAATCCTCAGGTATTGCGCTGATTCAGGATCTGTCTGAGTTGCGCAGATTTAAATTGGTGCCCTACACCCCGCCTGCGGGAACAGACAAAACTATGCGCCTTTTTACACAAACCGATCTGTTTGAAAACGGCAGAATCCTTTTACCAACTCAGGCGCCCTGGTTGGCAGAATACGAAAAGGAGTTGCTCTCTTTTCCGGGATCAAAGTTTGATGATCAGGTCGATTCAACCACTCAAGCATTAGCTCACATTCGGGAAGGAAGTAAGACTTTGCGGACTTGGCAGGCATTAGGGCGATAAGAGCTAATCACTCCTTCGGGCTACTTCAAGATACAAAGCGGTTCTTGATCTTGATTTAAGCTCGAAGCCCCCTTACGAGTCAAAATAGAAATATGTAATTCAAGAAATCAAACGCTCGGCAATACCGCAAATTGCACTATATTGACGCCCTCGTTGCCTTCCTGCGATTCTGGATCATCTCAACAATATTGTTCAACGCCGCAATATCGTTACCAAGTTCCATTGCCGTAGGAACCGTGGCGCCCTTAGCGGATGAAGGATCGTGAGCAGTTACAACATCGCAGCTTCGCTTATGCAGTTTCTGAATCGCTTCGTATTCAACGCGATCAAAGCCAACAACATCTTCAAGTGAGTCTACGCGAATCCAGTCGCGATATCGCTTCACAACCCCATTGAAAACTACATCCTGAATAACTCGCTCAAGAGTTGCTCGCAACTGGTCATATAAGTGCCGCATTTCACCATTTTCTTTCTCGCCCGGATATGTTGGCCACGACTTAGCGAGCTTAATTTGAGCCTGTTCAATAGCGTTGATTCGCGCCTTATAACCTTGGTGGTCCCAGGGAAGTCCATGATTCACACAGCCAGGGGAATCGCCTTGCCATTCTAAGAACGACATGGAATTTGGAATTCCCTCGGCCTCGATTTCGTCGCACAGCTGACCAAGAAAAGAGGTGTCATGAGTAAATACGACAACCTGTCGAAGTTTTGCCTCCTTCACCAACCTTCGAGCAACATTACATCGACGCCAGTGGTCCAAAGACGATACGGGGTCATCGAAGACAATTCCACATGAATGATTGGCGAGTGCCAGCTCCGCAAAAAATGATCCTAGTGCGATTGCACGCTGCTCACCTTCACTCAGAATTTCATCAATTTTATTTATAGTTGGAAGATCAAGCAAGATTTGATGGAGCATCTTCCCGCGGACACTACGCTCCTTGAGCCTAGTCTTGATATGACCGATGCCCAATGCTTCAAATTCTTTGTCAAGGGAATTCCTAAGTTCATCAGTAACTGCAACTGTGGCAAATTCCTTTGATTTATCGGAAATCGAGCGGGTCTTTAGACTTAATCGGCACTTCTCAAGTGCAGCCTTCCTCTTTATCCGTGCAATCAACTCAATAACAGCCCTCAAACTCTTGGCTAGATTTTGTCTTGTAATGAGCTCCCTGAGCTCTTTATCAAGCCTCTTCCGCGCATCTGCATCCGCCGCTCTTACTAAAGCCCGAAAGATATTCAACTGTCGAGCAGCAAGATCTCTAACCCGCACCCTCGGAGATCTACTCAGAATAGGAATTTCAGTCCAACTTGATGTTTCGAGACAATCGACCATTGAGGTTCTCCGCAAGTAAATTGAGGTTTGAAATTCGGTAATTTCCTGAAGAATCAAACCATCCAGAGCATTTAGCTCGTGGCTGAGAGCATCATCAGCTGTAATCTGGAGGTCAGCAGTTTCAATCTTACTCCGCACTGTTTCTACTTTCTTGCGAACGGTGTCAGCCGCCTTTGCAATATCGTTTTTTATATATTCATCAAACCGTCTGAGGCGTTGCATGCCAGACTTGGGCAAACCCTCTTGGCATAACGGGCAGATCATATTCTCAATTGGTGGCGGAAAGCCTTCTCCCGGATACGCAACCTCCATTGAATAGCGTCTTGCGGATTCAAAGAGAATCTTCCAAGCTTGGTCTCCGGTTCCAGCAAGCAATTCCTCACCAGCTCGCAAGGCGTCCGCAGCCCTACTTTCTGCTTCTTCAGCAACTTTTTTCTCCTGATCGAGCTTGCGAAGCTTTTCAACAGCCTCAACACTAATCCAATTCAGAGGTTTAATCACCTTCTCCGCATAGGTTTTGAAACGCATTGCCGCAAGACGAGCAACTTCAGCCTTGGCCAAAGGATCGCCCTCGTTAAGGGCTACTTGTAGATAAACGATTCGTTTCATCTCCGCCTCGGTCAGAGATCCAAGGGAGATGATTGCGTTTTCATCTGATTCGACGGAAAGACTACCAATCACTTTCCCAACCTCGGTTTCGCCAAGCAGATGTTCGAATGGAAGTTTACTAACATCGATTCCATTGATTTCCGTTTCGAGCATCTCTGTGAGCTTAGGAAGAACCTGATTTGCAAGGTTTTCCACAATATCAAGTCCATACGGAAGATAAGCAACATCTTGCTCGGCCGTAAGGTATGAGCGCGCGCATTTTGAATCAAAGACAGAAATTGATGAGAGGACATCGGGTGGAACACCATCACGCGACCATGCAACCTCACTCTGGACGCCGGACAACTTTATCTCGAATATCGCGGTCGGCACCTTCTCGGATGATTTAGGATCATTTACATTTGGATGGATAGGCTCAGATTGATCTCTAGCTCTACAAGCCCGTTTCATAACGCGTGCATAGCCAGACTTACCGGATCCATTACCCCCATAAATCACCGTCATTCCCACCTCAGAGAAAGTAAGGGCATGATCGTTTGGAATTCGATTAACATTTTCCAAGTCGCGTAATGCTATAAGAATAACGCTCTCTTCTCGAGCGAGTTCAGCCGGAAGATGCTTTCTGGCTAACGGCTCAGATTCCAACGAGTCATCAACTTCAATCCCATTGTCTTTCTTGAGGAGTCGATATAACTCCGAATAATCAACTTGTCCTAATCCAGACTCCATCTGGAATAAGCGGCGACAAGCATCTCGTTGCCATTCTGGAAGAGTCTTAGTCCACTCTAGGATATCGCCAAGCAGGGCCATGATTAGATAACCAGGAAAATAGATTAGCATAACCGTACGGCACCAAAATGTCTGCAATCACAACATTTCGATTGGGCCAACTTAATGGTTAATCATTCGGAATAACCCTAAAAAGAATAAATTAGGCACCTTCTCGGCAAAACACAGACTCTTCTTTTCTTGCCAATCGTAATCCCAATATATTTGTTTATTTCCAATAATTGACTTGATGTATTGGCATTAGAGAGCGTTACTAGTGTTGTTATCCCAATGGTGGGGTAGCAAACACTAGGAGCAATCATGCGCACTGCAACAAGCAAAAAAGGTACCGCCAAACCAATTCCATTGGCGACCAAAAAAGCCGTTGTTCAAAAACCCATTACGACAACATCCAAAACCAAAGGGCTCAAACCAACTACCCCCTTGACTAACCCAGTCCCAGCAATCAAAGAACAATTCAAAACCAAACAATCTCAACTCATTGCTTTACTTAAAGGCCCCAAGGGATCCAGCATCCAAGAGCTCATGCAAGTTACTGGCTGGCAAGCGCATTCAATTCGAGGGGTCATTAGCGGGGTGATTCGTAAACGCCTAGGTCTTACCGTCATCAGCCAAAAGATGGATGGGGTTCAACACTATCGGATTGAAACGGCTTAAGCTCATGCAAGCGCAACTTGCAGCACTCATACAATTGAATCGAGTCGAGTTGATGGCGCGCTGGCAACAATGCTTTGGAGTGCGTGCGCCCCACCTCTGTCGCACGCCACTGATGCGCCAAGCCATTGCCTGGCATCTGCAAACCAAAGAGTTGGGAGGTTTGAGTTTGCTCGAGAAGCGCCAAATCCAATCGGATGCAATCACTCCAAGCAATAAGCCCAGCAATGGCTCTCGCCTGGTTCGGGTTTGGCAAGGTAAAACTCATCAAGTCACCGTTTTAGAGGGCGGCTACCTTTATGAGAACCAAACCTGGAAAAGTTTGTCAGCGATCGCCAAACACATCACGGGAACACCCTGGTCTGGTCCGGCGTTCTTTGGCCTCAAGAAAGCTGGTAAATGAGCAGGCAGCATGACTAAGCTCACCCTACGCTGCGCCATCTATACCCGTAAATCTTCTGAAGAAGGATTGGAGCAAGGCTTTAACTCACTCGATGCTCAAAGAGAGGCCTGTGAAGCTTTTGTACTATCCCAACAACATGAAGGCTGGAAACTGGTTCCCACCTTCTATGATGATGGTGGTTACTCCGGCGGGAACATGGATCGCCCTGCTCTCAAGCAATTACTTTCTGATATTGATCAAAAGAAAATCAATGTTGTAGTCGTCTATAAGGTGGATCGTTTAACCCGATCACTGGCCGACTTTGCCAAGATTGTGGAGCAATTCGATGCCAAGGGCATCTCCTTTGTCTCGGTCACGCAGCAATTTAATACCACCTCGTCGATGGGAAGACTGACACTCAACGTCCTTCTATCGTTTGCGCAGTTTGAGAGAGAAGTCACCGGTGAGCGGATTCGGGACAAGATTGCCGCTTCCAAAGCCAAAGGCATGTGGATGGGTGGCACCCCACCCCTTGGGTATGTTGCTAAAGAGCGCACCCTAGAGATTGATGAGGAACAGGCTAACTTAGTTCGCCATATTTACGAGCGCTACCTAGCCCTAAAATCCGTTAGATTGCTTAAACAGAGGCTTGATAAAGAAAGGATTACTACTCCCAAGCGATTGACTAGTACGGAGCGTCAATATGGCGGCAGACCTTTTTCCAGGGGGCATCTGTATAAGATTTTGTCCAATCCCGTTTACATTGGCAAGATTGTCCACATTGATAAAGTCTATGAGGGACAGCATCCAGCCATCATCAACATAGCAACTTGGGATGCCGTACAAAATCGATTGCAAGGCAATCACCAGGGGGAGCGCAAACGCAAGGCAGCACCATCGAATAGTCTATTGCTAGGACTGGTCTTTGATGAAGCAAGACAGCGATTGGTGCCATCCCACAGTCAAAAACACAGCAAACGCTATCGCTATTACATTTCTGAATCATTAAATAAAACGAGTCGCAAAGATGCTCCTGACGGTATTCGCATCCCCGCACCAGAACTCGAAACACTGGTGATTCAAGAGCTTGCTGCTTGGTTAGAAGATGAATCTACTATATTGGAGTATCTGGATCCACCGGCTCATCAGGTGCAAGAACTCACTCGAGCTATTCATAACCACTTTGAGCTTCTCAAGCAAGAGGGTATTGAGCGTTACACCTTTATCCATCAACTCGTAGAACAAGTTTGTGTTTTACCAAACCAAGTGCACCTGACGATTAAACCCCATGTTTTGCTCAACGCCTTACCAATCCAAGAACCCCTTACCCTGATTGCCCACACCCAGATTGAGCGCTGCGGCATGGCGATGCGATTGCTCGTTGGCAACAAGCGTATCTGTCCAACACTCGATACCAATCTGATGCAAACCCTTCGTAATGGGCAACATTGGTTAGAGCAGTTAACCACCGGAAAAGTGAAATCTCTTGGCGAGCTTGCCTCTCAATTAGGGCTGACTACCACCGCAGTAACCAACATGATCTACCGGGCCTTTTTAGCGCCTGACATTATTCGATCCATCATGAACGGCACTCAACCAGTTCACTTCACGGGTGACTTTCTGAAAAAGCAAGGACCACTGCCTCTGGATTGGGAAGAGCAGCGTCAGCTACTGGGTCTTAAGTAGGCCAAAGCCAACCGTCTTTCATGCTCACTGAGAGAAGTGCTCAAGAGAGGCCAAAAACCCTCCGCAAGCCAACCGCAGAGAATGTAAAAACCAAAAAGCCCCGCGGTGTGCGGGGCTCTTAGAAAAATACCTATATAAATCAACAACTTACAGACTAAATGGCGGAAGAGGCGGGATTCGAACCCGCGGTAGGCTATTAACCTACGCACGCTTTCCAGGCGTGTGACTTAAACCGCTCATCCACCCTTCCGTACAGCCATTGATTATACGTTTGCCGGAAGGGTTGCCTCTAAAAGCGTGATGAACAACTTATACGGACTCTTTGAGCTGCTCCAAAATGGCAGGATTTTCGAGGGTTGAAGTGTCTTGGGTAACCTCTTCACCTTTCGCAATCACGCGCAGCAAGCGACGCATGATCTTGCCAGAACGGGTCTTAGGTAAGTTATCACCAAAGCGAACATCCTTCGGCTTAGCGATTGGACCAATCTCTTTACCAACCCAGTTACGCAACTCGGTCGCAATCTTCTTAGCCTCGTCACCTGTTGGGCGACCACCTTTGAGAACTACGAACACGCAAATTGCCTCACCAGTCAGCTCATCTGGACGACCTACAACTGCAGCCTCTGCAACCAATGGATTTGCAACTAAGCAAGACTCAATCTCCATTGTTCCCATACGGTGACCGGAAACGTTCAATACGTCATCGATACGACCAGTGATAGTGAAGTAACCAGTATCTTTATTGCGGATCGCGCCGTCACCTGCAAGATACAAGTTGCCACCCAACTCTTCTGGGAAATAAGACTTCACGAAACGATCCGGATCATTCCAAATCGTACGAATCATTGAAGGCCATGGACGTTTCACAACCAAGATACCGCCTTGACCATTCGGAACATCTACACCAGCCTCGTCAACAATCGCCGCCTGAATGCCTGGCAATGGCAATGTGCATGAACCTGGAATCATTGGTGTTGCACCCGGCAATGGTGAAATCATATGACCACCAGTTTCGGTTTGCCAGAAGGTATCTGCGATTGGGCAACGTGAGCCACCGACATTCTCGTAGTACCACATCCACGCTTCTGGATTAATCGGCTCACCTACAGAACCTAAGAGGCGCAATGAAGACAAGTCATAGCTCTTTGGATGCACCGCTTGATCATTGCTAGAAGCTTTGATCAATGAACGAATCGCTGTTGGAGCTGTATAGAAAATCGTTGCCTTGTGTTTCTGGATCATGTCCCAGAAACGACCAGCATTTGGATAAGTTGGAACACCTTCAAACACGATCTCAGTAGCGCCAACTGCGAGTGGGCCGTAGGTAATGTAAGAGTGACCTGTTACCCAACCGATGTCAGCAGTACACCAGAACACGTCATTTGGCTTGATATCAAAGGTCCACTTCATTGTGAGAATCGCCCACAATAAGTAACCACCAGTGGAATGCTGAACGCCTTTTGGCTTACCAGTAGAACCTGATGTGTAAAGAATAAATAATGGGTGCTCAGCGCTTACCCACTCTGGCTCACAAGTAGTCGCTTCATTAGCAACGATTTCCTGCATCCATACATCGCGACCTGCCTGCATAGGAACATCAGTGCCAGTACGCTTGCTCACGATCACATGTTTAACCTTAGGACATTCGCCTGTAGAAAGCGCTTCGTCACAAATTGCCTTTAATGGCAATGCCTTGCCGCCACGGAACTGGCCATCAGCAGTAATCACTACTACTGCACCAACGTCCATAATGCGATCACGCAATGCTTGGGCAGAGAAGCCGCCAAACACAACAGAGTGAATTGCACCAATACGAGCACACGCTTGCATGGCAACAATACCTTCGATAGTCATTGCCATGTAAATGATGACGCTGTCACCAGACTTGACGCCCATCTTGCGCAGTGCGTTTGCCATTTTGCAAACGCGCTCAAGCATCTCTTTGTAAGTAACTTTAGTAACAGTGCCGTCATCAGCTTCAAAGATGATGGCGGTTTTATCACCAAGGCCATTTTCAACCTGGCGATCTAAACAGTTGTATGACGCATTCGTTGTGCCATCTTCAAACCATTTATAGAAAGGCGCTTTGGATTCATCAAGAACTTTAGTGAACGGCTTTTTCCAGAAAATGTTTTCTTTTGCAAGACGACCCCAGAAACCGTCATAATCACTATTAGCTTCAGCACAAAGCTTGTTGTAAGCTTCCATTCCAGGAATGGCGGCAGATTTAACAAAGTCTGCTGGTGGGTTAAATACGCGGTTTTCTTGCATCAATGGTTCCATGCTTCACAGCCCTTCTATTCAATAATCAGTCGTCTTTTTCCGCAAAAACAGCGCAGAGTTAGGGAAACGCATCCCCAAGAGCTAATAAGATAAGTGAAAACACGCTGGATTTGCTCTATGGCAAACCCTTAAAATAGAAGAAACCTTACTCAATCAAGCCTAAAACCATGACAAATATCAAACAAAACGACCTTATTCAAAGCGTTGCAGACGCATTTCAGTTCATTTCCTATTACCACCCAAAGGACTTCATCTCCGCCATGGGTAAGGCTTATGAGCTTGAGCAAGGTGCCGCAGCCAAGGATGCGATCGCTCAAATCTTGACCAATAGTCGTATGTGCGCAGAAGGCCACCGCCCTCTCTGCCAGGACACTGGTATTGCAGTTGTTTTCCTCAAAATTGGTATGAACGTCCAATGGGGCGATGCCACGATGAGCGTCACCGAGATGGTGAACGAGGGTGTGCGCCGGGCTTACATGAACCCAGACAACCCATTACGCGCCTCAGTTTTGACTGATCCAGCGGGTAAACGCAAGAATTCAGGGGACAACACCCCGGCCGTCGTTCATTACGAAATCGTCCCAGGCGACGATGTCGAGGTCATTTGTGCTGCCAAAGGTGGCGGCTCCGAGAACAAAGCCAAGATGGTCATGCTCAACCCTTCTGATTCGATTGTGGACTGGGTACTCAAGACTGTCCCAACCATGGGTGCAGGCTGGTGTCCTCCTGGCATTTTGGGCATTGGTATTGGCGGAACCCCAGAAAAAGCCATGTTGATGGCCAAAGAGTCCTTAATGGGCCCTGTAGATATTCAGGAGCTGATTGCTCGCGGCCCCCAAAATCGCATTGAAGAATTGCGTTTGGAGATTTTTGATAAGGTGAACAAGCTTGGTATTGGCGCTCAAGGTTTGGGTGGCTTGGCTACTGTTCTTGATATCAAGATCATGGACTACCCAACACACGCAGCTTCATTGCCAGTTGCCATGATTCCAAACTGCGCCGCTACGCGTCACGTTCATTTCCATTTACATGGCGACGGCCCTGCCAAATTAGAGGCGCCTTCATTGTCTGATTGGCCAGATGTGACTTGGACTCCCGATACCAAGAAGTCGAAGCGCGTCAATTTAGATACATTGACCGCTGAAGAAGTGGCGGGCTGGAAAGAAGGCGAAACACTACTTCTCAACGGCAAAATTTTGACAGGTCGTGATGCTGCCCATAAGCGCATTCAGGACATGCTCGCTAAGGGTGAAGAATTGCCAGTGAGCTTTAAGAACCGCGTGATCTATTACGTTGGTCCAGTTGATCCAGTGGGCGGTGAAGCAGTTGGCCCAGCAGGCCCAACAACTTCAACTCGTATGGACAAGTTCACGGAGATGATGCTAGCTCAAACTGGCTTGATCTCCATGATTGGTAAGGCCGAGCGTGGTCCTACTGCAATTGAAGCAATCAAGAAACATAAGTCCGCTTACCTCATGGCTGTTGGTGGCGCTGCGTATTTAGTCTCTAAAGCGATTCAAACAGCGAAGGTAGTTGGCTTTGCAGATTTGGGCATGGAAGCCATTTATGAATTCGATGTCAAAGATATGCCAGTAACAGTAGCGGTCAGCTCTGCAGGCATTTCAATGCATGAGACCGGTCCAAAGGAATGGCAAGCAAAGATTGGCGGCATTCCAGTGAAGATTGCTTAAGCTACTGATTAATTATTAAATCAGCTACCGTTCATTAAGCGACTGTTACTTGGCACTCATCGGAGTATTTGATTCTGGCGTTGGAGGCTTATCCATTTTGGATGAGGCTCTGCGCCAGCTGCCCGAGCATGACTATATTTATTTAGCTGACTCCATCAATGCTCCCTATGGAGAAAAGTCCAGTGAGTGGATCGCTTCGCGCAGTATGGAGTTGTGTCAATACCTAGCAGCGCAAGGATGCGATGCGATTATGGTTGCCTGCAACACGGCTACTGCCGAAGCCATTGCGCATATTCGGGATGAGCTCAACAATATTCCAATCATTGGCGTAGAACCGGGTATTAAACCTGCGGCAATGCAGTCTACGAATGGCATCGTCGGCGTACTCGCAACCGAGGCCACGCTCAAGAGCGATAAATTCACTGCCCTATTAGCTACCCTTCCCAACTGTCAATTTATTAAACAAGCTGGCGCCGGTTTAGTCCCCCTGATTGAAGCGGGACAAGCCAATGGTGAAGAAACCCTGGAGTTACTGGCAGAGCATCTGGAGCCTATTCAGGATGCAGGAGCAGATACCCTAGTCTTAGGATGTACGCACTATCCTTTCTTGCGCAAAGCCATTCGCAAATTACTTGGGGATTCAATCAACCTCATTGATACCAGTGATGCAGTGGTACGCCAACTCAAAAGAAAACTAGAGGCACAAGGTAAGCATTTAGACGCTGATACATGCGGCTCCATTCGATTTGTCAGTAGTAAAGATGCGGAGATGTTGCATCAAATGGCACAAGAGCTCATGCAATCGGATCTAGATGGGCACAACATTGAGTCTCAATTGGTGAACTCTTTCAAATGAGCGCTTTCTTAAGCCAATTGAATGCGCACTTGCCGTTCGATAAAACCGAACGCATCATCATTGGCATTGTTGTTGCTCTGCATTTACTCTTTTTAATTGGTTTTCAAAGTGGCATGAAGCCAGACAATGACAACAATCTTGATGACACCCGCGTGATGGCCAACCTCGTGAGTCCTGAGGCTGCCAAACAACCCCAAGCCGCTCCAGCTGCACCCCCACCAAAACCTAAGCAAGAACAGAGGAAGAAAACGGTGGATGAGAAATCCACGCAGGCACCTACTCCGCCGCAAACCCAGCAACAGGCTGCCACCCCGCCAACACCCCAGCAATCCAAAAGTGAATCGCAAGCACCAAATGCCACAGTTGCACCAGCAACTACCTCTGGATCGAGCGGCACACCAATTCAGACCGACATTGGTAAACTGGTCGTCGTCTATCAACCCGATGCAGATGCCTACTACCCTTCTTTCTCGAAGAGATCGGGGGAGCAAGGTGAGGTAGTAGTTCGATTAATTATTGATGAGTCGGGCAGCGTTGAGGATGTTGCTTTATTGCGTTCAAGCTCATTTCCGAGATTAGATCGAGCAGCAACTGAGATTGGTCGTCGTTATCGCTTTAAACCATTTTTAGTAAATGGTTCGCCCCAAAGAATTTCTACCAACCTTTTAATTAAATTTAATTTAAAGAATTAAACATTATGAATACACCATTTGGCTTAGCAAATTTATGGCTCGAGGGCGATGCTATTACTCGCTTTGTGGCGCTAGCACTTCTCACTTGCTCGATTGTGACCTGGGTGATTTTGTTATCCCGCTTTTGGGATTTGCGTAATCTGCGCAAACTCAAGCCTGAGCTCGATCAATTTTGGCGCGCCACTTCATACGATCAAGGGCTTAATGCATTCACTAGCCATGCAAGCAATCCTTATTACCAAATTGCTAAGGCTGCGAGCGGCGCTTCTACCCACCACCAAAGTCAATCAACTAATCATCGTGAACTCTTGCAGACACTAAATTACTCTGAGTGGATGGCAAGAAGCCTTAAGAATAGTATTGATGGTGTTGCTGCGCAGCTCCAAAAAGGTCTCACGTTCTTGGGTTCAACTGGCGCAACTGCACCGTTTATTGGTTTGTTTGGAACCGTGTGGGGCATCTACCATGCCTTGATCTCCATCAGCAGCTCGGGTAGCGCGCAGATCGACCAAGTAGCCGGTCCGATTGGTGAAGCACTCATCATGACTGCCTTAGGTTTAGCGGTAGCGATTCCAGCAGTGCTGGGCTTCAATGCAATTAACCGTGCCAATAAATTATTAGTCGCCGATCTCAACCGCTTTGGCAACGATCTCCTCGCTTACTTTGTAACTGGCGCCCGTGTGAAGTCCGGAGAATAAGCATGTCTTTTAATCTTCAGAACGATCAAGAAGAAAGCGGCATCATGGCCGAAATCAACATGACTCCAATGGTGGATGTCATGTTGGTGCTCCTCATTATCTTCATCATTACCCTGCCTGTGATTCAGCAGGCGGTAAAGGTTGAGCTGCCAAAAGCCAATAGCGTGCGCAACGAAGTCAAACCAGAGTCCGTTCAACTCTCAATTGACGCTAAAGGGCAAATATTCTGGAATAGCACGCCAATTGATTTAAAAACGTTTGATGGCTATGCAGAAAAAGCTGCTCAGAAAGAGCCGCAACCTGAAATCAATTTGCGCGCAGATAAGTCCGTGAAGTACGAATATGTTGCACAAGTACTAGCAGCATCACGTCGTGCCGGCTTAACCAAGCTAGGATTTGTAACCGAACCCAACTAAGGTTTTTTAGCGGCAGTACATTGCTCTTGGTATGTCTTGCTACCCTCACCTAGCGTTGCAGAGAGAATTCCACCTTTAACAGTTTCTGCTTTTCTCAACTGACCAGTTGCACGGTTTATTGTGATTGCCGTAATGACTGAACCAGCACCATACTGAACACCATCAAAGCTTTCTGGTGGAAAGTGAGCCTCCATCGAAATCAGTACGGTAGATTCAGTAATGAGAACACTCTTAATAGTTTGACGACCTAGTTCATCAGCAAGATCTAAATCTCGATCATCAATGAAAACTTTTGCCTTCTCTTTTTTTGAGGCTGGAGTAACTTTTAACTCGTAGGTTTCGGTGTAATTCATTTCTGAACGCTCACAAGTAAACAATAGTGAGTCAGCAGCCAAACTGGGGGCAGCATAGAGAAGCAGGAAAAGAATGTGGAGGTATTTCAAGGATGCCTGAAATCAATCGATTGGTGCCCGAGGCCGGAATCGAACCGGCACGACTTTTTTGAGTCGGCAGATTTTAAATCTGCTGTGTCTACCGATTTCACCACTCGGGCTCGCACGAGCAATAAAGCCGCACTAAATAAATCAAGACAAGCAAAATTTTAGCATGCGAGGCCTATTGGCGACGGGAAGCCTGTTTTCATCAAGCTTAGGCTCTAGCCCAGGCAAACCCACTAAACTAATCCTATGAAAATATTGATGCCAAGCTCAGGACTGAAATCCCTATTTAAAACCGTCTTTTTGCTTGGTTCTGCGGCCTTGGTATTGATCATCGCAGCTGGAGTCTTCTACTTAATCTCCGCCCAAACCAATCCCTCGGGTAAGCGCACCATTAAATCCTTAGGGGATTCAGTTGCCATCACCTTTGATGAGAGTGACATTCCGCATATTCAGGCAAAGAGCTCTTCTGACGCGCTATTTGCTTTGGGCTATTTGCATGCCAGCGAGCGTTCCTGGCAGATGGAAATTAATCGCCGCCTATCTAGCGGTCGACTCTCTGAAATCCTCGGTAAAGAAACTCTCGCGATTGATCGCTTTATTCGCACCTTAGGCATTAAACATGCCGCTGAAAAACAATTCGATCGCTACCCTATTGCCACCAAACGATTGCTGCAATCCTACGCGGACGGAGTGAATGCCGGCAATGCCCACTTAGGTTGGGCGCTACCTGTGGAATACTTTTTAACCGGCTCTAAACCTGGTCATTGGTCACCTACGGATAGCGTGGCATGGATGTTAATGATGGCACTGGATCTTGGCGGCAACTGGCATAAAGAATTGCAGCGCCTTGAGCTGTCGCAATTTTTAACAACCAAGGAAGTATGGGAAGTTATGCCGGCATACACGCTAGGCGAACCAGTAAGTAATGCTGACTTTGCCAAAATGTATCGGGACATCAAGGTCTTTAATCCAAACCCACTCGCCCGAGATCAAAAGTCGAAGAAGTTACCCGCGACTGAATTGGCTTTAAATGAAGTACCCGGCGGCAAAGATGGCATTGGCTCCAATAATTGGGCTCTGAACGGGAAGCTCACAGCATCTGGCAAGCCTTTATTGGCGAATGACCCTCATCTAGGCTTATCGGCTCCAGCAATCTGGTACATGGCCCACTTAGAGGCTCCGGGCCTCAACGTCATTGGTGCAACCCTTCCCGGCATTCCGGCAGTGGTTTTGGGTAGGACCGATAAATTTGCCTGGAGCTTTACGAATACCGGTCCTGACGTACAAGATTTATATATTGAGCAGCTGGATCCAAAAAATCCTGGCGTCTATCGCGGGCCAGATGGTCCGCTTGCCTTCAAAGTTCGCCAAGAAATCATCGATATCAAAGGTGAGTCTCACCTGCGCTTTTTAGTTAAAGAGACTCGACATGGTCCAGTAATTTCTGAATCCTACGCACGCGCAAAACGCGCGATTGATACCGATCGTTTTGTCTTAGCATTACGCTGGACTGCGTTGGATGTTGAAAACCAGTCTGTTGCCGGGCTGCTTGATATGAATCACGCTAAAGACTTAGATACATTCAAGCAAGCGCTACGCAAAAACTATGCACCAATGCAAAACGTTGTGATGGCAGATGTGGATGGCAATATTGCATTTCAGGCGGCTGGTGTTGTGCCTAAGCGCAACTTGCATCAAGGGCTGTATGGGGTAGCGCCAGCACTCGGCTGGGAGAAGCAATACGACTGGACTGGCTATGTTCCTTTCGATCAACTGCCCAATAGCACCAACCCAGATGCGAACTGGATTGCCACGGCCAACCAAAAAGTATTGGCCAGCAATGATCCAAACCCATTGACTGGTGACTGGGATCTACCAACGCGCTACGACCGCATTGTGGATCTAATTAAAGGCAAGTCGGTACACGACCTCGCCTCCATGAAATCCATGCAGGCTGACACCCTATCCTTAGGGGCCACACCATTACTAGAACTATTCAAGTCCACTCAATCAAAACATCCTCTTGCGCAGCAAGCAATCGAGCTCAGCAGAAACTTTGACGGCGATATGAAAATCGATAGCACTGGCGCCCTGATATTCAATGCCTGGGCCGATCAACTATCACGCAAACTCTTTGCGCGTTTAGGTTATTTGTTTACAGAAAATTATGGTGCGCGTAACTTTAGACACCCGCTGATATTGCAATTGCAAAATCCCAATAGCCCTTGGTGCAACGACCCCAAAACCGAACAAGCAGAGAGTTGTGCTGAAGCTTCAAATGCGGCGTTTGATAAGGCACTAGAGCAACTGAGCGCGCAGTTTGGCAACAATCCTAAAAATTGGGTGTGGGGCAATGCGCATATTGCCGTCTCTGAGCATCGCCCCTTAAGCAAGGTGCCATTCCTTGGAAGCCTCTTCAATTTGACGCAGCCTTTTCCCGGGGATGGTTTTAGCATCAATGTGGGGCGCCTCGAACTTCTCAGAGCCGACAATCCTTTTGAAACTAAACAGGCTCCTAGCCTGCGGACACTTTATGACCTCTCTGATTTAGAGCAATCCCTCTTTATTTATCAAACCGGGCAATCTGGCTGGGTACAGAACAAGCTATATCGAAACATGAGTGCACTCTGGGCTCGCAATGAATACCTCCCCTTGCAAATGAAACCCCAAAAGATTGGCCGACAACTGGATCTGAATATTAAGGAAAAATAAGCTGGGGAGTTTAGAATGACAACTGTAGGCTCAGATTGGGCTTAACCAATTTAATGACAACGCTACCTATTATGAAAAAAATACACGCACTCGCTATTTTTACCGCACTCTCCTTATTGCCCTTCTCCAGCAGCTTCGCAGAGTGGAAAGAATTGGGATCTAATGAGGTCATGGTGGTTTATGTAGATCTAGATACGATTAGCGACTCAGGTGAAAAAGCACAAATCATGTCGATGCTAGATTTTAAGAAGCCCGGTGTTAATCCAAAAACAAAACAGCCCGTAAGCTCAATCATTGGCATCAATGAATACAACTGTCCCGCCATTAGCTACCGCCCAATTGAATACAAAGAGTTCGCTGGCAACAAAGGTAGTGGCAAGGTAGTTTCAGACAACAAAACTCCCAATAGTGAATTTGAGCCTGTTGTAAGCGAATCTTGGGCGGCTGGAGTATTTAACGTTGTTTGTAAACGTAAATAAAAATATCAATTTGAGCACCCCTTTAAGCAGATTAAGCTCATCAGGCTGGTCTGCTTTTTGCTTATATTGGAGCTCCTCCCTTGGGGGTATTTGTATCTTCCTGAATTTAACTGGATGCGCAGCACCCTTGATGGCCTTAGGTAGCTCAGCTACTAGCGTAGCTAGCTCAGCTGGTACTGCAGCTGTATCCGTAGCGGTAGCCAACCCTTCAACGACGGCTAGCGCGATTTCCACCGCCACCACCGGGAAGTCCCCGCTAGAGCACGCCGCCTCAGCAGCAACCAAGCAAGACTGCAATTTTCTGAACGCCTTAGGGCCAAAGCCTATTTGCTCTGATATTCCCGTTCCCACAATCAAAGATATGAGCGAGCCTTATCCAGGGCCAGCAGACAGCCTGCCCAATTCTAAATAAGCAGTCTAAAATTACCCCTATTAAGTAATCCCCTTTCCTATTGAAGCCATGACTACAGAAAATTACTACCTCACACTAACCTGCCCCAATCGACCAGGCATTGTTGCTGCTGTTTCGACCTATATCTTTGAATTGGGTGGCGACATTGAAGAAGCTCAGCAATTCGATGACAAAGCTTCCAAGCGCTTCTTTATGCGTGTGAGCTTTAGTTGTAGCGCTGATAGCAAAACCCTGAGGGCTGGCTTTGTAGAAATCGCCAAACGCTTTGATCTCACTTGGGACTTGCGTGCGGTCAAAGATCTCAAGCGCGTACTAATCATGGCGTCCAAGCTGGATCACTGTCTCGTAGATTTGCTCTATCGCTGGCGCATCGGTGAATTGCCGATGATTATTTGTGGAATCGTTTCCAATCATCCGCGTGAGGTATATGCCAGCATTGATTTTGCAGATATTCCGTTTTATCACCTGCCAGTAACACCAGAAACGAAGCCTGCTCAAGAAGCCAAGTTACTAGAGATCGTCGCCGATTCAAAAGTAGACATGGTGATCTTGGCGCGTTACATGCAAATTCTGTCGGATGATTTATCCACTAAGTTATCTGGACGCTGCATTAACGTTCACCACTCATTCTTACCGAGCTTTAAAGGTGCTAAGCCTTACCACCAGGCTCATGCCCGCGGTATTAAATTGATTGGCGCAACAGCACACTTTGTTACCAGCGATTTGGATGAAGGTCCGATCATTGAGCAAGATGTCACGCGCGTTACCCATGGCGACACACCCGAAGACTTAGTTCGTAAAGGCCGTGATTTGGAGCGTACTGTTCTATCACGCGCCCTTCGCTACTACTTGCATGACCGTGTGTTGATTAACGGCGCAACTTCGGTAGTCTTCTCCGATTGAGTTGAATCTCTAAGGCCCCATCCATGATCTCCGGCCTTGTTCAAATTCTTTTATTCCAAAGTCTGGGTGAGCTTGTCTCCAAATTCGCCCTACCCACTCTTCCCGGCCCAGTTATCGGTCTTGTCCTTCTGATTATTTGGCTAGTGCTGCGCAAAGGCATTAACAGCGAGCTCGCGATGGTGGCTGATGGCTTTAGTCAGTACCTTGGACTCTTATTCGTACCAGCAGCAGTTGGCGTGGTGCTATTTTTACCCCAACTCAAAGCCAATGCCCTGGCTATTGTGAGTGCTTTAGTTGCTAGTGTGATTTTGACAATCGCCACAAGTGCGGTAGTCGTCCGCTTTTTGAGCGCCAAGCCAAAAGAGACTGAGCAATGAGCGAAAAGCACTCGATTGTGGAGATTTGGGTTTACCTCTCAGGCAGCCCTTTATTTGCACTATTCATCACTTTGGCCGCTTATCAAATTGGTCTCTCTATTTATAAGGCCACCAAACAAAATCCTTTGGCTAACCCAGTAGCGATTGCCATCATTTTGGTGGCCAGCATGATTCAGTTTATTGAAATGCCCTACTCCACCTACTTTGAGGGCGCACAATTTATTCACTTCTTATTGGGCTCAGCAACCGTTTCCTTGGCTATACCTATCTATAGAGGCTTAAGTAGCCTGAAGGGTCGATCCCTTCCCTTGCTAGCGTCTTTACTTGCTGGTGGCTTGGTATCCATTATTAGCGCAGTCAATATCGCCAAATTATTTGGGGCTGACTCCAGCATTACTGGAGCCATGTATCCAAAATCAGTAACTGCACCGATCGCCATGGGTATTGCCGAGCGTATTAGCGTATCCCCAACCTTGACTGCCATCTTTGCTGTTACTACCGGAATTCTGGGGGCTATTTTGGCGCCCTTTATTCTGAATGCACTGGGCATGAAAGCGTGGTGGCAACGTGGTTTTGCGATTGGCATTGGTGCCCACGGTATTGGCACCTCACGCGCATTTAGCATTCATCCTGAAGCGGGAACTTATGCCAGTCTCGCTATGGGCATGAACGGCGTTATTAGTGCTGTGGCTATTCCAATTTTGTATCACGTGTTTAATTAAGAGAATTTCAGACTATGTTGATATCCCCTCCCTTTGGCGGCGGCCGCGCCCCAGTCCTCGCTAAGAATGCCGTTGCTAGTTCACAACCTTTAGCCACACAAGCGGGCATTGAAGTTTTGCAAAACGGAGGCAATGCGGTTGATGCAGCCTTAGCTACAGCAATCACACTCACCGTAGTTGAGCCCACCATGAATGGCCTTGGTGGTGATGGCTTTGCATTGATATGGGATGGCAAGAAACTCCATGGCATGAATGCCTCTGGTCGCGCACCAGCAGCTTGGAAGCCAGAATACTTTACTGGCAAAACAGCAATGGATCTCATTGGCTGGAATACCGTCACTGTGCCTGGCATGGTTTCTGGATGGATTGAGCTATCACGCAAGTTTGGCAAGCTGCCTTTTGCTCAACTGTTTAAACGCGCAATTGACTATGCTGAAAATGGCTTTCCAGTCTCACCTGTAATTGCCCGCCAGTGGCGTGAAGCGATTCCGATTCTGAAAAATCAACCGGGGTTTAGCGAGTCATTTTTAATTGATGGCAAAGCGCCTACTGCTGGGAAGATCTGGCGCTATCCAGCGCAAGCCAAAACGCTTCGGGAGATTGCCGACACTAAAGGTGAATCTTTTTACACGGGCAAGTTAGCTCAAAGCATGGTCGACTTTGCCCAAAGCACTGGTGGCTGTTTCACAATGGCCGACTTTGCCAATAATCAAACTGAATGGGTTGAGCCTTTAGCCTTTGATTATGGTGACTACACCCTCCATGAGATTCCGCCGAATGGTTCCGGCATCGTTGCTCAGATGGCACTCGGTATTTTGCAAGCGGCCAATGTCAAGCAATACCCAGCTAACTCAGCACAACGTATTCATCTGCAAGTAGAAGCAATGCGCATTGCGTTTGCCGATGCGTATGCACATGTATCGGATGCCAGCACAATGAGAGTGCCTACGAGCGCCTTATTGGATAGAGATTATTTAGCTAGCCGTGCTGCAATGATTAATCACAATCAAGCAGGATCCTATGGTGCGGGAGATCCACACGCTGGTGGCACTGTTTATCTTTGTGCCGCAGATCAATCCGGCATGATGATTTCCTATATTCAGTCGAACTTCAAGGGCTTTGGTTCAGGTGTTGTTGCCCCAGGCGGCATTGCGTTCCATAACCGCGGCATGAGCTTTAGCCTGGTTGATGGTCACCCCAATCAAGTTGCACCAGGTAAGCGCCCTTTTCACACCATCATTCCTGCATTCTTAACCAAGGGTAATCAACCCGCAATGGCATTTGGTGTGATGGGTGGCAATATGCAGCCGCAAGGACATATTCAGTTTGTGATGCGCTTTGTTGATGAGTACCTCAACCCACAAGCCTGCTCAGATGCACCCCGCTGGAGAATTGATGATGTGGGTAAATTGACAGTGGAAGCTTCTATGCCTGCTGCTGTAGTGGAAGGATTAAAGGCGATGGGACATGAAGTCACCGTAATGCCAGCCAACAGTCTGGACTTTGGTAGCGCCCAAGCTATTGCACTATTGGGTGAAGAAACTCTGGATGCTTATATTGCTGGTAGCGATCATCGCCGCGATGGAATGGCGGCAGGCTTCTAAAAACAGTTAGCCTGGCAAACAGTTTAGATAGAAACGCTTCACCTCTTGATCACAGCTCACGTCTTTGGGCTGTATAGGTCGCTCAAGGGTAATGCCTTCAATTGAGGTGCAACGACTCAGGGCTACATAGACCTGCCCTGAGGCAAATGCACCTGAAGATAAATCGACTTTGATCTTATCAAGGGTTTTGCCCTGACTCTTATGAATGGTGACAGCCCAAGCCAACATTAAGGGGATCTGCACAAAGGTACCAATGATGTTTGGTGAAATTCTTCCAGACATCATGTCATGGTCATAGCGATAAGACTCCCACTGGTGACCTTTGACTTCAACTGTATTTGAGTATGGTCCGTTCTGCACCACGACCTTTACTGTATTGGGCAGCAATTCGCGAACGACGCCAATAGTGCCGTTTACCCAACGCTTAGGAAAATTGCTATCCGTTGCCGTAAACATGACCTTTGCGCCAACTTTTAGAGTCAGATGATTTGGTGATGGCAAGTTGCGATCATCCACATTGAACTTACCCGTGCTGTTACCGGTGTAGACCTTTGCTTCAGTTGTTAATGCTCGAAGGCCTGCACCATTAATTTGGTCTGCGCGTGCATTGGTTGTAGTAAGGGTGATCGTTTGCTCATCAGCCTCTTTTTTGGTTTCGTAGCAAACGGCATTTAAAGTATCGAGTGCTTCATCAATATCTTGGTTTATGCGGATTTGATTGAGTAAGCCTGCAAAGTGCGCATCTTTTTGGCGGAAGATCTTAGATAGCTCCACCATGGTCACATCTTTGCGATGCAGTGCCATGGCGCAAAAGAAATAAGGACCCTCGTAACCACGCTCAGAGAGCACCTGCATATCAGCATTGGAGACCACAGGAGGTAACTGGAATAAATCCCCCACAAACATCACCTGAATGCCGCCAAAGGGTTGGCTCTTATGTGGGCCGTTAGCACGCAAGAACAAATCCATCGCATCGACCACATCTGCTCGCACCATAGAGATCTCATCAATGATGAGTAGACGAATATCTTTGTAGAGGCGCTTGTCTTTTAAAGGCTTGATATCTTCTTCCGGGAATATCAAACGGGGTGGCAAACGAAAGAAAGAATGAATCGTGACACCCTTGACTTGTAACGCAGCTACGCCAGTAGGCGCCACTACCACTACGTTGCCAGGAATGTTCTCACGTAGATAACCAATTAAGGTGGTCTTACCAGTGCCTGCTTTACCACTCACAAAGATATAGGGGTCGTGACGCTCAATAGCGTCGATTACGTCCTGGTATTCAGGAGTAATTTCAATAGCGGATGGATCGACTACAGGATTGGTCATCCCCTATTGTTTCATGGGATCAGCTAACGCAGCGAAAGCCTATATAAACCACGCCAATATCGGCGGGCTTGGATTCCACATCAGACTCTTTTTGTCTTTCTGGGCCGTACCACCAGGAAGCGCCACGAGTAATAAAGCCACCATTGCGCTCAGTAGCAGTCCACTCCCAAACGTTGCCACCCATGTCCAACAAGCCATTGACTCCTGGCTTAGTGGTACCTGTAGGCACATGACCAGTGCCGCGGTTTAATGCGCCCGCTGGCGCTACACCCTTGTAGTCACCGCAACCACTTAGGCAATGAGAGACCTCTGGAGTAGCTCCACCTGGAAACGGATAACGCCGACCTTTGGTGTAGCCAGCTGGAGGAGTTTCTCTTTGCTCCAGAAAAGCCGCAGACGTCCACTCGGCTTCAGTAGGCAAACGCTTGCCGTAGAAGCGACAAACCGATGCTGCCTCAGCTTGATTCAGATGCACTGCAGGCTCACTAGATTTTGCTGGAACACCATAAGGCGTTTTCCAAGTCCAACCCGGCTTCTTCACAAAGCCCGCTTCATAAGAAAGTCCACCGCCGTTTTTCTCTGCCTGACTTAAAAAGCTAGTAGCATCAGCAAAAGTTTTGACGTCAGCAATCGTCATCTCAGTTTGATCCCAAGATACGGTACCGACTTTTACAACAGGAATGGTTGATGCAGGGGCGCTAGTCGCAGTAGATGGTCGCAGCATGAAATACAGCGCAATAACGGAGAGCAATAAGCCAAAGAGAATAGATAAAAGATCGAATTTTTTCATGGATGAAATCGAGAAAAATAAAAAAGCTCCGCAAAGGGAGCTTTAGGATACTGCAGTATTCGGTGGGGCGAACGACGGGGCTCGAACCCGCGACAACCAGAATCACAATCTGGGACTCTACCAACTGAGCTACGTCCGCCACTGAAGACATAGATTATAGCTTTTGAGGCAAAACCCTGTCAAAAATGGCTTAGATGCGGGGTTTAGGCGCCTTCAAACTCAAACGCAGCCCAATCCCCAAGGCATAAACTCGCATCGATAAAGAAATCCAAAATAGCTGCTTTGCTTTGAACTTTAGCCAGGGCATGGTGATCAGAAAGGCGCTGGCGCCAGTAACGGGAGCCAGCCCTACCGTGTGCCAGGCCCAAAATATGGCGGGTAAATGCACCGATATAAAAAGGCTTTTCTTTTGCCTGACATTCATCAAACCAAGCCTGCACCTGTTTCACCAATGCAATCTGAATACGATGCCATTCAGTCTCGCTAAAGAGGTAGCCAGCCGCATCGCCATCCGTATTGATCATGTCGTCCCAACCCAAGAGAAGCGCTGGAAAATGATAGGCTGCCCTGCCGACCATAAAGCCATCAAAATCATCCCAATGGCCAGCAATTTGGTCGTTGGTTTCTAATCCGCCATTCAGTAATACTTTTAGATTCGGAAACTGCTTTTGCGCATCTAGACGAAGCTTGGCTGCTACCTCATAACGTAATGGTGGTTTACTGCGATTCTCTTTGGGAGATAAACCTTTAAGAACAGCATTGCGCGCATGAATAGTCACCTGACTTGCGCCAGCATCCGCTACTGAGAGAATAAAGCTGAGGGCAAATTGGTAATCCGCTTCGGAATTGGCGGCATCCATGGAATCTAAACCCAGTCGATGCTTTACTGTAATTGGAGTATCGACTGCAGCCTTCATTGCTTTCACGCAATCAGCAACTAGCTTAGGCTCGGCCATGAGGCAAGCACCAAAGGCGCCACGCTGCACACGCTCTGATGGACAACCGCAGTTAAGGTCAATCTCGTCATAGCCCCACTGCTGCGCTAACTCTGCAGCCTTAGCCAAATCCGACGGCTCTGAGCCACCTAATTGCAACACTACCGGGTGTTGATCTTGCGAATAATCCAAATGACGCGGTACATCCCCATGAATAAGAGCGCCAGTAGTTACCATCTCAGTATAGAGAACCGTCTCTTTTGTAAGGGTCCGATGAAAAGAGCGGCAGTGTCGATCCGTCCACTCCATCATGGGGGCTACTGCTAAACGTTTCTGCGGGGGCTTGCTCATAAACTTCAATATAAGGTTGATTTGCATGACATTTTAAATGGATAAGGACAACCGAAGTTGCCCTTACTGATGCCACTTTAGCAACTAAGTTACTTTGTAAGCTTAGCCTCTAATTCCACTGCAAGATCCAAGGCGCCCATGTAGCCGGACTTGAGGTGACTTGGCAAATCAGGGTCACCCACCATAGCGCCCAAAGTTTCCACCAAGCTAAAGACTAGGCCTTTGGCTGCACTAGCTGCAATCGTATTGTTTGCTACAGCCTCATCAATATGATTAACTGCATCCAAGAAATAGTCGTGCCCTGGAAGGCCATCGGGTCCTAAAACTTCTTTACTCATTTGTAATTTCCTATTAAATAGTGATTTACATCATTAGTCCACTGTATAGAAATCTTCGACGTATAGGTAGAATTCTTTATCAGCGAGGTAATCAACAAATACTTAACTCTTGATTTGTAATGAAATGACGTACATTGCCGGTGATAGGGTCTAGAAAAGCAACTTCCCTAGCTAACAACTGTAAGGGCTTGGAGAAGTCCAAATCGTATTCTTGGTATGGCGTGAGGATGGGGTAGATCTGGTCGTTTTGAATGGGTATTCCCAGACTATTGAGATGGCAACGCAATTGGTGCTTCTTTCCACTGCCAGGGGTAAGGCGGTACCTAGCCCAGGGCTTTGATATTTCAAGTAACTCGATCAAGGTGTCAGCGTTAGTCTCGCCCTCCACCTCTTGCATTTGTAAAAAGTGTTCGGACTCCTCTAGTCTGCTTTGATAAGTCAACGGTAATTTATTGATGAGCTCTTCTGAATACGGTGCGATAGCTTCATAGACTTTTTTGACTGCGCGATCTCTAAACAGATTCTGGTATTGCGCCCGCTCTTTCCGATTGACTGAAAAAATAACTAGGCCTGCGGTATCGCGATCAATCCGATGGATGGGGCTTAGCTCTTGAATACCGGTTTTTTTCTTTAGGCGATTGAGTAGGGTTTGATGTAGATAAAGACCGCTTGGTGTTACTGGTAAAAAATGGGGTTTATCAGCAACCAGAATATGTTCATCTTGAAATAGGATGACTTCCTCAAAAGGAATTTCTGGTTCTCTAGCCAAGCGCCTGAAATAGAGTAAATGCGTATTGGGGAGATAGGCATTGCTTGCAGCAAGCGCCTCGCCCTCTTGATTGAATACCAAGCCCTCGTCAAAACGAGCCCGCCATTCACTTGGGTC
Organism: Polynucleobacter sp. 78F-HAINBA; assembly: GCF_018882325.1. Classification (GTDB taxonomy): domain Bacteria; phylum Pseudomonadota; class Gammaproteobacteria; order Burkholderiales; family Burkholderiaceae; genus Polynucleobacter. The sequence continues at coordinate 67,627 of NZ_JACVOQ010000003.1, read as the reverse complement.
TATGTGTGGAAAGTTGGCAATAAAGAAATCCAACAAACAAGCGTGATTCCGCCCAATAGGCAAATACACCCTTGATGAGGAGACTCCTTCAGAATTGACTTTCATGTGAACTAGATTATCCAATCAATCAAGCTGCAACACTAATCTGAATACACCCCCAATAAAACACCTCTAAAATAGGCTGGCACCACTTAAAAGAACTAGAAGAACAATAGACGCTATGCTTGAACTCTCCGCTTTCGATCTGAGCCTTTTACTGGCCTGCGCCTTATTTGCCGGCTTAGTCGACTCCATCATTGGCGGGGGTGGAATGATTCAGGTTCCAGCCCTATTTGCAGTTTTGCCAGGCTTTCCGCCGGCCACCCTACTCTCAGTCAATAAATTTGGCTCAATCGTTGGAACGATTGGTTCAGCAATTCAGTACAGCCGCGCCAATAAGAGCCCTTGGAGCCTGGTGATTATCTCTTCAGCATTTGCTTTCTTTGCATCAGTTGCGGGAGCCTATCTTGTAACTCGAATTCCAACCGAATGGCTTAGAGGAGCCCTGCCATTTTTATTGATAGCGTTGCTTATCTTCAATATCAAATCGAGTGCCGGCCTTATTCATGCACCCAAACACCAGCACCGCAAGCAAAAAGCGATCGCCTCTACTGGCGCCAGCGTCATTGGTTTTTATGATGGCTTCCTAGGCCCAGGAGCGGGTGCCTTTTATAAGCTCTTCTATACCCGCGTATTGGGATTTGATTTCTTGAGATCTGCAGCGCCTGCAAAGTTTCTTAATATCGCCTCCAATTTAGGCGCACTGTGCGTCTTTTTCTATTTAGGCTACTTTGACTGGAAGCTCGGCTTACTGATGGCCAGCGCTAATCTTGTAGGTGGTCAAATTGGCACTAAGATCGCCATCAAACATGGCAATGCCTTTATTAGAAAAGGTTTCTTTATTCTGGTGACCATCCTCATCATCAAAACCTTCTATGACGCCTATCTGAGGTAAACACCAATCTAGATGGGGCTCATCCGAGTCAAGTACTTTTTTCGTGGATTTATGACGATTTTCGTAGTAAATTAGTTATATGCAGGTGCAGTTTATTAACTACAAAAATAGAGGGACACATGAAAATACTATTACCGGTTGACGGCTCAAAATCTTCACTCAATGCAGCCAAGTATGTTGGGAAGTTAGCCAAAGATTTACGCAGCAAGTGCACTGTGACATTGGTCAGCATTCATGACGATATTGGCCTTGGTCACGTGAAGCAATTTGTAGCTACAAGCGTGATTGATGACTATCTCCGCGAAGTAAGCGAAAAAGAACTCAAGCCAGCTCAGAAGGCGCTCGATGTTGCCGGCGTGAAACACAGTATGGTGATTAAGCGTGGCAACGTTGCGAACGAAATCATCGCCCTAGCCAATAAAGAAAAATTTGACCTCATCGTTATGGGCTCCAAAGGTAGAAGCGGTATTGTTGATGCTCTCATGGGCTCAGTTGCTCAAAAAGTAGCCAATGCAGCTAAGCAGCCTGTTTTGTTGATCAAATAAGCACCAAGGTTAATTCGATGAATTAACTTCAATAGGCCGTCCGTGTGACGGCCTTTTTTATGGGTTACTAAATGAGCATTTTGCTTCTCTTATTCGCGCCAGCAATTTTTGCCATTTACTGGCTTATTCGCCTACAGATATGTCTGTCTAGAGCTCGATATTTAGTAGATACCTACGGCATGGACCGTAAAAAATTACGCAAGCTGTCTTGCAAAGAGCTCAAGAAACTCAGAATATCCATTGATGAGCTGAGGCATGCAAATGATGCCTTTGGTTTAGAGGCGCTGGTTAGACCTTATAGGGCATAACCAATAAGAGCTGCAAATGGTTTATTCCTTAGACCAGATGCAATTCAACCTTCTTACCTAAGGCCGCAGCATATTTTCGAAGCGTGTTTAAACTTGGGGAATGCTTTCCAGTTGCCAAAGAGCTTTCCAGCCTAGCTATAGCGGGGGCTTGTGTACCCATTCTACGAGCCACTTCAGCCTGGGATAGGCCTGCAGCTTTACGGGCCTGAAGAATTTCATCAAGAATAGCAAACTCTTCTTTATTTAATCGCTCAACCTCAGTCTTAACTGCAGAGTTTTTTAACATCTTGGCAACGGCCTGTTTATGACTTAACGGCTTTGTCTTCATAACTTCAACTCCTTCATTCTCAACTTGGCTAGCTTTAACTCCCGGTCAGGAGTTTTCTGCGACTTCTTAATGAAGCTATGCAACATTACGATCTCTCGTTCCACCAGCGTGCAAAAGAAAACTCTAGCGATTCCCTCGGCACCTTTTAGCCTTAACTCAAACAACCCGCCGCCAAATGAATCGGTATGCGGCAATCCCAAATGCGGCCCATATTCAATCATGCGCTGAGTTAAAGCAATGTACCGTGCCTGCAAAGAAATGGGCAAATTAAATATCTGCTCCAATACATCGGAACTGGAATAGCGAATGGAATAGTTCATTCATTGATGCTAACAAATATGTTAGCATCAAACAACCATGTTGCGCAAGGGCCATCCAGCCCCAGGGCTATTTAGACCGCAAAGAAGCGATCCTTAAACCACAAAGCCACAGTTACCAAGCCAATCATGATGGGCACCTCTACCAAGGGGCCTATGACTGCCGCAAAGGCAGCTCCAGAGTTGATTCCAAATACCGCAATAGCAACAGCAATTGCGAGCTCAAAGTTATTGCTAGAGGCTGTAAACGAGAGTGTGCAGCAACGCTTATAGTCAATCCCCATTCTGCCCGTCACAAAGAATGTCAGCAAGAACATGATGAGGAAGAAGACAAGAAGAGGAACGGCAATGGTGACTACATCCATGGGTAGAGTGAGGATCAAATTACCCTTGAGACTAAACATCACTACGATAGTAAATAGCAAAGCAAGCAAAGTGAGCTTACCGATACGCGGCACGAATTGCTCGTGATACCGATCTTTGGAGATGAACTTCAACATCACCACACGAGTCAAGATGCCGGCAATACAAGGCACACCAAGGTAGATAAAAACGCTCTCAGCGATCTGCCCCATGCTCACGCTTACATTAGATGCAGCCAATCCAAAGTAAGGAGGCAAAACAGTAAGAAAGAAATATGCATAGACACTAAAGAATAGAACCTGAAAGATCGCATTAAATGCCACTAAGCCGGCCGCATATTCAGTAGAACCTTTTGCAAGATCGTTCCAAACAATCACCATCGCAATACAAGGCGCTATACCAATCAGAATCAAGCCTGCCATGTACTCTGGTTGATCCGGCACAAAGGTAATAGCCAAAAAGAACATTAATGTTGGGGCAATAATCCAGCTCATGAGCAATGAGATCAGGAAGATACGCTTGTCCTTAAAGACATCCGGCAAATCTTCGTAACGTACTTTGGCAAACGGCGGGTACATCATTAAGATCAGGCCAATAGCGATTGGGATGTTTGTCGCTCCCACCTGGAAGGAGTTAATAAATCCCTCAATGCCAGGCATAAAGTGCCCCAGTCCAATGCCAAAGGCCATTGCAGCAAAGATCCATACTGTGAGGTAGCGATCAAGAAAGGATAGTTTTTTAGTTAAGGTATTCATGCTTTTGTATGCACCTCTTTAAGACTCATGGAGTCCAATTTGTCGAGCGGCATCGCAGCCAAGATATCCAATCTTTTCTTGAGGCCGTTCATAACTTCAATGAAAGCAGCCTTCTTCTCAAGATCACTACCCTGCACTTGCGAGGGATCCGGAAAACCCCAATGCGCAGTGGCTGGTTGACCAGGCCAGAATGGGCAAACCTCACCAGCCGCATTGTCACAAACCGTGATGATGAAATCCATTTTCGGCGCATTGGGCTCACCAAATACATCCCAACTTTTTGACTTCAGCAAAGCCCGATCCATGCCCAGCTCCACTGCAATATCTGCAGCGATCGGATTGACGCTCGTGCCAGGAGTTGATCCAGCTGAATAGCCTACGAACCTGCCACTCGGGTGAGTAGATGCCAAAGCCTCGCCCAAGATAGAACGTGCGGAGTTATGTGTACAAAGAAAGAGGATGTTATAGGTTTTCATGCTGACTTAGTCTTGCGTGTGATTTTTTCAGGGGTGCAGGATTTACCGCCGCAGCAGTTATCCAGGAGGAAGGTGCTGAGATCTTGAACTAGAGCCGCGTTTGGGCGATAGATTAAATTGCGACTTTGACGCTCAACTAAGAGCAAATTAGCCTGCACCAACTCTTTTAAATGAAAGCTGAGTGTGGCATTTGGAATGCCGAGCTTCTCAACAATTTGGCTTGGTGTGAGACCAACATCGCCCTTTTGAACGATGAGGCGAAAGATATTGAGTCGAGACTCCTGCCCTAGGGCTAGAAAAGCTGAAACTGCATCTGTATTTTTCATATTTCCAATTATATAGAAATATATTACAGATTGATGACAGCCTCCGATACAAACAGATTACTTTGCACCAAACATTTCCGCGAGACTAAAAACCGAGGCAAAAAATAGAAAATATGCCCCAAAGATTACCCCGAGAATAGCAACCCCAATAGCGAGCCCTAGCGGCAGACCAAGAGAACCTATGGTGACTCTAAAAATAAAGGCCACAAAAAAACCAGCAATCAAAAAAGCCAAAATGTCCATATAAGCCTTAATCTAAAGTAACTTTGCAATACATTTCAAAAGCTAAATCAACCCAAGCAATTTAAACCTAACGCCAAGGATCAAACATTTTCACGCCAGATTGACTGAAGTCAGCAATATTTCTGGTGACGATTGTCATGCGATGCTCAATTGCAGTTGCAGCAATCATGGCATCTCTTTCGGATTTAGGGTTTGGCACATGTAGAGTTGCACAGCGCTGCGCAACCGCCAGATCCACCGATAGCACCCTCCCAGAGAATGCTGGCAGAACATGTTTGCTCAGCCACTTTCGCAGGACTTGCCCCTGCTTTTTATCCCTTCTTTCAACCTGCAGGACCCCAATCTCTAGCTCCAAAATTGATATAGCCGAAAGAAACATGAGCTCAGGATCAGTTTCCTCGGCCCACCCTTTAACATTGGAATTGATTTGACCGCTTCCTAGCTTTCTAAACTCTGAAACTACGTTTGTATCAAGCAAATACATTAAAGAAGATCCGAAATTGGCTTTGTGAAGCTCGATATTTTCTCAGGCTCAAAATCAATTTCTCCAGCACCGTTCATACCCACAAGATCTAAGATGTTTTTCTTTTTTCCAGTCACGCGCTGATACTCGGTGAATGTCATCAAGACATGTGCAGGCCTTCCCCGATCGGTAATAAAAACGGGGCCCGCTTCTGTAGCTTTTTTTACCCGACCAGTATCCTGATTAAACTCACGACTTGAAAAGGTGATAATCATCTAGCCCTCCAATAAGATATTGCTAATGTATAAATGTTACTACATTAGCAATATCTTATTGGAGGGAAACAAAAAAACCACTCCAGGTATGAATTAACCCTTTAATTTACGCAAAGCTTCCGCCATCGCATTATTGATTGGGGGCGCAGATCTTCTATCTTCATGAGGCCTTCTGGCATCTGGGGATCTTGGAATGCCTGGACGATTTACTCTTGGCTCTGGTTTTGCACCTGGAGTAGATTTAGGCGCTTCATCAGAGAGTCGCATAGTCAATGCAATACGCTTACGCTTTTCATCTACTTCTAGCACTTTGACTTTAACGACCTGCCCTGCTTTAACTACGGTGTGTGGATCTTTAACAAAAGTATTGGCTAGCGCGGAGATGTGGACGAGTCCATCTTGGTGAACACCAATATCCACGAATGCGCCAAAGGCTGCCACATTAGTAACAACGCCTTCCAAGATCATGTCGGCCTTAAGGTCGCTGATTTTTTCTACGCCATCTTTAAATGTCGCTGTAGTGAACTCGGGGCGTGGATCACGGCCCGGCTTTTCTAATTCTTTAATGATGTCGGTGACAGTGGGGACGCCAAACTTTTCATCGGCATATTTTTCTGGACTGAGGCCTTTCAGAATAGTTGCATCACCAATTACTTCTTTAACGCCCTTCTTAATATCCTTCAAAATCTTCTCTACCAAGGGGTAGGATTCAGGATGGACTGCTGATGCATCTAGAGGGTCTGTGCCGTTCATGATGCGCAAGAAACCGGCTGCCTGCTCAAAAGTCTTCTCACCTAAGCGTGGCACGCTACGTAAATCCGCCCGCGTCTGGAAGGCGCCATTGCTATCTCGGTATGTCACAATGCCTTCTGCAACGGTGCTACTGAGGCCTGAGACCCTTGCCAGTAAAGGCGCTGATGCCGTGTTGACGTCTACACCCACCGCATTCACACAATCCTCTACGACTGCCACCAATGACTTGGCTAGCTGAGTTTGCATCACATCATGCTGGTACTGACCTACGCCAATTGACTTCGGATCAATCTTTACTAATTCCGCCAACGGATCTTGCAATCTTCTAGCGATGGATACTGCTCCACGCAATGACACATCCATACCGGGCAACTCTTTTGAGGCGTACTCAGAGGCGGAGTAAACCGATGCCCCTGCTTCTGATACAACAATCTTGGTGAGCTTCAGTTCTGGCTTAGCTTTGATTAAATCCTGCGCCAACTTGTCTGTTTCGCGTGAAGCTGTACCGTTACCGATCGAGATTAAAGTTGCCTTGTGTTTCTCTGCTAACTTCGCGAGGGTATGTAGTGAGCCATCCCAATCATTCTTAGGCTGGTGCGGGTAAATGACATCGGTATCAACCACCTTACCTGTCGCATCCACCACAGCTACCTTCACACCCGTTCTCATTCCAGGGTCTAAGCCAATAGTCACCTTAGGGCCCGCAGGTGCAGCCAATAGCAAATCTTTGAGGTTGCGAGCAAAGACATTGATCGCCTCAGTCTCAGAGCGTTCACGCAAAGCACTCATGAGTTCGGACTCCAAATGCATAGAGCACTTAATACGCCAAGTCCAACGCACGGTTTCCGCTAGCCACTGATCAGCTGGACGGCCTTCGTTCTTAATCTTGAACTGATTAGCGATTCTAGACTCGCAAGGATTATGGGGCGCATCCCATTTCGGCTTTTCTTCTTCGGTGTCTAGACGCAAATTGACCATCAGCATCTGTTCACGACGACCCCTAAATAAAGCCAAGGCGCGATGCGAAGGGATTGCTGACACGGGCTCAGAGTAATCGAAGTAATCCGCAAATTTTTCACCCTCTTGCTCTTTACCGGCGATGACCTTCGATTCCACAACGCCATGTTCTTGCAAATAGGTTCTCAGTGATTGCACTAGGCCGGCATCTTCTGCAAAGCGCTCCATCAAAATCTGACGCGCACCTTCAAGAGCAGCTTTGGTGTCTGCTACACCAGGGTTCTCACCTTGATCAGATGTAAATGCTTCTTTGAGATATTTAGCGGCCTCCACTTCTGGATCCAACATAGGATTAGCTAATAAATCATTGGCCAAAGGCTCTAAACCGGCCTCTAAGGCAATTTGCGCCTTAGTACGACGCTTGAGCTTATAAGGTAGGTAGAGATCTTCTAAGCGCGTTTTATCCTCTGCCAACATGATGGCTTTGAGTAACTCCGGGGTCATCTTGCCCTGCTCTTCAATCGAAGCAACAATGGCTTTGCGACGCTCTTCTAATTCGCGCAAATAGCCCAGACGATCTTCCAATAAACGTAGCTGCGCATCATCCAAACCACCCGTCACCTCTTTACGGTAGCGGGCAATAAAAGGAACTGTTGCACCCTCATCCATCAGCGCAATAGCAGCAGCTACTTGGGCAGGTTTGGCGGATAACTCTTGGGCAAGGCGTTGTTCAATGGATGGCAGCATGAGGATCTATTTTTACTATTATTTTTGGAATTTGGATTTCAATGAAGAACAAAAGCCACCCGGAGGTGACTTTTGTTGTGTAGCTTGAAGTAGCTTAGTCGCGTGATGCTTTTTTACGCTCATGCTCCTTGAGGTAGCGCTTACGAATACGAATACTCTTCGGCGTTACTTCTACCAATTCATCATCATCGATAAATTCAACAGCGTACTCAAGGTTCATTGCGATTGGCGTTACCAAGCGCACTGCTTCGTCAGTACCAGATGCGCGAACGTTGGTTAATTGCTTACCCTTAATTGGGTTAACAACCAAGTCATTGTCACGGCTATGAATACCGATAACCATACCTTCATACAAAGGATCGCCAGGGCTCACGAACATACGACCACGGTCTTGCAATTTCCACAAAGCATAAGCAACTGCTTCGCCATCATCTTGACTGATCAATACGCCGTTATGACGCTCACCCAAGATGCCGTCTTTTGCAGGTGCATAAGAGTCAAATGTGTGGCTCATCAAACCGTTACCGCGAGTCATGGTCATGAAATCGCCTTGGAAGCCGATCAAACCACGCGCAGGAATACGGTACTCAAGACGTGTGCGACCTTTACCGTCACTCACCATGTCCAGCAATTCACCTTTACGCTTACCCAGGTCTTCCATGACAGCGCCTTGAGTTGTATCTTCTACGTCAACTGTTAAGTTCTCGTACGGCTCCATCTTCACGCCATCGACTTCGTGGAATACAACACGTGGACGAGAAACTGCCAACTCGTAACCTTCACGACGCATTGTTTCTACCAAGATGGTGAGGTGCAATTCACCACGACCTGACACTTCAAATACAGTGTCATCGTCAGTTTCTTTTACACGCAAAGCCATATTGGATTTCAATTCGCGGTCTAAACGCTCACGAATCTGACGGCTAGTAACAAACTTACCTTCACGACCAGCCAATGGGCTGGTGTTCACCATAAAGTTCATGGTCAAAGTAGGTTCATCAATCTTCAGCATTGGCAATGCTTCAGGAGTATCTGGCGCGCAGATCGTTGTTCCGATTGCTAAATCTTCAATACCGTTTACCAATACGATGTCGCCCGCTTGAGCTTCATCAACCAACTCGCGCTCTAAACCACGGAATTTCAATACTTGGTTAATACGGCCTTTGCGTTGAACGCCATCAGGACCATCCATAAAGACTACGTCCATCAACGGCTTCACAGTTCCGCGGTTTACACGGCCTACACCGATCTTACCGACGTAAGTACTGTATTCAATCGAAGTAATTTGCAATTGCAAAGGACCTTCTGGATTGTCATCACGCACTGGAACATGCTTGAGCACAGTGTCAAACAATGGGCGCATGTCGCCTTCGCGAACATCATCAGTCAAGCCAGCATAGCCGTTCAAACCAGATGCATATACCACTGGGAAATCCAACTGCTCTTCAGTAGCACCTAGTTTGTCAAACAATTCAAAAGTGGCATTGATCACATAGTCTGTACGAGCACCTGGACGGTCAACCTTGTTAATCACAACGATAGGCTTCAAACCGAGAGCTAACGCTTTTTTAGTAACGAAGCGAGTCTGTGGCATTGGGCCTTCAACCGCGTCAACCAAGAGCAAAACGCCGTCAACCATGGAGAGCACACGCTCTACTTCGCCACCGAAGTCGGCGTGTCCCGGTGTGTCTACGATGTTGATGTGTGTGCCGTCATACTCCACCGCACAGTTCTTGGACAAAATAGTAATGCCACGCTCTTTTTCCAAGTCGTTTGAGTCCATGACGCGTTCGGTCATTTTTTCATTGGAGCGGAATGTGCCTGATTGGCGCAAGAGTTGGTCAACCAAAGTAGTTTTACCGTGGTCAACGTGGGCGATGATGGCGATATTACGAAGTGCGCGTTTAGTCATGTGAAGCTTCTGAAGTTAAGAATAAGGTTAATAAATAAAGGGGTTAAATGTGTTTAATGTGCTGAAGAGATCAAGCGCTTAGGATGTAATACCCCAGAGCGCCAATCTCCAGTACCAATAAAGTTATGCGGAGCAGCAGTTGCACGATAGATACGCACTAGCGCCTCTATCGAAGGTAAATTGAGTGGGACTCGTTGACCCATCTCCAAACGTTTTGCCTGTTGCTCATCCACAGTTAAGTGTGGCAATGTCTGCAAGAGTGCGTCGACTGGCAAGATGTAACTTGAACTATCTTGTAAGCCCTTTTGAATGGATTCGATAGTGAATGACTGATCGAGAGTGAGGTGACCTACTTCAGTGCGGCGCAGGCCAACTAAATGGGCGCCACAACCTAATGCCTTACCAATATCCTCTGCCAATACGCGAATGTAAGTACCTTTGCTGCAACTTACTTCCAAGGTAGCTTCAGGCCAATTGACATTGGTCCAACGAATTGCATGAATCGTGATATCTCGTGGAGCGCGCTCTAACTCAACACCAGCACGAGCATATTCGTATAAAGGCTTGCCATCACGCTTGAGCGCAGAATACATTGGTGGAACTTGGCTAATCGGGCCGGTAAAGGCTGGTAATAAAGCATCTAAGGCAGCTTTGATAGTGGCTTCGTCAGCAAATACAGGTAATGGGAGCTCTTCGATAACTAAACCTTCAGCATCACCAGTGTCAGTACGCTGACCGAATTTCACTTGAGCGATATAGGTTTTATCGGCCTCTAATAAATCCTGGGAGTACTTCGTTGCTTCACCTAAACAAATCGGGAGTAAGCCAGTTGCCATCGGATCTAAAGTGCCAGTGTGTCCTGCTTTTTCTGCATTGAAGGCGCGCTTCACGGCAGTGACTGCACCTTGCGAGCTCATGCCAGCAGGTTTATCAAGCAAGACAACGCCATCGATACGTACAGACATAGCTATTTACGCGTTCTCGTCTTTGCGATCGCTATCCACCGCTTGATCAATTAAGCGAGACATTTCAATGCCATGCTCAACTGAACTGTCGTAGTGGAAATGCAAGGTTGGCACAGTGTGAATGTGCAAACGCTTGAACAATAAAGAATGCAAGTAGCCCGCCTTGTCCTGCAAAGCCTTCAATGCCACTTCAGGCTCAGCACCCAAGACCGTAAAGAACACTTTTGCATGCGCCAAATCTGGCGTGAGCTCAATACTTTGCAAAGTAATCAAACCTAGGCTTGGGCTACGCAATTCACGAGGAATTAGCTCGGCCAGGTCTCGCTGAATTTGATCGGCGAGACGCTGGTTACGATGAGGACTAGTTTTATGCATTAACTGGGTAGCTCTTAAAGTGTTCTAGCGACTTCAGTAACTTCAAAGGCTTCAAGTTGATCGCCTTCTTTGATGTCGTTGTAGCCTTTTAATGACAGACCACACTCAACACCGGCGCGAACTTCTTTTGCATCATCTTTAAAGCGCTTGAGAGAATCTAATTCACCAGTCCAGATTACGACGTTGTCACGCAAGAGGCGGACACTAGAGGTGCGCTTAACAACACCATCAAGTACCAAGCAACCAGCAATCGCGCCAACTTTAGATACCAAGAAGACTTGACGAATCTCCACCATGCCGGTGATTTCTTCTTTCTTATCTGGTGTCAGCATACCGCTTAAGGCTGCCTTCACTTCATCAACTGCGTCATAAATAATGTTGTGATATCGAATATCCACACCATTGTTCTCAGCCAACTTACGTGCTGCACCATCCGCACGAGAGTTAAAGCCAATAATGACCGCCTTGGAAGCAACTGCTAAGTTAACGTCAGTCTCAGTAATACCACCCACCGCTGCGTGAACGATTTGAACCTTCACTTCTGCAGTAGATAGCTTTTGTAATGACTGTGACAGCGCTTCTTGAGAACCTTGTACGTCTGCCTTGATGATCAATGGCAACAACTTCGCTTCAATAGCACCCTCTTCCATGTTTTCCATCATGGTTTCGAGCTTGAATGCTTGCTGTTTAGCCAACTTCACATCGCGGAACTTACCTTGACGGAAGAGTGCGATCTCACGTGCTTTACGCTCGTCAGGAACTACTTGCACTGCTTCACCTGCTGCAGGAACTTCGGATAAACCTTGGATCTCTACAGGGATAGATGGGCCAGCTTCGTTACATGGCTTGCCGTTTTCATCCAACATCGCACGAACACGACCGTAAGTTGAACCCGCCAACAACATATCACCACGTTTGAGCGTGCCAGACTGAACCAAAATAGTGGCAACAGGACCGCGACCCTTATCCAAACGCGCCTCAATAACGAGACCTTGCGCAGGAGCATCTTTCGCTGCCTTAAGTTCCAAAATTTCTGCTTGTAAGAGTACGTTCTCAAGCAAGGCATCAATGCCATCACCTGTTTTAGCGGAAACGCCAATGAATGGCACATCGCCACCGTACTCCTCTGGAACGACTTGCTCAGCAACCAACTCAGTTTTAACGCGCTCTAAGTTAGCTTCTGGTTTATCAATCTTATTAATTGCTACAACAATTGGAACGCCACCAGCTACTGCGTGAGCAATCGCTTCTTTCGTTTGTGGCATCACACCGTCGTCGGCCGCAACAACCAAGATCACGATATCCGTTGCCTTAGCACCACGAGCACGCATTGCCGTAAAGGCTTCGTGACCCGGAGTATCGAGGAAGGTAATCATGCCGCGTGGAGTTTCAACGTGATAAGCGCCGATATGCTGAGTAATACCACCGGCTTCGCCAGTAGCAACCTTAGCCGCACGAATCTTATCGAGCAAAGATGTTTTACCGTGGTCAACGTGACCCATCACCGTAACTACTGGTGGACGTGGCAATAATTCTGCATCGTGACCAGCAATACCCAGATCTAAATCTGGATCATCCAACTTAGCAGCATGGGCTGTATGACCCATTTCTTCTACGATGATCATGGCAGTATCTTGATCTAAGATCTGGTTGATCGTCACCATCTGACCCATACCCATCAAGAGCTTAATCACTTCTGCACTCTTCACAGCCATTGCGTGAGCTAACTCAGCAACGGTAATGGTTTCAGGAACATGAACATCACGAACAACTGGTTCTGTTGGAACTTGGAAGTTGGTATCGACGTTGGCTTCTGCAATTTGACGCTGCTTTCTTCTGCCGCCACCTGAACGCCAACCGCCTACACCACCAGAGCTGTCGCCACGAGTCTTGAGGCCACCAGGTTTCTTGGCACCCTCTTCTTGCCAAGTAGATGAAGTCTCTGCAGACTTAATTGTCTTGCCGCCAACCTTAGCAACTGCTTTTTTCTTATCGTCAGCACCTTCAGCCTTAGCAGGCTTATGAAGGGTGCCTTTTTTAGCCTCTTCAGCAGCAATTTCACTTGGCGCCTTGAGAACACGTGCAGGCGCACTCATCATGTCGCGAATCGCTAAAGCTTCAGCTTCAGCAGCGGCACGACGTTTTGTAATATCAGCCAACTGTGCTTTATTAGCATCAGCGATATCTTTGGCAGCTTTATCTGCTTGCGCCTTTTTGTCGGCAGCTTTTTCAGCAGCCGCTTTAGCAGCAGAAGCATCGTCATCCGACTTCGCTGCCTTCTCAACAACAGGCTCAACTACGCTTGCAGCAGCTACAGCATCGGCTTCTTTTTGGCGAGCATCTTCTGCCGCTTTCATTTCCGCTTCTTGACGAGCTAGTAACTCAGCTTGACGAGTCGCTTCAGCTGCGCGTTTTTCTAACTCTTCAGCAGAAAGAATTGGTTTAGCAGGCGCTGCAGGAGCAACTTCTTTAGCCGCTGGAGCTGGAGTCTCTTCAGGAGCTTTGTCTCCTGCTTTAACTAGTACGCGCTTTTTACGAACCTCAACCTGAACGGTACGAGTACGTCCAGCAGAGTCTGCCTGACGAATCTCGGAGTTTTCGCGCTTGATTAAAGTAATCTTTTTACGACTACCTGTATCCGCACTGCCATGCTCTTTTTGCAAATGCTCAAGCAGGACAGTCTTGTCCTTTTCGGTAATGCTGTCGTCCTCAGAACCTTTTTCAATACCGGCCGCCTTCAATTGCTCCAGAAGGTCAGGCGCGGTACGTTTTAATTCTTTAGCGAGTACTTTTACTGTTGTTGCCATGTACTACTTCCTCTCATGAAGTAAACCAATGTTCGCGCGCTTTCATGATGAGCGTTTTCGCGGTTTCTTCGTCAATTTGTGTCGCCTCAACTAGCTCATCAACAGCCAGTTCAGCTAAGTCGTCACGTGTGTGAACTTGATTGTCAGCAAGCTTGGCAATCAACTCAGTAGTCATTCCCTCGAGGGAACGTAAATCTTGTGAGACTTCGCCAACGCGCTCTTCTTTAGCCAATTCCATGGTCAAGAGGGAGTCACGCGCACGAGTACGCAATTCATTTACTGTGTCTTCGTCGAAAGAATCGATTTCTAACATTTCAGAGAGGGGTACATAAGCAACCTCTTCTAATGTGTTGAAGCCTTCTTCAATCAAGATGTCAGCAACTTCTTGGTCAACGTCCAATTTGTCCATGAACAATTGACGTACAGAAGCAGCTTCTTTTTCAGTTTTCTCTGCGGACTCTTCTGGAGTCATGATGTTGATTTGCCAACCAGTCAACTCGCTAGCTAAACGAACGTTCTGTCCGCTACGGCCAATCGCGATTGCCAAGTTCTCTTCGTCAACCACCACATCCATGGCATGACGCTCTTCATCAACCACGATAGAAGACACTTGAGCTGGAGCCAAAGCGCCAATCACAAACTGCGCTGGATCTTCAGACCACAACACGATGTCCACTGCTTCGCCAGCCACTTCGTTACGAACTGCAGTAACGCGTGTGCCACGAACGCCAACGCAAGTACCGATTGGGTCGATACGCTTGTCATAAGTAATCACGGCAATTTTTGCGCGGATACCAGGGTCACGAGCTGCACCTTTAATCTCTAATAAACCTTGCTCCATCTCTGGAACTTCGTTCTCAAACAACTTGATCAAGAAATCAGGGCAAGTACGTGAGAGTTCGATCTGTGGGCCACGTGCTTCACGATCCACTTTCAAAATGTAAGCGCGTACACGATCACCAGAGCGGAGGTTCTCTTTTGGAATCATTTGATCGCGGCGCAACAATGCTTCGACACGGCCAGATTCAATAATCAAACCGTTCTTGTCAGCACGCTTGACGGTACCGGTCATGACTTTTTCGCCACGCTCAAGGTAGTCGTTCAAAATCTGCTCACGCTCAGCATCACGAATACGCTGCAAGATCACTTGCTTGGCGGCTTGTGCACCGATACGGCCAAAGGCTAAAGATTCGATTTGCTCTTCAATGAATTCGCCAACTTCCATGTCAGGAAATTGCTCGAGTGCTTCAAAATGAAGGATTTCTTTATCCGGCTCTTGGAGACCTGCTTCATCAGGAACAACCAACCAGCGACGGAAGGTTTCGTATTCACCAGACTCGCGATCAATCGATACACGAATATCCACATCTTCTGTCGGATAACGTTTCTTAGTGGCTGATGCCAACGCCATTTCTAGCGCCTCAAACACAATGGCTTGATCTACGTTCTTTTCACGCGCTAAGGCGTCTGCCAACATGAGAACTTCTCGGCTCATGACTTTCTTCCTTTGAAATCAATAACAGGGACCAACCGAGTCTTATCGACCTCGGCTAAAGAAAACTCCAATTGAGATTCAGTGCCATCAGCACCTTCAAACAACAAACCAAATTTCGCATCAGGCGAGTCCAACTCACCGCTCAGCAAACCTTGCAACACACCACGAAACTTCTTGCGATCGCCAACGGCAACACGCAACTTCAAATCCACTTCCATTCCAGAGAAGCGCTCGTAATCAGCCGCTGACTTCACAGGGCGATCCAGACCAGGAGAGGAGATCTCTAGACGCTCAAAGGGAATGTTTTCCACCGGCAGGGTGTAGCTCAGCTGGTGACTTACCTTTTCGCAATCCTGGACATTAATCAAGCGCTCGTAATCCGGGTTCTCAATCGTGACGCGCAGCAAACCTCCGGCTTCACGCTCGATATCGACTAGCGTGTACCCTAGGTTTTCTACTTCTGCAGAAATAATCCGCTGATCTTTCACGAACACCCTTCAATCCAAAACGGCAAAAAAAAATGGGCTTCAAAGCCCATATTCTCGAAATTCAGAACAGGCCGACTTACGTTGATCGCAACATCAGTCGGTAACAACTCAAAACAGCAACGAACTGCTGTAAGACCAAAATTATAGCCGATTTAGAGGAAAACCGATAGAAATCAGAAGCTTTCGCTTGGATTTCTTGGTTTTCTAGGGCCTTTATTGAAGGGTTTGCGCCCTTTTGGTGCCCCCCGTTTAGGGCCATTTCCTGGGCTTTGAGGGCTTGCCGTCACAAAAGCTGACTGTCCATGATGGACTTTCTTACCTTTATTGCGGTTTTGACCTTGGCCACCCTGACCGCCACCCTGGCCACCTGCGCCTGGACGACCGCCCTGAGTACGACCCCGGAAAGGACCTCGACCTTCACCCGAACCACCGCCACCAGGTTTACCACCCCTATTTTGATGGGTTAGGGCACCATGGCCACTGGCCTGGGTTAAAGCGTCCCGCGAACCCCAATAAGAAACTGAGGTTTGCATTGGGTCAGGCTGAAAGTCCTCGCTAGCAGGAGAACGGCTATCGCGACCTTGTGCATTCGGATTGCGGCCCTTATCTTGTGGCTGAGGCATTTTTAAGCCCGCAAACTTCATCAGGTTATAGATACCGCCGGCTTCAATCTCCTCCCATTTACCGCGTCTCAAACGTGGAGGCAATAAGAAAATACCGTAACGCGTACGAATCAAGCGAGAAACAACATGCCCGACTGCTTCAAACATGCGGCGCACCTCACGGTTACGACCTTCAGTCAAAGCAACGTGGTACCAACGGTTTGCACCTTCCCCGCCACCCATAGAAAGACGCAAGAATTTCGCTTGGCCGTCATCCAAAGTAATGCCGCTCTTTAATTGAGTCATGTTTTCTTGACTCAAATCGCCCAGAATACGGACAGCGTACTCACGCTCAACACCGTAACGCGGATGCATCAAGCGATTAGCCAACTCACCAGAAGTGGTGAACAACAAAAGACCTTCAGTATTAAAGTCCAAACGCCCTACCGCAATCCAACGTCCTTGACGCGGCTTTGGCAAACGATCAAATACAGTTGGACGACCTTCAGGATCGGATTGACTCACGATCTCTCCAGCAGGCTTGTGATACATGATCACGCGCGGTGGCTTAGTCTGAATCTTGCGATGAACTGGCTTGCCGTTAATGCGCACCTGATCAGTCGGCCCAATACGTTGACCAATGTGAGCCGGTAGGCCATTCACGGATACGCGCCCTTGAATAATCAAGTCTTCCATATCGCGACGTGAACCCATGCCGACGTCAGCCAACACCTTATGCAACTTCACGGTATCTTCGTCGTCAGCGTCGTCGTCTAAACCATCTAGGTCTGACCAAACTTCATCACGCAAGCTGAGCGGCAAATCATCGATGTTTGCAAATTGCAAGCTACTCATCTCATCGTCAGTCGGTGCATCTGCATCTTCGTCATGACGCACACGTTGTGCACGGCGCTCTGCACCAGTCTGATGAGAAATCTCATTCTCATTTAGGCCATCAGGATTTTTAACTTCAAGGACTTCAGGCGCATCTAATGCTGCATCGAACTCACCAGAAACTACTGAAGCAAATAAAGCTTCGCTCTCAGCTGGATTTGGTGCGAGCTTAGCGGATGCATTATTGCCACCTTCGCGCTGACCACCAGACTCACCGCCCTCGCGACGAGGCCGGTCTTTATTGAATGGGCGTTTCTTATTGAAAGGATGCTTGCTAGCACCCGCGCCCTGGCGGCGTGGGCGACGCTGGCCGCCTTCGCGCCCCTCACCCCTATTACCCTCTGCAGGATTAGATGCAGACTCAGAGCTGGGGGAATTATCCGATTTAGGTTTAATCGGAGATGAATCGTTTTCGTTATGACTTGTCATTAATAATTATTTTTGTTCGTCTGGTTTGTCTTCAGACTCTGGGGAAACTTCTTCTGCTTCTTCTGCTTCTTCCGCTTCTTCACTTGTCTCTTCACTGATTTCATCATCAGCAATCTCAGCAACAACTTCTTCGTTGATAGATTCTTCGTTCGTCGGTTGAATAATGGGTTGGCCGTTTTCGTCCAACTCAATAACTGTTTCAACCGTCGCACTTGGATCAAACTCCATTACCGCTTGACCTAATTGCTCTGCCGCAGCCATCGGCGCAGCATCTTCCAACATCGGCAAGCTTTGTAAATTCGTGAGGCTCAGGTCATCTAAAAATTGTTTAGTAGTAGCGTATAAACCTGGGCGACCAATAGTCTCTTTATGGCCAATGACCTCAACCCAACCGCGATCCTCCAACTGCTTCATCACATTGCTGCTCACTGCAACACCACGAATCTCTTCGATTTCACCGCGAGTCACTGGTTGACGGTAAGCAATAATCGCCAAGGTTTCCATCACTGCACGAGAATACTTTGGCGGCTTTTCTGGAGTCAAACGATCGAGATACTCGCGCATCGCTAAACGGCTTTGGAAACGCCAGCCAGTTGCAATGTGCACCAACTCCATGCCTTTATCTTCCCAGGCTTTTTGAAGCTCTAATAGAGCATCATCAATTTCGCCAGCGGCAATGTCTTCGGCAAATAAGCGCGTCAGATCAGCAACGGTTAGTGGTTCTTGCGCGCACAAGAGGGCTGTTTCAATTACGCGTTTATTGTGATCATCCATAAAATTCTGGCTATCAGGCTATGACCTGATGAGGCTATAAAAATGTATTTCAGTAATGGGTTGGTGGTGTTTTGGTGGCGCTATTTAGCTACTACGGGCAATTCATCTCCGAAAATCCACTTGGGAGAGCTACCCATGCTGAAACGAAGTCTTTTTCGCCCACCGTTTAGCCATTATAAGGGAGGCTCAATACAATAGCCACATGCACGAAAAAACAGCCCCATTCCTAGATTTATCCCCTGAGACAGACTCAAGACGCCGCTTTCTGGGCTTAGGTCTTGGTTTGGGAGCCCTAATTGGAGGTTCAAACCTAACTGGGTGCAGCCTGATGAGTAGTCGCAAGCCCATTATTGGCCTAGCCTTGGGGGCAGGAGCAGCCAGAGGCTTTGCCCACGTAGGTGTCATCAAAGCACTTGAGGCTCAAGGTATTCGACCCGATATCGTGGTGGGTAGCAGTGCTGGTAGTGTTATCGCCGCATTACTTGCATCTGGCGCTACCGGCAATGACCTGAACCGACTTGCCTTAAATCTCGATGAAGCCACTATTGCCGACTGGGGACTTCCTTTTGCAGGAAGATTTGGTGGCCTCATCAAAGGAGATGCCCTACAAAACATGGTTAATCGTGAAGTGCAAAATAAATCGATCGAGCAAATGCGCATTCCCTTGGGCATTGTGGCAACTGAATTGCAATCCGGCAAAGGCGTTCTATTTCGCTCTGGCAACACTGGTTTGGCAGTGCGCGCCTCCTGCAGCGTTCCGGGAGTATTTCAGCCAGCCGTTATTAGCGGCAAAGAATATGTCGATGGTGGCTTAGTTGCACCAGTTCCAGCCAGCTATGCAAGGCAGATGGGGGCAACCATAGTAATTGCAGTCAACATCTCTTCGGAGCCAGTTCATCAAGATGCTAGCGGAACCTTTGGCGTCCTGCAGCAGACCATATCGATCATGCAGCGAAGTATTAATCAGTTTGAACTCAAGGGTGCAGATATTGTGATCACCCCCCATCTCAAGCAAATGAGCAGTGGTGATTTCAAATCCAGAAATGCGGCAATCCTAGCTGGCGAAGTAGCCACCCAAGAACAGATGGCTGCCCTGAAAGAAAAACTGCGATCCTAGCCCTAGGGCTAACTTCCCAAGTGAGGGTGATTGATTTAGGATTCGGTGCAACGTGTTTATGAAAACCATTCCCACCCTCTTTAAAGTCTTAGTTGCATTGGCAATAACAATGCAAGCACAGCAAATTTATGCGCAAAGTGGCCAATTCTCTGCGGGGGCAAATAACTACCTTAAAAAGCGTACCGACGCCTTCATGACCATCACGGGTTACTCACTCACCCCAGACGTCACAACTGGTTCACTGTCTATCACTGACAAAGGTGGAGACAATCAAAATTTACAAATGATTTCTCTTGGGGGAGGCGATCGCATTAGCGCCAACTTCCCGCTCTATCTTGAAGGCACAATTGCTGTTAATCGCTATAACCCGACGTTTACCGATGGCATTGGCAGCACCAGTGTCACGGTGCCCGTTCATTGGAATGGCATTACAGGCACAGGCGGGATTGGCTGGGACTTTCCGCTGACTGATAACTTACGCATTCGTCCAATTGCCAATTTCATGCTCGGTCATGTCGAGAGCGATCTCTCCATTGCGGGTCGCTATATTCAAAACAATACTGGGGCAGATTTACAGTTTCTCAACAAAGGGCGCATGAATGCGTATGGTGCTGGTGGTTCATTGATGCTGGACTATGAGGACTACAAACCTGAACGTGAATACGACGCCGAATTGCGCTACACCAATATCGCCATTAATACCTTCGATAGCTCTGCTGCGGTTCAAGGCTCTGCAGACTCTCAGAGCTTAGGATTGTGGGCTCGCGCCAGATACCCTACTCCACTAACAGTACTGGAGAGACCTTTGCGAGCCGTCTTTGAGGTGGCGCATACCGAGTTTTTGGGTCAGCTCCGCGGTGCTCTTGGATTTGATTCACTCTCCTCTGTTGGTACGGGAGTGGAAATTGATCGCAGCGCCTCAGACCCCATGTTTAGTAGGGTGCGCTTGGTATTTCGGTATCAGTTTGGACAGAACGTCCGAGGTACTTCTATTGGTCTAGCGGCAAGCTTCTAAATCAGAGGCTGCGAGATTTACGCTTGAGTTTATTCACTTCATTTAATAACTCTTGACGCTCTGCATCACCCAAGTTGTCGCTGCCATCTAATCGGCGAGCACCATCAAAACGTTTATCCCAGTAGAGACTACCAAGATCATCAACGCGCACGCTAGTACCTTTAGATGGGGAGTGAATAAATTTATTGTCGCCAACATAAATGCCGACATGAGAGAAGGTTAAGCGCATGGTGTTGAAAAACACTAAGTCGCCAGGCTGCAATTCTTCGCGAGTAATAGGTTTGCCAACACGACTCATTTGAGTGGACTTGCGCGGCAATAAAAAACCTAATTTGTCTTTGAAGACATAGCCAACAAAACTACTACCGTCTAAACCAGATTGGGGCAACTCCGCATCCCAGCGATAACGCACACCAATCACTTCCATAGCGCGGTTAATCAATTCATCCGATTTGCCAGTAACTGAATCCGCCAGGCGATCCGATACGCGAGCAAAGTAAGACTTACCCGCCTGGAACATGCTTTCTTTAGGCGCCTCTTTAGTCACCTCAACTGAAGCATCCTTTGCAGTGTCAGGAGTAGTGTCCACCGCCATTACCGGATTTATGGCAAGCATGAATGCAATCAGCGCAGCCAATGGCATTTGCTTTACTAAGCGGGGTAAAAGGTCTTTTTGAAAGGACATCGTTTCATTCTAACAAAGAAGGTCTATTTCACCAAGTGCTAGCCCAAGGGCTAACTCATTGTTTTGAATAGGATATTTCGTATTGCGGTGCATGAATGCACCAATTTAGCGCCCTGCTGAACCTACTTCGATTGGCCTTTAGGTCAACTCAGCAGCAGCAAAAAGCTCTTTTGTATAGATCTGGCGAGGATGCTTAATCAGGGTCTCGGTATCACCAAACTCCACCACCCTGCCCGCCTTAAGCACCATGACTTCATGGGACATCGCCCGAATCACTGCCAAATCATGACTAATCATCAGGTAAGCCAAGTTATATTTTTTCTGCAACTCAGTCAGCAAGGCGAGCACTTGTTTCTGAATCGACACATCCAAGGCTGAGGTAGGTTCATCCAAGACTAAGATCTGCGGCTTGAGAATCAAAGCGCGCGCAATCGCAATGCGTTGCCTTTGCCCACCTGAAAATTCATGGGGATAACGTGCCAGAGCAGAGCGATCAATTCCAACTTCTCGCAAAATATCCAATACGCGAGTCTCACGCTCCGCTGCAGATAAATTGGGAAAGTGCACATCCAAACCCTCCGAAACAATTTGCATCACATTCATACGCGGCGAGAGAGAGCCAAATGGATCCTGAAAAATGACCTGCAAAGTAGATCGCATAGCTCGGCGCTCTACTGGCTTTAACTTTTGCCAATCATTTCCAAGCACATCTACATCGCCAGTAATTTCTGCGGCAGAGTCACCCAATAAACCTAAGACCGCCATACCTAAAGTTGTCTTGCCCGAGCCAGACTCCCCAATAACACCAATGGTTTGCCCTTGCTTAAGTTCAAAACCAACCTTACGCAAGACTTGATGACGTAGAGATTTTTTAAACCAAGAAGTAGATTCAGTGCCTGGATAAGAAACAGATAAGTTGTCTGTCTTTAATAACACTGGTGCGAGTGGCATTACTGGAGCTAGATCACGAACAGGCGCGCTATTTACTAAAGCCTTTGTATAAGGATTGTCTGGATGCTCAAATACTTGCTTTGTTGGCCCGACCTCCATCAGATTGCCTTGGTTTAATACGGCAACCCTTTGTGCAAAGTGTTTTACCAAATTGAGGTCATGGGTAATCAACAGAATCGCCATACCGCCATGATCCTTGGATTCTTCTTGTAGCTCTTTAAGCAAATCCAGAATTTGCAAACGCAGACTAACGTCCAAAGCAGTAGTTGGTTCGTCCGCAATCAACAGCCTGGGTTTACACGCCAACGCCATTGCAATCATGGCGCGTTGACGCTGTCCACCCGATAGCTGATGGGGGTAAGAATGGAAGCGCTTCTCTGGCTCTGGGATGCCCGTCTTCTTGAGAAGATCAATTGCTGCAGACATGCAATCAGCCTTGGAGATTAAAGGCTGATATATCTGTACTGCTTCAACAATTTGATTGCCAATGGTAAACAAGGGATTGAGCGCAGTCATGGGCTCTTGAAAAACCATCGCAATCTCACGACCGCGAATCTCACGAATATCTTGTATTGGCAAATCTAGTAAATTGACTGGTGAATTGCCGGCGTGCGCATTCTTGCCACTCCACAGAATTCGACCAGATGTTTTTGCACCCTCAGACTCAAGGCGTAATGGCGCCAAGGCAGTCAGCGTCTTGCCTGAGCCAGACTCCCCCACCAAAGCAACACGCTCTCCCACGCCAATCTCAAGATCAAGATGACTAACGGCAAATTTCTCACGCCGGCCTGAACCAAAAGAGATTGAGAAATCTTCATAACGAAGTAAAGGGGCTGCCGGCTTGCTAGAGTTATTCACTTCGCTCATGAGCGCCCTCCATTCATCGCGCCCGACTTACGAGAATCAAACGCATCGCGCAAGGCCTCACCCATAAAGGTGAGCAAGAGCAAGGTAGCGACCAAGACCACAAAAGTCGATAGTGAAATCCACCACGCATCTAAATTACTCTTACCTTGAGAGAGTAACTCGCCAAGGCTCGGCGTGCCCGGCGGCACACCCAAACCCAAGAAATCCAAACTCGTGAGCGACAAAATGGCCGCACTCATTCTGAAAGGAAGGAAGGTAATTACTGGGGTCAAGCTATTGGGCAAGATATGGCGGCGCATGATTTGCAAATTCGTTAAGCCCAATGCCCTAGCAGCACGAACGTACTCTAAAGCGCGATTGCGGAAAAACTCTGCACGCACATAGTCGGATAAACCCATCCATCCAAAAGCAGCCAGCAAAATAATCAAGAGCCAAATGCTTGGGTTAAAGATAGAGGCAAAAATGATGAGTAGATATAACTCTGGCATCGCCGACCAAATTTCAATTAAGCGCTGAGAAACCAGATCAAACTTACCGCCAAAGAAACCCATCAAAGAGCCGGTAATGATGCCTACGCTAACCCCCACAATAGTGAGCGCCAAGCCAAACAAGATCGACAGGCGAAATCCATAAATCAAACGGGACAGGACATCGCGCCCACGATCATCTGTGCCTAACCAGTTATCAAATGATGGCGGTGCAGGATTGGGTACTTTTGAAAAGTAGTTCAGCGTCTCATAGCTATAAGGAATAGGCGGGTAAATCGCCCAGTTACCATTGCTCGTAATATTGTGACGAATATCTGGATCCAAGAAATCAGTTGGAGTTGCAAAATCACCACCAAATACTTTTTCAGGTTGAGATTTCACAATCGGGAAATAAAACTTACCTTGATAGCGCACGACCAAGGGCTTGTCATTCGCAATGAGCTCGGCACACATCGACAGGCCAAACAGAATCATAAAAATCCAGAGGCTGGCATAACCCATGCGGTTGTTTTTAAAGCGATGCCAGCGACTCATGATCCACCTCCTGCACCAAACTGAATGCGTGGATCAATATAGACATAACAAAGATCAGAAATCAATTTAGTAAATAAGCCAATCAGCGTGAACAGATAGAGTGTTCCGAAAACCACTGGGTAGTCACGTCGCATCACCGACTCATAAGACAGTAAACCCAGGCCATCTAAAGAAAACAGGGTTTCGATAAGCAGTGAACCAGTAAAGAAGGCGCCAATGAATGCTGCCGGAAAGCCGGTTACCAATGGCAAGAGCGCATTGCGGAACACATGCTTCCAGAGCACTTGTTTCTCGGTTAGACCTTTAGCTCTCGCAGTTAATACATACTGTTTGCGAATCTCTTCTAAAAAGGAATTCTTCGTCAACATGGTGATGACCGCAAAACTTCCTAAGACTGAAGCGGTGATTGGTAAAACTAAATGCCATAAATAATCCATCACCTTGCCCATCATGCTCAACTCACTCCAGTTATCTGAAGTTAGTCCGCGTAGTGGAAAAATTTGCAAGAAACTACCACCGCCAAAGATAACCAGCAACAGAACACCCAATACAAATCCTGGAATGGCATAACCCACCAGAATCATTGTGCTGGTGATGGCATCAAAACGAGAGCCGTCTCTAACCGCTTTAGCAATACCCAAGGGTATCGATACTAAGTAGGTTAAAAAGAAGGTCCATAAACCAATGCTGATAGATACTGGTAATTTAGAAACCACCAATTGCCAAACACTTTGATGTTGGTAGTAACTCTCGCCCAAGTCAAATTGCGCAAAACGCTTCAGCATCATGAAATAACGCTCTACTGGCGGCTTATCAAAACCATATAAAGCCTTGACCTCAGCCAAACGCTCAGCATCTACACCTTGACGGCCACGATAGTTACTGCCGCCGCCAGAAGACTCTGCCCCACTCACTGCGGCATCGCCCTTACCTTTGAGCTCGAGCATCAACTGCTCGACTGGACCGCCAGGCACAAATTGCACCACAGCAAACGTGAGCGTTAGTACACCCAGCAAAGTAGGAATCATCAAGAGCACACGCTTGAAAATGTAAGACCACATTTGCCCCTGCATTAGCGCGCCCCCTCTTTCCACCAATTGAGCAGAATCCATGATTCAGCGGTGTAATACAAGGGAGGTTCTGGATAGCGCATCTCTTTACGATACGCGATTCGGTGTGTCGGGTTGTACCACTGCGGAATCACGTAATAACTATTCCAAAGAACACGATCTAAAGCTCTAGTGGCTGCACGCAACTCTTCACGTGTCTGGGCTTTGACAACCGCATCCACCAAGGCATCGACCACGGGAGACTGAATCCCGATCACATTGTCAGATCCTTTTTCTTTTGCAGCCTGACTACCAAAGCGATCCCACAATTCATTGCCAGGGCTTTGTGAGTCAGGAAAGCGAATAGTCGTCATGTCGAAGTCGTATTCATCCATGCGCTTCTGATGCAACGCAAAGTCACTTGTCCGAATATCTACCTGAATACCCAGCTTCTCTAAATTGCGTACATAGGATGAAATCACCCTCAAGAAAAATGGGCCGTCCTCGACCATCTCAAAACGGAAAGGCTCGCCCTGCATATTGCGCAAAGCACCGTCACGATATTGCCATCCAGCCTGAGCCAATAAGTCACGCGCCTTGCGCAAATTCTGACGCAAGCTATCGGGTGAGGCAGTTGAAGGAGCCGCAGGCATCGGACCAAAGACTGCATCAGGCACCCACTTAGGGTATTGCGCTTTGAGAGGCTTGAGTAATTTCAATTCCGCTTCGGTGGGTTTACGAGGGCCATCGAAATTGGCACTGAGATCGCTGTTCGTAAAGTAACTATTAATACGACTGTATTGCTCAAAGAAGAGTTGACGGTTCAGCCACTCAAAGTCGAGCGCATAACCTAAAGCTTGTCGAACACGCGAATCCTGAAAAATCGGCCTGCGCACATTCATTGCAAAACCTTGCATGCCTGCGCCGTTGTGATTGAGAAAAGCTTTCTTTTCTAAAGTACCGTCATTAAATCTTGGTCCAACATAGCTCTTTGCCCAATTCTTTGCGCGGTACTCCACTAGAGCATCAAACTCCCCAGCCTTAAAGGCTTCTAGGCGAACAGCATCATCACTATAGAGTTTGTAGTTCACGCGATCAAAGTTATAAAAACCGACTCGGACATTGAGCGTCTTACCGCCTTGATCGGCCCAGTAATTTGGGTTTCGCTTAAAGATCATGGTCTTGCCAGCCTTATAAGACTCGATCACATAAGGGCCACTTGCTATTGGCAACTCAAAGGTCAACTTATCAAATGGCGTGATCGTGCCATCAGGCTTCTTGCCCCAGTTACGAGAGAACACTGGCAAGGTACCGACCATCACCGGTAACTCAGGATTGCGATTCTTAAAATCAAAACGGATTACGCGATCAGAAAGGACCACCGCCTGCTTCACGTCGGCATACACCGTTTTGAATTGCGGATTAGCGAGTGAACTCATTAAAGTGTCAAAGCTATGCTTTACATCGCCAGCCAAGATCGCACTGCCATCTGAAAACTTCGCCTCAGGACGAATCCGAAACACGACCGACATCTTGTCGGATGCCACTTGGATATCTTCCGCAATCAGACCATAGGCACTAGAGACCTCATCCGCACTACCCACCGCCAAAGATTCAAACATCAACTGGGCTACGCCAGGGGCAGCCACACCGCGTAGCGTGAATGGATTGAACTTATCAAAACTTGTCCGGCGATCTGGGTTGGGTAAAGTGAGCGTGCCACCCCTAGGAGCATTTGGGTTCACGTAGTCAAAATGGCTAAATCCGTCGGCGTATTTGGGTTTGCCGTACTGAGCAATCCCCTGGGCACCCTGAGCTGAATTGACTGCCACCCCAGCCAGAAGGGCTAAGAGCAGCAAAGCGGGGATTTGGCGGATGGCGGGGAGCATGGACATATATGCAACAATTGTAGATAGCAAACCACATTTGAAGCAAAGGACACGATATGGGCTTTCTCGCTGGCAAAAAAATTCTGATTACCGGCCTTCTTTCTAACCGCTCGATTGCCTATGGCATAGCCAAGGCATGTCACCGCGAAGGGGCTGAACTGGCCTTTACCTACGTTGGTGAGCGCTTCAAAGACCGCATTGTCGATTTCGCCAAAGAATTCAATACCGACTTGATTTTTGACTGCGATGTTGGCAGCGATGAGCAGATTTCTGCCCTGTTTAAGGATTTGGCAAAAACTTGGCCTCAGTTTGATGGCTTTGTTCACGCAATTGGCTTTGCACCGCGCGAAGCGATTGCTGGCGACTTTTTAGAAGGCCTTTCTCGTGAAGGCTTCAAAATCGCTCATGACATTTCTGCATATAGCTTCCCAGCAATGGCAAAAGAAGCTCTCCCAATGTTGCGCGATAAGTCTTCATTGCTGACCCTCACTTACTTGGGTTCAATGAAGAATGTCCCTAACTACAACACTATGGGTCTTGCTAAAGCATCACTCGAAGCCTCCGTTCGCTACCTTGCTGGTTCAGTTGGCCCTAAGGGCATTCGCGCTAACGGCATTTCAGCTGGTCCAATTAAGACTCTAGCCGCATCTGGCATCAAAGGTTTTGGCAAGATCTTGGAGGCGGTTGAGCAAACTGCCCCACTGCGTCGCAATGTCACGATTGATGATGTAGGTAACACTGCTGCCTTCTTGTTATCTGACTTAGCTAACGGCATTACCGCTGAAATCATTTATGTAGATAACGGCTTTAGCCAAGTTGTTGGTGGAATGGAAGAAGTTTGAGCGTTCCACTGCGCGAGGCCCTGAAATTTTGGGCCAAGCTCGGCTTTATTAGCTTTGGTGGACCTGCAGGACAAATCGCAGTCCTCCACCAAGAGCTAGTTGAAAAGCGTCGCTGGATTTCCGAGCGGCGCTTTTTACATGCGCTGAACTATTGCATGCTCTTACCGGGCCCTGAAGCCCAACAGTTGGTGACTTATATTGGATGGCTCATGCATCGCACCTGGGGTGGCGTCTTAGCAGGCACCCTCTTTGTTCTCCCATCTCTCTTTATTTTGATTGGCCTATCTTGGGTCTACCTCACCTTTGGCCAAGTGCCTTGGATTGCCGCGATTTTCTATGGCATTAAACCCGCAGTTACTGCCATCGTCCTCCACGCTGCAGTCCGTATTGGTAAGCGCACGATTCACAATCAAGCACTACGTTGGATTGCGCTCGGATCCTTTCTAGCGATCTTTATTTTTAATCTAGCCTTCCCGATTATTGTTATCTTTGCGGCCTTAATTGGTATTTGGGGTGGCAAACGCTACCCAGAGTATTTCCAGCAAGTCGCTTCTCACAGTAGTGCGAGCGGAACTCATGCTGCTGCACTGATCGATGATCACACCCCAACTCCAGAGCACGCCAAATTCTCTAAGAGGAAATTGGTATTGCAGAGCTCAACCGTTCTAGCACTCTGGTTGATTCCGTTTTTTGCCTTAACACTTGCGTTTGGCTGGAAAACACTCTATCCACAAATTGCCTGGTTCTTTACTAAAGCCGCCTTCCTGACCTTTGGCGGTGCTTATGCTGTTCTGCCCTACGTCTACCAGGGTGCTGTGGATCAATTCCATTGGCTTAGCGCCGGCCAAATGATGGATGGCTTGGCCCTTGGTGAAACCACTCCGGGACCGCTCATCATGGTGGTGGCTTTTGTTGGCTACCTGGCTGGCCACATTCAGCATTTGATCGGCTACAGCAATCCATTTTGGTTTGGGGTGATTGGGGCCTGTGTGGCAACCTGGTTTACTTTTCTGCCTTCATTTTTCCTAGTGCTCGTTGGTGGCCCACTGATTGAATCCACTCATGGCAAGATCAGCTTTACTGCGCCCCTAACCGCAATCTCTGCCGCAGTAGTTGGCGTTATCGCTAACCTGGGCCTCTTCTTTGCTTATCACGTCTTTTTTCCCCATGGTCTTGGTGGCTCAATCTCTTGGATCTCAATTGCTATCACCGCGCTTGCAGGTTTAGCGCTCTTTCGGTTTCAAAAAGGTGTGATTAGCGTACTAACTGGCTCAGCGCTGGCCGGCTTGCTAAGTTATTTACTAGCGAGTTTATTGATCTAGCTCCATCGCATTTCAGGTTGGAATTGGCATAATGGAACTTATGCGAATCGAACCTCAAACCATCACCCACCTCCAGGAATGGCTCGGCAAAACTGAGACCCTTCAAGACATCGTCACAGCAGCACCCGTAAGGGCTCTATCGGCAACACTTGATCGACCCGATCCCGCGCCGAATGACGGAACCTTTCTTCCAGAGTTATGGCATTGGCTTTACTTCTTACCGTGCGCCCTTCAATCCGAAATCGGTCCTGATGGCCACCCTAAGCGTGGCGGATTTTTACCGCCCGTTCCACTGCCACGTCGAATGTGGGCTGGTAGTCGAGTTCAATGGCTAGCGCCTCTCTCAGTTGGCGATGAAATCGAACGCGTCTCCAGAATTGAATCTGTTACGCACAAAGCAGGTCGCACGGGCGATCTCATTTTTGTACTGGTTAAGCATGCGATCTCCAATCAAAATGGTTTAGCCTTGATTGAAGAACATGACATCGTGTATCGCGATGCCCCAGGTCCAGACGACAAACCAGTTGCACCAACACCGGCACCTACTGGAGCTACGTGGTCTAAAACAATTACCCCAGATGATGTTTTACTGTTTCGCTACTCAGCCCTGACATTCAATGGTCATCGCATTCATTACGATCGCAAATACGTTACTGAAGTAGAGGGTTACCCAGGCTTAATTGTTCACGGCCCTTTGATCGCTACCTTATTAGTAGATCTGGTGCGTCAAAGCATTCCAGGTTGCAAACTCAAGAGCTTTGAGTTCCGTGCCATACGCCCTACTTTCGATATCAATATATTTAAGGTTAGCGCTAAACCTGATCTGGAGACAGATCCCTCTGGAAAAACCATCTCTATTTGGGCTGAAGACCACGAAGGCTGGCTCACCATGCAGGCCACTGCAGTTTTAGCCTAGGAGCTTATTTAGTCATGACTACCCCGCACTTATCCAAGGCTTTAGCTACATTTGCTTCTGAATTAAAGATTGGCGATATTCCTGAAGAGGTGATTGCCCGCACCGAAGATTTGCTAGTCGATTGGTTTGGTTCGGCAATTGCTGGCAAAGGATCACGCCCAGTAGAAACGATTACGCAGTTTGCGCAAAACATGGGTGGCTTTAATGCCACCAATCCTGGCTCTGCAGAAATTCTGATTAGCCGAACCAACTCAAGCCCCTTCTTGGCTGCACTTGCTAATGCAGCAGCATCACACGTTGCCGAACAAGATGATGTCCACAATGGCTCCGTATTCCATCCAGCTACCGTGGTATTTCCTGCGGCACTAGCGACAGCCCAAACGATTGGCGCCTCCGGTGAAGATCTATTGGTTGCTGCTGTTGCTGGTTATGAAGTCGGTATTCGGGTTGGTGAATTTTTAGGTCGTTCGCACTACAAAATATTTCACACAACGGGTACTGCAGGCACCTTGGCAGCGGCAGCGGCTGTAGGTCATTTACTTAAATTGAACCCCACCCAAATGTTGCACGCTTTTGGTTCTGCGGGAACACAATCGGCCGGCCTCTGGGAATTTCTGCGTGATGCCGCTGACTCCAAGCAATTGCATACCGCGCACGCCGCCTCTACTGGCTTGATGTCTGCTTACTTGGCGCAATCCGGCTTTACTGGTGCAGAACACATCTTGGAAGGCAAGCAAGGTTTGGCTGCTGGTATGTCGAGCGATGCTGATCCTAGCAAGCTAACTGATCAATTGGGCAGTCGCTGGACTATTGCAGAGACCAGCTTCAAATATCACGCCTCATGTCGTCATACCCATCCCGCTGCAGACGCCCTGTTACAGGTCATGCTCGCGCATCAACTCAAGCCCAGCGATATCGCTAAAGTAGAAACGCTAGTTCACCAAGGCGCAATTGATGTACTGGGTCCAGTAACCGATCCCGCAACGGTTCACCAATCCAAGTTCTCAATGGGTACCGTGCTTGCTCTGATTGCCCATTATCAATTTGCTGGCCTGCAAGAATTCGATCAACACTTTCATGATCAGGAGATTTGCGCCTTCCGCGATCGCGTCACCATGACTCTGGATGCAGAAGTGGATGGTGCCTACCCCCAACGCTGGATTGGCAAGGTTAAAGTCTATCTAAATAATGGCGAAGTTTTAGAGGGTCGCGTTGATGAACCTAAGGGTGACCCTGGCAATACCCTCAGTCGCCCTGAAATTACGGATAAGGCAATGCGTCTTGCTGCATTTAGCGGTGGCGCAACGCCAAGTGACATGAGCGCTGCCATTGAACGCTTGTGGAATATTCGTAAGCAGTCCAAGGTTGGAAGATTGATCTCGTAATTCTC
Source organism: Polynucleobacter sp. 78F-HAINBA (assembly GCF_018882325.1). Lineage (GTDB taxonomy): Bacteria > Pseudomonadota > Gammaproteobacteria > Burkholderiales > Burkholderiaceae > Polynucleobacter. Next base: position 35,971 of record NZ_JACVOQ010000003.1, on the reverse strand, counting down.
AGTTGCCTATTTTCATTTTTGTTTCACACTCAATAAAGCCACCTATATGAACCCACTTGATACACCTATCGGCTTTAGTAGCACCTTCTTATTTGTTCCGGGCACGCGCCCAGAACGTTTTGCAAAAGCATTGGATAGCGGCGCTGATGGCGTCATCATCGATTTAGAAGATGCCGTAGCCGAAGAAGATAAAGAATCTGCGCGCACAGCTATACGTTCTGCTTGGCCTACATTTACTACGGAACAAAAAAAGCGCCTAATCATTCGCTCAAATTCTCCGGGTAGTCGCTTTTATGCTGCCGACCTCATCTTGGTCCAAGAATTAGATGCTGCCTGCTTACTCATTCCGAAAAGTGAATCTCTCGACCAAATTAATGGTGCAGCACAAATTCTGCCAAACACAGCAATCATTCCGATGATCGAAACCGCTATCGGCCTTGATCGCCTAAATGAAATCGCAAACTCTGAACAGGTATTGCGCCTAGCATTGGGTAATATCGATTTACAGGCAGACCTAGGAATGGTGTGTGATGCACAAGAAACTGAATTGCAAACTGCCCGCTTTCAGATTGTGTTGGCCTCACGCTTGGCTCAAATTGCCCCTCCAATTGATGGGGTTACTCCTTCTACAGACAATATTGAGCGAATTACTGATGATGCTGAGCGCGCTAAAAGAATGGGGTTTGGAGGCAAGCTGTGTATTCACCCAAAACAGGTTTCCTTGGTTAAGGATTCCTTTATGCCTACGGCTGCCGAGGTCTCTTGGGCACATCGTGTGATTGAGGCTGATAAGGCGTCCAAAGGTGGTGCAGTCAAATTAGATGGCCGCATGATTGATCGACCGGTCGTCTTATTAGCTCAAAGAACGCTAGCAGTTGCTGGTAAACCCTAAAGCCGATAGTACTTAAAAGTGGCAAAATTAGCTCGCATTACACATTAACGGAGACTTAAATGAAATTACAAAAAACCCTATTCGCTGGAATTGCTGCAGTTCTCAGCGCCAGCACTTTATTGGGTAGCAATATTGCATCCGCCCAAAAGGATTGGCCTACAAAATCCATTCAATTAATTGTTCCATTTGCGGCTGGTGGCCCAACTGACTCTATCGCACGCTTAATTGCCGTGCCAATGGGTCAAGCCTTAGGTCAAACAGTAGTGGTTGAGAACGTTCCTGGCGCTGGTGGCACGATTGCCTCCACTAAGGTAGCTCGCGCAGCTCCCGATGGATACACAATGTACATTCACCACATGGGCATGGCTACAGCGCAAGCGTTGTATGACAAGCTTCCATATGACCCAATGACTAGCTTTGATTACATCGGCCAAGTAGCTGATGTACCAATGGTATTACTAGGCAAAAAAGATTTGCCTGCAAATAACTTTAAAGAGCTCGAAGCCTATATCAAGGCTAATGGCTCAAAAGTAACCATGGCTAACGCCGGTCCTGGCGCAGTATCTCAGTTGTGCGGCCTATTATTCCAAAGCCGTATGGGCATCAAACTGACCAACATTCCATACAAAGGTACCGGCCCTGCTTTGACCGACCTCTTGGGTGGCCAGGTTGACCTCTTGTGCGACCAAACTACACAAACTATTCCTTACATCAAGGATGGCCGTGTAAAAGCGTTCGGTACAACAACTATGAAGCGTTTGCCAGCAATTCCAAACGTACCAACTTTGAACGAACAGGGCCTCAAAGGCTTTGAAGTTAAAGTTTGGCATGGTGTGTATGTTCCAAAAGGTGTTCCACAGCCAATTCAGGAAAAAATCAATGCTGCATTGAAGAAGGCATTGAATACACCTGACGTTCAAAAACGTTTGAATGATTCCAACATCGATATCGTGCCAATGGAGAAAGTATCTTCCAAAGGTCTCAAGGATCACCTTGAGAAAGAAATCAACGTCTGGGGTCCAGTCATTCGTAAAGCCAATATTCCAGATTAATTCCGGAATAGCAGCAAACAAAAAAGCCAGCGATCTGCTGGCTTTTTTGTTACCTAAAATTCACCATGTAAATTAGGTGGCAATAATCAGCCCGCCCTAAAAAGGTAGCCCGACTGCGCCTTCTCGCGACGCTTGAGATAGATCGCATTGGGAATAGCAAACAAAGCCCATATAGCCAAGAAGGGATCTAAGAGATAGTCCCAAAGGTTTGCTGATTCGTGCCAATGCGCTGCCCAGGCAATGATCGCAAAAGAAAGAATCCAAACACCCTTGGTCCAACCGGCAAGACCGAAAATAATGGCAAAGAGAACAACAGCAATCAAGAGGCCAATAGATCCATAACCCCATGCGTAAGGATCCATCATGCCAAAGCCAAGCGCTAACGGGTAAAACGCAATTGCAATCAGCGCCAGCGGTACCTTAAATCCAAGCGGCGTCTTTTTGGCAGAAGAAAGCATCGTGCTCCACAACAAGAGCAAGGTCACGATACTGAGATCACCAGTGACGCCGCGCACATAGGCAGATAAAGGCAATTCCAGCGACATTCCTAGTGGCCAGAAAAATAGGTTAGCCAATAACAGAGCTAAGACAAGATGTATCGCAAATGGAATCTCTTTTGAGCTCAGCTTTTGTAAAAGCGCAATGAGTACTACTGCGCAAGTAAGCGACATCTCCAGCAAGGCAATGGGCTGTAAATATGAGGTGATCATTGCGCCTCCTTTTCTTTGAAGCTACTTACGGCATGCTTAAACCAGGCGGCTGGAAAGTAAACATGCTTAATCTTTTTCCTATCCCAGGTATAGGCAAGATGCGCATCTTCACCATTGGCAGAAATTAAGTATGGGTAAGAAAACTCTCGACGCTGATCGTTAGCCAAAGACTCGTCATCTTCAAGCACTTGTATTACCTGCCATTGAGCGGAATTCGATTCACGCATAACCATTACCAAACGATAGCGACCTGCCTCAATATTATTAAGAACCATCAATCTCGCACCATTAGCCAAAGTTAGCGCAGCAAGAGCAGAGTTCGGATTTGGTATCTCAAGATCTGTTGTTACCACCCAAGACTGCCCAGCATCCTTGGTTTCGCTTATGGGAATTTGCTTTGGCTGAGAACTGGATCGAGTTTGACGGAAAAAAGCGCTTGCTTCTTGCGGTCCATCGCTAAAGACTACAGGCTGAATCGCACCCCTACCGGAACTCATACGTCGCTTATCAATCACCTGACTCGCATCAATTCTGAGGAACTCCCCAAAGCGACCAATCCACTCGTGATAGGCCGGCAATCCTAGTCGCCCATCTACAAATAACATGGCTGGGGACTTAACCAAGGTGCTGAGGTTAATCAATGGTGAGCTAATAAGTCGCTGCGGTCGACCCCAAGTTAAACCCTCATCATCTGAAATCACCGAAGAGATTGAGCTGCCCGCCCAACCCCCAATAGAAACAGTGACAAAAAATAACTGCATACGACCATCGGCCATTCTGGCTGGAACGGGATTACCTAATTTAGCAATGTAGCGCGACAAACCTTTTTCTGCGCCGACTCTATCCATTACAACTGTCGGCGCACTCCACCTGGACGCCTGTGGATCAAAGACGGCTGTATAAATAGCTACATCTGGCGCACCTTCTCGACTTCCTGCAAACCAGAACGCTCTCACCCCGCCATCCTTTAGTGCAATTAAAGAGGCCGCATGCACTGATGGGGCTCCCGTATCGGGCAACCAATCCGTCCTTAAGCTGGGTTGAACTAGCTTTACTGGAGCAGCATTTTTTAAATTCTTTGCTGGCTTGTGACTTTCAGATAGCTCAGAAGAATCCTCGACTGGATTTGCAGCATCAACTGGGTGGGCACTAGCAAAAGGCGCCCATACCGGACGACTATCAATGTGGAGATAGCCCAGTACCGAGGCAAGTAATAAGAAACAAAGGGCAATTACACGGCTCATCTACAGGCGTCCTTACCCACTACTGGCAACGCAATTGTTGCAGGCGTAGAAACTAAATATTCATTCACAAACAGGTGCTCTCCAATATGACCTTTAAGTATCGCCCGAATCTCCGCATCAGAATGACGGGCTCGCATCTCCATGCGCTTACCCACGATCTTGCAAGAGTCACAGAGCTCGGGCTCTATGCCGATCGGTGACTGCAGCGCTACTAATGGATAAGTGCTGCTTAATAAATCGATTTGGTTAGCATCTTTGGCCAAATAGCCATGCAATGTTGCACCTGGCAATAAGAGTCGATACTCCTCATCCTTGGCGCGATAGTCGCAGGGTACCCAAACATCTTGCCCAACAACGCCCTGGATGGTGGATTGCGAATATCGACCCAATGCACCTTCCAGCGGAGCCAAGCTACTAGTGAGCGCACAGTAGCAAAAAAAGCAGGCCGCCAAGGCGATTGTCTTGCTACGCTCTCGACTGAATATGCCTATCAATACCAAAGCGATTGCAAGTCCCATAAAGACCCAATGCCACGGCGAGTAATTCCAGATGCCAGGCTGACCCAAGAAATTCGAGAGTTGCAAATTTCCGCCGACCCAAGCAAGAGCAGCAAGTAATACCAACTCTAGTAGCAATGAGATTCGGAATCCCCATAAAGGCAATCGGTCCCAGTACATTGCAATCAAAGTAGCAAAGGCTGGCATCACAGGCAATAGATAGCGACCAGAGCGCTGACTTGGCAAACTAAATACGATGAAGAATGCCAATACCAAAAGTAGCAATAGACCTTCTTCAAGTGATATAAAGCGCCGCTGCTTCCAACATTGCATCAAAGCAGAAATCAATACAAAGGTAAACAGCCCAGCATTCGCCAAGGTGGTTAAAGCCAGCATCCAAATGCTGTCACCTCCAAGCACTAGATCTAAAAGGTAGTTAGAGCTCCGCGCCTCGAACTTGCCAGCATTCTCTCCCAAAACAAATTCTTTCCAGACAGCCTCCGGAAAGGGGTCTAGCAAAAACCAGAGTGCAAATACACCTAAAGCCAGAACAGCAATTAATATCACTTTGTATAAGTCTTGCAATAAGACCTTCGGAATACTCCACTCACGCCAGCGCCAGTAAAACAAGCCCAGGGCAAATGTGGCAGGAGCAATATAGGCAAAAGACTTTGACAATAAAGCCATGCCAAAGCAGGCACCCGCCAATACCGGAAAAAATAGTTTTGATTCAAAAGCAGTTCTGCCCCAATACAGCAGAGCAAAAAATGGCAAGCTCAACCAAAATACCTCGGGAGGATCAGTGAGGAATGGGCGGCCATAGCGATAAGTTGCAAAAAAAGAAAGCCATACTAATGCCGCCAATAAACCAGTCTGTTTTTTGCCGCTAAACCGAGCTACCGCCAGAAATAGGAAAAAGGCCGTTAGGCCGGTGTATAAAACGCTGGGCCAACGCAAGGCCAGGAGCGTCCAATCGCTTCCCCAACTCGTACTAGCAATGCCCTCCCAAAACACCAAAGGTGGCTTGGTATTTTTAATGCCATCCATCTCAGATTGGAGGGGTAACCAGGCTCCAGCATCAGCAGTCATCCGGACGATGTGCATATAGGGATACTCATCCCCATTCTTTGGGGCAAAGCGACTATCCAAACCATACAAGTAGGTAAATACACCTAGAAGTAGGATGAAGATTGTATTTCGATAAGTAAAAGAGCCACGCATATCGCTAGTTTATAGGTCTTAGAGCTACAGACTAAAAACTATCAGGGGGAAAGCCCTTGTTTTTAGTTCTGAGCTTATTGAAAATCAATCTAAGTAAAACCACTAATCCCATCCCTATCTGATTAAGATAGAGTCAATCAGCATTATCCTAAGAACAGCTGTATGTAAGACGGAGATAATCCCTATGCAAGTGAAGTGTTTAAAACCCATTTTGGTGGCCAGCGCCCTCCTTGGCTTAAGCCAGTGGAGCGGACTCAGCTTCGCACAAAGCGCCGACCAACTATATAAACGTGGCCTCGCGGCAACCTGCGCTAATTGTCACGGCACCGATGGCAAAGGCGTAGTTGATGGCGGCATGCCGCTGATTAATAACCTCACCAGTCAAGAGATGCTGGCTAAGCTAAAGGCATACAAGAGCGGCGCTCTAGAAGGCACCATCATGCCCCAGCTAACAAAAGGTTACACAGACGAACAACTCACCACTATTGCCAATCAACTTGGCAAGAAACAATAAGGAGGCGCCATGGATCGTCGACATTTTATAGGTCAGAGCGCTGCAGCAGTAGGACTACTTGCAGGGCTTTCAAGCCAAACAAAAGCAGCTACTTTACAAAAAGCAGAAATCTTAGTTATTGGTGGTGGATATGGTGGCGCAACTGCTGCCAAATATTTGCGCTTGTTCTCCAATAACACTGCGCGAGTAACTCTCATTGAGCCCAACACCTCATTTATTTCCTGCCCAATGTCCAATTTGGTGATTGGTGGCTCACGCACTATCGCTGAAATCACATCTCCGTATGACACTCTCAGCAAGCGTCATGGCATCAAGATTATTCAAGACAGCGTCAGCAGCATTGATCCAGATAAGAAAACAGTTACGCTCGCCTCAGGTAAGACTTTGCGCTACGACAAGGCCGTCGTATCCCCTGGCGTTTCACTGAACTTCAAAAGCATTGAGGGTCTTGCGCAAGCCAATAAGGATGGCGTAACTCTCCAAGCTTGGAAAGCGGGCCCAGAAACGGTTGCTCTGCATAAACAAATTGCCGCCATGCGTGAAGGTGGCACCTTTGCTATTACGATCCCAGAGGCTCCCTATCGCTGCCCCCCTGGACCTTATGAGCGCGCCTGCCAGGTTGCTAACTATCTCAAAACCCACAACCCAAAAGGTAAGGTAGTGATTTTGGATGCCAATCAAGATGTCACATCCAAAGGAGCTTTGTTCAAGAAAGTCTGGGCTGAACAGTATGCTGGAATCATTGAGTACCGACCAAAGAGCAATGTAGTTGGTGTTGATGCAAAAACTAAAACACTCAAGCTCGAAGTTGAGGATGATGTCAAAGCTGATGTACTGAACGTTCTCCCACAAATGTCTGCTGGTGAGATTGCCGTGAAGACTGGTTTAGCCAATTCCAATGGCCGCTGGGTGAATGTTAACTTCCTGAACTTTGAGTCGACTGCACGCAAAGATATCCACGTATTGGGTGACTCTATTCAGATTGCACCATTGATGCCGAAGTCTGGTCATATGGCAAACCAACACGCTAAGGTAGCAGCTGCAGCTATCGTTGCGGAGTTGAGTGGCTGGGAAGTGAATCCAGCACCGGTTCTAACCAATACTTGCTACAGCTTTGTAAATGATCGCGAAGTGGTTCACGTTGCTAGCGTTCATCAATACAATGCTGCCGAGAAGACCTTTAAGACTGTTCCAGGCTCTGGTGGCCTATCACCGGCACCATCCACTCTTGAAGGTGTTTATGCTTGGGGCTGGGCGCACAACATCTGGGCTGATAGCCTGGGTTAAGTAGTCTTTGTATCAATTAAAAAAGAGGCCTAGGCCTCTTTTTTAATGCCTACAGGGATTTACCCATCTCAACAATTCTCTTGCGTCGTCGCTTACTAATGAACAAGAAGATGACCGCCACTACTGGAGCGGCAATCGCAGCAATAATTTCTGGATGAATCGCAAACCCAGCTTCTTTGCCGCCCTTGGCAACATAAGCCAACAAGCTCACGGCATAGTAAGTCAATACCAGAACTGATAGGCTCTCCACAGTCTCCTGTAAGCGCAATTGCAGGCGTGCGCGCTGGTCCATACTAGCGAGCAATTTTTGCGTCTGCTCTTCATTAACAAACTCAATACGCGTTCGCAGAGTTTGCGTTGTTCTCGAGATGCGATCCGACAATTCTTTTAATCTACGCTGAGTCCAAATACAAGTACCCATGGCAGGCTGGAAACGTCGATCCATAAACTCGGACAGGGTTTGCACACCCGGAATAGGAGACTCTGCAAGCTCATACAAGTTTTTACTCAGTAATTGGCTATAGGCCTCAGCAGCAGTAAAACGTAAGCCATATCCCGATATCCACTGCTCTGCTCTTGAAGCTAAATGAGAAAGCTCTCCTAAAAACTGCCCATCTTTTTCAGTATGGACACCTGGCTCAGTTTGGAGTTGAGAAATATTTTTAGATAAATCCGCTAATTCTGACTCTGCAGTTCTGAGCGGCATGGAGAGACTCTTGGCCACGGGGAAGGCAATCATGGCAGCCATCCGATAAGTTTCAGCTTCAGCGAGGGCTCGCGCTATACGACCAGCCTGCCGGGAACCCAAAATATCGTGCGGAATAAAGTAAGAAATATAGCCATCCTCATCCAAACGCAAATCCGTCCACAACTGGGCTTTTTTACTCGATAGGATGTAACTACCCAATACGGTATTTCCACTAAAAATAGCAGACACCTCTTGCGCCTCTGTGAATAGAGGGCGATGCTCAAACGCGAGATCTAAGGCAGAAATTCTTTCACCGCCTGCCTCGACAATTGTTGGGCAACCCAAGCTTTGAAGCAACTCATCCAAGTTCTTCTCAAGAACAAGGCGTGACTCTAATAGTGGTCCAGCAATTTTGACGGGATTATGCGTAATGGCAGCAATGGTTGCAAATTCACCATGCAATTCCCATTTAATCAGCACTCTCTCGGGCTCGGGTGCCAGAGTGAGCATTTTAAAAGAATGGTCTTGTTCATGGTCATTGGGAATACCTAGTACAGAACTAAGCTTTTGAATCCACTCAATCTGAGTCTGACGAGAATTAGCATCAAGCAGAAAGGATTGAGACAGCACCCTCTCATTTGGCCAAAGCGCAATAGGCGGCCTGGCATGCACTTCTTCGTGCAACTGTTTTCGAGCAGGATGATCGTAGGGTTTCATAGGAGCCATATATTCATTAGCATGAACAAACTATACGCCATCAGAATTTTCTTCGAGTTGGTAGGGCTGAACACCTCGATTGAGGCAGTTTCGAACATAGTCGATGCTGGTACGCAAGGTGTAGTAATCACCAGACATGCTCTTGGGAACTTTTAATTGCAAAGCCTCGTACTCAAGCAAGTCCAACTTCTTGAGATACTCATCTTTTGCCAATACTTGAAAATTCCCTGTCAGCTCCTGCTCATAAGCCCTAAGGGTGCCGTATAGCCGATCAATTTTTCGGCGTAAACGCTTATTACGATATCCAGGCAAAGTGAGAAGCACTGGGTAGGCAATTGCACAAAAAGGCAGCAATACAAATATCAAACGATTAATCAACTCCGCAAGCCAAAAAGGCAAGTAAGCCATCAGCAATGGTGAGCCATTTTTTTCGTAATGCAGCGCTACAGGACTTTCTGGAAAACCAGTATTTTTAAAGGTCGGGAATTCACCGTGCCCCGAAAAGAAAGTGGCCTTGCCATTAATCTCACGCGCAGCCTCTAAGAATAAAAACTGCAACGCTGGATGCATTCTGTCGTCAATGAGTAGATTGGTAGTAGAGGCCATCAATTTAATATCCCTAGAAGGGAAGTTGCGTATCAAGCTAAATCCACCAGTAGGAACATTTAGAATTTGCATGTAGGGGAATAAGCGAGAATAAGCCTCTGCCCGAGGAAATGCGGACAAATGCAAACTTGGATCTGCTAGCAGTGTCTGCACATTTGGGGCCTCATAAGCGTCAACGATAAACGCAGCATCAATCTCACCATTTTGCAAAGCTTCAACAGATTTTGATCCTGATAGATAAAAAAAGTGGGCTCCTTTTTCAAAACCATTCACTTTTAGAATCTGCATTGCTTGAGCATACGTTCCACTGCCCTTTTCACCCACAGACATTTTGGAGTTTAGAAAATAACGAGATCGATCTTTAATCTCTTGAAAGTTATCCTCCTTTACCTCCTTGCCGCGATAGAACAACCAAATCGGATCATAAGAAATAGCTCCCAAGGATTGCACCCCTTCAATTCCATGGGGGCTAAAAACACCTGCTTGTACAAAAGCAGCCTGAACAGGATTTTTACGATCCGCTAAGTATTCGATATTTTCCTGCGCACCCTTTGTTGGAACAAGTTCGAGAGTGATTCCTTTTTTCTCAAAAAAAGCAGCGTATTTCTTGCCCAAGACGTCGTAAGATCCGCCAGACTGACCTGTTGCCATCAAAACATGTCTCGGCGGTGGCGGATCGGCATACCACCAGACCCCCATCAACCCAAACAATAAAATCAACAGCAAGGGCCAAGCCTCTCCTAAAAACTGCGTGAGGTCCCCCCACTTTTCTTGGGCAGTTTCGTAGATCCCTAAGTAGGTTTCTTTAATGTCTTGTTTGATACTTCCCATGGAAGGCCAATCAGCAAATATGTCAAAAGCTAATGATAATGTGCTTACCCCATTCCAGAAAAGACCTTCATCATGCTCACCCTCAGAAAAGCACAAGACCGCGGCTATGCTGACCATGGATGGCTTAAAAGCTTTCATTCTTTCTCTTTTGCCGGTTATCACGACCCTCAATTCATGGGCTGGGGTAATTTAAGGGTGATCAACGATGATCAGGTGGCTGCAGGCATGGGTTTCGGTAAGCATGGTCATCGCAATATGGAAATCATTAGCTATGTTTTATCTGGTGAATTAGCTCATGAAGACAGCATGGGTAATGTCAAAGGTATTCCACCTGGGGATGTTCAGCGCATGAGTGCTGGAACAGGCGTTACCCACAGCGAGTTCAATCACGCTAAAGATCAAACCACCCATTTCCTACAAATTTGGATCGAGCCAGACCTCACGGATATTCCGCCCAGTTACGAGCAAAAATCTATTCCATCTGCAGATAAGCAAGGAAAGCTGTGCTTAATTGCGTCTCCCGATGGATCGGGCAATGCGGTAAAAATTCATGCAGACGCGAGGGTGTATGCAGGCCTTTTCGATGGGCCTCAGTCCCAGCAATTGAAGTTAGATCCATTGCGCAAGGCTTATGTTCATCTCGTGAAGGGCTCGCTACAGATCAACGGTGTCCCCCTGTCTGGTGGCGATGCCCTGCTAATAGAAAACGAAAGTGACTTACTTGTCGGCGGCGGCAATGAGGCTGAAGTCATTATCTTTGACCTGAGTCATTAAAAATTTGCCGTTTGCGTCTTACGATGATCCCCCAACTGACGAACCCATCAATTTGAAGACACCCCCATGATCGAGATTTCAGAAAAGCGCCTAATTGGCCCCATTATTCGCCTTCATCCAAATGACAACATCGTCGTTGCAAGGGTGGATGTAGCGATTGGTGAAGCGGTGCCAAGCGAGAATTTCACCAGTCGCAGTCAGGTTCCCGCAGGCTACAAAATTGCGAGCAAAAAAATTGCAAAAGGCGAGCCCATCCTAAAATACAACGTGACCGTGGGATTTGCCAATACCGATATTGAAGCTGGCACCATGGTTCATAGCCACAACACTGAGTTTCGTGAATTCGATCGCGACTATGCCTATGCCAGCGAATACAAACCCACCGCCCTTCTGCCAGAATCTGAACGCGCAACATTCCAAGGTTACGTCCGCGCAAATGGGAAAGTGGGTACTCGTAACTTCATTGGCATCCTGTCCACAGTCAATTGCTCTGCAACGGTCGTCAATAAAATAGCGGAATGGTTTACGCCTGAACGCTTAAAAGACTTTCCCAATATTGATGGTGTTGTCGCCTTTAGTCATGGCATTGGTTGCGGCATGGAAATGAGTGGTGAACCAATGCAACTGCTACGTAGAACGATGGCGGGCTATGCACAGCACCCCAACCTCGCCGCCGCCCTGATCATTGGCTTAGGTTGTGAGCGCAATCAGCTCAAAGGATTGATGGAACAAGAGGCTCTGCAGGAAAACTCTACCTTGCATACCTTCATCATGCAAGAAACTGGTGGCACACGCAAAACTATTGAGGCAGGAATTGAAGCTGTCAAAGCACTTCTTCCTGAAGCTAATAAGGCAAAGCGTCAGACCGTGTCTGCAAGCCATCTTTGTGTTGGCTTGCAATGTGGTGGATCAGATGGATTCTCCTCAATTACAGCGAACCCAGCCTTAGGCGCCGCGATTGATATTTTGTCTCGCCATGGTGGCACGGGCATCCTTTCTGAAACACCGGAGATTTATGGTGTTGAACACACGCTCACTCGTAGAGCAGCGGGCAAAGCCATTGGTGAAAAATTAATCCAGCGTATTCGTTGGTGGAAAGATGAGTACTCTGTTGGTCGCGATGTTCAAATTAACGGGCAAGTTAGCCCCGGAAATCAAATCGGTGGCCTAGCCAATATCTTTGAAAAGTCACTTGGCTCCTCCATGAAAGGCGGCACTGGTCCTTTAATGGAAGTCTATCGATATGCAGAGCCAGTAACAGCCAAAGGTTTTGTATTTATGGACACGCCAGGTTTTGATCCTGTCTCCGCAACCGGTCAAATTGCTGGTGGCGCAAATCTGATTGCATTCACTACGGGACGTGGCTCCATGTTTGGATCAAAGCCGGCTCCTTGCATCAAGCTTGCCACCAATACACCGATGTATGAGCGGCTTACCGAAGATATGGACATCAATTGTGGTGAGATCTTGGATGGCACCGTTTCAGTTCAGGAGATGGGACAACGTATATTTGAACTATTCCTCAGAACAGCCTCAGGAGAGGCCTCTAAAAGCGAATTATTAGGTCTGGGAGATTATGAGTTTGTGCCTTGGCAAATCGGGGTAATGAGTTAAACCCAGTTGCAGCTAAAGATCGGTAAAGGCGGGCAAAATGCCCGCTTTTGCTTTGCCCGAAAGAAGCTAGAAATCGCTGCTGAGGACTGTAGAATTGAGCTTGTTGATTTAATCAGGAATTCATTGGGATTATGAAATTCAGGGACTACTACGAAACACTCGGCGTGGCGCGTGGCGCAACCGAAGCAGAGATTAAAGCGGCTTACCGCAAGCTGGCTCGCAAATACCACCCGGACGTGAATAAAGAAGCTGGTGCTGAAGAGCAATTCAAGGCGGTCGGTGAGGCCTATTCCGTTCTTAAAGATACCGAAAAGCGTGCAGCCTATGATCGCATGGGTGCCAATTGGAAGAATGGTCAAGACTTCACTCCACCACCAAATTGGAATGAAGGATTTGAATACTCTGATGGCAACTTTGGTGGTGGTCATGGTGGATTTGGTGGTGGCTACGAAGGTGATCAAAGTGAATTCTTTGAATCACTCTTTGGTAGAGGTCGGCATCGTCAAGGCGGTCGTGGTGGCAACCCACGACAAGGCATGGACTTCAAAGGCCAAGATCATCACGCCAAAATATTGATTGATCTTCCCGATGCCTACAATGGCGCAAAACGCACCATTGCCTTGCACATGCCAACTCAAGATGCCAACGGGCATGTCAGCACACAAGAGCGCAAATTGGATGTCAGCATTCCAAAGGGCATTAAGGCCGGACAAAATTTACGCTTAGCTGGCCAAGGTGGTCCGGGTATGGGCTCTGGTGCCGCAGGCGACCTATATCTTGAAATCGATTTCCACCCAAATCCAATTTACCGCATAGATGGCAAAGACGTTTATCTTGATCTGCCACTTGCCCCATGGGAAGCTGCCCTCGGGACAACCGTCAACATCCCCACCCCGTCAGGCTCTACTTTGGAATTAAAGATTCCAGCTGGGACAGCAGCAGGTCGCAAGATGCGACTCAAAGAAAAAGGAATCCCCAGCAAAGAAGCTGGTGACCTATATGTAGTGCCTAACATTGTTTTACCCGGTGCCGATACCGATGCGCAGAAAGAGGCTTATGAAGCACTAGAGAAAGCTTTTGATTTCAACCCTAGAACCCACCTGAAGGGATGATGAATATGACACAAACACAAATCACCTGGATTGAAGGCAGTCTTGTTGAAGAAGAGGTGCATATGAGCATTGTGGAGATTTCACAAGCTACACGCGCACCAGAGGATCTCATCATGTCTTGGGTAACCGAAGGCGTTCTAAGCCCCACCGGCTCATCTCCAGAAGATTGGCGCTTTAGTGGAGATTCACTTCAGCGCGCAAAAACTGCCGCACATCTTGCCCATGACTTGGAACTCAATACTCCTGGGGTTGCTTTAGCGCTCGATCTCTTAGATGAAATCACCCGCTTACGCAGCCAACTGCTGCGCACGAACTTAGGTTAAGCGCCATTGAGCTCAGACTTACTTAAACGCAATCCCAAACAAACCAAGGGTATTAGTCTTTTTTCTGCGACCGCACTAGGCATCGGCGGGATGATGGGCGCAGGCCTCTATTCCCTGCTTGGCTTAGCAAGTTCGCATGCAGGCACTCATGTGCCACTCGCTTTTCTGATTGGCGCTATTGCAGCCTCTTTCTCAGTCTATTCTTACGCAAAACTCGGCGCCGCCTATCCAAGTAGTGGCGGAGCTGCCACTTTTACGGTAATGAGTTTTGGACCTGGAATTATTTCTGGCGGCATCAATCTATTTCAATATATCGCCTACTTAATTGCTGCCGCCCTATACGCGGCTGGCTTTGTCGAATACACCAATACACTTTTTGGCGGCAATCTCTCGCCCATTCTCCTGAAATGCATTACTGCGGCAATCATCTTGATTTGTACATTTCTAAATCTTCTCGGGCCTAGCCTGGTTGGCAAGGCTGAAGCATTTGCCATTGGACTGGTTGTGATTAGCCTTTTAGTCTTTTCAGCAATGGGATTTAATCATGCAGACTTCAAGAGTTATCACATGGCTGGAGGCTCCATAGAGGGAATAGCGGTGGCAGCTGGCATTCTCTATATTAATTTCCAAGGCTTTGGCGTGGTAACCAACTCTTCATCAGCAATGCAGAGTCCGCAAAAAGAATTGCCTCTAGCAATGTTTTCCGCACTGATCTTAGTGACGATTGCCTATCTAGCAGTGAGTATGGCCGTTGTGATACTGATGCCCCTCAATGTCATTCAATTAGATAATGGGCACGTACTAGCTGATGCGGCAAAATTAGTGGCAGGCAAGCTTGGACTTATTGTCATTAGCATTTCGGCATTGCTCGCCTGTGCTGCAGCGGTCAATGCTACTATTTTTGCAGCCTCCAATATTGCAGCTGACCTTGCAGAAAAGCACGAAGTCTCTAGCGCCCTGGGGAATACCGTACTAAAGAGCAATCTTCATGCGCTTACCATCTCATCGCTTGGCGTCATTGTCTTGGCCTTAATTTTCCCTTTGAGTGAAGTGGGTCAAATGGCTAGCCTCGCTTTTCTATTGGTTTATGCGGTGATTACCTACGGACATATTCGCGTACACAGACTGACTGGAGCGAACCCAAAAATTCTGTGGTGTGCGATTGCAATCAATCTAGGTCTATTCACTGCGCTACTAATGAATACGATGAAGACTGCGCCATCTAGCGCTATCGCCCTACTGATTGCTCTTGTAGCCTCTTTTGGACTTGAGGCATTGTCACGGCTCAAATCCAAGCGTCTCAAGTTACATTAAGATTCCGAGCGACTTAGTAGTAACTCCCAGCGCTGCAGTTTGATATCGAGATCAGCAGTGATTTCAGATAGACGCGCTTGCATACTGGCAGCTAATTCAGGCTCATTTTTATAGAGATCAGGGTTGCTCATCGCAATCCCAATATCCGCCTGCTCTGTCTCCAAAGTTTCGATCTGCAAAGGCAAGACCTCTAACTCCTGACGCTCTTTACCGTTGAGTTTTTGCACCCCAGCCTTTGCAGCTACAGGCTTAGCTTCAACTTTAGACTCAATTTTTACATCTTGCTTTGGTTCAGCCTTAGCACCACCATTTGCTGCACGAATCTTGTCTGAGCGCGCCTTCTGAATCTTCCAGTCCTCGTAGCCACCCTCATACTCGCGCCAGAATCCATCACCCTCATTAGCAATGATGCTGGTAACTACGTTATCCAAGAAGTAACGATCATGACTAACCAAGAACACGGTGCCCTTATAGTCCTGCAACAGCTGCTCAAGCAAATCAAGGGTATCAATATCCAAGTCATTGGTTGGCTCATCCAGAACCAAGACGTTTGCAGGGCGTGCAAATAAGCGCGCCAATAATAAGCGGTTCCGCTCTCCACCGGACAAAGTACTTACTGGTGAATTGGTGCGCTCTGGTGCAAATAAGAAATCGCTTAAATAACTCTTAACATGTTTCTTATTGCCATTGATTTCGATCCACTCACTGCCTGGGCTAATGTAATCTTCAAGTGAAGCATTGAGATCAAGACCTTCGCGCATCTGATCAAAATAGGCCACTTCAATACGGGTACCCATTGTTGCCGTACCGGAGTCTGGCGCAATCGTTCCGAGAATCAATTTAAGGAGCGTAGTCTTACCGGCGCCGTTGGGGCCAAGTAAACCCACTTTATCGCCACGCAAAATCGTTGCTGTGAAATCCTTCACAATTGGGCGATCGTAAGACTTAGAGACATTCTGAAGGTCGGCAACAATCTTGCCGCTTCTATCACCAGCAGACACTGCTAGCTTGACCTGCCCAACCGCGTCACGTCTTTGTGAACGTGTTGTGCGAAGCGCTTCGAGACGGGCAATACGGGCAACGCTACGAGTACGTCTCGCCTCAACGCCTTTACGAATCCAGACCTCTTCTTGAGCAAGCAATTTATCCGCTCGAGCATTAGCCAAAGACTCGGAATTCATTTCTTGGTCTTTTAATACTTCGTAGGCCGAGAAGTTACCTGGATAGGTACGCAAGATACCGCGATCAAGTTCAACAATCTGCGTACAAACGTTATCCAAGAAAGCGCGATCATGGGTAATTAGAATGACAGAGCCTTTGTATTCTTTAAGCAAGTCTTCCAACCATGAGATTGAATCTAAGTCCAAATGGTTGGTGGGCTCATCCAATAGCAGGACCTCTGGCATCTCTACCAGAGCGCGAGCTAATGCAACACGCTTCTTAGTTCCGCCCGATAAAGTATTGATTTTGACCTCAGCCTCTAGATGCAGACGATCTAAAGTTTCGTGAACGCGCTGCTCCCAATTCCAACCGCTTAAGGCCTCTAATTGGGATTGCACTTCATCTAAGCGATGGTGAGCCGCATCATCCCACTCCCCAACGCTGAGAGCTTCATATTCTTCGCGCAGAGCCTTGGCTTGAGCTACGCCTTTGGATACCGCATCAAACACTGTCTCCTCAGCTTCAAATATCGGCTCTTGAGGAACATAGGCAATTCGGAGGCCTTGCTGATATTGCAGCAAGCCATCATCCATTTTTTCTATACCAGCCAAGATCTTCAACAAGGAAGATTTGCCCGTGCCATTGCGGCCAATTAAGCCAACCCGCTCCCCAGATTCCAATGAGAAAGCAGTATTTGCGAGGAGGTCAACGTGGCCAAAAGCCAGTTTTGCATCAGTGAGTACGATTAAAGCCATGGCGACATTATCGTCACTTCACCCAAAGGTGGAATATTTTCAATAAACATGGGATTGAGAAGTAGAATTTACTCAAGCAATATCTCCAAATAAAGCGATAAATGACCTGTAAGCTCAGTCCCAGCGCTCCTCGACTTATCCTCTTTGCCGGCCATGCAGGCACTGGTAAAAGTACGCTAGCTAAAAAAGCGCTTCCCCTAATCGTGGAGAGGACGGGTGAAAACTTTTTCTTTTTAGATAAAGATACGGTCTATGGCGCCTATAGCGCCCATGTCATGGAGTTAACTACTAATAATCCCAATGATCGGGATAGCCCCTTCTATCTCCAAAACCTGAGAGATTGGGAATACGCCGGATTGATTGCTATCGCTAAAGAAAATCTCCAACTGGGTGTCAACGTCATCCTAGTAGGGCCATTCTCTAGTGAAATCCAAAGTGGTCGAATGTTCAATGCTGAAGAGCTAGGAGTGCCCAGTGTATCCAGCATCAAAATCGCCTGGATAGATCTCGATGAGAGCGAAGCAAAGAGTCGCATGGAGAAGCGCGCAGACCCAAGGGATGAATACAAACTTCAACACTGGGAGCAATACACCAAGCGCAGAGTAGAACCACCAGAACATATCGCCATACAGCGCTTTGACAATTTACATTTCGATGAAGGGAAGTTCGAGAAATTAATCGATCACCTTATTCAATAAAGAGCAGACAAAAAAATAGAGCCCCTAAGGGGCTCCATCTCAAGAACTAAGAACTGAATTCTTAGAACTTGTAAGTCACGCCAACGGCTGGCATCCAAGGATTTAAAGTCAACTTACCGACATTTGCTCCATTGGATGTTGTCGTTACGTTTGTAGACATTGTTGCGTATTTAAGGTCAACGTTTAAACCCCAATTTTTATCAAACATGTAATCCATACCAATTTGACCGACAGCTCCGAAACTGGAATTATCTACAGAATATGTACCATTACCCAAATTGTTGCGACTACTGAAGATTGTATAGTTCACGCCAGCACCAACATAAGGCTTAAACGCACCAAAATCGGTGAAGTGGTACTGAAGCAAAAGTGATGGTGGTAACGCTTTAATCGTACCCAACTTATCGCCACCCACATCAATTTGAACGGTTTGTGGATAAGTCAACACCAACTCAGCAGCGATATTTTTAGTAAAGAAATATGAAATATCGAGCTCAGGAATAATTTGATCTTTTGCTTTTACATTGGCGCCTTGAACAACACTACCTGACTGACCATTAGTCCAAAGTAAATCAACAGCGCGTACACGAACCATCCATGGATTTTCGCTTGAAGATTGAGCTTGAGCGGCGATTGGAGCTAATGAAGCTACTGCTGCCATGGCTGCTACTAGAGTTTTAATACGCATGATGTACCCCTTTTCTGTTATCAATTTGATGAATCTATTTTCAAATTGAAGATGGGGTTTGAATTTGATGCAAATCAAATTCATGGGGTGCTGAAATTTTTTATTGGCTTTAAAGCAACACTGTTTCGATGAGTTTTTGATCTAGATCAAATCGATCAATTTTTGATGCTTATTCGATCAAAGAACTTTGGAATAAGTGCCTTTAGCCTGAGATTCCCTCAGATGACGATCAAAGGTCATGGCTACGCGCCTAGCCAAGAGCCTGCCTTTAATCGGTACGACCATCTTGGCGCCCTGCCACTCTAGGAGGCCAGCCTCCTCTAGGCGCTTTAGCTCCTCAATTTCTGTATTGAAGTAACTTGGGAACTCGATTTGATGGGATTTGGCAAAAAGCTCGGTATCCAGAGCAAATTGGCACATCAACTCACCAATGAGTTCACGGCGCAGTAAATCATCCTTGTCCAGCTGCAGACCTCGGAGAGTGGGCAAATGGCCATCATCAATAGCTGCATAGTACTCATCTAGAGTTCGTACATTTTGCGAGTAACTATCGTCAACCTTGCCAATCGAAGAAATACCGAAAGCCAAGAGATCACACTCAGCTTGCGTGGAATAACCTTGAAAATTTCGATGGAGCTTGCCTTCTTTTTGCGCAATCGCTAACTCGTCATCCGGTTTAGCGAAGTGGTCCATGCCAATAAAAACATAGCCTACTTCACCAAGTCTTGCTATCGTGTTCGACAGAATATCTAACTTATCTGCAGCGCCCGGTAAATCTGCTTCAGCAATTCTGCGTTGTGGCTTGAAGATGTGCGGTAGATGGGCGTAGTTGTAAACCGAGAGGCGATCAGGATTCATTTTTAGAACGGCATCGACGGTTTCTTTAAAGGTCTCCGGTGTTTGCTTTGGCAAACCATAGATCAAATCAACGCTCCTGGATTTAAATCCATACTTCCTAGACCAATCCATTACTGCTTGAGTTTCTTCTATGGTCTGTACGCGATGCACCGCTTGCTGCACCTCGAGGTTGAAGTCTTGCACCCCGAGACTGATACGGTTAAAGCCCAACTCAGCAAGCAAGGCAATATCAGCCTCAGTCACCCGCCTTGGATCAATCTCAATCGAGTATTCGCCACCAGGAAGTAGATCGAAATGCTCACGCGTATGGTGCATCAACTCCGTCATCTCTTCGTGAGATAAAAATGTTGGCGTGCCGCCACCCCAATGTAGCTGAGTTACTGGTATTTTTTTCTGAGCACCCATGGCGGTACAAACCATTGCCATCTCTTTAGCTAAATACTTGATGTATTTAGCGCTTCGACCATGGTCTTTGGTGATGATTTTGTTGCAACCACAGTAGTAACAAATATTGGGACAGAACGGCAAATGAAAATACAGGGATAGCGGCTCATTGACTTTGGCTACACGCTTCAAAGCGCTTAAATAATCAGCCTCACAAAACTCATTGTGAAAGCGATCGGCACTAGGGTAAGAGGTGTAGCGCGGCCCATTGATATCAAACTTCTGCAATAACTCCGGATGAAAAAGTACTTCTTTTTCAGTTGGGGTAGAAGCAGACGCTACAGAGCTCATCAGGAATCAACTTATTGAATTATTTGGAAAGGCAGTCAAGCGCGACTGCTTCTGCTACTTTAATCCCATCAACTCCAGCAGACAATATTCCACCGGCATAACCAGCACCCTCACCTGCAGGATAAAGACCTTTGATGTTCAGACTCTGAAAATTAGCGCCTCGAGTAATCCGCAAAGGAGAAGATGTACGGGTCTCAATGCCAGTCAATACCGCATCCTTCATTGAAAAGCCTTTGATCTGCTTTTCAAAGGCAGGGATCGCCTCTCGGATTGCCTCAATTGCATACGCAGGTAAAGCATCGGCAAGGTCTGTTAGGTGAACACCAGGCTTATAGGAAGGTATGACAGAGCCAAAGTCGGTGGAAGCCCTGCCAGCTAAAAAGTCTCCCACCAATTGGCCTGGGGCTTCGTAGGTAGATCCGCCTAATTCATACGCCTTGGACTCTAACGCCCTTTGAAACTCAATACCTGCTAGCGGACCGCCCGGATAGTCTTCAGGGGTAATGCCAACAACGATACCGGCATTGGCATTACGCTCATTACGAGAATATTGACTCATCCCGTTCGTCACGACGCGATTAGGCTCGGAGGTGGCAGCAACTACAGTTCCTCCTGGGCACATACAAAAACTATAGACTGCACGGCCATTCTTGGCGTGGTGGACTAACTTGTAATCAGCGGCGCCTATCAACTCATTACCAGCGTGTGGCCCCAAGCGTGCCTTGTCGATCAAAGATTGTGGATGCTCAATACGAAAGCCTACTGAAAAGGGTTTTGCCTCCATATAGACGCCAGCCGCATGCAATGCCTCAAAGGTATCGCGAGCACTATGGCCCAAAGCGAGCACCACATGGCTGGCAGGCAAATCTGGATGCCCCTCAATCTTGACTCCAGTAATGTGATCATTCTGAATATCAAAGCCAATGACCTTTTGTGAAAAGCGAATCTCTCCACCAAGCTCAATAATTTCTTGGCGCATTCTTTCGACAACGCCAACCAATCGGAAGGTGCCAATGTGCGGCTTAGCCACATAACGAATTTCCTCTGGGGCGCCTGCTTTGATAAATTCAGCAATGACCTTGCGACCGTAGAACTTCGGATCTTTAATCTGGCTATAAAGCTTGCCATCGGAGAACGTGCCCGCTCCACCCTCACCAAACTGCACATTCGATTCTGGATTCAGGATATTCTTGCGCCATAAGCCCCAAGTATCTTGCGTGCGCTCACGTACTGGTTTGCCACGTTCCAATACGATGGGTTTAAAGCCCATCTGCGCCAACACCAAAGCAGCAAAAATTCCGCAGGGACCAAATCCAATGATGACAGGGCGTTCAAAGCCTGGGTTTTTCACCTGCGAGGCGTTGGCAACGAAGTGGTAACTTGTATCTGGGGATGGTCTTACGTGAATGTCATTCGCAAACTGCTTGAGCAATTTGTCTTCATCTTTTACCGATAAATCGACGGTATAGATAAACGCAAGAGCGACATTTTTTCTCGCGTCGTAGCTACGCTTAAAAACATCAGTCCGAATCAAATCTTGGGCCTGAATATTCAAGCGCTTCAAGATCGCCTCCTCCAATGCCTCAGGGGCATGGTGAATGGGCAGGCGAAGTTCGGTAATACGGATCATGGGGCTCTACGATACACAGTAAATCAGGGTAATTTTCTAAATAATACTGGGAGATCTGGCTTACCCCCTTTTAAAGGCGATAATGCGCCATGGCTCTACGCGCAACTATCCACAAAGCCGACCTCCACGTCGCAGACTCTGACCGCCACTATTACGGCAGTCATTCCCTCACTATCGCCAAGCACCCCTCTGAGACTGAAGAGCGGATGATGGTTCGTATCATCGCCTTTGCCCTCCAAGCCCAGGAAGATTTGGCTTTTACCAAAGGCTTGAGCGATACCGATGAGCCCGACCTCTGGGTTAAGGACCTCACAGACGCCATCAAACTTTGGATTGAAGTCGGCCAACCTGATGAGCGACGCATTCTCAAAGCCTGTGGCCGATCCGATCAAGTTATCGTCTATTGCTATGGTGGACACACTAGCAAAATTTGGTGGGATGGCATTGCGAATAAGCTGACTCGTGCACGCAATCTACAGGTGATCTCCATCCCAGCAGAGCAAGCTAAAGAACTGAATAAGCTAGTGGAGCGTAGCATGGTTATCCATGTCAATATTCAAGATGGAGAGGCTTACGTTTCTTCGGATAAGGGTCAAGTCACCATCACCCCAGAAATCTGGCGCAATCAACAGCAATGAAAGCGGTAGTTTTAGACACCAATATCTTGCTAGATATTTTTGCCTTTAATGACGAGCGAGCGAGCAATCTGAAACAAGCAATTGTGGATGGCAGCGTTCCTGCAGTTGCTAGTCAAAAGACTTTATTCGAGTTTGCCGACGTCATCTCGCGCCCCCTCTTTAAGCTCGATGAAGTAACTCAAGCAGCAATTTTTGATCAATGGCAATCCCTCGCACGGCAGCATGACGATTCAAACCTAGCTACTGCGCCCTGGAAATGCCAAGACCCCGATGATCAGATCTTCTTGGATCTAGCCTATCAATTCAGGCCAGCGATACTCATCAGCAAAGACAATGCCCTGCTCCACATCGCCAGTCGAGCTGCTCAAGACGATATTCTGATTACCAGCGACTACAACGCCTTTAGACTTTAGAGTTAAAGCGCAAACCCTTGGCCGCTTCAGCAGCAATTTCAAACGACCTCAAGCGCGCCTGATGATCATAAATTTGGCCTGTGATAATAATTTCGTTAGCGCCAGTTTGATCGAGCCAATACTGCATCTCTTTTCTCACCGTTTCCAAAGACCCAACAGCAGAGCAGCGTAAAGCGTGTGAGGCAGTAGTTTTTTCGTGTGGCTCACAGAAGTCATCTAAATTTTCAATCGGTGGCGGTAATTGCCCGCGAGTATTCCGATGCATGCGAATGAGATTCTGCTGCAAAGTGGTGAAAAGATGAGCGGCCTCTTCATCAGCATCGGCAGCAACTACATTCATCACAAATGCAGAATAAGGCTTACTTAACTTATCGGATGGTTTAAATAGTTCGCGATAGGCAGTCATTGCATCGAGCAACTGCTCTGGTGCAAAGTGCGAGGCAAATGCATAGGGCAAGCCAAAGTGGGCCGCCAATTGAGCGCCATACAAACTGGATCCCAGGATCCAAATGGGTACTTGAGTATCAGCCCCCGGAATAGCCTTTACTGCTTGCCCCTCCTGAATAGGGCCAAAGTAATGTTGCAGCTCTCGCACATCCTGCGGAAAGCGATCATCACTTCCCAATAAATCTCGCCGTAAGGCTCTAGCCGTCATTTGGTCAGTGCCTGGCGCACGTCCTAAGCCCAACTCAATCCTGCCAGGATAGATAGACGCCAAAGTGCCAAATTGCTCTGCGATGACTAGTGGGGCATGGTTTGGCAACATCACACCGCCAGACCCAACCAGAATGGTTTTGGTACCTCCAGCTATATAACCAACTAAGACTGCAGTAGCAGAGCTAGCATTACCTGTCATATTGTGATGCTCGGCCACCCAATAGCGGGTATAGCCCAAAGCCTCAGCATGCTGAGCAACATCTAATGAGTTACGCAAGGCATCACCAGCAGTAAATCCCTGCGGGATTGGAGATATATCTAGAATGGAGTACGGGACAGAATTTGTCATACGTAGATCATACTGAGAAAGCACTTTTTTGACATGAGCAAACCAAAAATGACAGATGCCGATGATGGACTATTTAAGCCGGGAAGCAAGCTAAGACACATTAAGACGGGTGGCTTTTATAAGGTAGTGCTGCTCGCCAATGTTGAAGCCAACCTAGAGCCAGCCTATGTATACGAATCACTCCAGTCACATGACTTTTGGATCAGACCAAAAGCAGAAATGGAAGATGGTCGATTTGAATTAGTTGATGCTTAAGATAAAGAGAGAAGAATTGAAATGACTGAAGATCGCATCGCTAACCTTGAAATTAAACTCAGCTTTACTGAAGATTTGATTGATCAACTAAACCAAACCATCTACAAGCAACAGCAGCAGATTGAATTTCTATATCGCGAACTTAAATCCATTAAGGAGCAAGCCAGCAGTGGCGATGGGGCAGTTAATAACAGCCCAAAGGATGAAATTCCCCCTCATTATTAAAGCCCTTGATTTATTGCTGGTTAAGTTATATCATTTTTAGCATATATCATTATTGATATAATTTATGGATGACCATATGGACCGTATACACCCTAAACTCCACTGTTGACCTAGAGTTGGAGGCTCTGCCAACAGATATTAGAAGTCGCTTTGTGAGGGTTTCTGGGTTACTTGAGCAGTTTGGCCCCCAGGATGTCGGAATGCCTCACATCAAGTCTTTGGGGGATAAGTTATGGGAAATACGCATCTCCGGCAGAGACGGAATTGCAAGAGGAATTTATATCTACGGCAGCGCAAAGAGAATTATCGTTTTACATGTATTCATCAAGAAGACCCAGAAAACTCCATCGGCAGCTTTAGAAATAGCAACAAGAAGAGCAAAACAGGCAAACTTAATATGACCAAAATCTCGAATTTACATAAAAAGTGGATTAAAAATCCCGAGTACAAAAAAGCCTATGATGAATCTCGCGTGGAATTTGAGGTTGCCCAAGAGATTATCGAGGCACGCATGAAAAGCGGGTTATCCCAGGGGGAGTTGGCCTCTCTGATGAGCACCTCTCAATCCGCAATTGCAAGGCTTGAAAGCGGCGCCGGACTTCCCTCCCTGAGAACTCTGACCAAATTGGCGGCAGCAACTAACACTCATATTGAAATTCACTTTAAGCCAATTAAAAACTCAAAGCAAAAGCTAGCTGCCTAATGTCTCACCTAAAATCAGTTACGATTAAAGTTAATTTCAAAAATTATCAAAAAGGACGCTCGTCATGGGTAACTTAGTACCATTTTTAGTCCAGTGGGGGTTAACCTCTTTATCCCTCTGGGTCGCCAGCTACCTTTTTAGCGGCTTACGCTTTGCTGATGGTGGCTCACTATTAATTGCCGCCCTACTGCTCGGATTTGCCAATGCCGTCGTAAAACCCTTATTGATTCTCTTTACTCTGCCGCTGACTGTTCTCACCATGGGATTGTTTCTGTTGGTAGTCAATGCATTGGTGCTAATGCTAGTGTCTGCAGTGGTCAGTGGCTTTACTATCTCCAGCTTCTGGACAGCGTTCTTTGCCAGTATCTTTATTTCTTTATTCAGCCTTTTTATCAGCGGAATAGTGTTTTAAGAATTACTCCGCCCCAGCATAGATATCTGACCAGGGGTGGAGTGCATCGCGACAAGGATGGCCTTTAGAGGTCATTGATCTCGCATTCTCAGCCAAAATACTTGCGCCTCCAGTCAAAAATCCAAGTCCAATGGAAACGGCGCTGTTCACAACGCCGGCTTGATTAATGCCTGCCTTAGGGTTTGATAGCGTGCCGCCCATCTTTACTAGCCCTGCTAAATCAAGACCAGTAGTCAGACCCGATTTTTCCTGAGGATCAATCGTGAGATTAACTGTCTCTGTTTTTAGATTTATAGAACCAGCTAACACTACATTCAATCTATCGGTTTCAGCGCCAACTGTATTGGCTATATTGATCTGGCCATTACTAATTGGTAGATAGGCGACCGCGCATTCTAAAACTGTTTGACTCGTTTTCTTGCGCATTGGATTCATGGAATCTAAGAGCGTGACCACGAAGTCACCAGCATCATTCAAAAAATTGGTGCCCATTTGAGCTTGATTAATACTCCATTGAATTTTGCCATTCGAATTACCCGCCATTTGATGCAGGCTAGCTCCAGATGTCTTGATATCAAACGCCAACCTCATGGCACCCCCGCTGACCTTGGAGCTAGGGTCAAGCCTAGCTAATAAACTTTCCAGCGTGAAATCCTTTGTCACACCTTTGGCTGCGAATGTCGGATTTGCTGCATCAAATCCTGAGAGCTTAATCTGTAAATCAGCACCTCCCCTGCCCATCTGAAAAGTCAGATTTGGGATATCAATTTCATTACCATTTAGCTGCAAAGTAGCTTGAAGATTTTCAATTGGCTTCCGCTTTGGTAGGCCCAAGGCCGCAATGTCGATGACTACCTTCCCTTTAGCTTGAGGTAGAGCATCAAAAGGAATAGCCTCGCTACTAAACAAGTATTTGGATTGTGGCTTTGTCGGTTGACGCACCACTTGATCCGACTTAACCGCATTTGAAGCTTGAGCGGGTGGATTGGCAGTAGCGCTCAAGTTAGGCCAATCAAAAGCTTTTGAGCTCAAGGTTAAATTGATCGTGGGCACAGCTTTGGGGGGCTTGCTTACCTCACCCTTAATCGATAGGGTCTTGCCATTCATAGCGAGATTAAGGTCGAGTGGAAATTGCAACGATGAAGTATCCGACTGCTTCAGTAACTTAGAAAATGAGCCTGTTTTTCCACTGAGCTCTAGAGCTTGACCCTGGGCTTGCATATTGAGTGAGATGCTGGATTTATCCCCACTCTCCGTTAATGAAAAACGTTTGATTTGATAATTGGAGATTGCGCCAAAAGGATCTTGATATTGAATCTGGGTATCCGCAACAGAAACGCTATCCATGTAGATCAAATTATTACCAACTGAAGGGGTGTCTGCATTGTCACCACTAGAACCAGGGGTTGTATTGGGTGAGTCTGTGCTCATATCCCAATTCACCTTGCCTGATGCATTTTTTTGAAGACGTAACTCAAGACCAGCAAGCTTGACACTACCAACCTCAATGCGCTTACTGAGTAGCGGCAGCATCTTAATATTCAAATCAATGCGATTGAGAGTCAGCATCTCAGGATTGGATGCCCAAGTTGCATTACTTAAGCTCAAGCGCTCTGCCGAAACTGAAATTCCCGGGAAAAAACTTAAGCTCACAGGTCCGCTGATTTTTAAATCCCTGCCTGTAGCGGACTTCACCGAAGTGGTGAGTAATTTGGTTAATTGCACTGGGTCAACTGCTGAGCTTGCGTACCACACCCCCGCCGCAAGCAGGACAATTACCCCACCTAGAGCTCCGACGATGATCTTGACTGTTTTATTCATTGATAACTGATTCTAAATTACCGAGCTGTTCGTAGACTAAAATTCATGCTTACATGACTTTTTAAGTACCACTGATGAATACCACCACTAATCTTCCAAAATGCCCAGCCTGCCAAGAGGATATGACCTACCCTGACGGGGACAACTTTGTTTGTGCCCAATGTGGCCATGAGTGGCCGATGACGGCCGCTGCAGAAGAAGATGAAGGAGCTCTGATTGTGAAGGATGCCAACGGTAATTTGCTGGCTGATGGCGATACGGTCACCCTCATTAAGGATCTAAAGGTTAAAGGATCATCCACAACACTCAAGGTTGGAACAAAGATCAAGGGAATCCGTCTGGTTTCCGGTGATCATGAGGTGGACTGCAAAACAGAGGCCGGCAATATGTTGCTCAAAGCCTGCTTTTTGAAGAAAGCTTAAGTTTCAATTAAAGACCATCAGGCCCGAATATGGACTCCGATGGTCTACCAGCTTTAAGTCGCGCTGGCTTTTTTCAAGACCGCGTATAGCTGATCCTTCAATAACAGTTTTTCTTTTTTCAAAACCTCAATCTCCTCAGGGGTACTGGGTTCAGTGTGAGCCTCCATCCTTTGAATCTTTTGATCCAGATTGTTGTGCTTATCGAACAAATGTGAAAAGTGACGATCTGATGTTTTCAGCTTAGTAATTAACTCGCGATATTCAGGGAACATAGATTCTCTTTAGGTTGGGGTTATTCATGACTGCCACTCCAGTGTAGCAAGTTAGCGCTTAAATTCAAGCTCCCCACCCCTATTCAACACAGCTAAAAAACCATTGGAACTTGACCCTTGATATTGCAAGGTAAATCCCCATATAGGTATCAGCAAAAGTTGATAGAACTGAAGTAATATCAACTTGTGCGCTAAGCACATTAACTACCAATAGGAAGGGTAATAGACCATGGCTACAAAGAAGTCTCCAGCAAAAAAGAAAGTAGCTACTAAGGTGGTAAAAAAAGCCCCTGCAAAGAAAGCCGTTAAAAAAGTTGCCGCTAAGAAAGTGGTAGCCAAAAAGGCCGTAAAGAAGGTAGTGAAAAAACCAGCAACTAAAAAGCCTGTCGCCAAAAAAACGACTGCGAAAAAACCAGTAGCGAAGAAGGTGGTTAAAAAGGTAGCAGCTAAGAAGCCAGCAGCCAAAAAACCTGCTCCAAAGAAAGTTGCTAAGAAATCACCTAAGGCAGCTGCACCAAAGAAACTGAAAGTCGATCAGTATGGACTCGAGGAAGATGATGAGTTCTACGGCCTGTACTTTGCCAAGTCAACCAATAAGGGTTTGGTTGAAGTTAAACCTTGCACCTTCTCATTGATGTACTGGTGGAAAGGCCTGCTTGGCTATCCTGACATGATTGAGATCTCCAAAGACAGCAATACAGCAATGTTGCAATTTGAGTCCACCTTTGGTGGTGGCGATTCCGGTGAAACTGAGTTGACAGAAAAAGATGTGTTCGATGTTGACCACATTATTGAAGTCGATGAGCAAGAGCAGTTGGTTTCCCTATACTCTTACGTTCCAATCCCTGTTCCGGAAAAGCTCATTGGCGCACTTGGCCTCTCTATTCTGAATATCAACCCAGAAACTCGCTATGGCAGTCTAGAAATTTGCTCTACAGATAATGAAGAAGGTGAGAATGAACACTTCCTACGCTATCGTGCAGCAACTTATTTGCGTGGCGTGAAATCTGGCAAGGTTGAGGCTATTGAGAGCATGGTCACCAATGGCTCAGAGTTCTTTGGATTAGCTTTAGATGCAATGTGTGTAAACAAATCCATTAAGAAATGGCTGCTTAGCTAAGTAGTTTTAACTTAATAGGTATTACACACAAAAATGTAGGTCATAGGAAAGCGGTCGTTCACTGTTTTACGAGTTTCAACGATAGTGGCGCTTCGCTTTCCTAGCTTTTTACACTCCTCTGCTGCAGCCGCTTGAGCTTCAGTATCCTTAGCCGATTTTGGGGCATGCACCCCAACAGTTCCATCTGACTGCCGATAGACCCCAAACTCACTTGGCGGTGTTGAGCAAGCCAGCATAGCCATTGAGATGGCAATTACTACAACGCTCGAGATGATTTTCATTTAACAATCCGGATCTTTTGAAGAATGGGACCATTCTAGCCATTTTTGAAACCTAGCAAATGAATTTCATTTATACCCAACTCGATCAAGTAAGCGTTGCGCTGCAATTTGATTCTTGCCAATCGCCGCAATCGAAATGTTTTCGGCTTTGAAAGACCCCAACATTTTGAGTCCTTCATTTTCAATCTTGACCGACTTCACCACAGGCCACTCGTTATTACCATTGGCAAAATATTCTTGCGCCGAATCGCTAGCGAGGTATTCAAGAAACTGAATGGCAGCTTGTGAATGAGGTGCATTCTTAGCCACACCACCACCGGCAATATTGATGTGCGTGCCAGTAGTCTGCTGATTAGGCCAAACAAACCCAATCTTAGAAACAATGGCCTGGTCTTCTGGCTTCGTTGAACGTAAAAGCCTAACCAGGTAGTAAGAGTTTGTTAAAGCCACCCCGCATTCGCCTGAAGCAACTGCCTTGATCTGATCCGTGTCACCACCTCTTGGAGGGCGAGCCATATTTGTCACCATCCCCTTAGCCCAATCTTCAGTAGCCGTCTCACCACGGCGCTCAATCATGGCACCAATCAAGGACAGCATGTATGGATGAGCGCCTGAGCGTGTACATACCTTACCCTTGTTCATGGGCTCAGCTAATTTCTCATAAGTGTCGACGTCTTGTGGATTTACTTTCGCCTTGTTATAGACCACGAGACGAGCTCTGGTCGAAAATCCAAACCAAGTTGATCCCTCTGAATCAGGCTTAGAACGAAGGTTTGCTGGAATGCGGTTCTCTAAATACTTTGAGTGAATAGGTTTAAAGAATCCGTCAATCTGCGCACGCCACAATCGCGCAGCATCGACCATCAAAATCACATCCGCCGGACTATTGGCACCTTCGCTTTTCAGTCTCTCAGCCAGCGCATTATCGTCAGCCTCAATACGATTAATCTTGATGCCCGTCTTCTTAGTGAAATCGCTATAGAGCGCTTCGTCTGTTTGGTAGTGACGAGCGGAATAGAGATTCAACTCTTTGACTTCTTGAGCATGTAATGGCAAAGCCATAAAGCTACTCAGCACCAATAAGGTTGCGACTAGGAACTTGTGAATTACTTGGGTTGCCATTGCTGTATTTACGATCAAAATTAGAGTAAATCTAATTTATCACAAATACGAATGATTATCAATTAAGATTTGGAGATGACCCTGGAAAGTAGTAGCACCGGGAAAAGCCCAACTAAAACAATGGTTAAGGACGGTAGGGCCAATTCAGCAAGACGCTCATCAGCAGCTAGCTGGTAAGTGGCAACAGCCAAGGTATCAAAGTTAAAGGGGCGCAATAGGAGTGTTGCTGGTAACTCCTTCATCACGTCCACAAAGACAAAGAGGCCAGCAGTCAGCAGACTTCGCTTAAGCAAGGGAATGTGTACCCGCTTCAGAATCTGCCCCTTAGAAAGCCCAAGCAGTGCTGCTGATGCATCCATAGAGGGCGTGATACGCGCAAGCCCCGCCTCTACACTTTGCAAGCTGGAAGAAAGAAAACGTACCAAGTAAGCGTAGATCAGCACTAACATGCTGGCAGACATCCACCAAGCAAGCTGAAATATCTCCAGGAAGGAGAGGATGCCGATGGCCAATACCGCACCAGGCAAGGCATAACCAAAACCTAGCAATCGATTTACCCAGCTCAAGCGTGCATTCATTCGCACTGAGTAAGCAAAGAATATGGCGAGCGCAACTGATATTAATGCAGTCAGAATCGAAACAGAAACAGAATTACTTAACCAATCAAGATAACGAATATCAATCGTGAGGCCTTGCTTGAAAAGTAATTGTAGGAGCGCAAATGCTGGCAACAAAAATCCACACAGGAGCGTAGCGCCACAAAATGCAAAAGCAAAAAAGGCTTTATTACCTTTTAGAGTCTTAGCTAACGGCTTGCCACGTGATGAAGAGGCATAACGCAATTTTGATCGACTACTTTGCTCAATAAAGAAGATCAGCAAGACAAAACTTAAAAGGCCTAAGGCAAGCTGCACGGCCGCCACCCGGTCGCCAAAAGAAAGCCAGGCCTTAAAGATGCCGGTTGCAAAAGTCTGCACACCAAAGTAAGACACCGCGCCAAAATCTGCTAAGACTTCCATGAGTGCCAAAGCCATGCCAGCAAAAATGGCCGGTCTTGCCATCGGCAATACCAACTTCACAAATCCTTGAAGTGGGCTGTAGCCCAGGGTTTCTGAAGCCTCAATCAATCGGCCACTGCGTTCTAAAAATGCAGTACGCGTAATCAGGTAGACATAAGGAAAGAGGCAAAAGGAAAAGGACCAAATAGCCCCACTCAGGGATCTTGGGTCCGGAAAGAACCAAAGTGAATCCATTCCCAGTAATACACGAAGCGTGCTCTGTATGGGTCCTGAAAATTGCAAGAGATCTACAAACAGGTAAGCCATGACATAAGTGGGTACAGCTAAAGGCAGAATGAGTGCCCACTCAAATATTTTCTTACCAGGGAAGTCGTAGCTAGCAATGATCCAGGCATTACCCACCCCAAGAACAAATACCCCTACTCCAACGCCAAGAATAAGCACCAAGGTTGAGGCAATATATCCACCCAACACAAAGTTCCAGAGATGAGCGAGAGTGCCAGTAGCTAATTGATCATTTCCGGGAAATAGGAAAGGCGCTGCCAAGCCAAATAGGGGCAAAAATAACAGCAGGGCAAGTGGCGCGACAATACGATTCATGAAATCGGCAATCCGTTTAGACTCTAGCTATGCATTAAACCACCAGCATTGAATACAAGCATTAATGGGAAAATTATAGGGATGAACTCCGCTCACGCACTGCTCTCGATCCAAGGACTTGAAATCGACTACCCAAGTCGGGATGGGCAAGGTCGTGTCACTGCAGTTAAAGACCTCAAGCTCAATCTTGCCCCAGGAGAGATTGGCTGTTTATTGGGATCGTCTGGTTGCGGTAAATCTACCGTCTTGAGGGCAATTTGTGGGTTTGAGCCTGTTAAAGCCGGAGAAATCCTCCTCCGCGATCAGGTCGTGAGCTCCGCCTCCATCCACCTCCCACCAAACCAAAGAAAAGTAGGCATGGTCTTTCAGGACTTCGCCCTCTTCCCTCATCTCAACGTTTTAGAGAATATTGCTTTTGGCTTGCAACGCTTACCAAGCAAACAAAGATCTTCCGTGGCGCTGGAGTGGCTCAAACGAGTATCCCTCGCAGATAAAGCCGATGCTTATCCTCATGAGCTCAGTGGTGGGCAGCAGCAACGTGTGGCACTAGCGAGGGCAATGGCTCCAGAGCCAGATTTAATTTTGCTAGATGAGCCCTTCTCCAGTTTGGACATTGAACTTAGAGAGCGTCTTGCAGGCGAGATGCGGGAGATCCTTAAGGCCAATAACATTACTGCCCTACTCGTAACTCATGATCAGTTTGAGGCTTTTGCAATTGCAGATAAAGTCGGCGTGATGACAGATGGCAAAGTGTTGCAGTGGGATAGTCCATACGAGCTTTATCACAAACCAGCCAATCGTTACATCGCCGACTTCATTGGTCGCGGCGTATTTGTTAAGGGTGTCGTACAAGCCAACAACAAAGTCAACATTGAGTTGGGTGAACTCGATTTAGAGGAAGACCGCAGCAAAGAAGTTGGAAAAGAAATCGACGTCCTCTTACGAGCTGATGATATTCAGCATGATGACAACAGCGCCTTGCTAGCAGAGGTTGTGCGCAAGACCTTTAGAGGTGCTGACTTTTTATATACACTCAAGCTAGCATCTGGAACTGAAATTTTTGCTTTTGTACCCAGCCACCATGATCACGCGATTGGTGAAAAGATTGGCATACATCTGGTAGCTGATCACGTCGTGACGTTTAGCGAATAAAACATTCCTTTAAAAGACCCAAAGATCACTATGCTGATACAAATCATGAATCTTCTCCTTCAAGTGCTAGTAAGCATCGTGGCTGGAGCCTGCCTGCTAAGGTGCTATCTTCAGTGGCTCGCATTTAATCTAGGCTCAGGCCAAAGCAGAACTATTGGCGCATACGTTCTTCCACTAAGCAATTGGATCGTGATCCCACTCCGTAGACTTATCCCAAGTATTGGCCGCTTTGATGTGGCTAGTTTTTTAGCCGCCTATCTACTCATTGCTGGAAAAACAGCAATACTTTTTCTGATCTCTGGAGCCGATCTAGCTAACGCCTTATGGCTTCTCCTAGCTTTGATTGACTTAGCAGATCTGATTCTTTCAGGATTAGTTGGCTTGGTTTTGGCGAGTGTCATTCTCTCGTGGATTGGTGCAGGGACTCAAATTCAGTTCTTAGTGTCGCTATTAGTTGACCCCCTACTTGCCCCCATCAGGAAGGCAATGCCTAACATTGGGGCCTTAGATCTATCACCCCTGGTATTGCTACTGATTCTGCAAGTACTTCAGATTGTGGTGGGCAATCTTAGGTAGTGCATTAAGCCTTATTTGATTCTAGATTTTCCCGAATCACTTTAATAAAGTGTTCTCCATAGCGCTCTAACTTAGCTTGCCCCACCCCACCTATACGACTGAATTGATCTAAGGTAGATGGCGTAGATTGAACCATCTCCAGCAAAGTGCTGTCATGAAAAATCACATAAGGCGGCACCCCTTGTTCGCGCGCTAACTCAGTACGCTTAGCCTTGAGCGCCTCCCATAGGTTTTCATCTGCAATGTTGCTAAAGGGGTGTGTAGAACTCTTTCTTGCCCCAGTCTTCGTAGCCTTACTCTTGGAGTAACCCGTTTCTTTTCGCAGCCAAACCTCTTGCTCTCCACGTAGCACCGGCAAAGCAATGTCATCCACTAGCTTTAAGCCACCGTGCAACGCAATATCAGCATCCAAGTAACCACCTGCTACTAGTTGACGATAGACGCTATTCCACTGGGCCTGATTCAACTCTGCACCAATACCAAAAGTACTCACTTGCTCATGAAAAAATTGCTTCACTCTAGGAGTTACTTTTCCTAAGAGCACATCAATTAAATGGGTTACACCAAAACGCTGACCCGTTCGATAGACGCACGACAGTGCTTTTTGCACTTCGTGCGTGGCATTCCAGGTGGCCACTGGCTCTAGGCAGTTGTCGCAGTTACCACAGCTACCAGCATGCGTTTCTCCAAAGTAGCGCAAGATCGCTTGATGGCGGCATGTTGTGGATTCACAATAGCCTAGCAGGGCGTTGAGCTTTTGGCGCTCTACTCGCTTCCGCTCTTCAGAAGCTTCACCGCCATCCACCATTTGTCGTAGGCTAACTACATCCCCGAATCCGTAAGCCATCCAGGCATTTGCAGGCAAACCATCCCGCCCCGCCCGTCCAGTCTCTTGGTAGTAGCCTTCCATGCTTTTAGGTAGATCTAGATGCGCTACAAAGCGGACATTAGGCTTATCGATACCCATTCCGAAAGCTACGGTTGCAACCATAATGACGCCTTCTTCACGCAAGAAACGTTTTTGATTGGCGCTACGCATTTCAACACTCAAACCTGCGTGATATGGCATCGCATCCCATCCGCGATCTTGCAACCATTGCGCAGTTTCTTCCACACTGCGACGCGATAGGCAATAAATAATTCCTGAGTCATTGGCATGCTCGGCATTTAAAAAGTGCTCTAACTGTTGCTTAGCGCTCTGCTTTTGCAGCACTCGATACTTAATATTGGGACGATCAAAGCTAGAGACAAACTGCTCGGCAGACTCCAAGGAAAGGCGCTCCACAATTTCTGCTCGGGTAGGCGCATCCGCCGTCGCTGTTAAGGCGATACGAGGCACCTTCGGGAATCGCTCGTGCAAAACAGTGAGTTGGCGATATTCCGGACGGAAATCATGACCCCATTGTGAAACGCAGTGTGCCTCATCAATAGCGAACAAGGCAATTCCGGGGCCGGCATCAAGTCGATCAAGTATCGATAAAAAACCAGGATTCATCAGGCGCTCTGGCGCCACATAGATTAAGTCAAGATCGCCAGCCAGCAATTGGGTTGTCACCTGTTGAGAGGAGACCGCATCCAGGCTGGAGTTGAGAAACAAAGCCTTAACGCCTAACTGAGTTAACGCATCCACTTGATCTTGTATCAGTGCAATTAAGGGCGAAACCACCACCCCTACACCGCGGCGAACCAGCGAAGGAATCTGATAGCACAGCGATTTACCAGCGCCAGTAGGCATGAGGACCAAAGCATCCCCGCCTGCGACTACATGACCAACAATAGATTCTTGAGCACCTCGAAATTGATCAAAGCCAAAAACATCGTGAAGGACTTGGCGGCTCGATTGCAACAGTAATGCTCCTTTGAAATAAAAAAGCCCCACGTCATGGTGAACTGACCCACAAAAGTTGGACAGTTTAGTTAGGTTACCAGAAGGGATTGAGTTCGGTATTGCACTGGGCTCAATCCCTTTAGTTTTTGTTTGATCCGATCATGGTTGTAGTAGTGGATATATTC